>CAMYLK010000006.1 GCA_947259225.1 uncultured Desulfobulbaceae bacterium | reverse complement strand
TCCGCCGTCACGCGGTCCTTCCAGCCGCCCTTCTGCTCCATCCGGGCATAGCCGGCGCGCGAGCCCATCTTCTCCTGCCAGACCTTGACCGCCGGGCTGAAGGCCACGTCGCTCGTGTATCCGCTCATCGCCCGCCTCCACTTGCGGGAAGGGCGTGGAGACAGCCCGACCAGGCCAACCCGGAAAGTCAGAGGAAGATTGAGCACCTTTTCATACAGATCCTGCAGCATTCTCCACCAGGTGTTCCGGATGCCCTGACGCTAATGGATGACAGCCCTGCTGAAATAGTCACCACCCGTGGAATAAGAGTGCGCAATACTGTCATGCCAAAAATCCCGACAGAAGCTCTGCGCCTGGCCCAGGATAATAAAAAACCCCAGGTTATTACACAGGATGCTGGGATTGGTGAACTTGTCCGTTCAATCATACATATGAATCCCGGGGCAGGATCTGGAAATTCATATTTTCTTATCACATCAATCCTGATTCCTTCTGACCAGCTGGTCAGAATGCAGTCCATTTCAGAAGGTCTGAATGATTACAAACAATTGGTCATGCTCAAGGCACCTATTAAACTGAGCCTGATCATCATGCTGCTCATTATTACCCTCCTCATTCTCTTTGGAGCTATCTGGTTCGGTTTTTATGTGGCACACGGTCTTACCGGACCCATTAATAAGCTGGCTGAAGCCACCCGGCGGGTAGCCGAAGGTGAACTCGACTTCCAACTTGAAAAAGAATCCGATGATGAAATGGGCCTGCTTGTCGATTCATTCAACCAGATGACATCGGACCTGGCCGTCAGCAACAGAAAACTCGCAGAAGCCCATGATGCTCTCAAGGACAGCAACATACTTTCCGAGCAGCGCAGACACTACATGGAAACAGTTCTAAAAAACGTTACCGCTGGAGTTATTGCAATAAATGATGACAATAAGATCACGACAATTAATAAATTTGCAGAAGAATTATTAAAAATAAAACCGGGGGATTTCCTGGGTCAGGATTTCCATAATGTTCTCATTAGACCCCATGTTGCCATTATCGAAGGATTCTTCAAGGAATTACATGCTTCAGGAAAACAATCGATAGAAAGACATCTCCGGCTCACCGTCCGTAAAGGCGAGACTTTTTCACTCCTTATTAATATCACCCGTCTTGATGATGAAGGACTCCCCTTGGGCTACGTAATTGTTTTTGATAATCTGACAAAACTTGAAAAAGCGCAACGCCTTGCTGCCTGGCAGGAAGTTGCACGCCGCATAGCACATGAGATCAAGAATCCCCTGACTCCAATCCAGCTCTCAGCACAACGGCTTCGCAAACGATATCTTGACAACATAAGCGGTGACAGTGAAATATTTGATCAATGCACAAAAACTATTGTCAACCAGGTCGAGGAAATTAAACGCCTGGTGAGCGAATTCTCTGACTTTGCACGGATGCCACAAGTGAAAAAGAAGCCTGGTGATCTTGCAAATATGGCAGAAGATATTCTCATACTTTATCGGGAAGCCCATAAACACATCACATTCACACTGACCTGTCAAGAAAAAATACCTGAGTTTTCCTTTGATCCTGTGCAAATTAAACGGATCCTCATCAATCTTTTAGACAATGGTGTCTCGGTTCTTCCTGTAGAAGGAGCAATATCACTACTCTTGTTTATAAACCATGCTGAAAATACTGTGGTGATGGAAGTCTCTGATACTGGCCCTGGGATCAGTGATAGTATAAAAATGCGCCTTTTCGAGCCCTATTTTTCAACAAAAAAATCGGGCACTGGCCTTGGTCTGGCCATTGCCAACACTATTGTAACTGAACATAATGGTTCTATACGAGTACGAGACAACCGACCAACCGGTGCCGTCTTTATTATTGAGCTCCCTCTGGATAGCTGATAAGATGATGATACAAAATTAAAACCTGACGAATTCGCAATAGTCGTCACTGCTAAACTTTTATAACTCTGTTTTAACTACTAATAACGTATCAATTACCTGCGGAGCGACTTTTTTTAAGGCCGTCAAATTTGAAATGAAAATCGTGCACAGCGTTCTTGCCAAATAAAATTTCCAGCAACTCTGCCAATACAATTGAAGATGGCGACGACTACCCTGTTGATCATAGATGATGAAGAGTCGATCCGGGAATCCTTGTCCGGTATTATAGCCGATGAAGGGTACACACCTCTTACTGCTTCCTCTGCTGAAGATGGCCTTGTTATCATAGACCAGGAAGAAATTGATCTTGTCCTGCTGGATATCTGGATGCCTGGAATGGACGGATTGATGGCTCTCGAAGAGATAAAAAAAAGGTCCGACATTCCTGTGATTATGATTTCCGGGCACGGAAATATTGAAACTGCAGTGCAGGCTACCAGAAAGGGGGCTTTTGATTTTATCGAGAAACCTCTTTCTTACGACAAGACCATGCTTTCCATCAGTAAGGGACTGCATGTTGCCCGTCTTGAACGGGAAAATAAAATACTCAGGGACAGTAAACCGTCTAGACCTGAGCTCACTGGAAAATCCACAGCTATCCTTCAGCTTCGCGAGCAGATCGACAGGGTTGCCCCAACCGATGCATCTGTGCTTATCCGCGGAGGACATGGAACGGGCAAGGAACTCGTCGCACAGACAATTCACAGTAAATCAACCCGCAGTGACCGACCAATGATTGAGGTTAACTGCGCGGCAATACCGGAAGAACTCATAGAGTCTGAACTTTTCGGTCACGAAAAAGGTGCTTTCACCGGTGCAACTAACAGCCGGCAGGGAAAATTTGACCAGGCACATGGTGCCACACTCTTTCTTGATGAAATAGGTGATATGAGTCTTAAAAGTCAGGCCAAGGTTTTGCGAATACTGCAGGAACAGAAATTTGAACGTGTCGGTGGAAGCAAGACCATAAGTGTCGATGTAAGGGTCCTTGCTGCAACCAACAAAAATCTTGAAGATGAAATTGAAAAGAATACTTTTCGTGCAGACCTGTTCTACCGATTAAACGTTGTCCCGATCATCGTCCCGGATCTCGATACCCGTATAGAGGATATCCCGCTCCTGCTTGAAGATTTTCTCAGCCAATTTTCCCTGAAGGGCCTTGGCAAAAAAAAATTCACCAATGAAGCTGTTCATGCACTGATGCGCCACTCATGGCCTGGAAACATACGTGAGTTAAAAAATCTTGTCGAACGTGTAATGATAATGACCCCGGGAAAATCAATTACAGAAAAGGATGTAACTCTGTTTCTGGAATCCCGAAATGGATCATCCCCTCCGGTCAGTCACAATCAATACAGTCAATATGGTTACAAGGATGCCAAAAAGCAGTTTGAGCGTGACTACCTGATTGTAAAGTTGCGGGAAAACAAGGGAAATATTTCTCAAACAGCTGAACAGATTGGCATGGAACGGAGCCATTTACATAAAAAATTAAAGTCTCTGAATATAGAACTTGAGAGGGAGTAGAGCATGGTCTTTCCAGAATATCGTCCAAGACGGATGCGGCAAAATAATAATCTTCGTTCCCTGATCAGGGAAACCCGCCTGTCCCCGGAACAGCTGATCTATCCAATCTTCGTGATGCCCGGCAAGGGAAAACGTGAAGAAATTATCTCAATGCCTGGGGTTTACAGAGTTTCTGTTGATCAACTGGGCAATGAGTCTAAAGAATGCATGGAAGCGGGTGTAAGGTCTGTAATTCTATTTGGTTTACCGGAAACCAAAGACCCCATGGGATCAGGGGCCCATGCGAAAGACGGTATTATCCAACGGGCAATCAAAGAATTGAAAAATGCAGCTCCGGACATGTCAATAGTAACCGATGTCTGCCTCTGTGAATATACCGACCATGGACACTGTGGGTGTCTGGTCAATGGTCAGGTTGATAATGATACAACAATTGAAATCCTTGCACGAACAGCTCTGTCTCACGCAAAAGCCGGAGCGGATATTGTCGCTCCGTCAGATATGATGGACGGACGTGTGGCTGAAATTCGCAGCACTCTTGATGAACATGACTTCCACATGGTTCCCATCATGTCTTATGCGGTCAAGTATGCCTCGTATTTTTACGGACCCTTCCGGGACGCGGCAGACTGCGCGCCCCAATTCGGCGACAGGCGCAGTTACCAGATGGACCCCGCAAACAGCCGTGAGGCCCTTCGGGAAGCCACGCTTGATGTTGAAGAGGGGGCCGATATTCTGATGGTCAAACCGGCAGTTGCCTATCTTGACATCATCAGCCGCCTGCATGATGAATTTGACCTTCCCATAGCGGCCTACCATGTCAGTGGGGAATATGCCATGATTAAGGCTGCTGCTGAGAAAGGCTGGATCGATGGGGAAAAAGTCATGGCTGAAACGCTTCTCTCCATCAGGCGTGCGGGTGCAGATATTATCCTGACCTATTTTGCCAAAGATATGGGACGATTACTGCTCAATACCTGATTGCTTAATTGGTTTTCTTCTTCAATCACTTGTTTCCAGGAAGGTGCTGCAAGCGACGTCTGCAAAGGAGAAACCATAATATAACCGTAAAAACTGCACCCGACAGATCAGCGATGAGATCGCTCATACTCGCTACCCGGTCTGGGATGTAAGACTGGTGCAATTCATCAGATATACCGTAGCCAATGCAAAACAGGATGGTTACAATCCCTGTCCGTTCAGGATGATGTTGACGCAGATACACCGGGAAAGAGTAAAGAACCGAGCCTGAAAGAAGGCTGTACATTAGAAAATGTGCGGCTTTGTCAATATAGGGTATTTGCGGTAGCTCCAGACGTGAACCATCCTGATGAGACAGAAAAAAAATTGTTCCCATGACCAACGTCACGGGAACAAATCGATACCACTGCCAACTGTCTTTCATTCAGGGGAGCATTGCTATATTTATTCTGTTTCAGGTGAACTGATATGTACCTGACTCAGTTGTTCTTCAGAATATTTCTTTCTTATCCTTCTCATTGCAGCGTGAATGCGCTGTGTGGGCATGTTTTCCAGACAGGTTTCCGTTTTATCGGCGTATGCTGTCAGGTAAAACTGACGGTCCTTAATGGCAAAGGTATGACTCCAGCTGATCTCTATTGTTTCCGGATTCTCGTCAACAGGGACATCTAAAGGTTTGCCTTCTCTGGCAAGCTGTACAGCATCGCTTTCGGCAATTTCAAGCAGCCATGCATCTCCTTTCGAAGTAGTACAAAAAATAAAAACCCCAAGCTCTCGTACAATTTCCTCATTACGCTGTGCTGCATTCGTGATTTTT
Source organism: uncultured Desulfobulbaceae bacterium (assembly GCA_947259225.1). Lineage (GTDB taxonomy): Bacteria > Desulfobacterota > Desulfobulbia > Desulfobulbales > Desulfobulbaceae > UBA10518. The sequence continues at coordinate 147,040 of CAMYLK010000006.1, read as the reverse complement.
TCAATTTCAGCCATCAAAGAAATCTTCAACTGATGCACGGGAGATAAAGTTTCACTCTCACTCTCTTTTCGCAGGCAACAGCGTTTATACTTTATACCGCTGCCGCAAGGGCACGGTTCGTTCCGTCCGATTTTCGTCATTGGTTCTCTCCTGCCGGTAGTATTATATTTCGGCTGGAATATATTCTTAATTTGATGAGAATTTCAAGAAAAACCGATCCGTATTTTCAGAAGCTATCTGATGAGCTATGAGCACTTGCTGTATCCGCAGTCGTGACAGACCTCACACCCCTCTTCAAAAACCAGTTTCCCAGAGCATTCAGGACATGCAGAAGAAAATCCCCTTTGTGTACCGGCCATAAACGATTTCAGGAGCTTACCAAGCTGGGCAGGAAGATCAAGCATATGGCCACTAGAACGATCTAGCTGTTTAATAATCTCATCCATGGGGATCTGATAACGCAGGGCCAAAGAGACAAGTCGGCAGGTAGTTGTCCACATAGTTGACTTATCTTTTAGATCTACACGGTTATCGAAAGGGAACTTGGCAAAAACCTCCATCGGATTTTCATTATCGTCAAAGCAGACGATTAAGTAAATAGTATTTTCGTTAGCATCCTTGAGCCGGTATCTTTTGGCACTGAGGACATCCGGCAGTTTCTTTTTATGAACAACCCCCTGACTGCTCACTACTGCAGTCATATCATTATCCGATTCTTTACCGGTATTGAGGACCTGGGAATCACGTGACCCGTCACGGTAAACCGTCAACCCCTTACACCCCAGTTCAAAACCAAGCTCATACGAAAGGCGGACATCGTCCCTGGTCGCGGTTGATGGCAGGTTGATGGTCTTGCTTATAGAACTGTCCACCCCGCTTGTCTGCAGGAAACCCTGCATCTTGATATGATTTTCAGGTGAAATGTCCTGAGCTGTTCTAAAAATATCCTGCCATTTTTCAGGTATCTCCTCATGACCTATAACAGTACCGCTTTCGGCAACCCTGGTCATAAGTTCCTCCGAATAAAATCCCTCCTGCCTTGCTATACGTTCAAAGTGTTTGTTGGCCATCAGGAGCTTATCGCCGTCCATGACATGTTTCATCATGACAATGGAAAAATAGGGTTCACAGCCGGAAGCGCAGTCAGCAATCATTGAGACTGTGCCGGTTGGCTGGATTGAAGTGAGCGCAGCATTTCTCCTGGGGGGATAATGATTGAACTGCGAATTATATGCCGGGAACGGACCCTTCATATCAGCCAGCTCTACGGATGCTTTTTCAGCCTCATCACGGATAAACTGCATAACCTTGGCTGAACAGTTTCTGCCCTCATCACTCCCATACGGAAGTTCAAGCTGGATTAACATATCATGCATACCCATGATTCCGAGACCTACTTTACGTGTCTTCTGCGTCATTTCTGCAATTTCCGGAATGGGAAATCGGTTGCAATCAATAACATTATCAAGAAAACGTACTGCTAGATGTACTGTTTTAGCAAGTCGATCCCAGTCGAGTTGACGTTCAACAATATATTGTCCCAGGTTAATTGATCCCAGGTTACAGCTTTCATACGGCAGAAGCCATTGTTCCCCGCAAGGATTCGTTGCCTCAAAATCCCCGAGCTGAGGTGTCGAATTGGCTCTATTTGCCGCATCGACAAACAAAACACCAGGTTCCCCGTTGTGCCAGGCAAGATCAATAATTTTGTCAAATACGCTGGCGGCATTGAGTGTGTTTACAACAGTCCCGTCGGCAGGATCGATTAAATCATAGTCCTGACCTGTTTTAACCGCATCCATAAATTTATCGGTTACTGCAACACTGAAGTTAAAGTTGGTAAAACGTGTCTGGTCCTCTTTGGCGTAAATAAACTCCAGGATATCCGGGTGATCAACTCGCAGCACCCCCATGTTTGCACCACGGCGTTTACCTCCCTGTTTGATAGTTTCTGTAGCAGCATCAAAGACAGCTGCAAAACTCAAGGGCCCGGAAGCCACCCCCTGGGTTGACTGAACTGCTGAATTTTTTGGACGCAGCCTTGAAAATGAATATCCCGTACCGCCCCCGGTTTTATGAACCAAAGCACCATTCCGGATAGAGGTAAAAATTCCATTCATTGAATCTTCAATGGGAAGGACAAAACACGCCGAAAGCTGTCCGAGATCAGTCCCTGCATTCATAAGGCAGGGAGAATTCGGCAGGAAGTCAAGGTGATAGATCATGTTAAAAAAACTGTCCCGCAGAAAATCGTAATCATCTTGTTCCCTGTCCACATCTGCAACAGCATCAGCAACCCTGCGGCAAAGCGTGTCCCAGTTCTCAAGAGCCCTGCCATTCTCATCTTTCAGGTAATAGCGGCGCTCCAGAACTGTTTCGGCGGCTTTGGTCAGTTCCTGCTTGATCATATCAACGGTCATCATCTCTCCCCTCAGGAAATTGAATTTTCGTTCACCTTCTTCATCTCGTATCATGACAAAAGGACAACCATGAAAAGCTGTTCCTGACAGTCAACTATGACTTTATATCACAACATGTAGTGTAAGTTCAAGAACAAAAGTCCAATATGTTGTGCAAAATGTAAAATTAAGCAAACAACACAAATTCAACAAGTTCAGCTTCAGAAGCACCAAAAACTCTTTAAAAAAACATGTGCATCCCTAACTTTTCATGCTTAAAATATAAATATAACAACGTTAACGCCATGAGGTACAAAACACATGAACCAGATATGTATGAGTTGCAAGTTTTATAAAATCGAAGATGAATTTAGCGGCTACTGCAAAGAACCCCGCAATACAGCAAGTGATGACAAAGCCGACATACACATTGTGAAACATGATGATTCATGCGAGAAATGGAAAAACTGTGGTCAACATTATTATATACGTCTGGGTTGGGTTAAGGCACAGCAAAAACAGGGTGCGGACAAAATCCCTCAGTAATCTCATGCACAGGAAACAGTCAACAGGATTTTACCCTGAAGATGCCATGTCATTTGTGTTAAAACAGTGGAATGCTATAATGATGTAACACGTTAACTACGATTGAAACCTATGCGTAATATTTTTCTGAGCACCGAACCAGGAATCAGAAAAGAGTGGAGGGAACAATGAAAAAGCTAATGATTATTTTACTTATTCTGGGTTTTGCAGCACCCTCTTTCGCCAGAAGGACAGACATGATGGACTCATATGATTTTGGCAATAAATCTAAAAAGTACTCCACGAATAAAGAATATAAGAAATACAAAAAATCAAAATACAGGTATAAGAAATATCGTAACGATGATTATTATATGGGCAGCCAGGACCGCTATATAGGAGATCGCTACAGGAGTGAAGCGGGACAAATGCTTTACGAAAACGAGCACTATAAAAACTATGTTGATCGCAACAGGTACCTCAAGGAGCTAAGAAAATTAGAATTGGAGCAGCGCAAACTGGATTTGAAAAAAACAAAGAAATAAACCTGACAGAATATTATATTTATAATGTAGAAGTCCGAACTTTGTAAGCAAAGTAAAAGAAACCCGAACAGGGGAAAAGAAGGAGAAGGATGGATATGACTTTGAGCTTGTAATACAGTGATTTGTCTCTCATCACTATACTTTTCTTTAAAGAGTCGCCCATGCCCAACAATATATCATAAAACAAATAGTTATTTATAACAGGCAATTGTCATTGCCTCTCCTCTCACGCTGGAAAAAAAATAATATAATGTGAATTAATAATTGAAATAGCGTTTTATCAATAGGAGCTAAGGTGAGATTGACACGCTTTCAAATTGAACACCTTTCAATCCAATATTTTAAAAATGCTTACTACGATCGTCACGAAATAATATAGTAAAATAAGCAGACAATAAGCGGACCAACACCTTCCCAATGAATCTGAGGTTCAGGGAATTCCATGAGGTAGTTCATTGCCAGATAAAGCCCGGATATGATAAAAATGGCGGAAATAACTAAATTGACAAACTGTGATTTACTGTGCTTGTTTACTCCCATTTACATTACCTTTAAGTAAAATTGAATAAAAACAAATCACCGGAAGTAACGGTAGTCATTCATTACCGAATTTGATTTATGCACTCTACCCATGATAACCTGAGATTACTCCATCTGCACCGCCTCAATATGACTTGTGCTGATGCAGATGAATTGATACGGCAGTTCTATCTTCCTCTGGAACCATTTACCTTCCTTTTTGTATAATTCGTTGATTGAGACATCGGTAAGCGGAATAAACTTATCGTTAGATTTTTTTTTGAAAAGGCCAAAAAAAGTTCCCGTGATATTATAAAAAGAGTTTGAGACCTCGGTGGTAACAATTGTTACCACCTGAAGATTTTCCTTCGTTTTCTGTACCATTGTTGATGCCCGCATCTTTTCCTTATCATCAGAAATTGCTTCCTGATCATCATAAAAATAGATAACTTCCGACAGTTTAACCTGAATTTTATCAAACTTGGCACAAACGGACGTTTCATCAACGAGCATCTGCACATCATACATCATTACAGCATTGTCAAAACATTTCTCACTGGGATCCTTCCAAAAGATACTTGCACTGTTAAGGAGATCGGTTGTCCTCAGGTTATCATTGGGAATGGCCACATATCCCTTGAACTTCTTGCCCATTGAAGTAACCATCACTATCCTTCTATCTTCTGCCATTTTCTTCTCCATTAATTATTAGAAAATGAAGTAGGCCCATGAATATTACACTGCCCCCTAGTGTATTTATTATCTCATGTTATGTTTAACGACGAATTTTTACAAGAAATATCGGTAAGTAAGGATGATTTTATTTTTTATATCTCATGAGATATAAAAAAGGGACCTAAGCAATTTGCTTAAGTCCCTTGATTTCTCTGGCGGGGCCGACGAGACTCGAACTCGCGACCTCCGGCGTGACAGGCCGGCGCTCTAACCAAACTGAGCTACGACCCCAGAGTATTTGTGGTGGGCGGAACAGGGCTCGAACCTGTGACCCCCGGCTTGTAAGGCCGGTGCTCTCCCAACTGAGCTATCCGCCCCACAGATTGTGGTATTTATCAGGATAACCCCTGTCAGTCAAGTAAAAAAGGTGCTTTAGACAAAAGTCCGTTGCTAACAAATTTTACTTCCAGATTCAGGGCTTATTAATATTATTTGCCACTCTTAATGAGCAGGTGTGTTATGCGATGATGCGGTAATATCACTATAGATTGATTCGAGTGGCACATCTTTAAAAAGCACCTCACCATTCTGAACCATAAGAGCTTTTTGCAGTACCTCGTCAACATGATCCACCAGGTCGATAATGAGACTTCCCCTAATCCGTTGAGGCACCTCTTTCAGATCCCGTTCATTCTCACTGGGAATAAGCACATGTGTAATATTGCCCCTTTTGGCGGCCAGCAGTTTTTCAGTAAGGCCACCTATGGGCAATACCCTCCCACGCAGCGTTATTTCCCCTGTCATTGCAATCTGACGATTGACAGGTATCTTCAACAGGGCTGAAATAATACTTGTCGCCATCGTTATTCCGGCAGAGGGGCCATCCTTGGGTATAGCTCCTTCGGGTACATGGACGTGCACATCAATCTTTTGATAAAATTCCGGCTCCAGGCCAAGGCGCATTGCCCTGGACCGTACATATGACATGGCTGCCTGTGCAGATTCCTGCATGACATCACCCAGCTTGCCGGTCACCGTCAGCTTGCCAGACCCGGTCATTATGGTAGATTCTATCTGCAGGAGTTCTCCTCCCACTTCTGTCCACGCCAGTCCAGTAGCAAGGCCTATTGCATCCTGCTCTTCGGCCAGTCCATAGCGATATTTAGCCACCCCAAGGTGTCGCCCTACTGACTGCTTGGATATGCGATATGTCTTGTCCTTACTTTTCCTCTTCAGGCGATCACGGGCAACTTTCCGGCATATTGAGGCAATGCTTCTTTCAAGATTTCTTACACCTGCTTCACGGGTATACCGACGTACAATATCGAGAATAGCCTGATCGCTGAAATGAATATCATCAGTTTTGAAACCGTTAGCCTCTAGTTGCTTGGGTACAAGAAATCCATCGGCAATTTTCAGCTTTTCTGCTTCCGTATAACCGCTCAGCTTTATAATCTCCATCCTGTCCTGCAGAGGCAGCGGGATGCCATGAAGATTATTTGCAGTTGTAATAAAAAACACCTGGGAAAGATCATAATCAAGATCCAGGTAATGATCGTTAAAAGCAAAGTTCTGTTCCGGATCAAGCACCTCGAGCAAAGCCGAGGATGGATCGCCACGAAAATCCATGCTCATCTTGTCCACTTCATCAAGACAGAAAACCGGGTTGATAACCCCAGCCTTTTGCATGGAGTGAATAATTTTGCCCGGCATGGCGCCTATATAGGTCCGCCTGTGACCCCTTATTTCGGCCTCATCACGAACTCCCCCAAGTGAAAGCCTTGTGAATTTACGACCCATTGCCCTGGCAATTGACTTGCAAACAGATGTCTTCCCAACACCGGGAGGGCCGACCAGACAAAGAATAGGCCCTTTTATTTTTTCAACCTGGGCCTGGACGGCCAGGTATTCAAGAATTCTTTCTTTGGGTTTTTTTAGCCCGTAATGGTCTTCATCCAGGACTCTTTCAGCCACATCAATATCAATTTCCGAGTCACTTTTTTCCGACCATGGCAGATTGATAATCGCGTCAACATAATTGCGGACGACCGTTGTTTCGGCGGACATGGGAGGCATCTGGCGGAGTTTCTTCAACTCCTTGGTTACCTTTTCGAGTACATCATCTGGGAGGTTTTTCTTTGCGATAGCCTCTTCAAGTTCGGCAATATCATCACCACCTTCACTCTGGCCCATTTCCTCCTGGATAGCTTTTATCTTCTCACCAAGGTAATAATTACGCTGGGTTGTACCCATTTTTTTCTTTACCTTGGCCTGGATATTTTTTTCAAGCTCTGCAAGCTCTATCTCACGGTAAATTGCCTCCAGGATCAATGATATTCTGTCCGGCAGGGAAATGGTTTCCAGGATATCCTGCTTTTCGCGGGTGTTAAGAGGTATATGCGAAGAAACCGTATCCGTTAGTCGAGAGGGATTTTCTATCCCGGCTATCGAGGAGAGAACCTCTTTGGGAATTTTTTTGTTAATCTGGGAATATTCCTCAAATAACCGCTTCAACTCGCGGGTGAATGCTTCTACCTCAGAGCCCTCGGTATTGCTATCAGGCTGCTCCTCGACAGTGGCAGAAAAAAAAGCCTCACCTTCTTCGAAACTGGTTATCCGTGCCCGTCGCTTTCCTTCTACCAGGGCTTTAATTGTACCATCAGGCAGGCGTAACAACTGCATGACCGTGGCAAGGGTTCCTGTTCTATACAGGTGTACCTCCTCAGGGTCATCTATGCCGACGTCTTTCTGGCTGACAAGGAAGATAAGTGAGCGGTTTTCCATTGCCTCCTCGAGGGCGCCAATGGATTTTTTTCTGCCCACTACCAGAGGGGCTACCATGCCGGGAAAAATGACTATATCCCGGAGGGGCATTAACGGATAAAATTTAGAAGTAGATTCACTCATATCGTATTTCAAGCACTTTTCTTGGTTTCTTTGCTCTCGAACAGAATAACCGGATATTCACCATTGGTTATCACCTGCTCGTTCACAACACATTCGGTTGCATTTTCCTCTGAAGGTATTTCAAACATCACATCCAGCATTGCCTCTTCCAGAACAGAGCGCAACCCCCTTGCACCGGACTTCCTTTTCAGTGCCTTGGTTGCAATTGCCTGCAGTGCACCCGAGGTAAACCGGAGTGTAATCCCCTCAATCTCGAATAATTTCTGGTACTGTTTGGTCAGGGCATTCTTGGGTTCCTGGAGTATTCGAATAAGGTCTTTTTCATGCAATTCGGTCATTGTCGCAATGACCGGCAGTCTCCCCACCAGTTCAGGAATCAGACCGAATTTCAACAGATCTTCAGGAAGAATACCTGAAATAATTTCCCCGAATTCCTTTTTCGGATCGGCAACCACCTCAGCCCCGAAACCTATAGCTTTTGTACCGGTCCGTTTTTTGATAACCGAATCCAATCCAACAAATGCACCGCCGCAAATAAACAGAATATCTGAAGTATCTATACGAACAAGTTCCTGTTGTGGATGCTTGCGGCCTCCCTTGGGAGGTACAGAGGCGATTGTGCCTTCGATAATTTTCAACAGAGCCTGTTGTACACCTTCCCCGGAAACATCCCTCGTCAGTGAGGGGCTGTCAGATTTGCGGGCGATTTTATCTATCTCGTCGATATAAATAATCCCTTTTTCCGCCAATTCGATGTCATAATCGGCCGCCTGAAGCAGGTTGACCAGAATGTTCTCAACGTCTTCTCCAACATACCCTGCCTCTGTCAGCGTGGTGGCGTCAGCAATCGTAAATGGCACATTGAGTATTTTGGCCAGAGTCTGTGCCATCAGGGTTTTCCCACTCCCTGTGGGGCCGATCAAGATGATATTACTTTTTTGAAGTTCAACATCATCAGCCTGGCCTATTAACTGCGACTCAATTCGTTTGTAGTGGTTGTGAACTGCCACTGACAGGACTTTTTTGGCAAACTCCTGGCCAATCACGTACTCGTTAAGATGTTCGTTAATTTCTTTCGGCTTAAGAACATTTAGACTCTCGCTGCCCTCTTTCTCTATATCAACCGAATCCTGAACGATCTCGTTGCAGAGATCTATACATTCATCACAGATATAGACATTCGGTCCGGCGACAAGCTTGCCTACCTCATCCTGATTTTTACCGCAAAAGGAACAGGTACAGGAAATGGAATGATCTTTGTTAATATCGTCGCTCATTTTTTGTTCTCTTTATCTGTTTCTTCACGACTTGTTAAAACCTTGTCCACTATTCCGTAATCAAGGGCTTCATTGGCATTCATAAAATAATCGCGCTCTGTGTCTGCCTGCACTTTTTTGATGGTTTTGCCGGTATGCCTGGAAAGGATTTTATTCAAGTCAGCGCGCATCCGAAGGATTTCCCTGGCATGAATATCAACATCCGTAGCCTGTCCCTGGAACCCTCCCATGGGCTGGTGAATCATGATCCTTGAATTGGGCAGGGTAAATCTTTTTTCCGCCTTACCGGCTGCGAGCAGAAGTGCACCCATGGACGCTGCCTGCCCCATGCACAGGGTAGCAACATCGCAACGGATGTACTGCATGGTATCATATATTGCCAGACCAGCGGTTACGGATCCACCGGGTGAATTGATATAGAATGTAATGTCCTTATCAGGATCATCAGCTTCGAGAAAAAGTAGTTGGGCAATGATAAGGCTTGCAATATCATCGTTCACGACTGTTCCCAGAAAAATTATCCGTTCCTTGAGAAGCCTCGAGTAAATATCATAAGCCCTTTCACCCCTGGGGCTCTGTTCAACAACCATGGGGACTAAATTCATAGCCGCAACTCCCTGTATGACCATTAACTGCTTATTAATAGAATACCATAAAACATGCCGGCATAAATACCACTAATACTTATTCTTATGATTTATTTTTTTCCTGTTCCGTTTTCTTCTCATCCGTTACAGATGCAGTTTCTATGAGATTTGCCTCCTGGCGGAGAAATTTAAGAATCTTTTCATTGAGCAGTTCATTGATGAAGGGCAGGACTTCCTCCCGCCTCTGAAAGAACTGTTTCACTTCTGCAACGCTCATATTATACTGACCGGCAATCCGTTGATATCCTCTTTCAATGTCTTCATCTTCAATCTTAATATCTTCCACCTCGGCAATTTTTTTGAGGAGAAAATCGCCGCGAACCCTTTTTTCAGCGGTTTCACGATTATTGCCGGCAAGCTCTTCCCTATTAATCCCGGCAGATTCAAGATTTAAGCCACTCCGCTCAAGATTGGCTTCGGTCTGCTTGACCATCTCCTCAATCTCGTAGATTACCAGCCGCTCTGGAACTTCTAATGGGTTGTTCTCAATGAGTTTATGCATAATCCGATCGTCAAGGTCACCCTCAAGGGCCGTTTCTTTCTCCTGCTGCAGCTGCTGGCAGACACCTGCTTTCAGGTCATCAACATTCTGATAATCCTCATTGATATCTTTGGCAAATTCATCGTCGATTTCAGGCTTCAATCGTTGTTTTACGCTTTTTACATCAACTTTGAACTCCACTTTTTTCCCTGCCAGGACCGGGTTCGGATAATCAGCAGGAAAATCAACTTCATAAAGGGTCTTGTCACCTTTTTTCAACCCTACAAGCTTTTCTTCAAACTCCTGCCCAAGGCTGCCTGAACCGATATCCACCGAATAATCCTCGTTATGAACTTCCTTCATAGCTTTGTCATTATGAAAACCCTGAAAATCAACTATTGCAACATCATCAGTCTGAATTGTATAGTCATCATCCGCTGTTTTCAAGGCTGCATGCTCCCTGCGAAGCGTTTCAACCCTAGCGCTAATCTCTTCGTCAGTTACTTCGGTGGCCGGCTTTTCAATTTCAAGCCCTTTGTAATCTTTTAATTCGAAAACGGGTTTGATATCGACTTCAGCTATGTAGACGAACGTGCCATCTTCATTAAATATATGTTCCTTGATATCCGGATGGACAACCGGATCGAGTTTTTCTTTCTCAACAGCATCAAAATAAGTGGCCTGAACAAGTTGTTCTCCAACTTCTGCTTCCACCCGGTCCTGAAAATTTTTCTTCAGGACGGATACAGGTACTTTTCCACGGCGAAAGCCCTTAAGATTGACCTCTTTATTCAACTTTTTATATGCTTTGTCCAACTCTTTACTCACTTCTTTCTGGGGTAAAGTAATAGACAGCTTACGGGTCAACTCACCTACATTTTCGACTACAACATCCATTGATTGAATTCCTTTTTTTATTTTTCCGCCAACCGGCAGACTCATTATTTTGATTAATAATTACAAACTAGTTCTACATTACGTGTATACTGGTGCGAGAGGGGGGAGTTGAACCCCCACGCACTTTGTGCGCTGGATCCTAAATCCAGTGCGTCTACCAGTTCCGCCACTCTCGCGCTAAACATTAACAAATAACATCTGTTGCAGAAAACGTCAAGTAAAACGCACCTTTAAATTCTTATTTTTACAGTAAATACATGCAGTTAGGAAATACTGCCGCTGAATATTATTCCGGAAACCTATCGATGAACCCAACGGTTCCACAGATCGTTGGAATATTTGATATCATTGAAAAAGATGGGTCTGGCGTGCCATTAACCAGTGGGTCAGATTTATTTATTGAGAGTCCTGGCAAACAAAGCAAGCAATACTCAATACCCTCCATTTCAGACAATACTTTCCTGGTGCATTCTTGATATATCTCCAACGTTAAGCACAAGTTCGCCCAATGCTGTCAGCAAATTCAGGCGGTTTTGCCGTACGGAGGGATCTTCTGTCATAACCATCACATCATCGAAAAACCGGTCCACCGGTTCTTTCATCACAAGCATTGCTTCAAGGGCATCATCGTACTGCCCCCTTTCAATGAGTGGTGTGGTTTTTGAACTCACAGCCACGAGTGTCTCATAAAGGCCTTTTTCTGCTCCATCGGTTAATAAATGATCAAGAACAGAAGTATCATTATTGTCCTTTATTATATTGCTGATCCGTTTGAAAGATCCTGCCAACACCGTGAATTGCTCACGGCTGCTGATATTCGAAAGAGCTTGTATCCTGGATCGGCAGTCCACCACATCATCAAAAGAGACAGAGGTGGCGGCAATAACTGTTTCCGCCTTAACTCCGGTGGCTATAACATCGTTTTCAAATCGAAGACGGATGAATTCCATCAGTTGGTCCGCGGTATCACCTGGTACTTCAACAATATCATTGTACCCAGAAAGGGCATTATGCACAATTTCCCGCAGCGATACATGAATATTGTGCCCCTGTATGATATTAAGCAAACCAAGAGACAGGCGCCTCAGGCCGAACGGATCAGTTGTCCCGGTCGGTTTTTCACCTATGGAAAAACAGCCGGCCAGGGTATCTGCCCTGTCAGCTATCCCTACCGTTGCCCCCACAAGCCCCTGAGGTAATTCTCCGCCCGCACGGACAGGCTTATAATGTTCAAAGACAGCCTGGGCCACATCCTGTTTTTCCCCGTCAAAAATAGCATACTCCCTTCCCATGACTCCCTGAAGGGATGGAAATTCACCCACCATCTCGGTCAGCAGATCGCATTTGGCGAGCAAGGCTGCCCGTTTGGCATTTTCTCTTTTTTCCGGAATAATCTTCGCAGCCAGAGTTTCAGATAGGGCTGCGGTGCGTTTCGATTTTTCAAGCATTGAGCCGAGCTTGTTTTGGAAGACAATTCCTTCAAGGGCCTGTTGTCGATCGGCAAGCTTCTTTTTCTTGTCTTCACGGAAAAAAAACAGAGCGTCTTCAAGCCGTGCTCTCAAAACACGCTGATGTCCACTTACCGCTAGCTCGAGGTCATCTATACGGTTATTATTGACCGCCACAAATAACGGCAGAAGCTTACCATCTGAACCAATGACCGGAAAATATTTCTGATGTTCGCGCATGGAGGTAACAAGTACTTCACGTGGGAGCTCGAGAAATTTATCATCAAATGAACCGCATACCCCCCAGGGTATCTCTACAAGATGAGTCACTGTATTAACAAGTTCATCATCCAACACCGGTTCTGATCTTTCATTCCCCCCATGGTCCTGCACAGCTCTTTTCACTTCAGCAATGACCATTGCACGCCGTTCATCCTGGTCCACAATAACCCAGTTTTTCCTGAGCTGATCCTGGTACTGATCAAAACTTGTTACTGTAACCGGTGCCGGGGACATAAACCTATGCCCCAGAGTTGTCCTGTTGCTCGAAATTTCTTCAAGGGAAAATTCTATTACCTCGCCATTGTACACTGCTAGCAACCATTGAATGGGACGGGCAAATGTTATCTTTCCATGCCCCCATCCCATGGATTTGGGAAATGGCATTTTCTTTATGAGTTCTATTAAAACCCCAGGGAGAAGGTCCATTGCAGTACGCCCCTTAACGTCTTCAAAGGCTACAAGGTATTCACCCTTTTTGGTGCTGACTACTTTAAGATCTTCCGCAGCAACACCATGCGACCTGGCAAAACCGAGGGCCGCTTTCGAGGGGTTGCCTTCCCTGTCAATCCCGGTCTGCTTTGAGGGACCCCTATGCTCTAAAGTTCTGTCCGGCTGGGTGTCCTGAAGATCATCGACAACCAGAGTTAAACGACGAGGGGTTGCCAGGGTCCTGACCTTTCCATGATCCAGACCTAGTTCGGCAAAATGTTTTTTGGCGGCCAGTTCAAAGTACTGAAGTGCCGGTTTGATATACCCCGCAGGAATTTCCTCGGTACCGATTTCGAAAAGTAACTCACTCATAATGTTCCATGTATGCTATTTATTTTACTTCATCCGGTCATGATAAATCAGTCTGAAATCCTCCACATCCTGCTCAATCTGTTCTTCAATTGTAGCAAAGGTTGAATACCCGTCAGCCAGATTCTCCACAGCAATGCTGAACCATGAAATTGCCGGATGGCCAGAAAAAATCTTTCCAAGGCATCTGGTAACTGATTCTACTGATTCCGGAAATTCAGCATCAATTACAATGCCCTGCTCTACCAGGCTTATCACTTCTTCTATCCAGATAAAGTGATTAAACCGGACAGCAACCCTTGCTGTCCCCCATCGTCCCATTGAACGAGGCAGACCGCCATGGTCATGGACAAATGGAGGCAGAAAAATCGGCACGGTAATTTCCATCACCAGATCGTCGCACTCCTGCAATGAACCATGCATCCTGCACTCGTACCGTTCCATCCCGATAGCTTCAGGAGTGGTCTCCCTCTGCATAAAATATGGGAACTCTATTTCCATGTGAGATGCTTCGGCATCCAGACGTTCCTTCATCTCCTGAAGGATGAGATGAAAACTTCCCAGGTTGATTTCGCCACGAAACCTGTTGAGTATCTCAACAAAACGGCTCATATGAGTCCCTTTGAACCGGTGCGGCAAATTGACGTACATATTAACAGTTGCTACCGTTTTCTGTAACTTGTGTGACTTGTCCAGGACAGTTACAGGATAGGAAATTGTTTTAACGCCGACCTTCCGGATATTTATTCGCCGGTCATCACGAAGATTCTGTATATCTTTCATGTGCAGGGGTGCGTGTTTGTCAACCAGGAGATGTAATAAGGACAACTGCCGAACCCACTCGCATATGCCCGAAAATAATTGTTAAGGATTTCCTGTTGCAGCGGTGAATGATTACTTGAGATTTTTCCTGACTGCTTCTTTCAGTTCATCCATATTAGCAGACTTCACAATATAATCCTCAGAGGCCCAGGTGCCGAAATCCTGCTTGTACTCTTGATATGCTGAACTGAGAACAACCGGGAGGTCTGGATTGATTTCTTTCATTCTTCTTAAGACTTCTATTCCACTCATGCCCGGCATATTGATATCAAGTATTACCAGGTCAGGTGGTTCCTGTTTGAATTTTTCCAGAGCCTCGTCACCATTGTAGGCTGAAACAACTTCATACCCCTCGTCTTCAAACTCTTCCCGATAGAGCAGTTGAATTCCCTCTTCATCATCGACCAGAAGAATACGCCTTTTATCCACTTGAGCCTCCTACATTGCATCCTTCAGATACCGGCAGGTATCTTCAGGGGGCATGGGATTGATATAAAAACCTGAACCCCACTCAAAACCTGCAATGCTCGTTAATTTTGGCACAATTTCAAAGTGCCAGTGATAATGTTCCAAGGGTTCTGAACGAAGGGGCTGTGTATGAAGAACGAAATTATACGGAACATTCGGAATACAGAGATCCAAACGCTGCAGGCTTTCCGAAAAGATATCTACAAGGCCCTGTAAGGACTCCTCGTTTACATCCGTAAAGGAAGAACTGTGTTTTTTGGGTAGAATCCACATCTCAAATGGTGAACGGGGAGCAAAGGGGGTCAGGGTAACATAGTGATCATTCTGACAGACAAGACGTATATCCTGCTGTATCTCCTGGCGGATAATATCACAATAAATGCAGCGGTCCTTATACTTATAATAGGAAAGGGTGCCCTCGAGCTCAGAGGTTACCATGCGCGGCAGAATAGGCAATGCTACAAGCTGCGAATGCGGATGTTCCAGGGAAGCCCCGGCTGCCCTTCCGTAATTTTTGAAAACCATCACGTAACTGAACCGCTCATCCCGTGACAGGTCATTTATTCTGCTGCGGAAAGCTTGAAAAATAAGGAGCATCTGCTCCGGGGGGAGGAACGCAAAGCGATCATCATGGTTGGGGCTTTCGACAATGACCTCATGGGCTCCAATACCGTTCATCCGGTCATACAGTCCTTCGCCTTCCTTTTCCAGTTCTCCTTCGATAACAAGAGCCGGAAACTTGTTTGGAACTACCCTCACCTGCCACCTGGATGAATTTGAAGGTAATCCCGGTTCACGTCCAAGGACAAGAACTTCGTTGGGAGTGGTTTTTTCATTCCCGGGGCAAAGAGGGCAAAATCCGCCGCTGGACTTATACTCTTCAATGATAAAGTCCGTAGGTCTCTTACTTCGTTCTTTTGAAATAATGATCCAGCGTCCCAGGACAGGATCTTTCCGTAATTCGGGCATTGAGGTCTACCGGCCCTGTGCCTTCTCCTGCTGTTCCTGTTTTGTTTTGCAGTCAATGCAGTACTTGGCGACCGGTCTGGCTTCCAGTCTTTTTACAGCAATATCTTCACCACAGCCTTCACAAATGCCATACTCCCCTTCATCGATCCTGCCAAGCGCTTCTTCGACCTTGTTCATCAGTTTGCGTTCGCGGTCACGAATTCGCAGCTCGAAGTTACGATCAGATTCGACTGTAGCGCGATCGTTAGGATCGGGTATGTTACCAGTCTGGGTTGTCATATCATTAAGAGTCTGCTCCACATCATTCATGATCTTGTCTTTCATGTCTTCAAGCTGATTCTTAAATTTCTCTAGTTGTTTATCATCCATGGTCGTTCTCCGCTAAACAGATTCTCCCCGCAAGCTTTGTGATTTCTCGCTACTATTCTCTGACAAAATCTCCGCTTTTTCCACCGCTTTTTTTCAACAAGCGGATATCGGAGATAATTATATTCTTATCTACAGCCTTGCACATGTCGTAGAGCGTGAGAGCGGCGACCGACACTGCGGTCAGCGCCTCCATTTCCACTCCGGTTTTACCTTTAATTCCAACAGTTGCCTCAATACCTATCGACCTGCCGTCCTCTTCAAAAGTAAAATCAATATTAACACTTGTCACTGCAAGAGGATGACAAAGAGGAACAAGACTGTCAACTTTTTTTGCCGCCATGATACCGGCTATCCTTGCAACCCCCAGGGCGTCGCCTTTTGCTGTCGTACCTTCACGAACCATCCTGCAGGTCTCGGGTTTCATCTCTACCCTGCCTGCCGCTACAGCCCGACGCTCAGTTTCTTTCTTGGTGCCGATATCTACCATTATGGCATTACCGGCTGTATCAAAATGGGAAAAACGGGTTTCCCGGGACATTTACTTTGCATCTCCCGATTGATGTTTTTTACTGCTCTGTCCAAAATTCCCGTGAAACAAACGTGACAAAAATCCTTCCTCTTCCTCGCAGTGCTCATCAAATTCTTTCAAAAGCTCTTTCTGATGCTTTGTAAGCTTGACAGGTGTCTGGACCTGAACTTCAACAACCATATCACCTTTTCCAGTTCCCCTTAAACTTTGCACGCCTTCTTTTCGCAAGGTAAAATGTTCCCCGGACTGGGTACCGGCAGGTATTTTCAGCATGACCTTTCCATGAACAGTCGGGACTTCGACTTCACACCCGAGTGCAGCTTTGACCATGGAAACAGGATACCGGAGGTAAATTATCTGACCATCACGCTGAAAAAATTCATGTGGCTGAACATGAATCACAACATACAGGTCACCTGAAGGACCCCCTCTGCGCCCTCCTTCACCCTCTCCCCTGAGGCGCATCCTGGCACCGGTATCCACACCCGCTGGAATTTTAATGGATACCGTTTTGGTTTTATTGACAAGACCTGAACCATCGCAGTCTGAACAGGGGTCGGTAATTATCCTGCCAGCTCCGTGACACTGGGGACATGTTGAACTGACCTGAAAGAAACCCTGTGAGCGAATCACCTGGCCACGGCCACGACAACTCGGGCATACCTGCGGCTTATAACCGGGACGAGCGCCTGACCCTTCACAGGTCCAGCAAGTTTCCCGTTTGGTTACTTCAACTTCTTTTGCAGTGCCGTGAACAGCATCCATGAAGGAAATTTCCATGTCATAGCGCAGATCATCCCCGGGAACAGGTGCATTCGGGTCACGTTGACGACTGCGGCCTCCAAACCCGAACAGATCACCAAAAAGATCGTTGATACTGGAAAAAATATCTTCCGCAGTACCCGGGCCACTGTATCCGCTGCTTTTCAGACCTTCATGTCCGTAAGTGTCATAAATTCTTCTTTTCTGAACATCCGAAAGTACCTCGTAAGCTTCTGCAGCTTCCTTGAACATGGATTCTGCTTCAGTATCACCAGGATTGCGGTCGGGATGATACTTCATGGCCAGCTTTCGATACGATTTTTTTATATCAGCTGCACTGGCCTCCACGGGCACACCCAGTATTTCGTAATAATCTCTGCTCATGAAATATCTACGATCTCTTCATTAACCGTAACATAAAATTCAGCAATATCAACGACATATTACCCAACACCTTCTTCAGTCCCATCAGTTTCCTGGTCTTCCTCGGTCCCCTTGAGGCTTTCTTTGCGAAGACGGGGGAGATCCTGGATATTGTCAAAGGTTACTTCACCTGAAGCAATTTCACGAAGGGTCATTACTATTTCCTTGTTTTTCCCCTTAAGCAGAAACGGTTCACCTTCACGATGCTGACGAATTCGCTCCACGGCCAGGTGTACAAGAGCAAAACGGTTGTCATCTCCCACCTTAGCCAGACAGTCTTCAACTGTTATACGAGCCATAATTCCTTATCCTCCAATTATAAACAGAGCCTTTTATTTTTTCCCGGGACCTTCTCCTGGAAATCAAGCTCTCTTTTGATAACATTATTATTAATACGTATTTTAACAGGTCATGGTATCTGATTATTTTTTGTCAAACGGATTACTCAGCAGAAGCGTTTCTTCACGGTCAGGCCCGACTGAGACAATGACAGGTTCAACACCTGTAATATCCTCAATCCGACGGATATAATCACGAGCTTCTTGCGGTAAATCACCAAACTCCCTTACAGTAGAAATATCCTCATCCCAGCCGTCGACTTCTTCATACACCGGTTTCAGCCTGGAAGTTTTTCTGATATTCCCGGGCATGCATTCAAATTCCTGGCCGTCCACCACATATTTACGGCCAATCTTGATTTTAGGCTGACCGCTCAACACATCCAGTTTGGTAATTGCGAGCCCGGTGAGTCCGTTTAAACGAACAGCATCTGCGGCGACGACTGCATCCAGCCAGCCGCAGCGTCTTCGACGTCCTGTTGTTGCGCCAAACTCTCCCCCCTTTGACTGCAGTTCATCCCCGACTTTGTCTCCCTCAGGGAGCTCTGTCGGAAAAGGACCTTCACCAACCCGGGTTGTATATGCCTTGAGTATTCCAATTACCGAATCTATGTGTGCAGGGCCGAAACCACTTCCGATACAGGCATTGCCGGCAATTGTATTTGAGGAGGTAACAAAAGGATAGGTGCCGTGATCAATATCAAGCTGGGTCCCCTGTGCTCCTTCAAAAAGGATGTTCTGTCCGTCTCTTCTCGCCTGATCGAGCACCATGGAAACATTACCGATGTACGGTGCCAGCTTCTCTGCGTACACTTCAAATTCTGATTTGATCTGGTCCAGGGAAAGGGGCTTAAGGCCAAACTTTTTGGTCAGCAGAAAATTCTTTTCTTCAATATTGGCCTTCAGTTTATCCTCAAACAGGCCGGGATCTAATATTTCTCCCGCCTTCATACCAACACGGCCGACCTTGTCCATATAGCAGGGTCCGATTCCCCGTCCTGTTGTTCCGATTTTTTTTCCTTTGACAAGTGAGGCTTCCTGCGCAATATCAAGGCTTTTGTGATAGGGCATTATGAGGTGCGCATTCTCGCTGATCATGAGACGCTCTGGAGTGACCGGCAGCCCCCGACCACCAAGTTCATCTATTTCATCAAGCAGGACACCGGGATCGATGATGACCCCATTGCCGATCATACATGCTTTATCTTCGTAAAGTATACCTGATGGGATAATATGAAAAATAAACTGTTTACCCTCTACAACCAGGGTATGTCCCGCATTGTTACCCCCTTGAAAACGGACAATACAGTCTGCATACCGGGTAAGCAGATCGACTATCTTGCCCTTGCCCTCATCACCCCACTGGGTACCGACCACCACGACACTGGCCATGAACAACTCCTGAAATTTGAAAAACTTAAAAAATAAACAATAAGGATGAACGACTACAGCGATCATTCAACCATTTTATACTGCACAACAGTCGGCGGAGTGGTTCTTTACAAGGCCGACAAATTCAATAATATTCTGTATTATAAAAGAAAAGGGCGATCATTCTTGCGTAAGGCGAGATAATCATGCCCAAAACCAAAAAAATATAGCAGAGGATTTTAAAAAAGTCAAATCCCATACATTTCATTTCCAAAACAAGCCAGATTTTTTATATACACCATTTTGCAAAACAGATGCCCATTAGGTTTAGCTTTCCATGATGCCCGGACTTCCTTGCATTTCACCCCTCTTTGCGATAATTATAAATTTTATGTGGGAAAAGTAAACTGGCGGCTTACGGAAAAGGCTGAATGTAATTATTGCTCAACTGACGACTGACTTCATGCACATTGCAATAATTGCAGATTGTACCTGCTATGACATTTTAACTTTGTACGGGGCCACCAACAGTCAACTTACATCATCAACTTAACCCAGGGCACTGCAGGTTAACATTCCCTGCCTGCCTGTATAATATTACGAGGTGCTATGGAACTGATATATTCACCCGAGGCCTGGATGGCACTCGTCTCACTGACCCTCCTTGAAATAGTTCTTGGCGTAGACAATATAATTTTTATCGCGATCCTTGCCGGTCGTCTCCCCCCCCATCAACAGGCAAAGGGAAGGACGATAGGCCTGGTCATGGCAATGCTCATGCGCATTGCCCTTCTTTTCTCCATCACACTTGTCATGCGCCTTACAGAACCACTGTTTACAATACTCAGTAGAGAAATTTCCGGAAGTGACCTCATACTTATCGGAGGCGGACTGTTTCTTATTTTCAAAAGCACCCTTGAAATTGATGCCAGCCTGGAGGGGGAGGAAGAACATATAATCGGTGCCGGCAAAGCAACATTGACCTTTGGGAGCGTTATTTTCCAGATAATGCTTTTTGATATTGTTTTTTCCCTCGATTCGGTCATTACGGCGATCGGCCTTGCTGACGATCTCCCTGTCATGGTCATCGCGATTATAATTGCAGTCGCATTCATGATCTTTCTCAGTGGAACGGTAAGCAGATTTGTCGAGGACCATCCCACCTTCAAGATCCTGGCACTCAGTTTTCTTCTTTTGATCGGCACTGCCCTTGTTGCAGAAGGGTTTGGCCTGCATATCCCCAAGGGATACATATATTTTGCAATGGCTTTTTCGGTCTTTGTGGAAGTGCTCAACATGAAGCTTCGCAAACGAGCCGTACAGCCTGTCAAGCTGCATTCTCCTAAACAGAGCGCTCATGAAAACAGCTGACTGAAATATGGGCATGGAATTTTTTGATGTCATCATCCTCGGTGGGGGGCCGGGGGGACTGTCATGTGCCAGCCTCCTGGCTGAAGCAGGAGTTCATGTCCTGCTCATGGAGCGGAAAAAAACTCTTGGCCCCAAAGTTTGTGCCGGGGGGATAACCTGGCACGGGTTTATTCAGAGAATTCCAGAACAATTAATTGAGCGAACCTTTCATGAGCAAAAAATTTTTTCAAATTTTCAAAATTTCTCGTTCCGAAGTAAGCACCCGGTAATTGCGACAGTCAACCGGCTGAATCTTGGTCAATGGATGATGGCCGACGCGCGCAGCAAAGGTGCTCATATCAGGAACGGATGGTATGTCAATAATGTGGATAACAGGATTGTCACGGCAACAAATGACAGAGGAAAACAAATCCGGCTCAGGTGTGATCATCTTGTCGGAGCAGATGGAAGCACTTCACTCGTCCGACGTTGCCTGGGCATTCCTACCGCCAGGCTCGGCATTGGCATTAACTATCAGATACCTGGTCAATACAAATATATGGAATGGCACCTCGATAACGGTTATTTTGGAAACGGTTACGGCTGGATATTTCCACACCGGGATTCAATATCCATTGGTGCCTACGGAAGCCGAGATAAACGCACTCCATCCAGGCTGAAAAATCAGCTTATCCAGTGGGCTGGCTCCAGGGGCTTTGACCTTGCCGGAAAACAGGCCAGGGCGGAACTTATTAACTATGATTACCGGGGGTACAGCTTTGACGGGACATGGCTGGTCGGTGATGCAGCGGGACTGGCTTCCGGCCTGACAGGAGAAGGAATACATCCAGCCATTGTCTCCGGCGAAGCTGTTGCCAGAAAAATTATTGATCCAGACTATCCCGCCGATGAAATAAATCAGATGGCTAAAAAAAAGATGAGGCACGAACGTATTGTTGATATTTCCTCCAAAAACAAAACCGCATGTTCACTGTTAATGGAAACACTCATCCTTATGATCCGGCTTAAGGTTGTTGATTTCCAGAAACAGCTTTCCATGTAGATATGGCATGTTAACAATATTATTAAATACTCGTTTCTATATATTATTACCCAGTACCATCCTCTTGGCCTTATTCCTTAATGTTTCCGGATGTACCGTTAATAAAGGCGAACACACACCTACCATTCAAAAAAAACCAGGGATGGCAATCAATAACTCCCAAGATATCTGGTGGAATCTATTCGAACATGCTCTCTTACTTTCAGAAGAAAGAATGTACAGAAAGGCTGAGAAAGTTTTGCAAAAGGCAATCAAGGGTAACGACTTTGACCAGTGGCAGTCGGTTATAAACGATACCACAAATATTGATTATTTTCCCCATCGTGAACTGGGTATTATCCATTTCCAACGCCAGGAGTATACGAAAGCTATAAAGGAGCTTGAATATTCCCTCGATAGCGCCTCGAGTGCAAAAGCCATTTATTATCTTAACAAGGCAAGGGCCGCAAAAATAGCAAAGGATGAGGTGGATCTTTCCGCTCCGGAACTCTTTCTCGAAACCAGCACAACCAAAGAGGTGACCAGAAGTTTCACAAAATCTGTCAAAGGTGTTGCCCGGGATGATAACTACATTGCTTCCTTTCAGGTTCAGGATCAGTATTTTCCCCTTGAACCTGCAATACGAAGTCATGTCTTCACTGCAGAATTGCTCCTCGATGAAGGTGAAAATAGTATTTCGATCAGAGCAACCGATCTGGGTGACAATGTAGCTGAAAAACAACTGCAGATATTCTGTGATAGGCTCGGCCCCCTTATTGAGATAATGGAAACTGAAGTCAGGGGTAATGAAGTGGTCATCCGGGGAACTGCAAGTGACAAAGGTGGTTTGAGATCATTGATAGTAAACGGACGCAATTGGCCCATAGCAGATGTACACAAAAGGTATAATTTCAAGTTCGCGCAACCGACAGGACCATTTACAGTTGCAGCAAGAGACCGTGCCGGGAACGTGACGCAGGTAACTCTGCAGGATAACGAGCTTGTACCGGACGGCGTCAATAAAAAGGAAACCGCGGAAGACCAGAATGATTTACCACCTTCAAGTCGACCCTCACCGGAAGATACTGTTCCACCGGCCATCAGGCTGGAAGGCCTCGTCAGTGAACAGAAAACATTCCAGGAGTCAATCCTTTTCAACGTGAGAATATCTGATTCTTCTGATATTCATTCGATCTTTGTCAACACTGAACCGATTCTTCATAGAACAGGGAAGAAAGTTTTTTTCTCTTTACTGAAAAAACTGACGGTAGGCGACAACAAGTTCCATTTTATCGCTTTTGACCAACACGGGAACAAGACCGACCAAAAATTTACAATTACTCGTCTGGTGAGAAAAATTGACCAGCCTGACTCCCGCATGAGTATCTCCATCAGGAAATTCGACCAGCAAGGGAACGTCGAACCACCGGATCCGGATGTCTCAGGCAAACTGTTTTCCCTTCTTGCAGAGCAGAAACGATTCCATATTATAGACCATATCACAACATCGTTATCTCCCCTTACCCAATTTTCTATAAATGCCGAGCTTACCGGAACTGTTAAATTTTATCCGGGTCATGTGGAAATCATTGCCAGGCTGTCGGACCCAGAGACTTCAAAAATTATTGCTTCCCATGATGTGTTCGGAAAGTTTGTCTCACCGGAAGACCTGGATTTACTTCTCATGAAACTTGCCCGCAAATTTAACTCTGATTTTCCCTTAACCAAAGGACTGGTTACAGATCTAAAGGACAAAGAGGTCATCCTTGATCTTGGAACAAAGGAGGGGATTATACCTTATAGCTGGTTCACCGTTTACCGTGATACACCTCCGTTCAAGCATCCTGTAACCGGCGTGATGGTAGAACCGGATCCGGATATACTCGGAATACTTCAGATTAATGAAGTCCATGAGGATTTTTCAACAGCCAGAATTATTAACGGTGAAAACACGATACGAAAATACGACAGAGTAATTGCACGATGAACCACCGCATATTCGAGTTCCCAAGAGGGGATCACAGTCAACATCACCATTACCCTGGATGGCAAAAAGTATTTTTTATCGCTTCAAAATTTTTCAACCTGATATATACTCCCCTTCATTGAGACAAAAATTGTTTGCTTAGACATGAAATGTCAAATTCCTGGGAATGAATTTTAAAAAAAGGGTATCCTGTTATAAAGACAATATGATCTGAGCAAAACTGATTTAACTGGACAAATAAAGTGGATAACAAAATGGACAGTAAGAAAAAAATATTGGTGTACAACCTCCTTTTCGTCATATTCTGTGCAGGCCTTTTTCTGTTTCTCTGGAATGCTCCTCCCGAAACAACGGCAAAACTGCCGCATGACCAGGAACATGAACGCTTTATGACAATGAACAAGAAGGAAGCTGAAAAATTTTGCAATGAATGTCACGGACCTGAAGGGATTTATCCTCTTCCGGAAGACCATCCTCCCAAGTACCGCTGCCTGTTCTGTCATAAACGGGATGTGCTGCCGCAACCAAAATAATTCATCTGGATCGATAGTAAAACATGTGGACATCAAAGGACGTTTACTTTATCTCCGGTTCGACCGGTCTACTCGCTGAAGATATGGGGCAGGCTCTCCTCTGCCAGTTCCAGGAGATAGGTTTTAACCAGGAGAAAATACCCTTCGTGAAAACCAAGGCCGATGCTGAGAAGGCCATGAAATATATTCTTGAGAAATCCGGCGGCCGTCGCCCCCTGGTGTTCTGCAGTCTTCTGGACCGTAGAATTCGCAAGGTTTTCGATACACCCGAGATAGAGTACTTCAATATTTTCGGTGACATCCTTGAAGAGCTCGAAGCATGTCTGGAGGCCAAGGCTCTCAGGGTCACCGGCTATTCGCGCAGTACAGACAACATGTCTCTCATGAAGCGGGTTGAAGCCATTCATTATTCCATTGATCATGACGATGGAACGCGGACCCGCGAATATGATGATGCAGAAGTCATTCTTATCGGTGTTTCACGTTCAGGAAAAACTCCGGTAAGCATTTATATAGCTACCCACATGGGGATCAAGGCTGCAAATTTTCCCATCACATCCGATCACCTTGACACTTACGAACTACCCGCTGATATTGTCCGCAACAGGAAGAAGGTCGTTGCTCTCACCACTTCCCCGCAACACCTGCATAAAATGAGACAGACACGTTACAGGGGCAGCAATTATGCAAAGCTGTCAACCTGTACCAATGAATTGAACCAGGCCCAGGAAATATTTTTGAAGTACAATATTCCAACTATCGGCACTGAAGGCAGATCAATCGAAGAAATATCGGTCCAGGTCACCCAGACGGTCGGTATATCAAAAAACAAGTGGCGATAAACCATAACCCGTCTAATTTCACTCCCATGAAATGGCTTGACCGGATACCGACCTCTCTTCTCGTTGCGGCTGCAGTTTTCCTGGGGCTGGCCCCTTTTGTCCCGGAACCTCATGTAGTTGTAAAATTTCGGATGCTGGGCCAGGGAAACCTGACCAGGCCGGTTGATCTTTTCGACTTGTTCTATCACTTGCTGCCACTCTTCCTGCTTGCCCTCAAATTGGTCCGCAACAGAAAAAAAACAACAAATACTTCATGAAGATTTGACCGGAACCTACAAGTTGGCTACAATATCGGCTGATCACCACATACGGTCATGCAAATTGAAACAGCGTTACAATTCTCTTTTTTGGATCAGGCTTAAGGCTAATCTATGTTTTGCCTTTACCTGCTTGGTCCTTTTCGTCAGTTCGACTTCAGGTGCAGGGGAAACCATGTCAAACCTACATAAACTGGATCGCCCGGACATCCTTAATGTCCTTTTTCATCCACGATCAACAACTAAAAATCAACCACCCCCTCATGCTACTGACCTGGATATCCAGGTGGATAAGGATGTTATTATCGGCTGCCGTCTTTTCGCCGCACAAAAAGACGCACCGGTAATTCTATTCTTCCATGGCAACGGAGAAATTGTGCCTGATTATGATGATATTGGTCCTTTGTACACCCGCCTGGGACTTAACTTCCTTATAGCCGATTACCGCGGTTACGGATGGAGCACAGGCAGCCCTTCTGCTACATCACTGATAGAAGACTCCCGCGTCATATATACGGAGGCTGTGAAATGGCTTGTGGAAAACGGGTATACCGGAAAAATTATTATTATGGGCAGGTCATTGGGCAGCGCCTGCGCAATTGATCTTGCTGCACGGTATAACGATGATATCAGCGGTCTTATTATTGAAAGCGGTTTTGCCGATACTATCCCGCTGGCCAAGACTTTGGGCATTGATCTTGCAGCAATGGACATAGCAGAAGAAGACTGCTTCAACAACACTGTCAAAATAGGTTCGGTTACCACGCCTACATATATCCTCCATGGTCAGCGGGACACTCTTATTCCACTATGGCATGCAGAAAAGCTGCACCTTGCCTGCGCGGCCAAATCAAAAGAGTTGCAGATTGTTCCGGGAGCCGATCACAATTCAATCATTGCGGTAACCGGCATGAAGTACTTTCAGGCAATCAAGGGATTCGTTGATAAGGTAACCGGGGCGAAAAACTGGCGAGAGAGAAGACAAACGTACAAACAATCACAATAAGAGACAGCAGAGAAGAATCATGATTGGAAAAAGGACCGATTACCTTTCCTGGGACGAATATTTCATGGCTGTTGCCATCCTTTCAGGGATGAGGTCTAAAGACCCAAATACCCAGGTTGGGGCCTGTGTGGCAAACGCTCAGAACAAAATTGTCGGAGTCGGATATAACGGATTCCCCTGGGGATGTTCAGATGACGAGCTCCCATGGGACCGTGAAGGCGATTATCTCGACACGAAATACCCCTTTGTCTGTCACGCAGAACTGAATGCTGTACTCAATTCAATATCTGCAGATCTTACCGGTTCCCGTATTTATGTTGCCCTGTTTCCCTGTAATGAATGTACCAAGGTAATCATCCAGTCAGGTATCCGGGAAATAATATATCTGTCTGATATATACCGTGATACAGACTCGGTCAAAGCCTCGAAAGTAATGCTTGAGCGGGCAAATATACCTTACCGCCAATTCATTACCGGTCGGAAAAGCATCCTCCTGGAATACGCCTGAGATCTTTAGATGGGAGGGGGAAACTGAAGTGACAGTCCATTGCAATAAGTGCATAAATCAACCTGACAGGACCTTGTCTCATTTCAATTTGCACTTATTTGTCAAGATTAATTACTTTTATTAGCTGCAATTAGTGTATAGTATGCCATTCGGCAAACATGTAAATTTAAAAAGATCATAATATGCTGATTTTATCTATTTAACCTCTCCGCCAAACCAAACATTACGTATCAGATGAACCCTGTAATACAATTTCCTGTATACCACCTGAATAATCAGGTCCTGGCAACTGCGGGGACTGAATTGACAGAAGAGTTCATGCTGGACCTCTGCAGCAGAAACCGGGAACATCATGAATTAAGTTCTCTGCTTGAGTACGGCAATGTACGAAGTGATCTTATGAGGCAATTTCGTATTCAACCTTTTGATGTTATCTTTTCTGAAGAAGAAATTGTTGATTGTATTGTTCAAGCCATGGAGCATATTCACCTGCCGGTCACGATCCTTAACGGTCTGGATTATTTCAGAGACAATGATTTTCATACCTACAGGCATATGCTCATTATTTCCGCATTGTCCACCCTTATTGGCCAGTATCTCAAATCCGATCACCAGGAACATCAACTGGATGATCTTGTTGGAATCGGACCGACGCATGACTTTGGCAAAATCTCCGTTCCCCTATCCATCCTGCTCAAGAAGAAACCACTGACCCAGACCGAACTCGAGCTGATGAAACATCATGCCCTGGCCGGGTATGTTCTGCTGAGCTATTACTTTAAAGATCACACATGTGCAGCGGCCGTCATTGCCCGTGACCACCATGAGCGTCGTGACGGTTCAGGTTATCCACAGGGAATCCGGCAGAATAATCTCATGGCGGAGATTACCACTGTCTGCGATATTTATGACGCCCTTGTTGCCCAGCGTCCCTACAGGCCTATATCTTATGATAACCGCACTGCCCTTGAAGAGCTGACCTGGATGGCCGAGCGGGGAGAATTGGGATGGGAGGGAGTAAAGGCCCTTGTAGCGTATAACCGAGAAAACAAACCATCGCTGAATGAATTCCAGATATCACTTGAACACCGTGGCACACCCCCGGTAAACAACGTTTATGGCAAAATTGCTAAAGAGGAATGAACCCTTTTTTTTCCTCTTTACAGTTCAGCCGGAACAGACAGCCGGTTGTCAGGACTCCAGCCAAATATTCCAAAATCAGATTTACGTTACAACCAACCCCCTTGCTGACTATTCACTACCTTCGTTTTGAGCAGTGTGACGGCAATAAACAACTATCTGATTTCGACCTTTCCGTTTAGCCTCGTATAAAGCGGCATCGGCAGCATTGATTATTTCTTCGGCCTTACTGAAATGATGGGGGAAGCATGCTATCCCGAAACTGAGCGTTTTTGAAATGGGGGGGAAGTTATCAACTTTTACCGTTGTTTTTTCTGCTGCCAGCCTTACCCTTTCAGCTATCCTTACAGCCGCTTCAAGACTGTCGCCCTTGAGAAGCGCTGCAAACTCCTCACCACCAATCCGGAAAGGGGTGTCGCCATGTCTGATATTTGACCTTATCAGTTCAGCTATATGTATGAGCACCTTGTCACCGACAGGATGCCCGTACTCATCATTTACCTGTTTAAAATGATCAACATCCATCATAAGTAGACAGAATCCGCGCTTGGCAGAATGAAAGTTTTCAATATAGTCGTCTATTTTCTTCTGATAATAACGTTTTGTGTACAATGTCGTTAACCCATCGGTGATAGCCATGTCGAAAAGCTGGGCGTTGGCAAGTGAAACTGTAATGTGATGTGCCAGCACAGGGATAATTTTCTGCTCGGAGGCTGAAAAAACTTCACCATCTGGTTTAACTAAACTTATCAATCCTACTGACAGATTTTTATGCTCCAGGTGCAAAAGCAATTTTGCGCCATCAGAGGACAATACAACCGGGATACAGTGCCCTCCCATCCATTTCAGTATATCCTTACGGGTCAGGGCGCACTGTTCAGGTTCCTCGGAATCAGCATCGTAATAGCCATGATAATACCGTTTGTCTCCCCTCTTAATCGTCACCACCTCAAAGAGATGATCGTGCCTTTCAACAGTAAGGGCCATAGCGACACATTCTGCTCTGAGCAGGCTTCTGAGGAGATCAACAACCACTTCCTTGAGCTTTTTCTTTTCAATGGTCCGGCTCAGGCTGTCAACAATAGTATAATGGGCTGAAACTTCCTCGGTTTTGTCTTTGATTTCGTTGACGAAACGGCCGATTGCACGGCTCATCACGTTAAAAGAGTCGGCCATATAGCCTATCTCTCCTCCGCCTTGTACATAAACCCAATGGGAAAAATCACCTTTTCCGACATTTTCAAAACCGCGCTGAAGGGCATGCAGGGGTTGTGTAAAAAAACGGGTAACGATGTAATGGATAAGAAGAGCACCGACAAAGAATGCGAAAATACCTGTCAGCACGACACGTTGCGCCAGTTCCTCGAGCATGGCAGTTGTTCTGCTGAAAGAAGACTCGACGAGAAGAATACCTATAATTTTGTTTTTTTTATCATGGCACCCGTAACAGGCAGGTTCGTTCCTGATAGATGTGGCAATGGAAATATACTTTTCTCCATGCTCATCAATGAAGGAAGATGTCCTGTCGAGTTCATTTTCAGGACCATGACAATTTGTGCAGGATGGATGGATCTTTTTATCCAGGATCTTATTTTTCAGATCAGGGTCGCTTGTCATCACGATCCTGCCGTTCAGGTTAAGGACATTTATCCTGGATGTATCTGCAACCTGAAGTATCTTTCTGATACTTCTCATGCTTTCTGCCCTGTCATTCTGCAGCATGGATGAACGAAGCCCGGCAACAATCACATCGGACATCTGTATGGCATGCTGGCTGTTCATGTCGACAAGTTTAGTCCGCTGATATGTCCATACTCCGTACAGGACCATGCCCATTGCCAGGAAATAAATACAAAAAACGCCCCCAAGAATTCTTACTTTCAGGGAAGACAATAATTCAGATAATCGATTCACCCGGATCCATTATATATATTGAGTTGAGCAGATATGTTTTATCAAATTTACCAGGCATTGCTCATGATACCTGTATATAATCATATCGGTATTTTTGAAAAAATGAAGGGAAATACTTGAAAGAATGCTGCGATATGGTTAAACCTCCGTCATTGTTGAACATTTGAGTAAAGTATTATGTTCAACTCTATTTTCCTGAACAGGGTTTCAGTCAACAGTTTCCGGGAGAAACATGTTATGAGAATTAATATTGCCCTTATTCTTTTTATTCAATTCATATCGATACACAGTCAAGCTCTGTCAGCAACCTTGATAGAGTCCCTGGAATCTGATGCCGTTGTTCAGAAAACCTGGGTCGAGGGTGATCAGTTACGGGCCGAGACTGTTGAAAGCAGCCAATACATGCTCATGGACTTCAGCCGAAAAAAAATGTACCTCGTTAACCCGGAAAATAAACAGGTTTTGGATATGAGCGGTATTGTCGCCTCGATTTCCGAGAGCGGCAAAAATATGGAAGAACCGGACTACACGGTCACGCATGTGGGCAATGGGCCTGACATAGCCGGATACCCAACTAAGCACTACACTGTTTCATTCAAAGGGAAAAAATGTATAGAGTCATTTACATCCAATAAAGTTGTGAATGAATTCAGCCTTCTGGGATTTATCAATGGAATGAAAGAGATGTTCCCCCAGGGAGACGATATGAATGAGAAAGAAAATCCTTGTGCAAAAGCAGAGAACGCTCTCGAATATAAAAAAATAGGCTTGCCGCTCAGGCTGGTGGAAGAGGATGGTGAAGAAAGCTACCGGATCATCCGCCTGGAAAAAAATGCCCCAATACCATCCGGCGGTTTTTCTGTACCTGAGGACTTTCATGTCATAGATTACGGGGAAATGATATTACGGATGACACAGAAGCAGTAAAAAATTTTGGCAACGAGACTCCGGCGCTTGTTTCCCGATTGGAGAGGATAAATGATCTTCCCCCTCTAGCGACTATCTGCTGGAGCGGTGGAATGATGGAGTAATGGAGTAGTCAAAGGAGCAATTCAAGTTAATCTTAGGGCTTTCGCTTCTACCAGGACTCCAATGCTCCAGTACCCCATAACAGTTCGCAAACTTTCCCGGCAGAGTCACTGAACTCTGATCTGCCCGGAAAACCAATTGTTCAACTATTACATAAATAAAGTGGCTGTCCTAAGTAAATTATCACATCATCCAGCCCTGAAACAATTCATCGTCAAGGGGCTCCCCGCGAACTGTCAGAGTCTCTGTTCCTTTGTCGATCTTCACATCACCGGGCAAACTCTTGCCGTCAATTTTCCTGGCGTAGCGGGTAATCAGGCCTGCGGCAAGTCTTATGATTTCCAGCTCCTCCAGTTTGTCGGTTGTGTTCTGAGCTGTTCGGCGCAAAAGACCTGTCGGGCCGGGACGATCTGTCATTTCTATGAGCCAGTCATCTTCTTCGGCTAATTGTGCAATCCTGTCGTTTTCCTCCTCATTCCTGCCCAGTACCATCCAGGCTCCATACGGCAGGCTGAACTGGCGGCCAACAAGCAAAAGGCGAATATCGCTGACCCGGAAATCATGACTAACGAGAGATAATTCACCCCGATATAATTTTTCTATCCTGGTGCCCAGGTTGGGGTCTGTCAGAATACACCCCCCGGCAGGGTTAGGATAATCAGTAATGCCGAAAGATGCAGCCAGTTCGATCTGCGGCCCTCGGCCCCGGCCGGTAAATCCATAGAGTTTCTCCCGGTCGACCACCCCTTCCCTTTCCGGTAATGTTTCCGGCAGCCGCTTGGCACACAGCGGCCGCAACAGGATATCCTCACATCCGCTGTCCCTTTCTATCACCCTTAAAGTGTCACGCCTCTGGGACATGGGCCTCTGACCCAGCACCTCCCCGGTAAAAAGAAATGAGGCGTTATATTCAGCCATCATCTTCCTGGCCCTGCACAGCATAAAGATCTTGCAATCGATGCAGGGATTAAAATGTTTGCCGTACCCATGCTGCGGATTTTTAAGCAGTTCTATATATCCTTCACTCAGGTCCACAATCCTGACATCGATGCCGTATTTATCTTTTACGGTCTTCCTGTACTGTTCTTCTTTTTCCCTGAGATGATCGTCAAAAAAAGGCGTTATAAACTTCAGTGCTACTACACGGATGTCCTGTGATGCAATAACCCGGCAGGCAAGCATTGAATCCAGACCTCCTGAGAAAAGGCCAAGGGCGGTTATCTTCTTCATTGTCCCTTCTGCACCGGGTTGGACTCCACCAATTCTCTGGCATAGGCAACAGTCTGTTCCGTCAGGGTATCACCGCCGAGCATACGCGCGAGTTCCATAACTCTTTTTTCCTTGCCAAGGGTCGTTATCGTTGTCATTGTCCTGCCCTCTACAACAGACTTTTCCACCATGAAGTGTTCATGGGCGGATGCGGCAATTTGGGGAAGATGAGTTATGCACAGTACCTGATGATGCTCAGACAGCTCGGCGATCTTCCTGGCAACAGCCTCGGCCGCTTTGCCCCCTATACCCGCATCCACCTCATCAAAAACCACAGTGTTTACATGATCACGCCTGGCAAGAAGGCATTTCATAGCCAGCATCAAACGCGAAAGCTCACCACCTGAAGCAACCTTTGCCAGGGGTTTGGCAGGTTCACCCGGGTTTGCGGAAAACAGGAATTCCACCTGATCGATACCGGTAGCCTGCACCGTCCCATTAACCGAATCCTCAGTATCTGCAAACGCAACCTCGAAAATCGCCTGCGGAAAACTTAAGGTGGACAGTTCGTTCTGCATCGCAGAAGAGAGTTTTCCTGCTGCCTTCTTCCGGCCAGAAGAAAGATCATGTGCCAGCTCCCTGGCAGTCCTGTCAAGTTCAAGCCTTTCATTTTCCAGATCTGTTATCTGTTTTTCCAGACTGTCAAGGGAGGCCAGTTCCTTCTCTGCCTTCACACCATACTCCAGAACATTATCCAGAGTAGGACCGTATTTGCGCTGCAGCTGTTTCAGCAGGGCCAGCCTTTCATTGACCTGATCAAGCCTGCGGGGATCAGAGGGGATGGAATCCAGATATTCCTGCAGTGCGGATTTAAGGTCCTCAATTTCATAACATGCAGACATAATTCGACCGGACAGGACCTGCGCGCTTTCATCAAGGGCTGCAACCTGCTCCATGTTTTTACGAACAAGGGCAAGCTTCTCAAGGGTTCTGTCTTTCAGCAGATCATAACTTTTGCCGGCCAGCTCCCCGAGGGCGGTGGATGATTTCAGGCGATTGCGTTCCTGTTCAAGATCCAGATCCTCATCAGTGGTTATTCCTGCATCCTGAATTTCCCTGAACTGAAAGGAAAGGAAATCTCTCCGTTGATCTTTATCCTTTTCCTGTTTACGTAATTCGTTCAGCCGTGACAGCAGCTGCTGCCACTGGCTATATACTTTTTCAAATTCGTGCCGGCGGCCCCATAACTCTCCAAAAGTATCTAGGAAATCAATATGACGGCGTGGAACAAGCAGTTGCTGATGATCATGCTGCGAAGCTATATTAACCAGGTTTTCCGTAAGTTCACCCGCCAGGCGTGCTGTCACCAGCCTGTCATTCACATAAAAACGGCTCCTGCCGTCCTTTGAAAATATTCTACGGATAATGCACCCATCACCAAGGTCAATGTCATTGTCATCAAAAAGTCTTTTTATCTCGGGCTGATTGCCGACAACTCCGAAAAATGCTTCAACGACCGCCTTGTCACGGTCACTGCGAATCCAGGAAGATGCTCCCCTGCTGCCGGCAAGTAAATTGATAGCCTGAAGTATAATGGACTTTCCTGCACCAGTTTCCCCAGTAAAAACAGCAAGCCCGTTCTCCCTGCTCGAAAAATCGAGCTGCAGCGAGTCGATCAAAGCCATGTTTTCGATGCGCAGTTCCTGCAGCATATCTGCTTCATATCCTCCTGAACGGGAACTTCGTTAATCAGACATTATCCTTGACGGTAACAAGGGCACCATGTATTTTCTGACTATCCTGAAAAAAAGGCAGGGTGTCAAGGACACAGCCAATCCCAAGGGAAAAAACATATTTACCATGACTCAAAAAGCCATACAGCTCAGTGCAAGCCTGGAAGATTACATTGAGGCAATTTACAATATAATTAGCGAAAAACAAGTGGCCCGGGGGAAAGACATTGCCGCATCCCTTGATGTCAGCGGTGCCTCCGTTACCGAGGCCCTGCGCTCACTTTCAAAAAAAGGGCTTATCAACTACGCACCCTACGAAGCAATTACGCTGACCGAAACGGGCCGCAAGGTTGCCCAGGATGTTGTTCATCGCCATAATGCAATTAAACAGTTTTTTGTCAAGATACTCAACATATCCGATGAGGTGGCTGAAATCGGCGCCTGCAAGGTGGAACATGCAGCTCCCCGGGTCATCATTGAACAGATGATCAATTTTACAGATTTTATAGAGTCACACCCCATGGACAGCAGCAAACTTGCGCGTGATTTCAGTGCGTTCTGTAATGAAAAATCGAGCAAGTAGACTTTTTTCAGCTCCGCATTTAAACGTGGGCCTGTCATCCTCTATTGACCCTGCCTTATTAAATTTATAATCTCTCCGTCATTCGGGAAACGGCCAAGCTGGCTTTTGGCAAAGATAAGGTCGCCCTCAACCGTAATCTCAAATACACCGTTTTCGCCCCCAATGAGCCTTACATCTACAGTAGAACCTAACTGCTCTCTGAGTTCATCCTCCAGACTGGAGCCACGCGGTCTATAGTTTCATTTTACACAGTATTCTATCGATATTTTCATGGTTTTATCCCTGGTAATGATATTAATATATATATGCTGGGTTTGTGTATCAGATACTTTATCATATCAGGTGTTGTATGCAAATACACAGCCGCATCCGAATCTCAGTAATTTTTATTTTCAAGCTGTGTGACAACCTGTATAGTAGCGTAATTCAACGTTTGTATTTTTAACATAAATACCTCAAATGAGGTAATGTTACATCAATCATGAACCTGCAAAACTTTATTTACTCCATCACAACCTGACCAATGCCTGTTTACGAATATTCAGCCCTTGATAAAGCCGGGAAAAAGGTAAAGGGCATTATTGATGCCGACAGCCTGACAGCTGCGCGCAACAAGATCAGGCAAGCCGGTAATTTCCCGGTGGACATCATGGAGACAGTTCCGGTCGCCAGAAAGAAAACCGGGCGAAAAATCCCTGTTATCCAGGTTGGACAACGAATCCGGCATCAGGATGTCTCCATCGCCACCCGGCAGCTTGCCACCCTGCTTGGGGCAGGCATTCCTCTGGTGCCAGCTTTGGGTGGCCTGATCGAGCAGACTACCAACCAGACATTCAAAAAAATAATAGCCCAGATTAAGGATGCGGTTAATGAAGGAAACTCGCTGACCTCTGCCCTGTCAGACCACCCACGCCTTTTTTCAAGAATCTATGTCAACATGGTGAAATCAGGTGAAGCGTCAGGCTCACTGGATGTTGTGCTCGAGCAGCTTGCCGATTTCGGTGAAACTCAGCAAGCCATGAAATCAAGGATCAGGGCGGCACTCATATACCCCGCCTTCATGGCACTGGTTGGAACTATAGTCCTCTTTCTGCTTATCACTTTCATTGTACCAAGTATAACCCAGGTTTTTGATGATACGCAGCATGCCCTGCCCCTGCCGACCTCTATCCTGATAAGCCTCAGCGGATTCCTGGCAAATTACTGGTGGGCAATCATTATCATCCTGATTGGTATGCTTGTTGCTCTTCGTTTCGCTGTCCGGCAACCGCAAGGTAAAATGATTTGGGACCGGCTGAAGCTCACTCTGCCCCTGTTCGGAGATCTGAACATGAAGATTGCAGCGGCCCGGATGGGTCGTACCCTCGGCAGCCTCCTTAGTTCAGGGGTGCCGCTTATAACGGCTTTGCATATTGTGAAAAATATCTTCAACAATGTTCTGCTTGCCGAGGTTATCGATGATGCTACCGAGGAACTGGAAAAAGGCAGGAGTTTATCAAATGTCTTGAAAAAAAGCCGCTGGTTCATGCCCATGGTCGTACAGATGATCGCGGTCGGAGAACAGAGCGGAGCCCTGGAAAAAATGCTCAACAAGGTTGCCGACAGTTATGAAAAAGAGGTTGAAACAAAAATCATGGCTCTTACATCCCTGATCGAACCGGTCATGATCCTTGTCATGGGTGTGCTCGTCAGCTTTATAGTGGTTTCCATCCTGCTGCCCATCTTTGAGATGAACCAGCTGATCAGGTAAATTACGCTTAGTACTTTTCCTGTAATTATTCAGGTCACCCTGAACACCTCTTCCAGAGTGGTCTGGCCGGCCAGGATTTTCTGTAGTCCGTCCTGGCGCAGGGTCAACATTGAATCGGACGATGAAGAGAGGGCCTTTTGTCGTATCTGATTGGAATCAGAGGTGGTAAGGATGAAATTCTTGAGTTCGTCGGTCAGGATCATCAGTTCAAAAATGCCGATCCTGCCCTGGTATCCGGTATGGAGGCATTCCGTACATCCCCGTCCACGATGCAGGGGGCGGCCACCAAGGTCTTCAGTTGTGAGCCCCACCTGGGCAAGGAACTCACTGCCCGGATTAAAGGGTTCCTTACATTGCTCGCATATTTTTCGAACCAGCCGCTGGGCAAGGATGGCATTTACTGATGATGAAACCAGGAATGATTCGACACCCATATCAATAAGCCGGGTTACGGCGCTGGCCGAATCATTGGTGTGCAGGGTCGAAAAAACAAGATGCCCTGTCAGGGCCGCCTGTATAGCTATCTCAGCTGTCTCCAGATCACGAATCTCCCCGACCAGGATAATGTCCGGGTCCTGACGGACAATGGTCCGCAGGCCGTTTGCAAAGGTCAGGTCGATCTTGGGATTGACCTGAACCTGGCTGATCCCTTTTATCTGGTATTCCACCGGATCCTCGACGGTGATGATATTAATGTCCGGTTTGTTGAGAATACTCAGGGCAGAGTACAGCGTTGTGGTTTTTCCGCTGCCGGTGGGGCCGGTAACCAGAATAATGCCGTGCGGGGCCTTGATAAGCTGGAGAAAGGTGTTAAGGTCCCTTTCCGACATACCCAGGTCTGTAAGGGACAGCAGTACGTTGGACTTGTCCAGCAGACGCATGACCACCCGTTCCCCGAAAGATGTGGGAAGGGTTGAGACACGTATATCAACGTTTCGGTCCGCGATCCTTATCTCAATTCTTCCGTCCTGGGGCAATCTCTTTTCGGCGATATCCAGCTTGGCCATGATTTTGACACGTGAGACAAGCTTTGACTGCACATGCTTGGGTGGCGTATACATATCGTAGAGAATACCGTCGACCCGCTTGCGGATCTTGACCATGTCCTGATACGGTTCAATATGGATATCACTGGCATTGTCCCGCACTGCCTGTGAAAGCATAAGGTTGACAAGTTTGATGACCGGCGCGTCACTGGTGTCATCCAGAAGGTCTGCTGTCTCCTCAATCTCAGAGATAATAGCTTCCGGATCTTCTATGTCCATGTCCTGCATAACCTGGTCCGCATGATCCTGGCTGGTTTTGTCATAGGCAATGTTGATCGCTTTGTAAATTTCCTCCTGAGAAGCAAGATATATCTGCATTCCGTCCCAGTTCAAAACGCGCTGCAGGTCATCCACCTGCTGGAAATAAAAAGGATCTGCCACAGCGATATATGACTCTTCCGGCGTGGCAACCGGGATCATTTTAAACTTTTTCAGGTAATGAATAGGAACCCGGGAAGTGAAAAATGGATCGAGATTCGGCGGAAGATGTCTGATCAATTCCAGGCCACACTGCTCACTACGGGCTTGCAGAAGGTCGTCTGGAGATACGTTTTTCTGCTGAACAAGAATTTCCCCGATCCTGCCACCCTTTTCCTGCTGAACAGCCAGGGCCTCATCAAGGCTGTCGGGAGGCAGGTCGAAAGAATCTATGAGAACCTGGCCCAGTGATTTCATAGGCTCGGCGCCTCGGCATCAGGTGCTGGTGGCGGCGGGACCGGCACGGAGCTGTTAGTGATATCCAGGTTCCTGAGGTTTTCCTCGGCAACCTTTTTCAGGTCCATAAGCTGCAGGTCTGCGTCAGCGGGTGTGCCGTCTACTTTTGGTTCCGGCAGTTTCAGTTCAATGACCCGTCTGTACATCTCCGCGGCACCTTGCAGGTTCCCCTGTTCCTCATCAACCACCCCCATGTTCAACAGGGCATACGGGTTTTCCGGATCAATTTTGAGGGCCTGGTTGAAATACTGGCGTGCTTTCACGTAATCTTTTTTCTGCAGGCTGTCAAAACCCAGGTCCGACAGTGCAACCGCATGATTTTTGTTGGGCTCCTTTTCAAATTTCCAGTCAGGAATTGCGCTGGACCCTTTTTTGACGTACTCCATCACATCCCGTTTCTTATAATACATGGAAGCAAGTTCTGCCGGGTTTTCCACAATATGCGGCGTTATAAAAATAAAAAGGTTTACTTTTTCATTTTTCTGACCATGGTTCTTGAACAGCCAGCCGAGCAGGGGTATATCACCGAGAAAGGGAACCTTTCGTTCATCCTGGGTGGTATCCTGCCCGATAATCCCTCCGATAACAACGGTTTCCTCATTATACACCACAACGGTCGTATTCGCTGTCCGGGTAAAAGTAATCGGCCTGCCTTCATTCAGGGACTGCAGCTTGATGACTTCAACCCCTATATCAAGACGCAGCAGGTCCGACTGGTTGATCTGGGGAAGTATCTTCAGCGTTGTCGTCACATCCTTGTACTCATAATTGGTGTAGTCCTGCTGGGCTGTAGTTGTGTTCTGGCTCGTGATATAGGGAACATTCTGCCCCACCTTGATCTCCGCTTCCTTGTTATCCGAGGTGAGTATCTGGGGGGTTGAGATAATCTCTATATCCGAATCATCCTTATAAGCGTTTATCACGGCTGCGAGGTCCGGGAAAAAAACATTACCTATCTTTACTCCCTGCTTGAGCACCCCGAAGGTGAAACCGCTCGCCAGGACGGCAGGGTCCGAAGTAATGCCCCCGATCAATGGATAGGCCGGGCTCTCAGATCCACTGAAGCCACTGAACAGCTTCCCGGTTCCATCATCAAATTCTCCCCCTCCACCCCAATCGATACCGAACTCGTACGCTTTGGTAACACTGACTTCCATAATCAGTGCTTCCAGGTATACCATCCTGCGCGGGATATCGAGTTTCTGGATAACGCTTTCAAGGACAAGATATTCATCCCTGGGCGCGATGATTATGAGCGAATTCGTTTCAGGGTCGGCCATGATCTTGACATTTTTTGAAATCGGGGGAGCCTTCTTGGCTGCCACTTTTGTTTTTGGATCAGTCGAAGCATCGCCGGGAAGGTTGGTCAGTACCTTTATCAACTCCTCGGAGTTAGCATGCTGCAGATAATACACCTGGATATTTCCCGTCCCCCTTTCCATCTCTACATCTATTCTGGCAACGAGGTCCTTGATCTTCTGGATATTCACCTTTGACGCAAAGATAATAAGAGAGTTGGTCCGCTCATAAGGAATGATTTTCACGACTTGAAGTCGTTTCGCCCCTTTGACCGCTGTCCTCTGAAAAAGCTGCATTATCGATTTGCTGATCGTATCCGCCGAGGCATGCTCCAGTGGCAAGACGACCAACTCCTCACCCACGGAAGGAACATCAATGGCCCCGATTATTTCCTGCAGACGGTTAATATTAGACAGAACATCAGTAATTATCAGCATCCCTGAATCAGTGTGGGCAATAACAACACTGGTCTTTGAAACAAGAGGAGAGAGTATCTTTTTAACATCATCGGGATTGGTATGCTTCAGGTTGATCAGCTGGGTTACAACCTTGTCTTCCGGATAGAGCATTTCGTGTTCCCGTATGGTCGCGATACTTTTTGAACGCGCCTGGACCGAAGGGATGATTTTGATTACCGACCCGCTTGGTACGGTTGTAAACCCGTGGACTTCGAGCACCGATTCAAAAACATGGTAGGCGTCTTCCACCGAAATCCTGGTTGGGGAGATAATAGTCACTTTGCCCTTAACCGTCCGGTCGATGATAAAATTCTTCCCTGTCAGCTCACTGATATATTTTATGAAAAGATTAATGTCCACATCATTGAAATCGATTGTCACATACTGCTGAGATTTATCTCCAAGTTCCTGGGCGGCAACATTCGATTTGACCGTTGATACACTGTACATACAGCAAATTACCAAAACAAAAACCGATACTCTCCTGGCCAGTGAAAAATAGGGACACAACGAACCTGATTTCATCTGCTTACGTATTTTATGCATAATATCCATTTATCTTATTGCTCCTCATCCAACAATTCCGGCTCTTCAATATTCTCTTCTTCCATCATCTGTGGGTCCTCAAGCAGGTCATCATCAGTCATTTCAATTAACTCATCCGCATCAGCTCCAGGCGGCGCAACCCCTCGCAAGTTTCTCCTTCCTGATGATCTTACCGGAGTGCGTTGCCTGGTCTTGGTTTCAGGCCGTACAAGAGGCCGCCTGAGGGATAATCTGTCCCTTAAGGTTTTCCTCTCTTCCGATGATGTCGGAGAAGAAGAAAGCCTGGTGTTCCTTGTACCTCCCCCTTCCCGTTCCTTGATATTCAAGACCTCATCACGACCATTGACATTCAGGACCACCCTTCTGCGCTCAATCGCTTTAATCTTAGCACCTTGAATGGTGTCGCCCACTCCGTATATATCCTGTTTTTTTGATGTTTCATCAGATATTATTGCTCTGGAACCATTCTGGTCCCCCGAAACAGTTCCCATCAGGGCCAGTTTAAGTTTTGTCGGCTGTAGATCCTCAACCGGCTTTGTATTTTCAGTTATATCTGTTTTCTCAAGAGCCGCACCGAAAATATTACGGTCAAGTATAATTTTATAATCAAGAGGCTTCCGTAATATTTCAACTTTATTTGCTGCAGGCCCGGTTTGCGCAACCTTTACCTCAGGCACTGATGATAACAAATGGTTTTCAAGCCTGTTGTATCCCACCTTTACACCGGCGAAAGCAACAACAAAAATGAGGGCCAATCTAAAAATAACACGCAGCACTGTTATCTCGAGCCCCCTTCAATAATTCCGTCAATCACGCCTGAAGTTCCTTTAAACAGGATACCCGGTTCAAGAAGAGAGCCACTAATTGCAAACGAAAGTTTATCATCACGCAGCTGGCTCTTGATGAAAGTGATCGCAACATCATTATCCAGACGCCCCAGCAATTCAGGGCGTGGCTCAACAGAACCTTTGACTTTAAGACCACTGGTAAACAGGTTGTCCGAAAGCGACATAACCCCTTCAAAATCAGCTGAAAAAAGTCGGGATTCCATTTTCCCGTCTTTGACATTGACGATCCTGTCCTTTGCTGAAACAGTAGTATTCATCGTTTTAAATTCCATAATATCCAGGCCAAAAGTTTTCTGCACCAGATCCACTTTACCGTCAGTAACAGTTATATCCGCCTCAAGTTCACCACGAAAAGGTTTCCGCAATAAACCATTGTAGGTAAAAGTGCCTGACAGCTTTCCAGATCCGGTTCGACTGACTTTCTGCCAGAAACCCTCAAGCCTTCCTATCTCAATATCCTTGAGATCTCCAGAACATTGAAGTGTAGTTAAATTCTCAGGAACCAGGAGTTTCCCCTTTACCGATCCGTCCAGGGTTTTCATGCGGTAGGCTACAGGTATATTTTTTTTCAGCTTCACAAGCTCCTTCATATCCGGTGCAAGCTGCAGTTCGGCAACCTCTACCAGAGGAGATTTCATGTCATTTTTAGAGTGAATGCTGATATCCGTCATCCTGAGTCGCAGCGGAAAAGCTGCTTCCATGTCCTTTATTTCCCAGACCAGCAGCGGATTAACCTTATGAAGCTCTCCCTGCAGCCACGTCTTTACTGTTCCGGCAGGGAAAAGCAGCCATAACAGGATAATGATGACCCCCGTTGTGTACAGGAGATAACCGAGACTGACAAGGAACCAGCGCAGTACCTTTTTCAACACTGCCTCCCTACTCCAACTCACCGGAAGTGTTCCGGGCAAGGCTGATGACCTGAAGAACTACATCAAGGGTCTGTTTTTCCTTTTTATTCTCCTGGATTGAGATTCTCTTCAAAGCTACCGTGTTCTCCGGAGATTCAATACGCTTCAAAAATTTTACAAGCTGTTTTAGAGTAACTGCCTGGAGCTTCATTTCAATTAAAATTTCCTTGAAAGGACCGTCATCCGCCACTTCGGATGGTTTCATGTAGGCTATATTCTTTTTAACTTTAGCCTTGGCAGCATTCTGTTCAAGAAAGGAAAAAAGGCTGAAATTGGCATCGCGTTTTGCAAGCTGATCAGACAGGGTGCTGGCTTTACTGTTCAGCTCACGATAGCGGGCCTGCAATTCTTTCATTTCCACCATACCTTTCTCGCGAGCTGCCAGGCCTTTCTTTAACCGGTTACGATTTTCGACCAGTGGAAATACCACAAACTGCAGCACAAGAAAAATCAGGACACATATCCCGCCAACAAGAAGTATCCGGCGATCACGAGGTGTAATTTTTACCATCACACACCTCCTGTCTGCATTCTCAGCTCAAATCGTATCTTGTCACTGTCCTTGTCTGCGGCAGCGGATACAATATCAACATCCTGATAGAGGGGGGATTTGCGCAGACTGCTCTGGATGATGTTAACATTATTGAAAGTGTCGGTAGTCCCCTTCATGTGAACCGATTCCTGGTCTATAACCAGACGGGAAACTTCTATTTTTACGGTGCCGGGTATTCTTCCTGAAATATCGGCTATAAGATTCAGCGCCCTCTTGTCTCCTGAAAAAACAGGGGTGGCGATTGAGGGTGCTTGAATATTCCTGATGCTTGCTTTCATTTCAAGAAGTGGGTCACTGATCCTGGTTCTTTCAGGAAAAGTTTCCTTAAACACAGCCTGCATCTTTCCACCGATTTCATCATATTTACTCTTCAGGGAAAAGTAATCGACCCCCATAAATCCAAGCCAACCGCCAATGACCAGGAAAAGTAACACAGATGCAGCCAACAGGTTGCGTTTTGAAGTAAATAATGATCCTGGAGGGGCAAACTCATCTTTCCGGAAATTGAAGAACTGTTTTTTCCTCATCCCTTTTATAGCAAGGGAAAGAGCATGGTCATGGAGGGCAAAATCCCATGTTTCATGGGCGGAGCCGCTCAAAGATATTTTTGCATCCTGCTTGATATCGGTGACTATGATATCCTGGCCGAACTCAGAGCTTATGGTTTCCTGGAAGACATCGGCTTGTACCATGCAACCTGTCAAAATAATCTGTTCAGGCGAAACTTCCAGTCCGGTTTCCAAGCTATAAAAACCAATACTGCGTTTTATGTCCTTACAAAGGCTCGAGATACATGCAGCAGCCTCATCCGGCTGAGCTATAGTCGTCCTGCCTTCCGTAAAGATAAACGGTGCCTTGGTAAACATCCTGTCCGGGTAGGGCAGGTGTCGCATGAAGACAATCTGTCCCTGGTGGACATTAAGGATACTTATGGAATGAAGCCCTGCG
Organism: uncultured Desulfobulbaceae bacterium; assembly: GCA_947259225.1. Lineage (GTDB taxonomy): Bacteria > Desulfobacterota > Desulfobulbia > Desulfobulbales > Desulfobulbaceae > UBA10518. The sequence continues at coordinate 103,383 of CAMYLK010000006.1, read as the reverse complement.
TCAAGCAGGAGAAAGCTTGGGTTTGATTTCCCATCGTGCAGCAGCTGTTCCGCAAGAGCAACTATCCGAAAAGTAAGAATGTCGGGGTCAAGACCTGATGATTGCAGATTTTCAAGGTGATGCCGCAGAACCCTGTTTTCGATACCAGCAACAAGAACATGACTGGATTGGTCTGAAGTACCTGTTATGGAGTATTCGACAATCTGGTCACTGGCCGGGGTGATGAGCTGATCTTCCAGTTCAAATGGCAGTATTTGATTAATTTTGCCTTTATCGATAAACGGAATAGAAAGGTTCCGCAGGCTGGCACCTGACAAAGAAATTCCGCAGCAGGACATTCCGCCGCTCCATGATACCTGTTCAAGGAGTTCAGGGAGTATTTCATTTATGGAAGTTTCTCCATCAATCCCGACAGAACCGCATGATAATATACGAATTTCCTGCCTGCTCTGTTCAATAACAACAGCGGACAGGAAACAGTCATTTATATCTATGCCAAGGATCTTTTTTTTCATTCAACTCTACTCTATATCCCAGCGCAACAGTCTCTGGGCTCCGCTTTCGTCGCGATATATGACTCCGCTTCCTTTTCTGGACATTTCCCTCATCTGTACAGAAGAAGATACTCTGAAATAATAGCTTATTACTGTTAGCAAGTCCTGGCTCAGCGAAATATCTCCGGGGAAACCGCTGACCTGCCGGTACCATTGGGCATTGGCAAGAGAATTCTTGTTTTCTTCCTCCTGCCTGAACTCAATCAGACTCTGCACCATCTCATCGTCCAGATCTTCGGCCAGTGCCTTCAGAACCTGCTCAGGTGCAGTGTTGATATTTATCATACCGTCCCTTCCGGTTACGGTCAAATAATCCGATATACCGGAGTATTCTTCATTACCATAAAAAATATCTTTGGTCATGCCCCGAATTAACAATAATTCCTCAGGGTACTGAACAGGGTTATTTCTTGGGGAGTAAGGATTGTCAAGTGACTGATAGAATCCTTTTTCCGCACCGTTATCCCTTTCTTCGTCATCTTCATCTATCCAGTCTTTAATGGAATCTATGAGGACTGCCGCTTCTATCTCGTCTTCAACAGCGAACCTGCCGGAAGTAAGAAACCTCACCCACAGGCTATACTGAAGGTATTCCCGGGCCTGGCGCTGTTTTGCATCTTTCTCAACGGAAACCAGGGCATTGACCTGCAACTTGCCAGACAGATCCGTGATAGTAATAGAAATATCAGAATCTTCGAACAGGGTGTCCATATTGTTTTTTTCCAGTGCACTCCAGTCATCAAAATGGGAGTCAAAATTATTTGCGTTCTGGTCCGCCAGCAATGCTGCCCTTGCCATGCTCAGAGCCGAGCGGTTCATGGCATCAATATTGATGCTATCACGAAAATTTGATGAGGCCTGCACCTGCCAGTTAACAGAGTTAAACAGCTGAACTGTTATGGCAATCAGAAAGCTGACAGCCAAAAGCGCAAGTACCAGCGCCATGCCTGACTGATTACGGTTATGCACTGTTCCCCCCCGGACTGACCTCGGTATTTAACAGTCCCATGGGAAGCATGACTCCCGTCGTAAACTCGATTGAGGTCTCATCTTCATGATTCAGCCAGAACTCAAGGGTAACATTAATGGATACCGGCAGTCTTCTGTCCAGCTCGTCATCACTGTCTTGAGGTTCTGATGACCAGGTATCAAACTCCTCACCTGCATCGTTGAAATAGGAGAATTTAACTGATCGCAACCGGTCACCGAGAAGAAATCCATCTTTCTCTTCATCTCTGTAATCGGCTGTCTGGTCAAATGTTCTGAGCACGGTGTCAGAACGGAGCAGAACAAATTCATTATCATTGTCCGGGTCTGGCTTCAGAGTATATGATATCAGGGCAATTCCAGGATGGTCGTTCTCCTGATCAAAAACAATGTGTGCAGTAGAAGTGAACTCCAGAAGATTTCCTGTTTCACCTGAATTCTCTGAGCTGCTGCCTGTGAATTCAATTCCTTCAACGAGAAGTGCCGATACAAGATCTTCGCTTATTCTCTGCAGTGTCACCTGGGCACGATAATAAATTTCACCCTGTTTTTCAGTAGCATCAATAACATTAACACTGCCGGAAATTGAAATTGAGATCATGGCCATAACCGTAGCCAGCATCATAATAGCCAGCATCACTTCCAGCAGGGTCATCCCTTTTTCACAATCTGGCAGCGGGAATTTTTTTTTCAGACTGGTTGTCACTTTTCTTCCGGTATAATTTTTTTCATGACAATTGATCTCACGCTATATACCACTCTATTATTCTCACCCAGCATAATATTCAGATCAATTGTTTTGAGCATATCATCAGTGCCTTCAATGCCTGTTTCGTCACCGCTCAGGGTATTCACGTCTGTCTGCCATCTGTAATTTGTAGAGCTGTCTTCAAAATCACCTTCTTCAGAGTAGAGCTCGTCAAAACCCAATGATTCCAGTTGAGAGAGCTTTTTCTGGGCGAGGAGTGATGCCATTATGTTTTCACGTGACACGGTAGCTGTTGAAACACTCTGTGATTGTGAACCGATAAGGGTGACCACTGCGATGGCAATGACTGCAACGGCAATCATTACTTCAAGAAAAGTGAACCCGGATTGTGGTGTATTACTCATCCTGCTGCCATCCAACTATTTATTTTCCAGGTATTCCGTAACTGCCCGGGCAATTCTCCCTCCGGCGAGCCCGTCACCATATGGATTGACGGCACGGCTCATTTCCGCATAATACCCGCTATCGGAAAGGAGCTTTGATACTTTTTCAACAATGACATCCCCTGATGTGCCGGCCAGGCATACTGTCCCTGCCTCTACAGCCTCCGGCCTCTCTGTAGTTTCCCGCATAACAACCACTGGTTTGCCCAGCGAGGGGGCCTCCTCCTGAATACCACCGGAATCAGTGAGCACGACATCTGATTGTAGCAGAAGATAAACAAAGGAAAGGTAATCGAGCGGTTCAATCAAATGAAGATTATTCCGGTCTGCTGCGCGGAGAATCTGATCCACCGGTTCAAGCACGTTCGGGTTCAGGTGAACCGGATAGACGAAATCCACATCGGACCATTTCCGAGAAAGGTCTACCAGGGCCTGACAGATTTCCTCCATTCCCCTGCCGAAATTCTCCCGGCGGTGGCCGGTAATCACAACCAGCCTCCTGTTTATGTCAAGCCATGAAAATTTTTCTGTCAAACGGTGGCACAGTTTTTCGTCCTGCTCTATCCGGTTCTTAACTTGAAAAAGTGCATCAACAACTGTATTGCCGGTAACATGGATACTCTCAGGCACTACCCCTTCCCGGAGAAGGTTCTTCCTCCCTTTTTCGGTCGGTGTAAAATGTAGATCCGCAAGTAATCCCGTTATCCTCCTGTTTATCTCTTCGGGAAAAGGACGGGATTTATCGCCGGTACGAAGGCCCGCCTCAACATGGCCAACTGCTATTTCACCGTAATAAGCTGCCAGTGATGCGGCCATAGTCGTTGTAGTGTCACCGTGCACCAGTACCAGATCCGGTTCTTCTTTTTCCATCACAGGGCCGAGTTTTTCGAGAAGTCTGGCAGTAAGGTCATACAGGTCCTGTCCTTCCCGCATGATATCCAGGTCATAATCCGGTGTAATCATAAAAAGCCCCAGGACCTGATCAAGCATTTCACGGTGCTGGGCAGTCACACAGACCTTTGTGCGGACCCGATTACCATACTTTCCCAGTTCCTGGATAACAGGCGCCATTTTTATGGCTTCAGGTCGGGTCCCGAAAATACAGAGTACAAGAGGAAGTTTCAATTCCTACTCTCTGGTAAAGGTGAGAATGGTAAGTTTACCTTCATACGATTTAAATACTCCTGATATCCGGAACAGCATTCTCTGGAACCTGCGAAGAAAATGAAGTGCTGTTTCCCTGCTCACTGTATCACGCATCTGCCCGACATTTACCCTGCAGGCTGTATTTCATCTGACAGGTCATAAGGCCGGCGTTCATCAGTATACGGCCCCACGTTTTTTTTTACGCTATTCATATGAATAGCGGTAAGGTTAACTGCATTGGTTCGGCAGACCGATTACCTGCCTTCCTCCCTGCCTGACCACACGCACCATTTCCTTTACCGCCCTGACCCGGACATTATAATCGAAATGCTCAAGCACTACACTGTAAAAACTACATCAAACATCCGGTCTGCAAAAGGTATGCAAAATAAATCATCGACCGTGAAGTAACTCTTTTGCTGCTGGCGGGATAATATTTCTCTTGCGGGATTCAGGGCTGTTCATCGTATCTGTATCACGGCATCTTCTCCTATATGGATCAACTGATCGACAGCATTGTTGACCGTCAACACATCGCTTTGTTCATATGACGAGAGAGAGTTCTGCCGGAACGCGTCAATTATTTTTTCAACTTCAGCTTTCACACCTGCCACATCCTCTGCTGGAGCTACAAAATATCCGTTCTTATTCAACATTTCTGTCAGTTCGATGTTGTGATGGATCAGGCCGAGAATGGGCCTCCCGCTTTGCATATACTCGTAGACTTTTGACGGGATGGTTTCCGACGAGAAAAATATTGTGTTTTGCACGAGCAGCAGACAGTCGGCCTTCTGCATGGCGGCAAGCGCATCCTTTCGGGCAAGCGGACCATGATCTATCAGCAGATCTTTCAACCCCATTTGCTTAGCAGACTTTTGCGATGCGCTGTCAAGGGACCCGTAAACATCTATTCTGATAAGGTCGCGATCTACCTTGCCGTTATCAATCAGGGTACTGACAGCCTTGAGAAATACCACAAGATTACGACTGCCGGCGAGGGTACCAAAGTGGGCAAAATGGCATTGAGGGCCTTTCACATAAAGTCCCTTTTGAAAAAAGGCCGGATTTGCGCCAGGATAAATAACCCTGCCGCAATTTGACATCCCTGTCCTGTCCGCCATGTTCTTCCGGGCTGCCTGTGCCAGAAAAATAAAACCGTCTGCATTAGAACAGATATCATGCTCCATCCATTCGTATATCCTGCGGACCCTTTTAGACCTGGACCAGTCATGATCATGAACAAGGGGATCCTGCGTTTCAGCCAGCCAGGGTAATCCTGTTGTCCGGCTTATCAACCTTGCCGCTGCATGAGCTGATGGAGTCCCACCTGTTGAATAAATAACCTCGGGGCGGTAACGGCGGCATAAAATATATCCCCGGATATAAGCCAGAAAAAACCAGGACCACTCGCTTTCCAGGTTAATAATAATCTTTTCGAGAAGATAGAAAGGAAGTACCGGAAGCAGGAGCAGAGTTTCAACGCTTTTGAACTGCCATCTTTTCGTAAAACGCCTACGCAGGTAATGACGCAATTCAAAACGGATCCCGGAAGGCGCGACAGACCAGCTTCGAAAATGCGGCCTGTGATCATAACGTCTGCCGATTGGACCGGTCAGCATTACCGGCGACACACCTTTCTTCTCAAAAAAAGGAAGTCGGTCGTCTATATGCTGGGCACAGGCTGAACCGTCAATATTTGAGCGGTATGATAAAATCAGCCAATGACGCGCGGGGGAAACCATTTTCGATACATGCTCTGTAATATCAGTTAATGAGTCTCGATTCTTCTTTATTAAGTTATACCGAAATACAATCCGTTAACAATGCTCGGCCCTGTAAAAAACAGCGCTGAAAAGGGAAAAGGCAAACCCGGTTTCATAAACAATCAGGTATGATTCACTCAACATAATGACCAGGAAGAAAATAGGGAATGCAAAACGGATCCTCCTGAATTCATCGTCAACAGCAAAAGCCTGTCTTAACTGCTCATAAAATATGGCTAACAGTGAGACAAGGCCCAGGAGACCAAACTGACAGAGAACAAGCACATACTGGTTATGCGGGTTGTCGGTGGCAACCATCCCGGGCGATGAGATACTGTTAATCTTTGCATATTCCCTGCCAAAATCTCCCGTGCCTACGCCAAATACAGGGTTATTTTTAATGATCTCCAATGAATTCTTCCAGAACAGCAGTCTCAACCCAATGGAGGTGTTGGGATTGTCAGTAAAACTGCTCACCTCTTCACCAACCATATTCACCCGTTTGTGAAAGGTTGGGCTCAGTTTATACCCGGCTACAAATATGAGAGGTAACACAACACCCGCTATAATGAGTCCTTTGAAGATATTTTTTCTGAAATACTGGAGAAAAAGAAGCCCCAGCATGGCAAAGAAAGCGACCTGCCCTGCTCTGCCCTCCGTAATGAACATGTTCAGAGCCATCGCAAGTGCAATAATGATGACACACGATCTTTTGCCGGGTGTCAGCCTTCCCCAGAGGGCCTCATGGGCCACAAGATAAAACCCCAGCGCCAGCAAGGGGTTATAGACAATATGAAACAGTCTTCTCGTAGGATGTTCCGGCGAGGCCCCGCCATAATGGAACAAGTCAAACCAGGACAGGTACGTAGCCAGCATAACTCCAATCAGTCCAGCCAGAAAAAAACAGACATACCTTCTGCGATGTTCTGGCTGAACAATTGTAAGGAAAACAGGCATGAGCATGAGTTTCCACTGTTTCTCAAGCATGCTGAATCCACCTGATTTGTCTTCACTCCACAGCAGCCCGACAACATGGAGAGCGAGGTAGAAAATAACGGCAATACTTACGCTGTTGCTGAATATCTCTGAAATTTTATCCCGGTAATTTCCCTCAAAAATCCAGACAATGAAAATAAGGATGGCGAGCACGCTGAGAGCTGAGGTGGACACTGTCAGGCTCAGTGCCAACAATGGAAGCAGCCATGAATTTATCCGCTGTGCTGTTTGCTGTACAGATGTCTGCATATTTCAGGTGGTGGTTTTTCCTGGCTGATGTATGACCTTCAGGATACGGAAAGGATGTTCCAGAAAATTTTCACGGCTTAAAATTCTCTTCAGGTATAATGCAGATAAGTATTCTGCTGTCAGTCAATATATTGCATCTTATGAAGGAGTTCATACTCACCGTGCTGGGCAAGCAGTTCATCGTGCGTGCCTTCCTCCACAATCTTTCCGTCTTTTAAAACAATTATCCGGTCAGCGTTCTTGATGGTTGACAATCGATGTGCAATAACAATTGTTGTTCTGTGCTGCATGAGGTTTTCAAGCGCTCTCTGTACCTGGCGTTCAGACTCGGTATCAAGGGATGAGGTTGCCTCGTCAAGTACCAGGATAGGAGTGTCCTTGAGCAGTGCCCTGGCAATGGAAAGCCTTTGCCGCTCTCCCCCGGACAACCTTGCTCCGGATTCACCAATTATCGTATCAAAACCCTGAGGGAGTTCCTGGATGAAATCGATTGCATAGGCCACCCGGGCGGCTTCTTCGACCTCTTCCCTGGAACATCCTTCCCGGCCGTAGGCAATATTATTGTAGACCGTATCGTTGAACAAAATGGTCTGCTGGGTGACAATGGCTATCTGTTTCCGCAATGACTTAAGCGTAACATCCATCGTATCCTTCCCGTCAATAAGAAGTTCTCCATGATGGACATCATAAAACCGCGGGATGAGATTGGACAAAGTAGTCTTGCCGCTGCCGCTCGGGCCAACAACTGCAAGGACCTCTCCTTTTTTTACCTGCAAATTGATATTATGCAGGACCGGCTCTTCGTCATTGTAGAAAAAATCAATATCTTTGAATTCAATAGTATCCTTAAACGGCGGCAGCTCATCTGCACCTTCCTTTTCAATTATGTCTGAGCGAATATCCAGCAAGGTAAAAATCCTGTTGGCTGCAGCCATACCGGTCTGTATTGTGGAGTTGATCTTACTGACCCCTTTTATCGGTTCATACAGCATAATAAGGGCTGTCAGAAAAGCCATAAAGGAACCGGGAGTCGAGTTTCCTTTCAGCACCTGGTAACCACCAAACCAGATAATGAGCGCCATGGCCAGGCCCCCAATGACTTCCATCAGGGGATGTGACACGCTCCGGTACCAGTTGTCCTTCATGAGAATGTCATAAATGGTATCAATTTTTTTGCCAAACCGTATCCTCTCGTAATGCTCCATGCAGAATGCCTTGACAATCCTTGCTCCGGCGATTGTCTCATGCAGGATACCGGAGGTTTCACCAAGCGTTTCCTGGTAGTCGGTACCGATCTTACGGAACCTCCTGCCAAAGTAGACAATCGGTGTAAAGGCAAGAGGAAGGAATACAATTGAAAGAGTTGCAAGGCGCCAGTCCATATAAAAAACTACAACAAGAAGGCCGACAACAGAGACAGCATCTTTCAGTATCCTGATAAGGGCATTCGACACAGCACCCTGCAGTAGAGCGACATCGTTGATTATCCGTGAGGTCAGGCTACCGGTGGAATTTTTGTGAAAGAAATTCAGGGACAGGCTGTGGATATGTACGTATATTCTGTCCCGCAGATCACGTATGACACTCTGGCCCACACCCTCGAGAGCGTATGAATAAATAAAGTAAAAAATGCCTTTCACAGAAAAAAGAACTATCAAGGCTATGGGAAGAAGTTTCAGCAGGGTCTCATCTTTATTGACAAAAATATCGTCAACCACATACTTCACAATCCATGCCTGGGCTGCTTGAAGGCCGGCGACTATGATCATGCCGATCACAGCCAGGACAAGTTTGCCGCGGTAAGGCTTTATAACAGGATAAAGCCTGGAAATAATTTCTTTGTTCGTCATGAATATCTTCTATTACAGAGCAACAGAAATCCTGCCGGGGAAGCTCACAATTTTTATCATGCCTGGCTGACCGGATGGGTGCGTCAACCAGGGAGAATACACGGTGTATAAACGTGCAGTACTAAAGGAAAGCCTTGTTTTTGTCAAGGTAAGAAGAAAGGACGGGGAAGGACTTCTTCTGTGTGCTGAAAACTCATTTATGGACATTACACATATTTTACGATACCTCAACGCTTCCTACCAGGCTGCGAAAATATTTTACCACTGTTCCAACCGGCAGGAAATATTTCCAGTAATGCTGGCGAAGCCGGCTGCCAATAAGGTTGAGGCTGGGCGAGACGACTTCAACTGTCCCCCAGCCCGGCTGCCAATCCCTGGCTTTGCTCCTCCGTCCGTGAATACTTAAGACAGGAATATTCAGATTGGAGGCCAGGTGACCTCCACCCGAATCATTACCAATGAAATAGCCTGATTCATAGATAAACCTGGCGCAGCCTTCCACGGTATCAAAGCCGATCAGGGGAAAACGGTTGCCTATGACAGGTTCCCATGCAGGTTTTTCCGGGGCACTCATGATAATAACAACCTCAAAGCCGGCTTCGGCAAGACGCTCCGCCAGTTTGAGAAACCTTGAAGGAAGCCAATTCTTGCTTACCTCAGCACTTGTGGGGTGGATGACAACCCGTTTCTCGTGGTGCCTCCACTGCAGCCCTTCCGGAATGACAATCCCGTTATTAAGGACAGGCTCGGCGATTCCAAAAATCTCTCCTGAAGCCAGGGCCATGTTTTCAACCCGGTTGTACTGTTTATGAAAATATTTCTCATAACTGATCCACCTGCTTTTCAGTTCCGGGGATATGGGATAAAATGTATCATGGGCCCAGAGAACATGGTCATATTTATTTAACACACTTTCAAACTGCTCAGGCTGAATGGACGGCAGAAAAGTATGTTCAGGAAACCAGGCAGAAAGTTCACACATGATACTACTGAGCATGGTAACCTGATGCCCGGCTTCCCGGGCATTTTCTCCCAGAACCATCTGGACCAGGTTATCTCCCAGTCCCAGGCCGCCGAAAATGACTACTGTTTTAGGGTCAGGCATGATATGGAAAAAATACCTCAGGTTAAAATCAAGCTAGGTTTGCAGAAAAATTACCCGACATTCCGGCAGAACGTTTTCCTTTCTGACTGTAATGGGTAATAAATTCCGACACATTTTTTTTCATGTTCCCGTCACTGAGATCGACCAGCAGATAATCAATACCCGTTTTTTCCAGTTTCTTCTGGTTGTCGAGCAGATCAAATGGAATAACCGAACGGGCAATGGTCATGTCATTATTTCGACTGAGCACATATTCCTCCCCCCTGGGGCTGACAAACCTCTTGCCATAGTTATAAGCAGGGTCATCAAGCCGGGCTGTAAAAAGCGGAGGGCGGCCATAGACGTACAGCCCCACGAGGAAAGTCTTGTCACCACCCACTTTTCCTGCCATCCGGTTAAAATTTTTCAGTGCCGCATCAAGGTTATTACCATCCGTTTCAATGGAAAACTGCACCCCGGCAAAACCCAGTTCCCTCATCTCCTCAAGAGCAGGGCTGTTTAAGATATTTACAGTATAGTTTCCATAGATGGATACCGTATGCTGCTTCTCATTAAATCGACTGAACATCCCTGATTGTGAAAAATGTCCTGACTGGAATTCCCGGTAGCCCTTTTCCTCAAGTGTTGCCAGTGCCCTGGAATACCAGCCCAGGTTCTCTTCCATAATTATGGGCGGTAGAGACCACACAATAAATCCATTGTATTTTTTGAATAATCTGAGACCGTCTTCCAGGTTTTCCGGACCCAGCGGCAGAACATATTTTTCAGGCCGAACCGGGAGCCTGATGTTCATGTCCCTGATTGAACCAACCTTTACCCACCATTGCAGTCTTTCCGTTTTCATCTTTTTTCCGGAACAGACTCCATGTGGTACATACCTCCCTTGCGTCAAAGGGGATTTTCCGGAAAGATCAGCAAGGATAGACTCAACCCTGTTTGTATCCGGTGCAATTTTCTTTATTTGTGGCTTCAGCAATCGTTCCCTCGAACGTTTCTCGTCCTGTCTACCAGTGCTCACATCCACCCTGAAAAGACTGCCCTGAAACATCTTTACCGACCGACCTGGAACTTTCTGCTGCAGAGTAATCCTTACTTTCTGGCCGGCTTTACCCGAGGTTGCGGCACGCTGCCCGACTTTGAGGGATTTGAGGGTGAAATTCGTCCTTTCTCCGCTTTTTTCATTGTGAAGCCGGAGCCTGTCACCCACACTGACTGGATGACGCAGTGATACCGTTATTACGGAAAACTGTTTTCCTCCTTTCAGTGAAACAGTATCGAGGCTATGCACTTTACCCACCATAGTTCCAATATTTCCGGAAAGATGTGGTGTGATTGCCTGCTGGGGACGACTGTTAAGAAAAAAACCTGACGAACGTTTCCTCCCCATGGCTTCGTCGAGGAGCCGACGAGCTTCAACGACAATTTTTTTCCTGGCCGCCGGCGTCGTGGTAAGGTTATCCAGCATAAGCCTGTATGCCCTTACTGTTTTTCGAACATACTCGCCGCTTTTAAGCCGCCCCTCTATTTTCAGTGATGCCACCCCGGCATCTGCCAGTTCTTCCAAGTGCTGTATCCCGCTCAGATCGTTCATGGAAAACAGGTAACCGGCTCCCCTGCCGCCTGACTGACGACCGCTGCTTCTCCCCTTTTTCTTTTGCCATGTGTACTTGCGGCGGCAAGGCTGCACACACTGGCCCCGCAGGCTGCTTTTCCCGCCGTGGAGACTGCTGAACATACACAAACCGGAATAGCTGAAACACATGGCTCCATGAATAAACACCTCCAGTTCTGCTCCGGTCTTTCGGAACAGTATTCCTATCTCAGCAATTGACATTTCCCTGGGCAATACAACCCTTTTGAATCCCTGGTCCACAAGTTGCTTCACCGCCAGGGAATTATGTACAGACATCAGGGTGCTTGCATGGAGATCAAGACCCGGAAAATACTTTTGTGCCAGATAAAAAAGGCCCAGGTCCTGTATTATGAGTGCATCCGGTTTCAATTCTTCCAGATACGCCAGGCATTCAACAGCCCTTGCAACTTCATCTTCTTTCAGCAGGCTGTTCATGGCGATATAGAATTTCACACCTGTTTGGGCAGCCTGCCGGATCATGGCCTTAATTTCCGTGTAAGTGAAATCACGTGAGAGAGCACGGGCATTCAACTCCGGCGCGCCAACGTAAACTGCATCAGCACCCTCATCGAGAGCTGCCTCAAATGAGGCAAAGGAGCCGACCGGCGCCAGCAGTTCCATGGGCGATTTTCCGGATTTTTTATTGTTCATTTCAATTCGATCTTAAATGGAGAATTAAGAGATATTTTCACAAAGGACTCCTATTAAACTATCCTTAATATGGCAAGCTACAGGTACCCTCTAAATAATACGGTTGGATAAGTCTGCAAAAAGGAGAAATAGAAACTAACCTGAAGAACGTTCAAGGTTGATTAACTTTTACTCTCTTCCGATCCCGGCAGTTTTGCGGAAGGGGGGATGGGAAGAATAAAGTAAAAATTATTCCCTTCTTGAGTTGCCTCATAGCCTATCTTGCCGCCATGGAGTTCAATTACATGCTTAATAAAAGCGAGACCGTGTCCGGTGCCAGGATGTTTTTCACTACCCTTGCCACGCACTCCTTCCTCAAAAAGTTTTAGCGCTTCCTCTTCGTCAATGTGTACTCCAGTTGTGAACACATTGAATTTGATACCCTGTTTATCCTCTTCGGGATAATTTTCTATAAGTTCCCTGCCGTATGCAAGTGCTTTGCGCGGATTACCGTGATGGTCAATTACTTCCCCGGCGTACTTTGCAGCATTGGAGAAAAGGTTGGCATATACCTGGGACAGCAAACCGACATCAACGAGAATCTGGAACTCCTCTTCAAGCATGTTCCGGGGTCTTTCAACTATAACATTGGCGATCCGCAACCTACTGGCATAGTGCTCCAGCTGTGGCAGGATAACCTCCTTTTCCACAAAGCATCGCCTGGTGCGCAGGACAAGATGCCCCTTTTTAAAATGTTCCCGTCTGAAAAGACTTTCCAGAAACAGACTTGTATTGGCGTGGTGTTTTACCAGTTCCTGATGATAGGTAAGCATTTCCATATAAATGCCATCACACCGGGAGAGACATTGTTTGTATTCATTGACATAGTTTTCCGGCCATGGCAAATGCCTGAATTGTGCTTTCAGCTCGTTGAGCTCCAGAATCTTTTTTTTGAGCTGGTTGAAAATATGCTTGAAATACATATTGGGCACAATAATATTGTGTTCAATATCCATGACCAGATTATTGATAAATTTGAGATGGGCGATATTCTGGTTGGCAATCAGCCTGTTATGAAGATTATAGCCAATCCGGTTGCAATACTTCTGGAAGAAGAATTTATCTGACTGCGACAGCTGTTCAACTCCCTGTACTTCAAACATACCGAAAATCTTGTTTTTACCGTATACATCTTCAAATGAAAACCTGTCCCCGGATGCCGAATCCTCGGTCTGGGATTCAACTGTCGATTTACTGTAGATGGGAACGATGTAGGAAGTGTTTGATTCGTAAGCAGTTTGGAGAATGCTGACCGGCAACGGCGCGGGCTCTGGTATGTCAAGGACTCCCCGTACTGTGTCGCAGACCAGCTGAAGGGCATCGTTTGTTTCGTCGTAAAGATAAAGTGCGCACTCAAGCCCTGTCATCTCAAGGGGGACGGCAACGCAAATCCGATAAAATTCCTCCAGGGAGTCAAATTCCTGGCACAGATCAAAAAAAGCTTTCAGAAAATCGTTATAACGATCAGTGAAATTGTATTTATCATAACTGACTGACTTTTCCTTCACCCGTTGACAAATCTTTTCAAGATCATCACAACGGTTAATTTTACCAGGCTTCCTAGTCATATAAATGCACTGACATTTCCAGTCGATTTATTCAGCTTCACTCCTTTTCAAAAACGACAACTTCATCACGTCCTGATTTTTCTTCCAGGAGTACATCCACCCGTTCATTTTCACCAGCCATAACCGTCATGCCGACATAATCAGGCTGAATGGGCAGCTCTCTTCCCCCCCGGTCAACGAGTACGGCCAGTTGGATAGAATCAGGTCGTCCGTAATCCATAATCGCATCCATGGCCGCCCGAATTGTTCTGCCGGTAAAAATAACATCATCAACCAGCACTACTTTCTGATTTTCAAGGAGGAATCCAATATCTGTCTTTCGGACGATGGGATTCTGCGATATAAGGCTCCAGTCATCACGATAAAGTGTAATATCCAGGTTCCCGGTTTTTATTGATCCCTTTTCACGACTGTCGATTTCACGACGGATTCTTTCGGCGAGATATACGCCTCCAGTATGAATGCCTATAACAGCCAGATTCTCTATCCCGTGGTTGCGTTCCAGAATTTCAAGGCTCAGCCGGTTAAGGCTGCGGTCGATATCCTGGGCTGTCATTATTACCTGTTTAGCCATCTTGTTTCACACCCTGTTCCAATAGAAATCCTTACCCCTGGTGTCAACCAGGTTGATGGCCTCGGGATAGGCCTCACACTCTGCCGTAAAGACCTTGGCAGCAATATCATCAGGTGTATCATCATAATCAAGGGCGACACATTTCTGAACAATAATGGGGCCTTCATCATACACTTCGTTGGCAAAATGCACTGTACAACCGCTCACAACACACCCCCTGGCTTTAACAGCTTCATGAACAAAATGGCCGTACCATCCGTCACCACAAAAGGCCGGAATCAGTGATGGATGAATGTTCAAGACTGAACGTTTGAGATTATCAGGCGGCGCGTAGAGCTTCAGATAGCCTGCCAGGACGACAAGGTCTATGTCGAAGTCTGCAATAATTTTGTTGGTTGCCTCGTTTCCCACAGCATGAAATGCCGGGTAACCGTAATTCTTTGCCTTTTCCAGTCCCAGCGCAGTGGAAACATTTGATATGACAACCTCGACAGACGCATTCAGAATTCCTTTCTGGATACGTTCATGGAAATTATCGAGTGTTCTGCCGCTACCCGAAACAAGAACAGCCATTTTCTGCATGATTCTCTTCCTTAAAAATAGGGATTTGTTTCAACGTCTACCTGGCTTAACCATTTGGCAATGGTTGTATCGTATCCTGATGTCATCTGGAACACTTTGACGGCAAGCCTGAACCTTGTCTTAAGGGTAGTATTACCTGTTTCCCTGATCTCGCTCAGGACCTTACCGTAATCTTCCGGATCGACAATCACGGTGACATCCTGAAAATTTTTCGCTGACGCCCTGAGGAGGGTCGGTCCGCCAATATCAATATTTTCAATGGCATCCGGTAGACTGCAGTTTGGATCTGCGACTGTTTTTTCAAAGGCATAGAGATTAACAGCAACAATATCGATGGGCTTTATGCCATGCTCAACACACTGCTGCTGATGATCCTGATTTTCCCTCTGATTGAGAATACCACCATGGACCAGTGGATGAAGTGTCTTGACCCGGCCGTCAAGCATTTCCGGAAAACCGGTAAACTCTGAAACATCTTTTACGGGAATTCCATTGTCCCTCATTTTCTTCGCAGTACCACCAGTTGAGAGAATCTCTACACCCAGGTCGGACAGCGCCTGGGCAAAGCTCTCTATTCCTGACTTATCTGTTAAGCTGATTAATGCCCGTTCAACTTTCTTCATTCTCTTCTCCTCATCATTTAATCATAAAGGTTATTAATCTTTTCGTATGAACTTTCGTATTTTTCTCCGATCCCGTTTGTCCGGCTTGCGGCTCGGGCCAGGATCAGTGGTATTTTGCAGGCGCCTCTGTTTCGCGGTTTTTTCCCTCCGCGCAACACTCTCGCCAGTTTCCTGGTAGAGGGTCCTTGCTACAGTTGCCGGTCCCCTCCTGTCACTCATCTCAAGAACAATGACCACAAACTCTGTCAATCCGCGCCGGATGTGCAACTCATCACCAATCTGCAGAGACCTGGAAGGTTTTATGCGCTGACCGTTCAAATGAACGTGCCCGCCGCTGACAGCTTTTGTCGCTATAGACCTGGTTTTATAAAACCTTGCAGCCCACAGCCACTTATCTATGCGGACTTTGTCGTCAGGGTTCATAATGTCCATATTACATTGTTATTTAAAGATATTAAGCTACCATACTCTTGACCTTCATTCAAATAAAGAAGTTATTGTTTCCGACGCTATCATTTATTATGTCTGGATAAATGTCTCTTGTCGTCCCCATAAAAATACAGTAATGGTCTGGTTTTCAGTTTAACCAATTCCATTTCAGACCGGTTCTATGAAACTGCATAGTGTAGGAATTAAAGATTTTACCTGTCCTGTCAGTATCCGTGAAAAAACAGGATCACTGCAGCAGACTGTGGCAAAAATCAGCATGAAAGCTGCAATGCCTCATCATGTGAGGGAAAGCTGCGTTTCAGTATTCACTAAGGTTCTTCATACATACAAGGAGGACATGAGTGCAACAATCTTTCCGGAACTGCTGGCTGAAGTGCGGGAAAAACTTCAGGCTGAAAAAGCCGGAATGCAAATGACCTTTCCATACTTCATCTCCAAAAAGGCCCCGGTCAGCAAAACTGCAAGCCTGATGGAATATGAGTGCTCTTTTATCGGAAGTATCAATACAGTGGAGGAACTGCTGCTTTCAGTAGTGGTACCGATAACCACATTATGTCCTTGCTCAAAGGAAATAAGCAGTTCTGGAGCCCATAACCAGAGGGCCGAAGTGAAACTTACAGTCAAACCCATCAGGTTCATCTGGCTGGAAGATCTGATCAACCTTGTGGAAAAATGCGGTTCATGTGAACTTTACTCTTTGCTGAAAAGGCCTGATGAAAAATTCGTCACGGAAGAGGCATATGCCAATCCGATGTTTGTTGAAGACGTTGTGCGCATGGTTTCCCAGATGGCTTTGAACCATTCTGGTATCGACTGGTTTACAGTGGAGGTGGAAAGCTTTGAATCAATCCACAAACACAGTGCCTATGCTTTTGTCGACAGCGATGACCTGTAAGTCATATTCCCCTTTCCAGCAGCTGCTGAACTCTTAACTGTCCTCTATGCCTCCAAGGCAGAGATATTTCATCTCCAGGTATTCATCAATACCGTATTTTGAACCTTCCCGGCCTACACCCGACTCTTTCATACCGCCGAAAGGGGCTGACTCTGTCGACATGATACCGGTGTTAATACCCACCATTCCATATTCCAGCCCTTCGGCCACCCGCCAGACCCGGCTGACGTTACTGCTGAAAAAGTATGAGGCCAGTCCATAAGGGGTATTATTTGCCAGGGCAACAGCCTCTTCTTCTGTTTCAAAAGAGAAGAGTGGGGCTACGGGGCCAAAGGTTTCTTCTCTGCTGATAACCATTGTAGGGATGACATTAAGAAGAATCGTTGGTTCAAAAAAGAATCCACCAGCTGTACCCCGATTTCCCCCGCAGGCAATTTTTGCCCCTTTCTCAACAGCGTCTTTTATCTGTTCCTCTACCTTGACAACAGCATTGAGATCGATAAGCGGGCCCTGGTTAACTCCCTCGTTAAACCCATTCCCCATCTTGAGCTGCGAGGTTACGGCCTTTACAAGTTTGTCAGCAAATTCATCGTAGATGCTGTTCTGGACAATCATCCGGTTGGCACAGACACAGGTCTGGCCGCTGTTACGGTATTTAGAGGCAATTGCCCCCTCAACAGCTGCGTCAAGATCTGCATCGTCGAAAACGATAAATGGGGCATGCCCGCCGAGTTCCAGGGATATTTTTTTTACGTTGGATGCGCAGGCCTGCATGAGCTTCTTGCCGATTTCCGTCGAACCTGTAAAACTCAGCTTTCGGACTGCAGGATTACCCGTGAGTTCCTCTCCTATTTCAGATGCCGACCCGGTGAGCACATTAAAGACTCCGGGAGGAATGCCGGCTTCACCTGCAAGATATGCAAGGGCCAGTGCGGAGAGTGGAGTCTGGGACGCAGGTTTTACGACTATTGTGCATCCCGCGGCAAGTGCGGGGGCTGCCTTTCGCGTTATCATGGCCGAAGGAAAGTTCCATGGTGTAATGGCCGCACAGACACCTACGGATTCTTTAATGACGATGATCCTTTTGCCGTGCTGTGCCATGGGAATGGTATCGCCATACACTCTTTTCCCCTCTTCAGCAAACCACTCTACGAATGAAGCTGCATATGCAATTTCACCACGTGACTCAACAAGGGGCTTGCCCTGCTCGGCGGTCATGATCACAGCCAGGTCCTCCTGGTTTTCCATTATGAGATCAAACCAGCGGCGCAATAGCTGAGAACGTTCCTTGGCTGTCAGCTTGCGCCATGCAGGATAAGCTGTTTCAGCTGCCTCGACAGCAAGAGCCGTTTCACCCCTGCCCAGAGAAGGTACATTCCCCAACTGCTCACCGGTTGCAGGATTAGAAACCTCAAAGGTTTCTTTATCAGAGGCTGATATCCACTTGCCGTTCACATAACACTGTTCTCTTACAAGTTCCTTTCTTGTTAACTGCATTACAGCTCCTTTTCATCTATAGAAAATCCTACCAGACCGAAAGGCTTTCATTGCTTCCGTCTGAATTTTTTCTTTATGAAACTCATATAATATGATAAATACATAAAAAATCGTATTACAAATGGAAATTGCCGCCACTTTTTCTTTACTGACAAAGAAATAGTGTACCATTTTGCGAACCTTTTTCAAGCGTATCTTCTACGCGCCAGAGAATTAAGTAGAAAGAGAACAGGGTGAAAAAAAATGATTTCTGAATTGCGACGCTCCAAACGTTTTAACGACTTTATTGCAGTTTCAGTTGAGGCCCACAACGGAATGAATGGACAGAAGGAAGCAGGACCATTTTCCGGCAGGATTATAAACATTTCAAGGTATGGCGCATGCCTGCTGATGTCGCTGGGAGTACTTGACGCATACCAGGTTTACAGTTCCACCCATAAAGATGACTCTTCCTACATCGACATCCAGGGGAGCATCGAACCGGAGATTAACAATTTCAAGCTTTCCGCCCGACCCATCTGGGCAGAACCTATTGTCATGGATGATATTCGCGCATTCAAAATGGGTGTGGAATTCCTGGTAAACCCCGACAGTGAAAAAATGGACAACATTATTGACAAGGTGAGCAACCAATCGGAGACACAGGTGGATATTATAACCGAAATAGAGGCTGGCAATGGCAGCTGAACTGCGAAGATCGTCACGATACAATGATTTCCTGCCCATCACCCTTTTCGTAGACGGGGATAATCACCAGCAAAAACTCGCCGGTCCTTTATCTGGGAGGATAGTAAATATCTCTAATCATGGTGCCTGTCTGCTCATGCCTCATGTCATGATAGATAATTTCCATATTTTTCATTCAACAAGAGAAGATACATCTTCAAGCCTCCAGATTAAAATACAGAATCCTGAGGATTCGGAAACTATGAAAATCGCGGCTCGGCCGGTATGGTTCAATTCAATGAAACTGGACGATATGAAAGTCTTTAGAATCGGTGTTGATTTTATCGACAGCCTCGGAAGAAACGACTTGAGGAAAATTGATAAATTGAGCAAAAATGTATGAGTTCTGATCTTCGCCGATGCAAGCGCCAGACCGACTTTACCCCTGTATCAGTATTTGTCAAAACCCAAGGAAGCGATGATTACCTGGCCGGTCCATTTCCAGGGACCGTTGTAGATATTTGCAGTAATGGAGCATGCTTACTCATGTCCAGGACCAACCACGACTCTTTTCACATTTTCCACTCCACCCGGGCGGAAAGCTCTGCTTATCTGTACATGGAAATAGACCTTCCTCATCTTCTGAAAAGTATAACAATTGAAGCCAGGCCTGTCTGGTTAAACTCGTTTCAAAGAGAAGATTTCCACGAACGGATGATTGGCATAGAATTTCTAAACATAGAAAAAGACTCTGAAATAATCAGTTTACTTTCCCAGAATTTATGACAAAGATCCTCCGAAGATCAAAAAGGTATGATCGCTTTCTGCCAATCTCCGTTGTAGCTATAGATGGTGATGAAGATACAACAAAAGCAGGCCCTTTTCAGGGCAGGATCATTAATATATCACGACACGGGGCCTGCCTGCTCATGTCCCAGGTTATGATGAACACCTTTCATATTTTTCACTCAACCAAAGAATCAGATTCCGTTTTTCTTCAATTGACCATAAACATTCAACCAGAGATAATAGAGTGTAAAATTCCCAGTCGCCCCATCTGGATGGACATTTTCCAGGAAGGTGACCTTCATGCTTTCAAAATCGGTGTTGAGTTCATGATCAACCCGGAGGGTGAGCAAATGATACAACTTGAACAGGTCATCAGTAAAAAATGATATCAGAACTCCGACGTTCAAAGCGCTACGCGGATTTTCTCCCCATCTCAGTTTCCGTGATGTCAGGTGTCAATAACTCGACAATAGCCGGCCCATTCTCCGGTAGAATAGTCGACATCTCCAGGCACGGTGCCTGCCTGCTTATGACTCAGGTTCTGCTCAAGACTTTTCACGTTTATCATACTACCAAAGAGGACGACTCTTTATTTCTGCAGTTGCATATTAATATCCCACCTGACCTCAGCGATTTTATCATACCTGCCCGTCCAGTGTGGTTGAACCAGTTTGACATGGAGGATATCAAGGCCTACAGGATGGGTGTTGACTTTATGGTCAGTCCGGAGGGTGTACAGATGAAAACTCTTGAAAAAGCTATGTTGAGAAAACAGAAAGAAAGGGATAGCCTCTGGGCTTCCATGGCAATGACCAAAGAAAAATAATTTGCCGACATCTTACAGAACTGCCAGAAATCCTTTGATTTTTCTCCATTACTTCTTTGAAAAAAATTTTTCCTGCCCAACAGAATATACCGGAACGAGCTTTTCAACCCCTCTGAGACGCATAGACCCGACCTCAACAATGTCAAAGTACGGTTCTATGTACTCATTAACTTCCCTGGTTATATGGATATGACCTGAGGGTGATGCAGCCGCAATTCTCTGGGCAATGTTTACCGGCGTCCCTATCACTGTATAGTCAAATCTGTGGGAGGAGCCGACATTTCCCAGAAACACATCCCCGCACGTCACCCCGATGGCGATATCAATAATGCTGAAGTCTTCTCGGCGGGCCACCCATTTCATTCGAAGTTTTTCAAACTGCTCTCTGATGTCTACAGCCGTCTGCACTGCCGACAGGTTCTGGTTCTCAAGTTCAATGGGAGCTCCGAAAATTGCCAGAACAGCATCCCCCATAAATTTATCAACAGTACCACGGCTTTCAAAAATTATTTCAGTGAATATTTGAAAAAATTCATTCAGGAATGATCGGAGTTCCTTTAAATCAAGACGCTGGACCAGAGTTGTCGACTCTCTGATATCTGCAAAAAAAACTGTTACATTCTTAATTTCACCAAGCCCGACCAGGTCACTGCCGCTTGAAATGAGCAATTCGGCAACTTCAGGGGCAACATACTGTTCGAAAAGGGTACGTACACGGGTTTTTTCCTGTAATACAGTTCTAAAACTGACATTTGCAAGAGCCATTGCCGCCTGACTGGTAACTACAGCCAGCATCTCAATATCCGCTTCACTGAACCTTGCTTCCTCCTCAGACTGGCTGATATTAAGAACCCCTTGGATCTTGCCTCTCATTGTTATGGGAAAAGAAACGGCCGCAGATATTTCCATCCGTTGAAGAAGTGGAGCAAAGATCGACTGTTCCTGCGAATCACGGTTTAGAATGACCGGTTCGCCTTTCTGATACACCCATCCGGCTACCTGGTCTCCCGGCTGCAGACGTATGGATTCCACCAGGTCCGCGTCAATTCCTCGGGAGGCAACAATGCGCAGGCAACCCTCCTCTTCTTTGTACCACATTACAGAGATCCGGGAAGCGCCGGTCTCCTCGACAACAATATCTATAAGGCCGTCAAAAACCTCCTGTTCAGAGGTTGAGGAAAGGAACTGCTCTCCGAAACTGTATAACGGTAAAAGAGTTCTTAGTCGGGTATTTTCCTCCAGCAATCGTGCTGATTCCATGGCCCGGTAAATCCGCTTCAGTAATTTAACAGGATCGATCGGTTTCTCAAGGAGGCCGGTAAACCCTATATCAAGAGCCCTGCGAAGCAGTTCCTCATCGACTTTTTCAGTTAAGAGAAGACCTGACATCCAGGGTCTGGCATTACGCAGATCAACAAAAAGCTGGCTTCCGCTTCGCCCAAGCAATTCCTCTTCGACAATAACTAGATAGACATCTTCATTTGCGCAGATAGATGGAGCGTCGGCGGGACTTTCCGTGGTGAGCACTTCGTGCTCTATCAAGGCCTCCTTGATGTCTTTTATATCAGACTCATCTGTAGTGATCAGGAGGATATTATTAAATTTCATAGAGTACGCATCAAATATATAATGAATAGAACGGGTTCATTGTATCACCACGGTTCAACCTGCGCAAGGAATTGACATATCTTCACTGTTTTCAAAAATGTATCGTCACTTGACGTTAAATGAAATTATATCGATAATATATGATATTTGATTATAATGTACTCATAACAAACAGATAAGATAGATCCACCGACAAAACAATATAACGATTTAACAACACACCCAGCTCCCAGTAGAGAGCTTTCAAAAAGACTGACACATGGAATCTCATAACCTGCCCAACACCCCACTTGCAGAGAGGATCCGGCCCCAATCTCTGGATGAGTTCACCGGGCAGGGCCATCTTGTCGGCCCCGGGAGACTGCTGCATCAGCTCATTCTTCTCCGGCAAATCCCATCATTGCTCCTGTGGGGCCCTCCCGGCTCAGGAAAAACAACACTGGCTACTATTCTTGCCAATTCTGTTGATGCTAACTTTGTTTTTTTTTCCGCAGTACTTGCCGGAGTAAAAGACATACGAAGAATAGTTGAAGAAGCGCGTGTAAAGAGAGATGATGGTATTAACACCATACTGTTTGTTGATGAAATCCACCGTTTTAACAAAAGCCAGCAGGATGCTTTTCTCCCGCACGTTGAAAGCGGATTGCTTACGCTCATCGGCGCTACTACTGAAAACCCCTCCTTCAACGTTATTGCCCCGCTGCTGTCCCGCTGCCAAACGCTTGTACTGAAGCCTCTGGCTCCTGAGGATATAAAATTTATTGTCACAAGAGCACTGCAGGATAAAGAAAAAGGACTTGGCACTAATAATTTTATCCTGGAAGATGTAAGTATTGATGCACTTGTCCGTTATGCTGACGGGGACAGCCGACGGGCTCTCAATTGTCTCGAGACCGCAGCCACCCTGGCAGTTGAATCAGACATAAATAAAAACAGAAAGAAACCGGTCATATCAGCTGAGACAATTTATGAGGCAGGGCAATACAGGAGCCTGCGGTATGATACAACCGGAGAGGAACATTATAACCAGATATCCGCCCTGCACAAAAGCCTGCGAGACAGTGACCCTGACGGGGCTATGTACTGGCTGTCCAGAATGCTGGAAGCGGGAGAGGATCCGCTTTATGCAGCCCGTCGGCTTATCAGGTTTGCTTCTGAAGATATAGGCAATGCGGATCCACAGGCACTGCAAATCGCCTTGAACTGCAGAGAAGCATATCATATTCTCGGTTCACCGGAAGGTGAACTGGCCCTGCTCCAATCAGCCGCATACATGGCTACAGCTCCCAAGAGCAATGCTTTATATGCTGCAAGTAAAAAAATTGCTCATGACATCAAGAAGACAGGATCCCTGCCGGTTCCAATCCATCTGCGCAACGCCCCTACAAGATTAATGAAGGAGATCGGGTATGGTAAAGGTTACCAGTATGCTCATGATGATATTGAAGCGCTGGTGGAGCAGGAGCATCTGCCGCAAGAATTAAAGGGCCGGCTCTACTATGAACCTACTACCCGTGGCTATGAAACGGTCATCCGGGACCGCTTGATAAAATGGCGCAAAATCTTACGTGATAGAGCCTTGAAAAACAAACAGACAAAAAAGGAATAACAGCATGCAGCGTACGATAGTATTTCTCCTTACAGCCGTCTTTTCTTTCGCGGTACCATATTCATCGAGCCATGCCACCGACTTTACCTTGCTCTTCTCCAATGATATTCGAGGCGAGACCGAACCCTGCGGTTGAAAAACAAATCAAATGGGCGGTCTGTCCAGAAGAGCAAATGTAATCAGACAGAACCTGAACGAAGCTGACAAGCCTGTGCTTATTCTTGATGCCGGAGCTCTGCTTTTTGATTTACCTGTCCTGCCTCCTTCCCAATTATCGGGCAAAAAGGAACAGGCTGAAGGAATCATGCAGGCCATGCGCAGCATGCAATACAATGCAATAGGCGTGGCCCCTCAAGACTTAAGTGCAGGTATAGAATTCCTTGAACACCTTCAGGATACATACACCATTCCTTTTATCTCAGCGAACCTCGTAAGGCAGGAAACCGGAGAACCCGTATTCAAACCGTTTATCATACAACAGGTTGGTGATTTATCGGTTGCAATCCTGGGAATGACAGGTATTGACACAAAAACGTTAAACAATGAGTTATTATCAAATGTTTCGATACTTCCATGGCAGGAAACCATCCGGAAAACATTAACTGCGCTTGTCAATTCACCGGACATGATTGTTCTGCTGTCAAATTTTCCTGAACAGATTAACATTGAGATTGCCCAGCAATTTAATGAAATCAACCTAATATTACAATCCGGTCACTCATCGGCGAACAGGGTTCCTTATCTCAAGGGCAAGAGTCTCCTTACACAGACAGCAAGTAGAGGTAAATATCTGGGCTCAATTGATATACATTGGACCAGCGCAAAAAAATGGCATCAGGATAACACCCCCCGACTAAAAACCTCCCGGGACAGGCTTGACCGGATCAACTGGAGGCTTGGACGCCTGGAAAAAAGAAATCCGGGTAAAAACCTTTCGCAGAATGTGCAGTATCGTAAGCTGCAAACAGAAAAAGCAAGTATTCTTAAAGAGATAGCGGATATACAGCAGCTTGAACAGCAGGAATCAGAAAATCTGTCAACATACAATTACAGAGCCATTCCCTTGAAAATAGCTTTGCCGGAAGATCCCGAGGTCAGGTCTATTTTGGCCGACAACAAAAAAAGGGTTAACGAGATAAACAAAATAAGAATGGAGGAACTGAGACAGAAAACCAGCAAGGCCAATATTCTTTCCTCAATGGCTGGCTGGAAATCATGTCAAACCTGCCACGCAGAACAAACAGAGTTCTGGAAAAAAACAGATCATGCAAAAGCATGGGATACCCTAAATAACAATAAACAGCAATTCAACCAGGACTGCCTGATCTGTCATGTTACATTACCAACCTATGACAGGAATGTTGTATTCAGAGATAATCTTCTTGCCGCTCTTACTCCTGAATTCAAAGGCGTTAGCTGTGAAGCCTGTCACGGACCTGCCAGGAAGCATACCGAACAACCGGAACAGAACAGGCCCCTCAAGCCAACGGTTCAAACCTGCCTCACCTGTCACACGCCTGACCGGGACGACAACTTTGATTTCGACAGAAAGGTAAAAATGATCAGGTGCCCGGCATCAAAGACTTAAATATCCTGGCAAAAAACTAGCTTACAGTTACAAATTACAAAGGGCGGCTTTTTGCCGCCCTTTGTAATTACAGAAAAAGAAAAACCAACTAGCAGCCGAAAGCTTCCTGAAGATTCGGAACGGTCTGCTTTTTACGGCTCATCATCCCGTCAATCCACATGGAATTACCGTCAAGCTTTGCGCTGAAGGCACCCTCTATAACAGAAGGATCATCAGACACAACCATCAGGTCTGTTCCTTCTTTAACTACATCGGTCAGCATGAGCAGCACTGAATGACGCCCCCCGGCCTTCTTCTCTTCCATGGCTTGGTACAGATCATCACGCATGGAGGCAACCTGGTCCAGGGTGGCAAGTTCAAGCTGGCCGACGCCGACCTTATTGCCCTTCATATCGAAATCCTTGTAATCACGGTCCAGCAAATCCATGGACGGTACGCCCTCTACGGCGCTTTTCGCCTTGAGCATATCCATAAAAAGAGCCTCCGTATCATCAACTCCTGCAATAACCTTCAGTACCGCAACAGCCTATTTGTCAGCGTCTGTGCAGGTGGGTGACTTGAAGTTGACGGTAGCACTCAGGATGGCAGCCAGCATCATTCCAGCTACTTCAGGCTGAACAGCAACTCCCTCAAGGTCATAAAGTACCTTAAGAACTGTACCGGTACAGCCAACCGGCATGGCGCAGAAAAATATGGGATTGTTGGTGGTAACATCCCCGATCTTGTGATGATCAACTATAGCAACCACTTCACCGTCACCCAGATTATCCGGAGCCTGGTTCAGATCACTGTGATCTACAAGAGCCACCTGCTTGCCGGTGGCGTCTGTCATCAGTTCAGGAACAGCAGCACCAAAACGCTCAAGCACTAAAGCAGTCTCAGGATTCGCCTTCCCCTGGATGCATGGAATGTAGTCTTCTCCTTTGGCTTTCATCAATTCGGCATATGCAATTGCAGCTGTAACCGAATCGGTATCAGGACTTTTATGACCTACTACGTACACAGACATTGTAAATTCCTCCTTTCCTCTGTTAATAAATATGGGTTGAAAAAAACCATTTCAATCGGATTGCAAAAATATCATGGCGCAACCGTTGGTCATTGGACGCAATTATAAATATTTAGTATGTTCAAAGTTGAGCGTCAAGGGGAAAAATCATTCCCTGAACTCGAGTTAATGCCTCATTGCTCTAGGAGAGCGGCCAGCAAACAAAATGAACAGTAATTCATTTATCTTCTGTTTAAAAAAATTTTCCATTATGAGTGTTGATCTGATACATTAAATAAAATGACAATCAATATAAATACAATTCCCTGCTTCTCCAAAGCAAATTAGAATCCCATGCCTGATTCAGACAAGCCTCATCAACCCCAGCGCAGAAAAAAAAGGGGGAACTCTGTTCCACCTGTTTTTATTATCTTTTTTATCCTTTTTCTGTTTGTCATAGGTGGAGCCAGCATCTTCTTTTTCAATGACCAGGATGAAGGTTCAGCACCTTCACCGGATCACATAAAACCTGAAACAGAAAGAGTCAGCGGCTCTGAGCAAAGCAGCCCTGTTGATACTGGTCAGCTTTTACCGGACGTGGGGATTAGTAAGGAACAGCTTGAAGAACCCGGTGTTCCCGGCCCTGCTGTTACCGATGATACTGACAACCTGGAAAAGGAGTGTGAACTGCTGGCTGATAAACTTTACAATTTTTTCATCCACATTGATACTAAGGAGTATATGGAACCATTTGCTCTCCATGTACCTTCACAGACCTACTTCACCGAGCTTGCTTACAGGCTGCTTGACAACCCTCCTGTCGTTTCACGTGAATCTGACGATCTTTACACCATTCTCAAAAACATGGCGCACTTTTTCCGGGTGATCGGCGGAAAAAATATTCTCCTTATGAAAACCATTCTGGATAGGGAAAGGGATAAAATTGAGGATGTCGCGTCAGAACTGTACCAGTGGATAACCATCGACACTTGCCGAAGCGAACGTTTTGATTTTACAGCGCCCCTTGAGAAAATATACGAATATGCAGGTTTTTTCCTGAATACCATGGGAGGCCGTTCATACCTTTTCAGGAGGGATTCACGTTCACGGCTCCTGGTCAACTATTATTCCATTCTTATTGTGGCAACGGCCAATGAACTTGGATTGAACAGGCACGGGATAGATATCAGCCTGCTCATCCCTCAACTTATCC
Source organism: uncultured Desulfobulbaceae bacterium (assembly GCA_947259225.1). Lineage (GTDB taxonomy): Bacteria > Desulfobacterota > Desulfobulbia > Desulfobulbales > Desulfobulbaceae > UBA10518. Next base: position 75,782 of record CAMYLK010000006.1, on the reverse strand, counting down.
AGGAAATAGAATCGACAACGCAGCTGATCTACAAGGAAAATTATCTGGATCAGCTCTACGGCCTTATGGAAAAATATCAGTAGGAAGAAGCAGTATTCAGTTTGATGTAAAAAGGGCGGCAATTACTTGCCGCCCTTTTTATTTAATCGCGTGCCCCGCCGAAAAATCGCAAGAGCATCAGGAAGAGATTGATAAAATCAAGGTATAATGCGAGGGCTCCTAGGATTGCTCCCTTGCGGACAGCAGACTCACCCTGCTCCATGATACCCTGTTCTCCCATATTTTTAATTTTCTGGACATCATATGCCGTGAGCCCGACAAAAACCAGGACACCTATCACGGAAATTGTCCAGTAAAGGCTTGAACTCTTCAAAAAGATATTCACAATGGAGGCCAGGATAATGCCTATCAGCCCCATGAACATGAATGAACCCATACCCGAGAGATCACGCTTGGTAACAAGTCCGTACACTGCCATGGCTCCAAACATTCCCGCCGTTATCAAAAAGGTTCCCCCTATTGAGGCTTTTGTATAAGCCAGAAAAATAGCCGAAAGGGTCAATCCGTTCAGCACAGAATAGCCTACAAAGAGACCTGTTGCCGTACCCGGCTGTATTTTCTCTATCCTGACGGAAAGATAAATTACCATGCCCAGTTCGGCTATTATCAAAACAAAAAACAAGGGGGTCGAAACAATAGCTGCTGCCAAACCGGACTGAGCCGTAAAATAAGCGACTATACCTGTCAACCCCAGACCAATGGCCATCCAGTTGAAAACCTTGGCCAGAAAAACTGTCGAGGCTTCCTGGCGGGCTTGCGCCACCGTCATTGTATTGGTACCATATTGCGAATTCATACCCTTTATTCTCCCTAATAATTGCTTATAGTTTTAACATCAGAGATTATAGTAACCATTCCTTATGAAAAGGCAACAATTTCAGGAAACCGGAATATGAAAATTGCAATTAGCGGCAAAGGCGGCGTCGGTAAAACAACCATCATGGCAATCATTGCCCGTGAACTGAAAAAACTGGGCAAAGACGTCCTGATAATAGATGCCGACCCCAGCCCCCATATGGCTGAGACACTGGGAATAACTGAATCGGAAAGGATTACCCCTATTGCAGATATGACAAAACTTCTTGCCGAACGGTCGGAAAAGACCCCTGGGTCACCTTTTTACCAGCTCAATCCGCAGGTGAATGACCTTCTCGAAGAATTCATGATTGAGAAGGACGGTATGAAACTCATGGTGCTGGGAGCAATCCAGAAAGCCGAAGGCGGCTGCGCCTGTCCCGAGAGCCATGTCCTGCGCAAAATGCTTAAGAAAATGCTGCTCACTGCCGACGAGGTTGTACTCCTTGATATGGAGGCAGGAGTTGAACACCTCGGCAGGGGAACTGTCGCCGGTGTCGATCATCTGCTCATTGTTGTTATCCCTTCAAAATCGAGTATCCGTACCGCCTTGAAAATTAAAAAACTTGCCGGTGAAGTACAGATACCGAATATCTCATTTGTTGGCAATCTCGTTCAGGACGAGGAGGACAAAAATTTTCTTGAAGAGGGGTTAGACGTACGACCGATCGCCTTTTTTCCAGACTCCTCTGCGGTCCGAAAGGCAGAACGTAATGAAACACCGGTTATAAATATTGATGATCAGCTTGAAGACGCTCCGCTAAAGCTTATTAAATACTTTTTTCCTTAACAGCGAATTCAGCGGAGCCCTACAGAAATACTAATAGGCCCCTTTGCCGGTAAATACACACACAACTGTTCTCCAGATAATTTTCATATCATTCCAGAAAGAAAAATTGAGAACATACCAGTCATCCAGTTCGACGCGTTCCTGGTAATCATCCATATCCGTCCGTTTCATCACCTGCCATGGACCGGTTATACCGGGCTTCATCGAGCAGTACAGGCCCGCACTCCCTTCGTCCTTGTCTTTATAATATTCTTCAAGTTCCTTTCCTACAATCGGCCGGGCTCCGACAACACTCATCTCACCTTTCAGTACATTGTAGAATTGCGGTAATTCGTCGAGACTTGTCCGCCTTAAAAAACGACCGATTCGAGTTACCCGTGGATCATTTTTTAGTTTATAGGTACGATACCATTCGTCCTTCAGTTCAGGGTCAGAAGCCAGTATCTGCTTCAGTTGTTGATCAGCATCAATAACCATTGTCCTGAATTTAAAGCACTCAAACTCCCTTCCTGTGGTGGTTATCCTCCTGTGGCAATAAAAAACAGGGCCCCTGCTGTCAATTTTGATGAGTATCGCAATGAGGAAGAGAAGAGGTGATGCAGCGAAAAGAATCAAGATTGAAAAAATTACATCAAAGGCCCTCTTCCAGGATGTGTCCGGATTAAAACTCAGAATAAGCATTTCACCCAGAGATTGTATCTCTGCATGATGAAGTCCAAAAGCATAGAGGTCAGGAATCAGATAAATCTGGGCTCCAAGATCGCGGCAATCCTTTAATATCGTAAATATCTTCTTTTCCGCACGCATGGGAAGTGCAATATATACATAATCAATGTCGTGCTCCTTAAGGTAGTCTGCAATTTGATCGATCTTGCCAAGCAAAGGCTTATTCAGTTCATCAAGTTTTCTTCGCGTCTCGTCTTTGTCGTCAAAAAAACCCACCACTTCAATCCCTGCCCAGGGAATAGCCTCGACCTGGTTAATCATTCTCATCCCCAGGTCACCAGCCCCGACAATGACAGCATGCCGGATGTTTTTTCCCTGGGATCTGTAGTATCTGAGCATTTTTCTAACAATAAGATGCAATACAAAAATCAGGAAGGGAGTGAGCAGAGACCAGACAAGAAAAACGACACGGGAATATGCTTCGGATATTTTAAATATAAAAAAGTAGAAAAGAAGGACACCGATTACTGTTCCCCAGGCTTTGACAATAACGAGAAACTCCCGGTAATATTTCCATCCACGCCAGGAGCGGTAGAGCTGAAAGGTCTGGAAACTGAAAAAGGAAACAATAAAAGAAACGAAGACAAACCAGTTGTAGTAGTTACTCCATGGAACCTGATAGAGTGTAACAAGAACCCAGAGGAACCCGCAAACAACCGAGCAGTCTAATACATGAAGAATTCTATATATAAAGGAACTGCGTTCACGCAAATTCCATGAAAGAACAGGCGACATATCAAATCAGCATTTTAATTTAGAACCACCATCCCTTGTTGAAACTGCAAGAAGCAGCTAAACGACGTGGTAGCCAGGAGTATTTTTTCCCAAGGTTATACGCCAGAAATTTTGCAGTATTTCTCAGTACACTTTCCGGCAGGTGATAAAATTCCTTGTCATTAATGAGCTGCGAAAATTCAGATATCACATATCGTTTTCCCTCGCCAAGAGGCGTGCCGAAACTCTCCAGTAAATTTCTGTTATCAGCGTGAGACACACCTATATCAAAGTAACGACGAAAGTCCTGAAACACGGTATAGTTATGTGAATGTGTAACCTTCGCTTCGGCCGCATAGGCCACACAATACCCTTTGCGTAATAGTTTTGCCATCGTAAAGGTATCTTCCCCGAAAAGTAAACCTTCCTGAAAGAAGTCCACACTGTCAAGGAGGTCTTTTCGGTATGCTGCAAACGAATTGGAAATGAAAGCTGTTTTAAAGCCGTATTGTTCCCTATCGTCCCAGCATCGCACTGCTGATTCTTGCGGATAATTAAACATCCGGAGATGTCGTGAAAAACTTGTCGCGTCCGGGTAGGGTATCTGCCGCCCATAGGAAGCCCCTACCCTGGGATCGGTGAAAGGGGCGATAAGGTTTTCAAGTGCCTTGGTGTCATAAGGAACAGCATCCTGGGTCATGTAAAGCAGAATGTCTCCTGATGCCATCCGGCCGGCCATTGACCTGGTACCACCATGATCAAAGTCAGCACGAGCAATTGAATTTATCCTGGTGTTGAATTGCTTCGCTGCCTCAAGCGTATCATCGTCTGAAGAAGAATCGATAACAATTATCTCACTGGGAACAAGTGACTGCTGGGCCAAAGCTGATAATACATCCCTGAAACGCTCACCGCCGTTTAAGGTTGGAATAATCACAGATACATTATACTTTGAATAATTTGTCTGCATTAACCGTACCAGACCAGTTGACATCCATTAAACATCAAACGTGGTTACAAAAAAATACTTCAACAGGGCCCACAACATGTAGGGAGAAGGGTGTTTTTTATAGAGCAGAATCTCACTGTGTGCAGCTGTTTTTCGTAGAGCTCGGCTCATAGTTTTTCGATCGCCCTGCCAACCACGCCCGTGAAAGGCTATCACTTCCGGAACATAACGGACCTTCCAGCCTGATTTCCGTAACCGAAAACAGAGTTCAATATCCTCCTTGTACAGAAAAAAATCTTCGTCAAATATGGTTCTTGCCGTCAGCGATGCCTGGTTCAAGGCTTTGGTCCTGCAGAACAGAAATGCTCCGCAAGCTGCCGGTATATCCTCTACAGACTGATACTGGCCTCTGTCATCTTCCCCATTTCCTCTGTCATACCAACGACCATACCACTTCCTGAAAATCCCGGTTGTGTCAAGGAGTCCTGTAGCTTCTGACCTTTTAAAATCATAACCTTGCAGCACGCCGGTTATGGCACCGGCGGTAGGATCATTATCCATATATTTTTCAGATAAACGGAGACTTTCCTTGTCCAACATGGTGTCCGGGTTAAGAAACAATATATACTTACTATCGTCTTTGATATGTGATATCCCAACATTATTCGCCCGGGAAAACCCTATATTTCCCTCCCGTATCACGCATGAAACAACATCATATGTTTCCATCTCTTCCAGATAATCACAATTATGCGATCCGGAATCAACAATCACCACCTGTTGAGGCAGAACACTCTGTTCGTCAATTGCATCGATACAGTGTCTTATTACTTGTTCAGAGTTGTGGGTTACAATGACTATAGCGGTCCTAGACATCTTTGCATCCTGGAATTTACAACAAAATTTTTACATACAATTGAAGTAGAGCATTGCCCTTGCCCTCAGATTCCCGCCTGCGCATGATGGATTTGACTACATCATGCTCGGCAGTGAGAATACGCTCTGCCAGCTTTTTATTCGACAGTCCTCCCTTAATCGCCAGGGCATTACGCCGTTTCTTCAACATGGAGAGCAGCCCCTTTAAAAAACTGCCAATTCCGTAAAAATAGGCCCCGAATTGACCCTTCTTGATAATGAACACAAACCAGAAAAACTGATAGATAAAAATTGCAGGCAAGAACCGGAAAAATAAAGAAGCGGGATAATTCTTTACAAGCAGGAAAAGATTATTCCTTGTTGAGAGCTGTACAGTGAACGAGTTAATTTTAGACCCGGTTGTTGCACTCCCCACGTGATATACCCAGGCTTCCGGAACATACCGGCAGGTATAGCCGGCCCGGTTGGCCCGAAAATTCAGATCAACGTCTTCAAGGTAGGCAAAAAAATACTCGTCAAAAAAACCTATATCATCAATTAATGAACGCCGGTAGAAAGCAGCACCACCACAAGCTCCAAAGACCTGCAACGATTTGTTGTAGTCCGGCCCATCTTTCTCCATGGTCCCCAGGCGGTACCCAACTCCTCCCCGAAGAAAGCCGTCGCCTGCCCCATCCAGAACGTCCCGTTCATCAAAACTCAGCATTTTCGGGGCAAAAAAGGCATCATCATATTTCAGGGAAGCATTGACAAGCTTGTCAAGACAGTCAGTTGCAAGTTCCGTGTCATTATTCAGCAGGAATATCAAAGGATTTTTCCCAATTTTTATTCCAGCATTAGCGGCAACACTAAAACCCCGGTTATGAGAAAAACTGATAATATGGACCTGAGGAAACTTTTCCCGTAATAATTCTACTGAATCGTCAACAGAACCATTGTCAACAACCGTAATGGTATAATTCCAGTATGACTGGCGATGTATCGAAGCCAGACAATCAGCTAGAAGGTCTTTACCGTTCCAGTTGGGAATAACAATGTCGATAAAAGGCTCATTGTCGGACATCAAGAGACCTCAATCGTCTTGTTCTCTTTTCCGACTGATTATTTTCCGAATATGATAGATAGGTTTACGCTGGGACTCATGATATGTACGAACAACAAGCTCTGCCAACAGACCGATGGTAATAAACTGAACCCCCATAAAGATAAGCAGCACTGAAAGCAGAAGCAAGGGTCTGTCAGCTAGTGGAACCCCATAAAACTGTCGCTGGACGGTCATTATCATAACTAAAAGAAACCCCAAAGTTGAAGCGACAAAACCAAAAATACCGAATATGTGCAGGGGCCTGGTCGCGTAACTTAACATGAATTTGACCGTCATCAGATCCAATACCACCCGTATTGTCCTCGAAATGCCATATTTCGAATCCCCAAAACGTCTTGGCCGGTGATTCACTTTAATTTCAGTAAAGGAAATACCCATACCGCTGGCAATGGCAGGGATAAAACGGTGCATTTCACCATACAGCCTGATGTTTTCAGTAACCACCGCCCTGAACGCTTTCAAAGTACAGCCGTAATCATGGAGATTGACACCGGTAATCCAGGAAATGATCTTATTGGCAATCATAGAGGGAAGCCGACGGGACAGAAAAGAATCTTTTCGCTGATAACGCCAGCCTGTTACCACGTCATACCCCTGATTCAGCATATCAATCATTTTGGGTATATCATGGGGGTCGTTCTGCAAATCCGCATCCATGGTAATTATAACATCCCCATGGGCATGATCAAATCCTGCGGACATGGCAGCGGTCTGTCCAAAATTTCTCCGAAAACTGACGACAACTACCTTGTCATCCTTTTCCTCTAATTCACAAAGGAGCTGCAAACTTCGGTCTGTACTTCCATCATCAACAAAAAGAATTTCATGGTCATGTGGTAATGCCACGAGAACTGTTTTTAATTCAGTATACAGTTCAGGTATATTGTCTTCTTCGTTTAAAAGGGGAATAACTAACGAAAGCAACAAATTGATTATCTCCTCATAATGTTTTGTCAATAACCGGATAGTACAAATCTCAACAGTAACGCTTGCCTGCGGAGCTGAAACCTACCCAACTTAAAAATCATACACATAATCAAACAATAAGCATTACAAGCAAAATGGTAATTAATATAATGTTCTGAGCAATTGATAATCCTTAACACCATTATGTGCAACCTCGAATGTTCAGGTAATAATCCTGGCAGCTTTGACAACATGACTCTGTTCATCTACTTCAACTGACCTGCCCCACCTAACCGGACCACCTTTAAATTAGTGAATCGGGATTTTCTTCTCTACTTTTTTTGCGGGCCTTCTGTATTCCAGGTGTTTTGTTTTCATGACTGGAGGCTTGCAGCCCAATGAGCTATGTGGTCGAACAGTATTGTACTCTTGCCGCGATTGTTCTATCAAAATCTGTGCTTCTCGGAGTGTATAAAATATCTCTCCATTAAGCAATTCATCACGCAGTTTTCCGTTGAATGATTCATTGTGACCTCTCTCCCAAGGACTGCCAGACTCTATGAACAAAGTATCACCTTCAGCATCTTTAGCCTTTTCGCACGAGTTCAGTTGTAAATTCAGATCCATTGTCCGACCTGATATGGTCAGGGACTTCATGCAATATCAATTAATCAAATGTCAGACCTGAGACGGCCCTGTGAAGCCGGAGGTATCCTTTCTCCATATCCCTGCAACGCATTACATGAGAAGTATTCATTCCTCCGTATTCCTTGCGCCAAAGATAACAGAACAGGTTACATCACTGGTGTCTAAAGCCCTTATGGTTTCCGCAACAGATTGGCCTTGGCTGATGAAATATCTGCTTCCCGGAGTGGAGAAATAATATCTTCGGGGCGATAACGTTTACTTGGCATGGTCTTCCACCTTGTTAAAACTAGTAAAAAACATAACATGAAATCAGGAAGATTTAACGGGGGAAGGTCACTTGGTGCTTACATTGACACCGAGAGCTCGGCTTGATATGTTTCGTGCATGAAAAGTCGCCCCAAACATTCATGAGCGTTACTGTTGATAACTGCCCCACTGGGCTACAAAGTGATTAGTGTTTGATGACAGAAGAGAACAGAAATAGCATTCAGCAATATTTATCACATCCTGATGGTTCTTTTGATAAATATATGACAACCGTCATTGGCCATAGAAGCCTGAAGGATTTTCTCCTGTACGAGTTGATAATGATGTTTATCACTCCAATACCTGGAAAGTCAGGCAATGCGTTGCGAAATCTTTTTTACCCAATCCTCTTTGATAGGCTTGGATCCTCATGTTCTTTTGGGCAGAATATGACAATTCAAAGAGCTGCTCGCATCCAAATTGGAAATAATGTGGACTTGGGCAACGACACGACACTCAGCCTGAAAAAGGACGGACAAAAAATTATCATTGCCAATGATGTTCGTGTTGGCCAACAGAGTATTTTGAATTGTCTGGGTGGAGAACTTGTTATCGGAAAAGAGACTGTTATAGGCATTAGCTGTCGTTTGGGATCCTATGAGGGATTACAGGTTGGTGAAAAATGTATTATCGGTGACAATTGCTATATTTCAGGAGCAACTCACAGTTTTAGTCGCACTGATATACCTGTTATTGAGCAGCCTTTGATTTCAAATGGCGCTATTACCATTGGAGACCGTGTCACTGTCGGGAGGGATGTAACGATCCTGACTGGTGTTACAATCGGCAATGATGTCACGATCTCCGACGGCTCACTGGTTAACGCTGACATCCCGGAAAAGGTTAACATCGCCGGTGTCCCGGCAAAAAAAATTCTTGAAAGCGATGAGTAGAATTCTTTTTGTTTTTCTTCGCTGGTGCCCTGGGGCTTTAGGAATACTGCTCAGGCAGAAATTATACCCTCGATTTTTTCGACACTGTGGAAAAAATGTTCTTTTCGGGCGTTTTATAGATATCACGAATCCCCACATGGTAACTATTGGTAACGGGGTTGTGTTGAGTAATGACACTGTTCTTTATGCGCAAGGTGTCAATAAGACTGACATGGCTATCACCATTGAAGATAATGTTTTTATCGGTACAGGTACAAAACTTCATGCTGCAAGTGAAAAGATTCTTCTTAAATCCGGGGCAAATGTAAGCAGTAATTGCCTGGTAAATGCCACATCATGTCCAGTGATTATTGGCTCCGACTGTTTACTTGCGGCTTATTGTGTCCTTGGAAAACATTCAGGTTCCTCATCGTGTCAGGTGATGAACAAAGAAGGTGAAGAAAAAAGCATGACTCGCGTAGGTGATCGATGTTGGCTGGGGGCCAGAACAACTGTTTATGCAGGGATAAATATCGGTCATGATTGTGTGGTTGGAGCTCATGCTGATGTATGCAAAACGCTGCCTCCACTCTCTGTCTGCATAGGGAAGCCGGCCAGTGTTTTGAGGTTTAGAACCTGATATACTAAGGAGAAAGAATAATTTCTTTATGAAAAAACATTTTTCAGAGTTACATGACACCGTCATTGCCCAGGGATTATGTGCTCGCTGTGGAGTCTGTGCCGGGATCTGCCCTGCAGGTGTCATTGATTTCAATGCTGAGTATTTTCCTGTTTTAAAAGGAGAGTGTATTTCCTGTGGATTTTGCAGTAGATGCTGCCCCGGAGCTGATGTCAATTTCCCTGCTTTGTCCCGCGCTGTTAACGACACCCGTTATGACCCCGGGGACCTTGAAGGATATACAGAAAATAATTTTGTCGGACATCCTCTTGACAATGAGGTTCGGTATGCTGGCGCCAGTGGAGGACTGGTAACAGGACTGTTGACGTATTTGCTTGAGACTGGAAAGATTGATGGTGCTGTTGTCGTTGGACCGGATCCCGACCACCCTTATCGAACGAAAGGTGTGCTGGCAACTACTGTTGAAGATATAAAGAAAGCTGCCCAGTCAAAATATTGCGTAACTCCGTCCATGGAGGTCTTACAGAAAATACGAAAGAAAAAAGGAAAATTTGCGATAGTGGCTCTTCCCTGCCAGATACATGGGTTGAGGAAAATAGCTGAGGTTGACCCTAAACTATCTGGCAAAATAGCCTGTATTTTTGGTCTGTACTGCACTTGCACCATGAATCCTGAAGGTCACCTGGAGGCGATGCAGGCAGCTGGTGTCAAGAAGGAAGATGTTGCCCGATTTGATTTCAGAGGTGGTGGCTGGCCAGGTGGTATGCATGTGGTCAATAAAAACAAGAGCACGACTGCTCTCCATGTTCAGGAAGCCTTTGGCACTGTCATTAATGTGATGTTTCGTCTTTTTGGCGCAAAGCGATGTTATCTTTGCATTGATGGACTTGCAGAGTATGCCGACTTAAGCTTTGGTGATTTTTGGGCTTTTGATTATCCGGATGAATACTCAAAGCTTGAACGATGCACCCTTGTTTCTCAGAGAACCCCTCAAGGGCTTAAAATACTGCGGGACGCTGAAGCGGATGGCGCTGTAATCCTGCATCACTTGCCAGGAAAAAGAGTTTCAAAGAGAATTCTGGCCATGGTGCAAGCGAAAAGAACCAGGGCAAGAGTCTATTTTAGGGCGAGAAAAAGGAAGAATCAGCTTGTCCCTGACTATCATTTTCCAATTCCGGATGCAACTTTTCACGATAAGAAAAAAAATGTTTCATATGCTCTCCTTGGGAAATTCAGAGGACCCTTGGGGCGGAAGATTATTATGGCAATTCTGTTTTCCCCTATTGGTTCATTCCTTCACAAATTAAACAGAAAGAGACAAAAAACTTTTTCTGACTATCACGATAATTAAAAACGACAACTACCCTGGTTTTCTCGCGAATGTAACACATAAGGCCTTAAGTGTTGCAATCATCAGCGCAATCCCCTGCCGGTGGCGGAAAAATTGAGGTAGCGTAGACTCCGATCTGTCTCCCGAATGAAAGCTGAGTTTCAGTGGTAAACAGATAAAATTTTAAAAAGGCATGACCTGAGCCATTTGCACAAGATCTTACGTTGCAACACCGAAAGCCTTTCAGAAAAACTTTGGCGGACCCTTATCATTGCTATTCAAAATAATCAGGAATTACAGGAGATGGTTCTTAATGAATCAGATATAGTTGGCCTATATAATCCGATTGTCATCACACCTGAAAATGCCGGATCAGCTAGTCGCTATAAAAATATCGTGAACACCGAAGCAATAAATACACTTTTATCAGCGTCATTTACCTGGTGAGTTCAAGCCGATCCAAATCTTCAAAGTTATTTACATAATCATACAGACTGAGTCTATTTGCAGTAGCATTTCCTCCGAAGGTGGTCCACGTCTCTCCTGTGGTGCCATCGAACATATACATGGAACCCGAACCGCTTATAGTACCAGTGAAGTTCTTGCCATATGGCAGGGATGTAGATGTCGTTATCTGTACATCCGCACCATTTTGGACCACAGTAGCAGTGACCAGTTCCGCCCCATGATTGACCAGCACCAGTCTACCCGACCATGTCCCTCCTATACCGGGTCCAACCGGATCTACTTGAACTGGAGGAGGCAAGGCAGGACCAGCATCATCACTACCGCTATTACCTAAAGCAAGAGCCAGAGCAGCTAAACCGGCGACACCAAGACCGATAAAAACCGCTTCATCACTCGGCATTGATGTATTGGTGACTGTTGTGCCTGACGAGCTATCCGGTTTTTTCTTGGCCGGTTCTTCAGCAGCATCCTCTGTGCTCGGAACAGCTGTTTTATTCACGTCTTCAAGAATATCAGCAATATCATCAGCTTGACAGATCTGAGCATTGAACACACTTAAACAAATAATAATAATTACAGGTAAAATATTTTTGATTACGCCATCCAGAATACTATTCTTTTTGGATAGCCTATCTCTCAAAAAAATCATTCTTATCCCTCACATTTTTTTTACATTCCCCGTAAGGCTTGAATGGGATCAAGTCTTGCAGCTTTAAAGGCTGGATACAAAGTAAAAACAAACAGTTCCACTCATGAGTAAAAAAGGGAACAAATACAGATGCCAGATTAATGAGTATAGCCCAGCCGGCCATCTTGGCAATCAATCCGACCGGCAGACCTAACAGGCCGCTGTTCCAGGTTAATATTCCGGCAATAATCCTGGAAGCATTGACAACATGACTCTGTTCATCTGCTTCCACAATAATAGCAAACAACTACGAATTACTATTACGGTTTGCTGAATAATTCAAATTTTTTTTTCTTTTGCTAACGGTAGTAAAATAATTTTATTAATATTTCCCTGTGATAATGTTGTCGCTTTTGAGTCATGCACGCTCTACTTGACTGATATTCCTACAATTTCACACAACAACCCTTTAATCCTCAAGAACTGCCCCGCACTCCTCTCTTTCAATCTTCTTTTTTCAAAAGAGCTACCCAGAACACTATCCTATTTATCCAAGGCCAATATTATCTGGCCTTGAGGTGATTGACACTGACCGAATAAGCCAACAAAGTTTCCTCAGCTATTCTGGTACGAGTGCATAAACAAAATTCTGGTGCATTTGGAACTGTGGAAAAAGTATGCCCGGTGGGACTGCCGCTTTTGCCGAAGACAGAATCAAAAGCGTACTAAGAGGATGCCTGGAGAAGAATTTGATCTGTAGATGAGGACGGACAGAGTCAGTTTTTTACCTACCCGGGTTATGAGGAACGCATAGCGGATATGTATTCACTCTAGAAAGGATTGTAGGGCCAACTCTTTCTAAAAACAAATATTTACCGCTTGTCTCAGAAAAAATTGGCCGGAATGATGGACGTAGCCGGCAAATGTAAATAATGGCGAGATCACTTGAATTTGTGTCAGAAAAAGATATACAGAAAGGAAAGGTTGGTGAGAAGAAAGCAAATTCTTATCACCAACCGTACGATTTTGTTTTAAAGGGGGTCTAAAAAAGCAGACTTTTATTTCTGCTCCATTATTATCTCTACCAGGTCAATTATCGGCAGGAGCCAAATTGCATGCCGTGGGAACCAACTGAGACTGAGTAATATGAGTCACCAATTCTACAAACTACTTCGCCGGATAAATGTTTATTTCCATACAGCACCCAAGTCTGCCGACCTTCGTCCATCTGCCCATGCAAATTAAAAGGGGCTCCATTTAGCGAACATTCATCGAACAGCTGCCCGGGACATGCCACAAACGAAACAGAAGCACTTCCCATTTCATAGGAGTCAGGATTGTAATGATGGAATCTGTTTAATGGAGAAGCGTTTGGAGTGGGGGCTGGAGTGGTTTCATTTTCATTACTTATTTGCCCTCCACCAGTTCCACCAACACTGTTGACGGTTTCGTCACCTGAATCACAACCGGCCAGAATCAGCAAAATAATTGCCATGTAGAAAACACGTTTCATAGACTTCCTTATGTTTATATTTCCCGAAAAGTAGTGATCATTAAAAATACAGCACTGTCTATTCTGTTCACAGCCTGTAAGATCACCTCAAGTTGATCAGTTTCTACGCGAATTTGATCAAAACAAAAATTTCTGAATTACATAATCGTAAACACAAGATTTGTCAAGAAATGATTGCTTTAATGTGACCAAATAATTTACGGTTCTGACTTTTCTTTTGCAACAATAGTCTCTGCCCATTCCGGGCCAAAGAATGCAAAAATTTCTTCAGCAGCCACCCGATGCGCCAACTCACTCGGGTGGGGATCAAAAATATTGGCCCACAGCTCTTCGATGGGGTCATCATGCCTGCTGAAAGCTTCACGAAGATCCAGGCAGCGCAGGTTTCTTTCCTGACATATGTCCAGGACCTTTTCATGGAGAAAACCCAGTTGATATTCCTCCATTTTCACAGAAAAAGAGGGAAAGAGGACAATTCCATGCTCTATTTTCTCCTTTGCCAGACTATCAAGGAGTTTGGTTAACAGCTTGTTGGCAATCAGTGACTCCTCACTGGCAGGATCCATTAACTTGGATTTAAGGTAGTCGGTATAATTCACTTGTTTTCCCTGCCACGTTCGCAGCTGATTCCTGGCCCGCTGCAGCAGGAAGTAGATCACAGAATTTTCTGTAAGGAATTTGTTAAGATTTTTATTGGAGATCAAAGGTGGGGCCATGAATGCCTTCAAGTCGACTTTGTAATTCATATCATTGGTATACCATTGATACAGGACATAGTCTGGTTTGAGTTCAAAGACGAAGTTTGTCAAGTACTTCTGATAGTGGACAAGGTCCATCCCCGGGACACCCAGGTTGATAATCTCCAGGTCACGCCCCGGATATTTTTCCTGAAAGATTTTCTGTGTCTGTTCAGGAAAGCGTTTGTTGTATGGCCAGACCCCTTGGCCATATGCGAGGGAATCTCCCAGAACTACAACTCGCAGGGCATGATTATTCTGGATGTCAAAATGCTTGCCCCTCACCCCTAATGCATTTTTTTCAGCATAAAATTTTCCTCCGGACCTGAGGTAAAAATAGGTTCTGCCATAAGCACTGGACAGAACATCTCGATAATACCAGCGCAGAAAAAACTCAGAGGCCAGGACTATAGATATCAATGAGCCGAGCAGGATGACTGAGACCACTGTCAGGTAAGCGAGACGACTTTTGAGGGTTTTCACTTCACCCTTGGCATGTGCGACAGCAAGTTTCAGCATATTTTACCGGAGAGCCATACTAATTTGAGTGGATATTGACTCATTTAACGCCGCTGTAGAATCATGATAATATCCTGAAATACCAAGTGTGTTCATATTGCGAGAGGGATATGTTGTTGGAGCTACACGCCTGAATTTTCAGGTAATAACAATAGCCAAAGAATGTGTTCGCTGGTAACCGACTCTTAATGTTTTAACGTAAAGTAATGTATTTTAGTGTATAAAAGAAGTGTGCTAATCAGAATCTGAACAAACTCTACAGTAAGATGACCGACAGTATTAATTTGAAAAATTATCTACTTCTATGATTTGGGGCTGTCAAGTATATATTTCCACCTGCAAGCAGGTTTTTTTTGTTGTATGGAATACCTCCACATAATTTAATGTACTATTTTTCACCAGAATATAAGGGATAATTGAAAAGAGATATCAAGTCTTAAGGAAATCTGCTCATTATACGATCCGGGTGATACAGTTTGTAACTGACAATTTCCGGCTAGAACCCCCTACATTTTTTGGAAAACTCTCAAAAAATCGACTTAATTAAAACATGAAATTTAAGGTATTGTAATCATGTGTGGTATTTGTGGTGAAGTTGGAGACAGTTACGGCTATCAGGTCGATTCCCGTCTTATTCTGCGAATGATGAATTCATTGGTCCATCGCGGTCCGGATGAGGATGGCTTTTATGTTCACGAAATGGCAGGTCTCGGGCACCGGCGCCTGAGCATTATTGACATCAAGACCGGCCGCCAGCCCATCGCCAATGAAGATAACTCCATTCATGTTATTTTAAACGGAGAAATTTACAATTTTCAATCCATCCGGCAAAACCTTGTCCAAAAGGGACACACATTTCAAACCAATACCGATACCGAGGTTATTGTTCATCTGTACGAAGAGGAGGGCGTTGACTGTATAAAAAAACTGAGGGGAATGTTTGCGTTTGCTCTCTGGGACACCAATACCCGGACACTTCTCCTGGGACGAGACCGCCTGGGAAAAAAACCCCTCTATTATGCCAGGCTTGATAAATCTTTAATTTTTGCCTCGGAAATAAAGGCTCTTTTTCAAGATAATAGAATGGAGCGCAAATTAAACCCGCGTGCTGTTCATGATTTCCTTTCCTTTAAATTCATTCCTGGAGAGGAAGATCTGCTGGAAGGCGTATTCGAACTGCCACCCGCAACTTTTTTGCTTTTTCAGGAGGGCAAGGTTGCAATCAACCGATACTGGCAACTTGAATACGAACCTGATTTCCAGATGACGGTGGAAGATGCCATTGCCAAAAGCGAAGAACTGCTCAAGGAATCTGTAAGATTGAGGATGATAAGCGACGTTCCCCTTGGCGCTTTTTTAAGCAGCGGTTTGGATTCAGGTATGGTCGTGGCACTTATGAGTAACGCCTCCGAGACACCAGTAAACACTTTTTCGCTCGGCGATATCAGAAAGGAGTTCAATGAACTCCCGCAGGCTAAACTTATTGCAGACAAGTATCGTACCAACCACAAGGAAATGGTCAGCCATCCGGATGCTGTTAAGATACTTCCTGATCTTATCTGGAACCTTGATGGACCTTATGCTGATGTCCCGGCACTGCCCATGTATTATGTCGCAAAAATGGCGCGCCAGGATGTCAAAGTTGTTTTAACCGGTGACGGTGGTGATGAGTCATTTGCCGGTTATGACCGCTATATTGCCAACCGCATTCTTACCCAATACCGTAAACTGCCAGGCATTATCCGCAGAAATTTTATTCCGGCCTTTATTAATTTATTTCAGGAAAAAACTGCCCGAAAAAGCTGGCGTCAAAGCCTGCGCTGGTTCAATGACTTGTCACTTATGCCGGAAGAGGAAAGTTATGCCAGGGGGATCAGTTTTTTCTCATTTGAAAATGAGCAGAAAGATCAACTGTATACACCGGACTTCAGGAAGGAGGTTAAAGGAATAAACTCTCTGGACTCCATAATGTCTGTTTATGCAAACAGCAGGATTAAGGATCCGTTAAACAAAATGACTTTCTGCGATTTGATGATCAGGATTCCTGAATACTCGAATATAAAAATCGATCGAATTACAATGATGCACGGCCTGGAGGCCAGAAGTCCGTTTTTGGACCATAAACTCGTTGAGTTTGCAGCCACCATTCCGCCGCGCTTTAAACTGAAAAAAGGACAACGTAAATACCTGCTGAAAAAGCTTGCCACCCATTACCTTCCAAAAGAAATTGTGAACCTCCCCAAACAGGGTTTTGCCTCCCCCATAAACAGCTGGCTGCGTGGGGAATTGAGAGGGCTAACCCACAACCTTCTCAACAATTCGCGCCTGGTGGAAAATAATTTATTTCGGGAATCATATATAAATAGATTGTTACAGGAACATGCCTCCAAAAAAATCAACAACGGCAATAAAATATGGAGTCTGGTAAATCTTGAGATATGGTACAGAATCAATTTTGGCAAAGATCAACCGCAAACGGAAAAGGATAATTTACGTGATCAGTTCCAGAAGTTGGAATATGGTTCTAAGGCCTGACCGCTCTGATAGTTTGAAGCCTGTTTCTCGAAATTAACCGTGACCGGTTGACCAGCCTCAACAACCTCCAAAAAATCATTCATACCCCTCACAATTATTATTACATTCCACGTAAGGCTTGAATGGGGTCAAGTTTTGCTGCTTTAATGGCCGGATACAAACCAAAAAAAACACCTGTTCCAATCGCGAGCAAAAAGGGGACAAACATGGATGCAGTGGTAATGCGTATGGTCCAACCGGTGAGCCCGGCAATCAATCCGGCACTTATCAACCCGGCCAGCAGACCTAACAGACCGCCGGTTAAGGTTAACAGCACAGATTCTGTTAAAAACTGCACAATTATATGCCTCTCGGTTGCCCCCACTGCTCTCCTTATACCAATTTCCCTTTTTCGCTCAGACACTGTGGCAAGCATAATATTCATAATTCCGATTCCACCAACAAGCAGAGAAATTCCCCCGGTAACGGCAAGAACAAAGTTAAACACACGCTGCGTCTTCACGGATTGTACCAGTAATTCCAGGGGGACAATCAATTGATAATCCTTCACACCATTATGCGCAACTTCAAGTGTTCTGGCAATAACCTTGGCGGCACCGACTACATGACTCCGTTCATCAACCTCCACGATGAGAGTAGACAACTGTGAGTTATCATTACCTTTTGCACGAGAAGTCAAATCTGTTGTTGAATTTGCAATCGGCAGTAAAAGTATTTCATTAAAATTTTCCTGTGACAATGTAGTCGTTTTTGAGTCATGTACGCTAAATTCAGCTAATATTCCTATAATTTTATACAACGACTCATCAATCCTCAAAAACTGCCCCACACTCCCCTCTTTCCCCATTTTTTTAGCAAGAGAGCTACCCAGAACACATACCTGTTTATCCAGGGCCGTGTCCTGCCATGAAAAAAACCTGCCGTATTCAACCTTCAGGTTGAGTACTTCTGCATAATTGGCAGAACAACTCAGAATCCTTGGCATTATTTCACGTTCCCTCCCCATGGGTACTGCCCGTAATTCTTTGACTGCTGCAATATTTACAATGGGAAGACCATCATTACCTGCCAGACGGTCAATATCGTCAAAGCGCAGACCATAAGAATGTTTTTCCCCGGCTTTACGCTGTTGCTCTTCTGTCAAGTCAGCAGCCCTGATATAAATATTCCTCACCCCCATCGTCTCGATCTGCTCCAGAACCTCTTCCTTGGCACCTGCGCCTGCTGAAATCATAGACATAACTGCCATTACTCCGCATATAACTCCCAATATACTCAGCAGGGAACGAAGTTTATGAATGAGAAGCGATTTGTATGCTATCCTCAGAAATAGATAGGAGGGAAACATTATGCTTTACAAGTAGAAGGAATTTCAATGCGTCTGAGCTGATACTTCATAATCAGTTTATCCAATCTCTTCCAGGCGGGGATTAACAGTTTCCAAATACCCTTCTTCCAGGGAATAGATCATCTGGGAAGCTTGTGCCACGTCATAATCATGCGTAACGGTGATAATCGTTGCCCCTTTCTGGTGAAGCTCCTGAAAGAGTGACAAAATAGCCTGACTGTTTGCTTTGTCAAGGTTGCCCGTCGGCTCGTCAGCCAGTATCAGCTTCGGCCTTACTGCCAAAGCCCGTGCAATGGCAACCCTCTGCATTTCCCCACCAGACAGTTCTGAGGGTCGATGGTTTTTGCGATGAATCAAGCCAACCTGATCAATGGCTTCGTTTACTTTATCCTTTGCACTTTTATCGACGGTCTTTGTATAAAGAAACGGCAATGCTACATTTTCAGCCACAGAAAGCTCGTGAAGCAAATCAAATGTCTGAAAAACAAATCCGATCCAATGGGCCCGTATCCTTGCCTGCTCCTGATCAGATATGTCTAAAACATTCTTGCCGTTGAAGAAATATAATCCGGATGAAGGCCTTGCAAGACAACCAAGAATATGCAGTAAAGTCGATTTTCCTGATCCGGATGTCCCCATGATAGATATAAAATCACCTTCATTCACCTCCAGATTCACTCCCCGAAGTACTTCGATATTCTCTCCACCAAGATAGAAATTTTTATACAGCTTCTGAATCTGTAACAGCATTATTCTGAATACCTTGGCATATGCCCTACCGTTTGTTGAATGGTATCAAACACGAGCAGGTCATATCTCATTTATTGCGCCCTTCAGGTCGTATCAGACTCACCTTCTCTCCATCACTAAGGCCGCCCAGGATCTCAGCGAAATCTTCATTCTGCCTGCCCACAGCAACTTCCCTCGTTTCAAAGCCATTGAACTTTTTCCAGACATAAACAACATCCCTCCCACCTTCATCAAAGATGGATTGGACGGGCACAGCCAGCACCTGTGAAACCTTATCGGCAACAATCGAGGTGCGTGCAGTCATACCCGGCCGAAGACGATTATCATTGTCATCCACCTCAAAAACAACCTGGAAATATTTCTCCTGCCCTGAGACAGAATCATTCTTTGCTGCCAATGCACCGATAAAAATAAGGGTGCCGTTTAAATCAGTATCCGGATAAGCATCAACCTGTACAATACCTTTTTGTCCCAACTCAATCTTATGCAGATCAACCTCCCTTACCTTGGTTTTCACTATCATGCGGGAAATGTCGGGAAGGTACAAAATAGGCTGGTTCATTATCACTGAATCACCCTCACGCGGCTTTCTCTTCCGCCCCTCCCTAAAGGTTTCGTAATGGATAACGATTCCACCAAATGGTGCATAAATAACGGTCTTTTCCAGTTCCTCGCCAGCCTGCTGCAGGGACACTTCCGCAATCCTCAGCTTCCCTTTAATTTGCTCGAGCGTTGCAGCCGCCTTGGCAACCTTGTACTTCCCTCCCTGGCTTATCTGATCCACCATAAGCTCTGCATTATGTTTTTTTGCCCTGGCAGTTTCAAGGAGTGCGGGCAATACATGATCTTTATAATTTTGCAAATGCTTTTGAGCTGCCGCATGCTTTTCCCGGTACACAACTACTTCCTCTTGAGCCCTGCTTATTTCTCCCGGGTTATCAAACCCCTCGTCACGCAACTGGTGTAGTTCGCTCACAAATGACTCGTACTGCTGCAACTTGAGCTTTGCTTTTTGAAGTTCTTCCTTATATTGGGCCAGTTTAATAGGCCCATCTCCCTCGCTTAATCTCTTTAGCTCCAGGCCGGCAACTTTATAGCGATATTCTGCATCGGCAGTTTCACCCTTCACCTGGTTTTGTTCAAAGGCAAACGACTGTTCCGCAGCCTGCACGGCCGCCTGCAAACTCTCGACTTCACCCTGCCACTGCTTAACCTCTTTTTCGAATGGACTGGGATCAAAACGTACAAGCACATCCCCCTCTTTCACCCTTGTTCCATCCTCGACAAGAAAAACTATTTTACCTCCCGTCCCCCGGATTGCCGAAGAAATCATATGGGACTGGGCTGCATCAAGTACTCCGATAGTATGCAGGGTGATAGCAAAATCCATCTTCCGGACCGAAGCCAGGAGCAATTCCTTTAGCTGAGGCTCATCTTCATACCGGGTGAGAACAAAGAGAGCAGCCAGGGCAACACCAATTACGACTATTTTGAACCAACCTTTCATTATGCGGCGTTCATCTATTTTACTCTCTGGAAACCAACGTTCCAAGTATGGCGCGCAATTTATACGTACCGACTATATAGCCTGTTACGTCGGACAACAGGTCTACCTGCCCTCTTTGATACTCTGTCTGCGCCTCCAGCAGGTCAAAATTTCCGGCCATCCCATATCTAAATTTACTTTGTGCCAGGTTTAGCTTGCCTTCTGACTGCCTGATCTGTTCTTTTCTCAGCTCAATTCGAAGCTGGCTCTTCTCCAGCCTGTTGAGCTGTGACCTTACTTCTTTTTCTACCCTATCCAGTGTGGCTTCATAATTAAGCTTCGCCTGCCTGACAGCAATCCTGCTTTGTTCATATGCACTCCGTTGCGCAGTCCTTGAAAAATCAGTGTCGCCCGTCAGACCCACAAACCAATTCTGGTCGTTTATACTTGTAAAGTCGAAGGATTCGCTAACCCTACCTTGAGGGCTATACGACATCTTCAAATTAACCGACGGCAGCAGATTATGCTTGGCAAGCTTCTCTTTTCGTCCTGCTTCATCAAAAGACATCTGCTGCTGTTCAATCTCCACCCTGTTGCGTTGTGCGGTCTGCAATGCCTTTTCAAGGGTAATTGCAACCGGTTCAAAATCAACCGGTGCTGTTACAGTAACTGATTGCCCCATGGGCAATGCCAGAACCTCTTTCAATATATCAATACTGTTTGCATACCTTTCCTGCGCTGTTGTCAGGGAATCCCTAACCTCCTGAAGACGAATCTTGGCCCGGTAAAGATCAATAGTGGAAACAACACCGGTAGTAACTTTTATTTTCACCAAGGCAAGATGCCCTTCCAGCCTGCCTGCCTGTTCAGCAAAAAAGGTAACAAGCTGCTCAGATTGAAGAGCATCATACACTGCCGACACAGTTTGCAAAACAGTATCGACCTGGGCACGGTAGAATGTCAGTTTCGCGGTATCAAAGGCAAAAATACTGCTATACATGCTGTCCCTGGCCACCTCTTTACCAAAACCTCTCAGCAAAGGCACTCCAAGTGAGACTGCAAGACCGGTAATATTTTCATCCTCATTGACCTCTATCGTCGGCCGCAGGGATACCGTTATGTTACTTTCCATTTTTTTTGAAACGTCAAGACCTACATTCCAGGAGTTGGCATTATCAAATGATTGCCGTACTCCGGCTGCAGGTCGTACCTTAATATCAAATTCAGCGCCTTGGGCATCAAGAGAAAAACCGCTGGCGGCCACATCAAGCTGGGCCCCCTGCAAAGAACGATTTTGAGCAAGCGCAATCTCAATCGCCTGATCCAGGGTAATAACTTTTTCCTGATCAGGCTGCAGTTCATCAGCAACTCCAGCCTGAATGAACAAACAGGCCGCGCTGATAAAAAAGATTATAATGCGCATGGAAAAAAACAGGAATTTCATAACACAAAAGCAACTTCTGGTTGTCATGATTCAGGTTGGTATGTTGCAGGTTGAGGTTGCAGGGCAATCCGGCATAAGTTGTACTGCATGCAATTTACCCTATACCTTATCATTTTTCCCAAAAAAACACTTATTGTTTCTGTTGGATCTGGAAATCTGCTTGAGAAAATAGAGTGGCTGGATTAACATGCTCTATTCTTGCGAAAAATTCGCTTTCAAATTTTATGAGCAGTGCAACACTCCAAAATAAAACCGTTTTTTGATAATCCACCTCATGATTTCAGTAATTATACCTGCCTATAATCACGAAAAGTTTATCGGGAAAGCTGTAGAAAGTGTTCTCGATCAAACGTATAGGGATATCGAACTTCTGGTTATAGATGATGGTTCAACCGATAACACAGGTTCAATAGCCAAAGGGTATGATGATTCTCGTCTGACCTACCTGTACCAGGAAAACCAGGATGCCTTTAACACCATCAATCGTGGGCTGGACCTTGCCAGTGGTGAATATATTGCCATCTTGAATTCCGATGATATCTATACCCTTGATCGCCTGGATCGCCTTGTGCAGGCACAGAAGCAAACAGGAGCACAATGTCTTTTCACTGACGTTGTCCCCATTTCAGATGATGGCGATGAATTTGATGATCCCGGGTTCGGCTGGAACATATGGCACCAGAAAAACCGAAATTTCTATTTTTCCTGCGGAGACCTGTACACTGCCTTCCTGAAAGGCAACTTTCTTGTCACTACATCAAACTTTTTCATGACTGCAGAGGCTGTGCGAAAGACAGGTCATTTCTGCTCCCTGCGCTACCTGCATGACTATGATTATATCTTCAGGATGATGCTTGCCCATCCACAACAGGTCCATTACCTGGACAATGACAAGTTGCTTTACTATAGAATTCACCCCGGCAATACGCTTGGCAAAGGTGCTATTATAGGCAGGGAACAGGATCAGCAGGTGATCAGGAAATACACCCTGGCCAGGTTGCCAGAAGAGACGCAAAAAATTGCTGACGCCGGTCTTGATCGACTGATTGAACTTGAACATGAACTTCTTGAAGTCAGATCAGCGATGGAAAATCCGGCACCGGCCCCGGGGCTTAAAGCACAGTCAACCATGTTGTTTAAGTCAATTATTAAGCGTATTTCAGGGAACTAGGCAATCACTTCTTCCCTTTTCCCAAAAACCCTATTGTTTTGTAACTGTACAAAATACATACAATAAAATTTACATGCTGGATGATGATTTATGCCTACATTAACTCACCGTGACAAGCATCCGTTGCTTACCATGGGATATGTCAGCCTGATAGCATTAACTACACTTTTTTATGAGCTGTCACTTATACGGATCCTTGATATTCTCTGGTATCCGCATTTTGCTTTTATGGTCATTACTATTGCCCTGGTAGGCTTTGGAATTGCCGGGGTAGCGACGTCAATCCTTGCGGACAATATAAAGTTCGGCAATAAAACTCTTCTCTTATTATCAGTCCTTCTCGCCATCAGTTATGCAGCGGTATTTTTCCTGTTAGATAATTTCCATGTCGATTTCCGTAACTTTGGAAGCATAGCCTCTCTGGCGGTGAGAGTACTCGTCGTCTTATCAGGCCTTATTGTCCCGTTTTTTCTCAGTGGTTTTATTCTCTCAATTCTATTTACCGAGCATGCCAGTGATTTCGGAAAACTTTATTTCTGGGACCTGGTAGGAGCGTCAATCGGGTGCCTGTTAGTCCCACTTCTGATTCCTTATATAGGGGGCCCGGGAATGCTCTTTCTTGCATCCGGCATGGCTGTTATTTCAGTTAGTCTCATAGGAGAAAAAAAATCAATCGTTGTTCCTGCATTGCTTACAGGCATTGTTTTGATGGGGTTCCAGCTTTTTCTTGATAAACCGTATCTGGAAATTTCCTATCACATGGACAAACGCAACTTCAAGTCACAGCAGAGTAATCGTATCCTGACACGCTGGGACAGAATCTCTCGTATTGATCTCATTCAATATCGCAAAGAGTACATCTGGATTGCATACGATGGCGGCACACAGACCAGCTATTATTACACCTTTGACGGTGACTACAAAAAATTGCGGGACTCTTTACCGGAAAAGGCAATCAGCCAGTTTTGGGACAGGTTTGTCTTTGCCTCACATTGGTTAAAAGAAGGAACAGACGCCAAAGTGCTCATCATTGGAGCGGCAGGAGGTCAGGAGACAAAAGGGGCTATTGCCTTTGGGGCCAGCGAAGTAGATGCTGTCGAGATGGTAGGTTCCGTCATTGAGCTTGGTAAGGAAAAGTATGCAACAGAAACGTATAATAATCCCAATGTAAACGCTGTTCGGGGTGAAGGGCGCAGCTTTTTAAGATCCAGTAATAAATTTTACGACATCATTCAGATGATGTCCAATCATACTTCTGCGAGTATAGCATCCGGTTCCGGCGCAGTTTCACCGAATTATCTCCAGACAACGGATGCCTATAAAGAGTATTTTTCCCATCTATCAAAAAACGGAGTGCTGCATATTAATCACCATATTTATCCCAAAATGGTTTTGACAGCTGCACGTGCCTGGCAGGAAATGGGCCGCGATAACTTTGAGAGACATGTACTGCTCTATTACGCGGGCCGGTGGTTTAATCTCCCGACCCTGCTCATCAAGATGGAACCCTGGACCGAGGAGGAGTTTAATCGGGTTGATGAACTGATGGGTAATGGTTTCAAACTTATCCACAACCCACTTGATCCGGACAGCTCAAGCCTTACCCCTGAATTCTTCACCGGCACTTTGCCAGATGATCTTCTCAAGAAAATCCCATATCGGATGGATGTGCCAACTGATGACAAGCCCTTCTTCAACCATATAAGGAAAAGAATGGCGCCTGTCTCATTTAAAGAACCTTATGTTGATATTTCCATAAAAAAACTTCTCAATGACTCTATAAAACACGGTCTGCCAATGGATATTATCCATTTGATAGTTACGGCAGGAGCTGCTCTCAGCATAGCTCTCGTCTGTCTGCTTGGCCCTTTGCTCTTTTCAAAGGTTGGACGTCAAAGCTGGAAAGGGAAGACATCCTTTGTAAGTTACTTTGCCTGCCTTGGGGCCGGTTTTATAGCCATTGAATTGATTTTCATCCAACTTTTCTTCAAACTGGTTGGTTTTCCGCTGTATACATACGCTACAGTTGTGTTTGCTTTTCTTATTTCAGCGGGTATAGGCAGCTATACTGCCGATTACTTCAAAATGCATAACAACCGCCTTCGTTATCTCCCCTTTGTTTTTATTCCATTATATGGTTTTTTACTGCTTACCTTGAAGGGACCACTGCTTGATTATTTTCTCCAGTGGCCCACAATATTACGAATAATGATGACAGTTATAATGATTTTCCCTCTCGGATTTTTTATGGGGATGCCCTTCACTCTGGGCATTGCGAGTTCCCATGAAAAAGGAAGAGGTGCTGTCGGGTGGGCATGGGCGGTTAATGGACTTTTCACCGTTCTGGGGAGTGTTATAAGTGTCGTTACAGCTATTTATATTGGTTTTATTTCCACCCTGATGGCGGCATTTTTCATATATATTCTTGCCGGTGTGTTCCTTTCCAGGTTTTCCGAGGCATAATGAAAGTCAGGAAATTCCATACACTTTCCACCCTGATAAATGCTGGCAAAAAGATCGCAGAGGAGTGCGACACTGTTTCCTTTGATCTCTTCGACACCCTTTTTATCAGGCGGATCCATGACCCTGACCTGGTCAAACTTCCCGTTGCCCGTTTTATAGCAAATTTGGCCAGTGAAGGAGGATTGAACTGGTCATGGAACAGGGTGCAACGCTTACGGGACACGATTGAAAAGGAGCATCGCAGAGAAACCGGAAAACGGTTTGAAGACCACGAAGCCTGCTATCCAAAATTCATGCAGGAAACACTTGAAGTCATCTTCGGGAAGACAGGGCGGGAAGAACTTCTTCAAAGGGTCACTGATTACGAGTTAGCCATGGAAACCTCCATGCTCGTTCCGCGGCAGGAGTTTGTCTATTGGCTTGAGGAACTTAAAAATCAGGGCAAACGGATTTTTATTATTTCAGATATTTATCTCCCGGCCACCCACCTTGAACGCCTTGTTGAAAACCTTGGACTCAAAGAGTACGTTGAGGCGGTCATTTCATCAGCAGATACTTTTCTTGCGAAAGCTTCAGGTAAAGCATATCCACTGATTCAGGAAAAATACAATCTCGACACATCTTCCTGGCTGCATGTTGGTGACAACCCCATATCTGATGGCGTACGCCCTGTCGAATTCGGCATACAGTCCCTGATAATACATGATAGTGAGGAAAAGAGACGTAAGGCAATAATTAAACGCCAGGTGAACTACAGTGATGGCAGGCCGTTTTGGAGAGGCCGCGCTCTGCAGCAGCTGATGATGCCGCTTGAAAAAGAAAACATACCACGTGACCCCCTTTACGTTGAAGGTTATAATTTTTTTGCTCCGCTTATCAGTGCATTTGTCCAGCAAATTGCCGAACGCTGCCGCCGGCTGGATATTCAAAAGGTCTTTTTTCTCTCACGAGAAGGCTGGACCTTTAAACAGGCATGGGAAGAGATTACCCCCCTTCTCTTTCCGGATGGGAACCTGCCTGATATTGAATATCTTTATGTCAGCCGGATGGCCCTGGCCGGTTCCAGCTGCGCTTATCGGGGGCTGACAAAAACGAATGCAGACATTGCATTTTTACCAACAGGCAACAGGGATTTTCGTGATGTTTGCCGTATATTCGGCCTGGATGCAGAAAAACTCACACCATATCTTCAAAGTAATAAACTTGCTTTAGATACAACTCTCAGCCATCACCACGAGGGGTTTATTCCTGAAAACCGTTTGCGTTTTAATGAGTTACTGGAAGATGACTCGTTTCAGGATGCAATAAAAGCACAAGTAAGAGAGGCAAATGACGCATTAAACCTCTATCTGGATGATGTTGGTTTTTTTGACCAGAGAGATGTTGCTCTCGTTGACATTGGCTGGCTGGGTACAATTCAGCGGTTTTTTCACGAGGCAATAGAGCATCGAGAGGATAAACCACGATGCCACGGCTTTCTTTTCGCGGCAACCCGTGGGATTCCATATCCGGCCACTCCAGATAATTATGTAGAAGGCCTGGTCTATGACAGGAATCGTTTTGACCTTGCCGGAAGTACAATTCTTTATGCCAGGGACCTGTTTGAGGAAGCCTGCAGAGCCCCTCATCCTACCTTGAACGGCTATCGCCTGACCGAAAAAGGCTTTGACCTTGATTTTCGTCGTGATGACGATGAGGTAGGCCAGGCTGAGCAGGAACAGGATAAATATTACAAGCCTCTGCAAAAGGGTATTCTTGACGGTGCAAAACGATATGGTGCAGCATCTGCTCTTCTGGGGTATTCATTCCATGACTATAAACCATGGTTCAACTATCTGATGACAAGCAAGCTGGCTTTTCCCAAAGCCTCGGAAGTGACTCTCCTCAGGCACAGGCATCACCTTGATGATTTTCACGGCAGCAACAAACCTGTTGCTAAGCATGTCAGCACCCAAAGCCATTTATGGGACCGTTCAAGATTTTCTCTGTTGTTCAATCCATTCATCAGAAAACGATTTTTCCTCCGTCATATTAAAGACCGGTTAAACGAGTAGGCCAGCCAAGATGAACCCTGAAGATAAAAGCAATGGAATGATATTTACCTCAAGGTATGACCTTGCCGGAAACAGTGTTTTTCGTGTACTCAAACATCAGGTGTTAGCGAAGTGTATTCCATTGGGGAATTACAGTGGGGGAGCAGGTTTTAAATGTCTTCTTGCATTTGTATTGCTTCATTATTTTGGAAAACCAGTTTTCAGCGTTCTTATCAGATATGAAAGACAAGCTGCTTATCTCTATAAAGCGATACATCGCTTAAAAAAATAAAAATTGCAACATGTTCCGGCTCATTGATTGAGGTGAAGATGAGTAGTTATTCTGTTGAAAATTTTTCCAGAAAGACTTTGTTTTCCTTGGGGCTGTCCGTTCTTTTCTATATCTTGCTCGTCCACCTCCTCTCCGGTATTTTGCCTGGTGTGGCACAGATACATGTAACCGCCCAGATAGATCATCCTGATACTTTCCAGTTGTTTTACTGGAATGGTCTTCGAAAAATTGAATTTCAGGAACAATATTCTGTCCACTCAAAGAAACTCACAAAAGATAAAAAAACAAAGGTTGTTTTCAAGCTCGACAATGCACCGGTAAGCAAAATCAGGCTTGACCTGGGCAAGAGAGGAGGCGTGGTGAAAATTCACTCCATCGCCATTGGCAGCTATCTTGCGCCTAGAATTGTGCTCGCTCCCGAAGATATCTATCGTTTGTTCAAGCCCGGCAGGGACGATGTGCAAATCCGTCTTGAAAAAAAATATATTGAGGTTGTTTCCCAGAAAGACGATCCATTTGTTGTTTCAACAAAATCCATATATAAAGCCAGCCCTTTCATTGCTTACGGTTTGCCGTTGATTTTTTCTGCCGCTCTCTTCACTTTTTTACTCAATTTGAATTTCAGCTCCCTTGGTGTATACCAAGATATTTTCAACAAACAACCCTCAACCGGCGGCAAGATTGAAGCACTTGACGGCCTGAGAGGACTTGCAATCCTTATGGTAGTGGCGGATCACACCCATGGCCGCCTGGTAGGACTGGGAGCAACCGGAGTGTGGATTTTCATGACCCTCAGCGGATTTCTCCTTGCCCGGCCGTTTGTGCAAGACCCAGAGAAAGTATTCTCGAAAAATTACCTGGTTCATTTCTACTCCCGGCGGGTGCGACGGATTATTCCAATTTATTATCTCTACATCACCGCTGTGTACCTCCTGACGAAACATTTCGATATCGCAATACGGCATTTCCTTTTTCTACAAGGTGATGGTCACCTCTGGGTTGTTCCCCAGGAAATGCTTTTTTATTTGCTTGTTCCGGGCATCATGACAGTAAATTTTATCCTGATCAGGATCAACCCAGTTCTGGCTGTTGTCAACCTGCTGTTTATGGCTGTCCTGGCAAACGAGTTGCTGGACACCCATGTTATTTCACTGTATGGCATGGCCAGGCAGAGTCTGCGTTTTTTCCTTGGTGTTTTCCTGACGGGGATTTTCTGCTCATACCTGTATTACAGCATATTTGCTACTTCAGGCCTGCGAGAAGCAAACAGGGCAAAATCCATTTTCTCGGTGTCAGGTATTGCATTGATCCTGTTCTTTTTATTAGGCTCCACAACATACCTCTGGGGCGGCCACCGCGTTTTTGCCCAGGAGTACTTTCAATGGTATTCTTATGCGGCCGGCCTCTTGATTTTTTGTGTTATGGCATCAGGCGGCACAACCCTGGAAAAAATTCTCTGCTTTCTACCGTTACGGGCGATTGGTCTTGTCAGCCTCAGTCTTTACCTTCTGCACCCCCTGGTCCTGCAAATAATTTATAAAGGGGTGTTTTATTATACAGGAACTCATCCAACCGGTTCACTGCTCTTTTTTTCTACTCTTGGTATGAGTTATCTCGCTGCCTGTTTTACCTACACATATATCGAAAGACCTTTTTCAAAATGATTCTTATGATAATGCATTTCAGAGGCTGGCTATGTTATAAGAATTATACAAATTTAAACCGGGCTGATTCGTGACGTGTCAGTGTAAGTTGAGCATCAGGAGTCTTATGAGTATTTTAATCCGCTGGAAGTTCCCGCTCTTTGTCAGTGTCCTACTGTCCCTGTTGTTTATCAACAGTTTTGAAAACAGGGCCTATGTGGACATGGACATAAAAACTGCGAAAAAAACCTGGTTCAAGATATACTGGGCCGAAGAGGGGGAGCTTTACTCAGAAAAAAACATGGCCGGAGTACGGATTGTTCCTGCCCAGAAAAACTATAGGTTTTTCCTGACGGATCTTCGGAAAATACAGAAATTGCGTATTGACCCCGGCCAATACGAGGGAGAGACCACGTTAAAAAAAATAGTGATCAGCCAGAACGGTCTTCAGACGATCCAGTTTGAGTCTGATAATGATTTTTCCCGGCTTATCCCTCTCTTTCAAGTGGCTGAATTCGGGATGACATCAGAGGGTTTTACGGTTCAGTCAACTGGAGTTGACCCTCAATTTGAATATACACTTGAGCTTAAAAAAGCCCCCTCCCTGTATTTTCTCCAAATTATTCGTATAGCAGCTATTTTTGCTGCTGTCTTTTTCTTCTTTTATTGTACTGAAAATTTTCGTGATGAAAATCAAATCATCCCCCTTTTTTTTACAGTGATCTTCATACTCGTCGTGGTTATGGCGAGTCTCAGTGCAAGAAATGTCAACCCTGACGAATATGTGCATCTCTATGCTTCAGAATATTATATGTCAAACTGGTTGCCACCGGCGATCGATGACCCCTCAATAAGCCATACGTACAGCATTTATGGAGTGTCCCGATTAAACAAACCAGAGATCTCATACTTTTTTAATGGAAAGCTGGCTCAACTCACTACACCGTTTAAACTGCCCCGTCACCTGAATCTAAGGATATTTAATGTATTGTTATTTGCCTTGATCCTGCTTTATGTGATTCGTTATCAACAGGCAAGGATTGTGGCAATACCGCTTCTGCTCTCACCTCAACTCTGGTATGTATTCAGTTATTGTAACTCGGATGCTTTTGCCCTTACCATTGCTTTTTTTGTTGGGTGCCAGGTAGTCCTGCCCGATTCGATGCTGCAGGTGTATCTCAGGACGGAAAAAAATAATGTATTCCGTCTCCTTTTCCTTAGCTTTTTATGTGCGATGCTTTTTCTGCTCAAGAAAAATTATTATTTTTTTATTATATTTATTTTTTTGTATATTTGCGGAAAATATCTCTTTTACAAGGAGTGGCAGGACAAAGCCCAGCTTTTCAAGCGGTTTGCCCTTATTATATTTATCGGAATGTGCTTTGCCGGGATTCGCGTATCAGCAGATTATGCTGTTAACGGCATGGACAGGGCTGTAAAGATTGTTGAAATGCAGGAAAAGTTTGCCAAGCCATTTTACAAGCCAAGTACGCCTCTTGAAAAACAACATAGCTTTCTTTATAGCAAGGCAAGAGGAGAATCGTTGAAATCGATCATTACAATTGACCGCTGGTTTGAAAAAACCTTTCGCAGCGCATTTGGAGTATATGGTTATTTAAATGTGTCGGCATCGAATGTTTATTATGATGTTGTACGATGGGCAAGCACTTCCTTTTTAGTTTTCTTAGCCCTGTCGATCATTTTCCGGGGTGGAATCCAGGGGAACCTGGTGCTTCTCCTTTTTCTGAGTTGTTCAGGAGGATTGATAGCTACTTCCCTGTACCATTCATGGACTCAGGACTTTCAGCCCCAGGGAAGATATATTTTTCCGGTCATCCCTATGCTTGGTATTGTTGCCTGGCATACCTACCGGTTCATGCCGGCAAGTATTTCCAGGTTGTTTCTGGTAACCATGTTTATGCTGTCCGTTTATTCCTTTGTTTATGTGGGCCTTCTGCATTTACCCAAGGTTATTTTTGCAGGTTAACCGCAGGCACCTATTCATGAGATCACTTCGTTTAGAAAAATATACAGAGTTCCTCTCATGAAAAAAATTCTGCTTATTTCCCCCCAGCCTTTTTTCCAGTGGCGGGGCTCGCCCATCCGCGTCAGCTTCAATGCCATGGCACTCGTAAAATCAGGTTACTCTGTTGATCTGCTGACCCTGCCAATCGGAGAACGACTGGACATCGAAGGGGTAAGAATTATCAGGGTTGCCAATCCCTTCCGCGTGAAAAACATTCCAATTGGTCCATCTCTCCATAAAATTTTCTTTGACGTACTCATTCTCCTGAAAGGGATACAGCTTGTCAGACAAACGCGTTACGAAGTCATCCACGGCATAGAGGAAACAGGAATGATTGCGGTCATTTTGAGCAGGCTTATTAACAGCAAGTCAATTTTTGAAAAGCATTCCGATCCTTTTTCCTACAAAAAAGGCTTTCTTAAAAATTGCCTGCTGCGTGTTTATTCTTTTGTGGAGCATGCAACTGTTAAACGAGTCGATGCGGTCATTGGAACAGGGCAGGGGCTGGTCCGCCAGGTAGAGGAAATGGGAACCAAGACTCCTGCCTTTCATATCTTTGACATTCCCTCTTCACTGGTAGAACCATCTCCTGAAAATGTTTCCCGGGTTCGTGAAGAACTGAAGAAACATGAAGATGAGGTTCTCGTCACCTTCGTCGGCTCGTTCGCAGTGTACCAGGGAGTTGATCTGCTCCTCCAGGCTATACCTGAGGTGGTGCAGGGCTGTCCTTCGGCCAGGTTCATTATCATTGGCGGGACAGAGAAGGAAATTAAGGAGAGGAAAGAACAATTGCAAATGTCCGGCTCCCATGAGAAAGTAACCTTTTTAGGCAAGATCGCGCCGGACAAATTGCCGGATTACCTTGCTGCCTCTGATATTTTACTGTCTCCCAGAATAAGCGGCGTTAACACCCCCTTGAAGCTTCTTGATTATCTCAAGGTTGGACGTTCAATCTTAGCTACCGATGTGGAGGCCAATCGTCTCATCCTTGACGAGGAGACAGCTGTCCTCGCAACTCCCAACCCTTCAGCAATGGCAACGGCCATTATTTCTCTGGTCAGTGATGCTGACAGGCGAGAAAAAATGGGTTTGCAGGGGCGCAGGTTATATGAGACAAAATACAATTTTCACGAGTATACCAAGAGGCTGGCGGCCTGTTATGCATTTGTTTTGAACACCACTCAATGAGGTGATATGTCAATATTGATAGCTGACACCCATGTACACTTTTATCCCTGCTATAATCCTCAAATCGCCCTGGACACCCTGAGGACCA
The DNA here is from genome assembly GCA_947259225.1 of uncultured Desulfobulbaceae bacterium. Lineage (GTDB taxonomy): Bacteria > Desulfobacterota > Desulfobulbia > Desulfobulbales > Desulfobulbaceae > UBA10518. The sequence goes on along the minus strand of CAMYLK010000006.1, from coordinate 42,673 downwards.
ACTTGGCAGGCATGAATGACGGGGCCGTTTGCGGCGCCATGCTCGCGGAACGCCATGATTGTCATTTTTTCAAGGAATTCCGGGAGAGCACCCTGCCTCAACTCCGCCGGCAGGTCCAGGCACAGTGTCAGGACAATTTTATATTGCTCCGTGAAAAAGGGTGGCCGGACCTCTATATCTTTCCTGGCCGCCAGGTGATCACCCGTGAGCGCATTGAAATACTGTCTTTGACCTCGGACACATTCATTCCCGATGGACTGCCTGCTCAGGATGTTCTCTCTAAGATCAGGTCGGCAAACGGCCTGCCGGCCATCAGTTGGGCGCCCGGCAAATGGTTTTTCAGGCGCAAAAAGGTTGTGAAAGATTTACTGGATTCAAACAAGCCGGGAACATTGCTGGTCGGCGACACAACCCTGCGGCCAGTGGGTTGGCTTCAACCGGTGCTTATGCGGTATGCCAGTAACAAAGGATTTGCGATTGTGGCGGGATCGGACCCGCTGCCCTTTACCGGTGAAGAGAAAAACATGGGGCGGTATGCCGTTCGCCTTGAAAATGATTTTGACCTGGGAAACCCTGTGGAGTCCATACGCTCTCTACTCACGCAACCCGGGCTCAAGCCGATTTTGGCAGGAAAGCGTGGAGGGGTGTTCACAACCCTGGAACGGCTGATAAAAAATTCCCGGTCAAAAAAACAGGAAGCAGGCTGAGAATGGCCTGGCCTGATTTTCAGTTGCAACTTCGCCTGTTACATGGTTTTATAAAAGTTTTTCTTTTTAAAATAGCGCAACCTTTTCAATGGGAATTCTATGAGTGAATCACTCTGCCGGATACCGGCTGGGACTCATGTGTTGGTAACAGGAGCAACCGGATTTACCGGTATAGTTCTGACCAGAAAATTAGTGGAAGCAGGCCTCAAAGTCAGTGCCGTTGCCCGGCAGAGTTCCAACCTTGATCCGCTGAAAGATCTGGATATCCAGTGGTTCCGCGGCGATGTTTTTGACGAGGATGTCATGCGCCGTGCTGTTGCCGGCCAGAAGTATGTCTTTCATGTTGCCGCCGCCTTCAGGGAAGCCAAAAGTACAGAGCAGGACTACTGGAATGTCCATGTACAGAGTACCAGGATAATAGCAGCCGAGGTCCTGAAAAATCCTGAATTTAAACGGCTTGTGCATGTTTCCACAATCGGCGTGCATGGCCATATAGAAAATCCGCCGGCAACTGAAGAGTATCGTTTCGCACCGGGCGACGGCTACCAGCGTACCAAGATGGAGGCCGAGGAGTGGTTGAACGCCTTCGCCGCTGAAAACAACCTCCCCTATACCATAGTCCGACCTGCTGCAATTTATGGCCCGGGAGACAGGCGGCTTCTCAAACTCTTCAAAATGGCCTTGAAACCTTATTTTCTGCTGCTCGGCAAAGGAAAATGCATGTATCACCTCGTCCACGTGGATGACCTGACAAATACATTCATTATCGCGGCAACGCACCCTGAAGCCCTCGGAGAAACGTTTATCAGCGGTGCCGATGTACCGATTGCCATTGCCGATATCGCCCATACGGTAGCAGGACATTTTGGTAAAAAAACAAAAACTCTTCGCCTTCCCATAGGCCCCTTTTTCCTTGCAGCTGATATTTGCGAGGCCGTATGCAAGCCCTTTAAAATTGAACCCCCCATATACAGAAGAAGGGTGGCATTCTACTCCAAGGACCGTCATTTCGATGTCAGCAAAATGCGCAATGTCCTTGGGTACAAGCCCAGGCACACAAACGAGGACGGTATCATTGAAACGGCTGACTGGTATGTCAAGCAGGGATGGCTCTGACCATAAAAACTGGAGAACGCATGAAAACAATTACAGTTCTTGGCAATAATTCGGGCCGTAATGCCGGTGATAATGCAATCCTTGGCAACCTGCTGGATGATTTCGCCCTTGAGCGCTCTGACATCACTTTTCAAATACCCACATTAAACACCGGTTTTATTCAATCTCATTTCGGCCACCACCCCATCCGTCCCATGGGCATGATGCCCTGGAACTTTGCCCTGAAAAACCTGGGTTGGCCCATGTTCCGGGCCATGACCAATACGGAAATGGTGTTGGTTACCGATAACATCCTGTTTGACCGGAAATTTAACAATCCCTTTGTCAATAATCTCAAATCCATAGCGTGGTTTTCTTCATTTTGTAAAAAAAAGGGCATTCCGATCATTATGTATAATTCCAGCATCGGCCCCATTGACCATGAAGTCGGCAAGCAGGCCCTGCAGAAGGTATTGGATTGCTGTCCACTCGTCATAACAAGGGATGCCCAGACCAAGGAGCTGATTGAAAACTTGAACTTGCGTCATCCTGAAATCGTGGTTCATGCCGATTGTGCCCTGAACACGCAACCACCTTCCGAGTCCAGGCTTCAGGAAATAATCAGCAAAGAGGACTTGTTCAAAGGACCGAATGGCACAGTGGGTCTGAACGTCAATGCCTACATTGATGACTGGAGCCAGACAGGATCTCTCGGTAGGGAAGATTTCTGTAAAATAATAGCTGGTGCGGCCGATATCCTTATTGATGAACTTGATGTTGATGTCCTGTTTACAGTGACCCAGATTATGGACATGAAAATTACTCAGGAATGCGTTCAGTATATCAGACGTCAGGACAGAGTCAGGGTGGTAGGCAACAACAATTATACGTATCAGGAGTTGACCGGACTGCTTGGCAAGGTGGATGTACACGCAGGCCTTCGAACTCATACCCTGATTTTTTGTGCAGCTGTCACCACGCCAATGATCAGTATAAATGCCTATCCCAAGAGCGCTGGTTTTTTGAAAACGGTCGGCATGGAAGACTGGTCAATTGATTTGAATGCCATGTCACCGGAAAAATTAGCCGGTATAATGAAACGTGCCAGGGAGGACCGAGAAAATTTGAGTCTTGGTTTGAAATCAATTGTTGAGCAGGAAAAGAAAAAATCCCGCAACAGTGTATCGTTGGTATCAGGCATTCTTGATAGCTTGTAAGGAGTGCTGGATAAGTTAAGCGGGGCTGGCAGAAAGAGTTGACTGACATGGACAACCGAACTGGAATCAATATATTGCGGACGGGTTTGGCGGCAGGGCTTCTGTTTTTGATTTATCCTTTTTACGTGTACGCAACAGATCCCTTCTATTGCAACGGCGAGTTGTATAGAGATAGGTCATTTTCTCAGCCGGTAAAAAATTTTACTGTCTCAGACAAAATATTTTTCAATGTAATATGTACAGATTTACCCGCTGGAAGTTATTCTATTATTACCCATTGGACAAATCCAATGGGCAGAATCACCCGCCAGGACAACCATGATTTTGAGCTGAAAAAAACTACAGGCTATATGTCGCATTCATGGATGAAGCTCCTGAAAAAAGGACCATTGCAACGTAATTTCACAGGGCACGACATTGACATCGAAAATTACGGTGAATGGTCGGTCAAGGCATATTTACATGGCCAAAAGGTTGCCGAAAAAAAATTCATCCTTCATTAACACCAGATAAATTCCTGTAATAACAAAAGATGGAAGGGAGCTGTTGACTAGTTACCGGAAGTCGGAATGTCCTTCACATTACATGAAAAAAATTAATATCGTAACCTATGTAACAAAAGCTGTTTTCAGTATAGCTTTTTTTATAGTCCTCTTCTCTTTTGTCCAGGGACACGAGTTGCTTGACATGCTTGACAGAATTGAATGGTTTTATTTCGTGCTGTCATTTTTACTTATCCCCGTCATGTTATCAATCAGCTGCCTGAAGTGGAAAATACTTCTGGATGTAAAAGGAGAACATGTTCCTTTCCTGACCCTTCTTCGAATTTATCTGATCGGTTATTTTTTTTCCAATTTACTGCCTTCTACAGTTGGCGGGGATGTAGTCCGGTCTTTTTATGCAGGGAAGCTTATTGACAACCAGGCATATTCGGCTGTCAGTGTATTTATTGAACGATTTTCCGGCATACTTTTTCTCATTCTACTTGTTATTTTTGCTCCACTTCTCAGGCCGCAACTCTACAGCAGCCCTTATATCTATGTTCCGGTAGTCGTGGCCATAGTCCTCCTTGGCATCATTTCCTGGGTGTGGACGGTGAAGGACCCCCTCTCTCTGCCGGATAAAATGATGACTATTATGTTTACAGCAATCAAAAACGGAGCAGACAGGTCCGGGATTTCACCTGTCAAAACAGCAGTATCTTTTCTGATTCGCTGCAATGATGGCTTATTCAGACGTTTGAAAAAATTCCATGAGGAGTTAATTCAGGCGGTAAAAATAATTCAGAACAACCCGGCCTTGTTATTCAAGATTGTCGTTCTCACAATATTCTTTTATATTTTTACCTGGGTGAATGTATATGTTTCATTCAGGGCATTTGGGGTGAATCCTGATTTCCTTACTCTATGTGCCCTTATCCCCACGATAATGTTTGTAGCCCATCTTCCGGTAACACTGCTGGGCAATCTTGGTTTTTTTGAATCTGTCTTTGTGTTATATTTCATGCTGATTCCTATTCTTCCTGCCGAGTCGCTGGCCATGGGACTTTTACTGCGGGTTAAAATGTTGTTCCTTGGCATACTTGGATACCTCGTTTATCTCTCGTATAAATATTATAGAAATTTAGAACTTGAGCAGCTCGAGCAGTTTGTCGAAAAAAAACAGCAAGAGACATCTGTCTGATTAATGGTATTTGTTCCGGTGGTAAGAAATGTCTAGCAGTAAAAACAACAGCATCCAGAAACAACTCTCCCGTCCGGGAAATTCTCTCTATACATACCGGTGGCAAGAGTATAAACATGAATTTTGAGGAACTCCAACAAAAAGTTATTAGCCGTGGATTATGTGCCCGATGCGGTATCTGCGCGGGAGTATGTCCGGTTCAGGTTATCAGGTTTAACGAAGAGTCTTTTCCTGTCCTGGACGGCCGCTGTACATCCTGCGGGTTCTGCACCCAATGCTGCCCTGGCGGAGAGGTTGATTTTCCCAAGCTTTCCCGGGAGATGTTTAATGCTGAGTATGATCCGTCTGACCTGCAGGGTTATACTGAAAACCTGTTTGTCGCCCACCCTTATGATGATACAATTCGCTTGGCCGGGGCAAGCGGCGGGATGATAACCGGCTTGCTTGTTTATCTTCTGGAAACCGGAAAAATTGATGGTGCAGTCGTTGTCGGGATGGAAACGGACCAGCCTTATCGTCCCAAAGGCTTTCTTGCCGTCACGGCAGAGGATATTCGCGACGCTGCCCAGTCAAAGTATTGCCTTGCACCTACAATGAAGGCACTGGGTGAACTGCGCAGGAAAAAGGGGAAATTTGCCGTTGTAGCGCTCCCCTGCCAGATCCATGGCCTTCGGAAACTTGAAGAGGTTGACCCCGGTCTGGCGGGGAAAATAGCTTATATTTTTGGGCTTTACTGCAACTGCAACCTCGATCCCAATGGACATGTAGAAGCTATTGAAGCAAACAATATCGAATTGAAGGATATAGCCCGTTTTGATTTTCGCGGCGGCGGTTGGCCTGGTGGTTTCCATGTCGTCAAAAAAGACGGGGAAAAAATACCCCTGCATACCATTAATATCAAAAATGTTATGAATGTTATGTTTCGTCTGTACGGAGCTGAACGTTGTTATCTCTGTACTGATGCACTTGCCGAGTATGCAGACCTGAGTTTTGGAGATTTCTGGGCTTTCGATTATACAGGCAGCCTTGCTCAACTTGAAAGATGTACGCTTATCTCCCAGAGAACTCAAAGAGGGATGCATCTGCTGCAGCAAGCTGTCGAAGACAAGTTTATTTCCCTGCATTCTCTCCCCATGGAGAGGGCATCAAAGAGAATTCTCAACATGTCGCGTGGAAAAAAATCCCGCAGTTATGAACGCCTTCGGAAAAGAAAAAAGAATGGCCGGCCCCTGCCGGATTATCACTGCATCCTGCCTCTTTCATCATCCAGTGAAAGGTTGAAAGGGCTGGAATATCAGATTTTTTCTCTTTTTCGATCACCATTCACGCGCAAAATCATTTTAAAAATTTTATTTTCCCCCCTGGGTGTTTTCCTGAACCGTTTGAACATCATGCGGAAAAATATGTTCTGCCGCTATCATGATAACTGAGAATTTTCTAAAAGGAATATCTCCCCGGCGTTTCTGGTTTTTCATTTTTTCGCTTCTTGTCTCGGCCGGAGTCTTTACGTATCTGTTTTCGATTGTATCAATACGTGAGGTAATGGACCTGGTAAAAGGGATCACCCTTGACTGGTTATTGCTTTTTCTTCTCATGTCACTTTCCATGAGCTTCTTCAGGACCTGGCGTTATGCAGTTATTTTAAATGCTTCCGGTTACCACCCCAATTCGATAGCATTGTACCTGATAACACTGGTCAGGAATTTTTTTTCCGACCTGCTGCCGGCCCGCCTCGGCACGCTTATCTATATCTATCTCGTACAGAACCGGCTGGGGGTCCCTTTCGGTCCCGCCGCCTCCAGTTTCGCCCTCTCGTTTGTCTTTGATATCCTCGCGCTGGCATTTCTCATTTTCCTGGCTGCTCTTGAAGCAGGTTCAGAGCTTATTCCACCTGTTTTCATGGTGACGGGAGGTTTAATCCTGGCGTTCGGCAGTGGCCTTGTCCTGGTACTACTACCCCGCATTGTAACGCTCATGGCAAGGATTTCGGCCTCGTTACCTTTTATACCTGAAAAATACCAGCACAAACTCCATCTGGCTCTGGTTGATACCGTAAAAAATATTGAACTTACCCGTAATAGTGGAATTTTCTGGAAAATTCTTTCCCTATCTGTCGGCGTAAGAATTTTCAAGTACCTTTCACTCTATGTTTTGCTGCTCGCCCTGGTTCTGCCACTCGGATTTTCCATCGAGTCCTTTCCCCTTTCAAAGGTTTTCACGGGACTATGCAGTGCCGAGATTGCGGCAAGTCTTCCGATATCAGGAGTAGCCGGATTCGGTGTCTATGAAGGAACATGGGCCCTGGTATTTCAGCTTCTGGGTTATCCCGAGCACATGGCTGCGCTCACCAGCATTTCACATCACCTGTTCACCCAGGTTTACGGATATTCTCTTGGGGCGTTTGCCCTGCTTCTCCTGCTGCTCCCTTTTTTCCATCCACATCCTCACAGGAAGGAGGACTTCACAATGGAGGTGTCCAGCCGATTTTTCTGGGGTAAGCTGACGGGGACATTTGTTGTATTGATTGCCCTCTGTTACTTTCTGCTGCCCGGGGACAATACCCTGCAACAAGTCCGGGCATCAACTCATGCCGGTATTTTAAAAGCTGAAGGGGCAAACACTGTTTCGCCGACACCGTTCAGAATGACGGGGAAAGTGGTCTACCAGCGCCCTGATGGCATTTACACAGTCAAAATTGGCTCTAAAAAGCCACAACGTATTGTAGAGTACGGCACATCTCCCCGCTGGTCACCAGACGGAAAAAAAATCGCCTTTGTAGATGGAAACAAAATAATGATTGTTTCACCCAGAGGTGGTAAGGCGAAGGCAATTGCAACAGCTGCCAAGGCAAAGGCAGTCTGCTTTGACCCGGACGGACAATCTGTCCTTTTTACTGATCACAAATCTCTTCGCCGGGTTGATCTTAGACGACAAAAAGTCACGACAGTTCTTAAGGGGAATGAGTTTCTTGAAATCGATATAGCGGAAGATGGTATCAGGTTAGCAGCGACAGTTCGAACCTCTCTTGGTTACAGGGTTCAAGTGTTTGATTTGCAAACCGGAAAAAGTCGTACTGTTGCCAGGGGATGTTCAGCAAGCCTTTCGCCCAATGGCAGCCTTGTTACCGTAAACGGGCGAAAACACAGAGTGCTGAACTTGTACAGCTGGGACTCTGTGCAGCGAGTCGAGCACATCACCGCGCCTGCAGGTGGAAAGTTTGATAATCAGCTCTGGTCTAACAGCCCTCAGTGGATTGTCAGTACTTCAGAAGGTGATAGGCATGATATATTTATTCATCATGTTCCAAGTGACACGTCATATCGTGTCACCTCAAACGGTGATTGTGATCGGGGCGATCTCTATGTTTCTAATCCCAAAAATTAAAAATTCCCGAAGCTTCGAGAAGCACAGAATAGCCCGAAGGGCCATGTTAACGGGTGCCCTTTCTGTAGTGGTGTGGCGTAGACCACACGACGCTCATTTTCTTTGGGCGAGCAAAGAAAATGAACAATGTGTTTATATTTAAGGCAGAACTAAATAACTCTGACCTTGCCCAAAGGACCTGGTTTTATTTCAGAATAAATTCTCTGAAATTATCAGAATATGGCTCTCAAATCATTTATCCAGTATATTCCGTATTCGTGGCTGAGACATTGTGACACTTTTTAGTGTGCCAGGACTACATGCATACCAGGTATTTGAGGAAAATGTGACTCTAATGAACAGACGAATCGGGGAACATGAAACAAAATTTGTTTTTACAAACAATCGGGCACAGATACTTATTGCCTGGCTTCGTTTACGATGTGAAGAGGACCCCAAGTATCCTGTCAGCAATATCTCCAGTATATATTATGATTCACCAAGCTGGAACTTTCTTCGTGAAAAAATTAACAGCGATTTCTTAAAAGCAAAGGTTCGCCTGCGATGGTACTCTGACGCGAAGACGGGGAAAAACTTACACCCGACTTTTCTGGAAGTAAAATATAAGATTGGCAGCAGTAGAAAGAAAAAACGTATTCAAACGGATATTTCAAGTGACTGGATATCCAGGGTACCTTTGCATGATCCCCAACTGTTACACATTCCCCAAATGGCCCAGGAGGACATCGGCAGGTTAAACGTACACCTCCTCCCGGCTTTCCAGGTAGACTACCAACGCTTCAGATTTATTGACCCTGTTTCAGGCGCCCGCCTTTGCGTGGATTATAATATACATGTCCCCAGAACCAATCGGCAGATGATCAACCAATATAATCCCATCTATTTACATAAAGGCGTTTTTGAATTAAAAGACATCAGCGGCAAATTGCCGGAGTGGCTGCATCAATTGACGTCTCTGGGCTGCAAAAAGGATTCTTTTTCGAAATATGCTACCTGTTACGCTCACCTTATGCAGATTATTTTTTAAATTTTACGGTTGGAGAACATGAACAGTCAACAGGAATTGCTTGCTGCCTTGTCCGGTTTCAGCAGTAAATCAATGGATAAAATAGGGTTTTTCCCGTTTCTCGGAATAATGGGAATATCTCTCCTGGTTTCCCTCTTTATTGCACTCCTGTATGTACGATTTTACAGGTCCAGATCTACCGGCAGCCAGATTTACAGAGTTTTCCCCTTGTTGGGGATTTCAATAACAGCCATATTTATTGCTATCCAGTTTTCACTTCCCCTTTCACTTGGACTTTTAGGTGCCTTATCAATTGTTCGTTTTCGGACCCCTATCAAAGAACCCGAAGAAATTGGATTTATCATGCTTGTTGTGGCCGCATCGCTCTGTTGTGCCACTTTCAATATCCTTTTTCTCTCCATAATCCTCACCGTAGCTGTTATGGCGCTGCTTGCCATGCATTATGGCAGGAGAATACTTGACTACCGCCTCAATGACGGCATGCTTATCATCAGCCTTCCATCGGAGATATTCCGTAAGGAAGGGGAGAAAATTATGCAATCGATTGAACAATGTGTTATCAACGGCCGTTTAGACAGTATTGCCGAAAAGGAAACTGATACCATCCTGTCCTATAACTTTATTAATCAAAAGGAAAATTTCATTCCTGCCCTGAATGATTCCCTCAAGTCATTACATGTCGATTCCCAGGTGAATGTTTTTTATAATAAACGTGAACTCAGTTAGTCGCAGGTCATGTTTTTGCCCAAGTATACCAGAGACCCGGCAGCTCTTTTTTTCAACATTCCCCTCTTGGCCTTTGCCGCAGCCACAGTTCTCTTTCTTTGCCTGAATCTTTTTCTGTACTATACCACTCATGGAGTGCAGGCGGAGTTTGAAGTAATAACAAATACCCCGGAGAAATTAAAATTTTACTGGCGTGATGATGGACAGGAGTACGACGAAAATCGTTCTGTGAAAGTAAACATTTCACCGGACAAGACGTCCTATAAGTGTTTTCTGCCATCCTCCTCAAGGATAGATAATATGCGCCTTGATCCTGCAGAGGGAAGCACAGAATTTCTTTTCAAAAACCTTGTTCTCAAACAGCGTGGTTTTTCTCCGGTAATTTTATTCTCAAATCAAGACATACCAGTCCTGAAAAATCTTTATCAGATAACTTCAGTGGAACCCGTCAAAGGAGGCGGAATAAAAATAACCACCAGCGGTAAAGATCCTCGAATAGAATTCTCCATGCCGGCTCAATATCCATTGGCCAATTTTACCTATTTATTTATCATTTTATTTCTTCTGTGCTTTGCAGCTGCCGTCGGCACACTTTTTGTACATTATTTCTTTCACCCTGTTCTCCTGAAAGGACGACTTGAAGATGGGCAAATCACCTTAACCTTTCCTTTTGCTCAATTGGCGCAATGTACAGACCATGCCCTTGCCTTACTGGAAAATAAATGCAAAAAATACAAGCTCTTGTCTGCTACAGAAAATGAAGGGTTGATAGTGTATAAGATAAATTTTTCAATCTTATCCCCGGACACACTGCCCGAACTCTTACGTGAGTTACAGATACTGTGCCCCGGTACCCGGTGCCAGGTTTTTTACAACCGTTCCGGAGAGGTCTGATTTCACTGCCGTGAAAAATCATTTGAATTTTCTCATCATAGCCGGGCTCATCCTCTTTACCGGGGCAGGATTTATCCTGTCACAAAGCGATTCGTTCACATCATTACGGGAAGCGTTCTGGAGCAAATCAGTCCCTTCATCAATGCTGAATTACGGAGCATTTGGAAAAATTCTCAAAAAATTGACCCTGGTGAAACCAATACCCAATGATGAAAGCAGATTTCCGGCAACTGAAAATGAAATTTACGACCTCGAGACCATAACGTTCCAGAAAAAAAGACAAATCGATGATGCCCTATACACGATAAACCCTCAGCGTGCACAGGGCCTCGAATCAACCCTGATACTCGCCGGCAAAGAAAACAGAAAGGGATGGCCCATCTTTTCCATAGCCATCAGGGAAGATGACCTGTTCGACCCTGAGACAGGAATTGTTGCAAACACCGACAAACGGGGGAGAAAGTGGGAACGCCTGTCAGAAATTTCCTACATAGAGGACGGAAAAGTCCTCTTCTCCACCATGGCGGGCTTGCGGCTTCATGGCGGCAAGCGCCGAACAACCAAACCGTTTAACAGTTACCGTGTCTATTTCCGGGACTCTTACGGAGCCCGGGAGTTTCCCCCGCATTTGCTCTATCCTGATGATCCGGACCCCACATCTTTGCGGACCATTGTACTGCATACAACTGACTGGCCTCCAGGGTATCCGATGAACAACATCCTGGCTCTGGATATTACCCGTGAAATTGGCGGAATTACCCCGAGAACCAGACTCATTGAGATATATTTGAATGGAGAATCCCTGGGTATGGGTGTCGCGCTGGAACATATGAGCAGAAAACAGTGGCGGGCCCGCTGGAAACACGATCAATTCAATTTTTATCGCTTCAGAAGTGATATTCAAAGCGAAGATAATGCAATGTACGTTAAGCGTTTCTGGGCGCCAACCACTGCAAGGCCGTTGTCCTTTGAGAATGTTGCCTCTTCAATTGATCTTGACAATTTTACCCGCCATGTTTTTTCATGGGTATTTAGTGCTACTGACGATTACTGTCAGGGTGTTGCTGTTCTCGATAAAAGCGATCCTGATGCAAAACTGTTCTGGATAAACTGGGACATGGACCAGAGTTTCTGGGATCATGGAAAATGGATCAACCCGGAAATCGTGCGAGAAAACTGGGAACAGCCTGCTTTTGCCAAGCTTTATAAAAAACGTCATTTTTGCGGACGCACAAGATTATTTACCCGCCTTATAAATGAAACAGAAGAATATACATCCTATGTCGCAGACATGGTTACCGAACTGTTGAACCATAAACTTACAGAAAAATTTCTGGATACCCGAGTACAGTATTACAAACACATGATGGAGGAATTTGGAGAACCCCACTCAGAATATATTGCTTTTCTTGAACAGTTCATGAACAAACGGCCTGACTATATCAGAAAGGACATGAAATTAAAATTCGGGCTGGAAGGCCCCTATTCCTGCGATGTTACAGTTCCGGAAGGAGAGCGGCTCATTATTGACGGGTATCCCGTGGACGCAGATTATCACGGCAAGTATTTCAAGGGACAGAAATGCCTCCTCCAACTGCCGGATAACCTGAAGGACAAACTTGATCACTGGCTGGTGAACGGAAAAAACGTACGATCAAACCCGCTGGAACTGACTATGTCCGAACACACTGAAGTGCAAGCTGTGTTTATGAAAAAGAATGATAATGAACAATAGCTCCGGTTCACTCCCCCGCATACCACTTTAAAAACATATCATTGGAAATCTCTTTATCAGCCAGGACCCCTCTGTTGTAGTAAGGGTCACCCTGAAAAAGCCGGGCAGACCATTTTTCCTGGAACAGTTTCTTCTGGAGTGCCGCAGCCTGATTATCCACCGATTCAACACGCTGCCGTAAGGAATGACTGTTCCCTGCAAATCTACAGTAAGGAGTGAACATCTGGGTTAACTCATGCTGTAACAGCCTTTGACATAAGTCCAGGCTGGCAAAGGCGGAGCTGGAAAAGGTCTCGTCATAACCGCCATGGGCTGTAAACTTTTCCCGGCGAATCATGCACAGCGATTCCTCCACGTACTGAACAAGTTGCGGACAGTGCATACCGTTGAGGTGGAGCGTAACATCGCGGACAAAGGAAACATAATAATACCATGATGTATTATCGATATCAGGGACTGTTCCCTGCTGATGCAGAAAACCGGTATCGGTATAGTCTACCCTTCCTCCTGCAAGTCCGGTTTCTTCCAGTTGAGCATATTCCAGCAAAGCCTCAAGCCACCCCTTATCCTGCACCTGCAGGGTAAGATCAAGAAAAACCAGATACTCCCCTCCGGCCGCTTCAGCAGCTCTGTTTTTCCATTGCGTCTCTGTCATCCCTTCAGCACAATCAATCAGCTTAACTTTTCCATTACCCTCTGCTATAGTTTCCAGCGAAGATAAGGCCTCCCCATTGTACTTGGGCAGGAAAACCTCGATATTGCTGTACGAAGTCGACTGCAGAAGACTCTTCAAAAAATCCGGAAAGCTTTGATTATGCCCCGAACCGGCGCCGATTATTGAGATGAGCGGCTCATCGGCAATTTTGCGTTGTACCCGGTAGAAAAATTTCAGCTCGGTATTTTCTGCCATACCATGAATGTCCCGGCGCTTGAGCGCTTCAGCAAGAGCCTTTCGTCCAGCCTCATTTGCATACTGTTTCTGCTCGTGATGAATCGAGGTGGACGTTGCATGGGCTCGCCAGTGATACAGAATCTTGGGTATATGCAGTACATTCCTGCTTTTTTCCATCAATTTCAGGAAAAGATCATAGTCCTGCGCACCGCTGTATTCCACTGAAAACCCGCCGACAGCTTCAAAATATTCACGCCTGGTCACCAGGAAGTGGGTAATATAGTTATGGCAGAGCAGCAGTTCGGAATTATAGTCCGGCTTGTAAAACGATTCAAGGTGCCGGCTTTCCAGGTTAACAAGGTCCTCGTCAGTGTAAATCACTTCAGGATCCCGTTCATTTATCACCTTGACGACTTCATAGAGAGCATCCAGGGTCAACTCGTCATCGTGATCAAGAAAGCCGAGATAATCCCCGGATGCCATTGCAGCGGCTTCATTGGAAGCTGCCGATATCCCTCTGTTTTCATCCATGAACCTGATCTTTATTCTGCTGTCCAGGCCCGCATAATGCTCCAGCACCTTCCTGACATGGGTCTCACTGCTGCCGTCATCCACCAAACAGAGTTCCCAGTGGGGATAAGCCTGGTACAGAACCGAATGAATGCACCGGCGCAGGAGATGCTCATCTGTGTTGTAAACAGGGGTGAGAATGGACACAACAGGTTTGTTGCTTAAATCCGCCACTTCCTGGCAGGGGTAATGTCCCGCCGTCACCCCTTTTTCCTGGTAATGTAATAGGGGATATGGTCCGGTCTCCTCATACTCCGTGTAATTTTCTGCATAAAAGACAGGATCAAACAGGCGGCTGGGCCGTCTGTTTTCGTTACATCCCCTGGTCACATAATGTTCGAATGCCCGCCAGCCGGTTTTATCCTCTAGGTCGTTCTCTTTCCGATAATAAACCGGATCAAAAAAACGATTGGGGCTCCGCCCTTCCTTCGCTCCAAAGCGGATATAATGGTACAGGAGAGGAATACGCTGACGGGCAGCAGAAGGATTGTCCTCAACATAATATGACATATCAAAAAAGGGATACGGGTGAACCTGCTCGTCAAAACCAGATTCCAGGTAATGGACAAGCGGGTTGGTGCCGGCTGGTATCCTATCCCTGTTTTCCTCTTGATAAAACCGGGTGGCAAAGAATGGATTGGGGTTTGCGCCTTCCTGCCAGCCTCTTGTCTGATAATGGTGGAGGACCGCAAGCCCGTTTTCTGAACCACCAAGATAAGAGTCCCGGTAAAAACAGGTAAAAAAAAGTGGATTGATACTTTTTTCCAACGAAAGGCCTGTTTTTGCATAATGCAAAAGAGGGTCGTTATTTGCAGCATCAATGTTGTTCTCAATGTACCACTCAAGGTCGAAGAGACCGTTGGGACATCGTTTTTCCATCCAGCCTTTTTCTACATAATGGATAAGCGGAAAAGACCTGGCAAAAGGGTCCAGGTCCGTATACCTGCTGAGATAGAATTGCGGATCAAACAACGAATGTTCTTTGAGGGCCCGGTAATGCAGAATGTTACTTTTGCTGGTAAAGAAACGTGCCAGCTTGAGTATAAAACTTATGAAGCTGGCAGACATCAGGCTTTCGGCGGAGTGTTTTTTCGCGGGAACAACATCTGTTTTAGCCGGCCGGCCCCTTTCTCCCCTACCACATTTTTTTTTTTGTATTTATCCAGCAGATAGGGAAAACACTCACTGCCCAAACAGTCATACTGCAATTCGACAACCAGCTTTTCCCATGCTTGTGGCTGACTGCCAGCATCTTGCGGCATGCTGATTTCCAGCGAGGGGTCCAGTGCCTCGAAATAACAGGTGGTATCTTCAACAAAGCCGTCACTGCTTTTCCATGACAGGGTCTTTTCCTCACCTCCGGGAGCGACAGCCTTCACTGTTTTCACAGTAACAACGGACACGTCTCCGGCTGGCAGAAAGGTTAGCCTCTCGATCTTTCTGCCGGACAGGCTGAATTCAAGACGCCGGGTGCTGGTGTCCACCTTCCTGATAAATCCGGGATCCGTTATATCCCTTCCAGAATCATCATTAATAATCAAACGGGCTTCGTGATATGGGTTGCGAATATCAAGGAGTTTGTCTATCCAGACTTCGATATTATCAGCAAAGAGTTGCTGATGTTTTCTGTATATCCTGCTGAAGGTTTCAAGTTTATGCTGGCGCGGCCTGGCCCGGACCATGGAATCTTCTGATACCCTGTAATGGAAAAGATGGTCTTCAAGTCGGTAAACCTTACGGCCCTTCCCGAGAAGAGAGAGCCAGAAATCGTAATCCTCCCAGCCGCACTTTAGATCGGTATCATATCCGCCCACCAGCTTCCAGTCTGCTTTTCGAAAAAATGCGGAGCAGAAGATGACATTATCAAGCAGCATTTCCTGCAGGGAAAAATCTGGCAGGAGCCATTCCGTATCCTGGGCCCCGAAGAGCATGGCCCTGCAATACACGATTCCTGTTTCCGTGTCATCATCGAGAATTTCCACCGCTTTCTCGAGATAGGTATGACCAATGCGGTCATCAGCATCCAGGGGAAGAATATATTCTCCCTGTGCTGCCGCAATACCATTATTTCGTGCAGCGGCAAGGCCCTGGTTATCCGTCTGTATGACTTGTGTTTTCGGTTTGCTGTAACCGGAAAGAAAAGTGTTGGTTTCCGGGTCGCTGGACCCGTCGTTAACAATTATGATCTCATAATCGTCATACGTCTGGGCAAGCACCGAATCAACCGCTTCATCGACGAAATGCCCCTGATTGTAGCAGGGTATGATGACACTGACCTTTGGCATAAAAACTAATTCTTAGTACTTCAATGAAAACAGTTGATATCGTAAAACAGTTTTATGCGCCACCAGAACTCTTATATTATAAAAGCGTGGTAATGAGTTTGTTGATTTATGCGGTACCATAAAAAAATACTTTATTGGTCCTTTTTTCCTTCCATACCGCCCTGTTGGTTTTTAGCTTCCCAAAATGCGATCTTCCTGGTCAGTTCAGATACATTTTGCTCCATTTTTTCTATGGCTGAAAGCAGCTTGAAAATTATTAAAAATACCATCACAAAACCAGTCAATATCACGGCGTTCATATTATCAACTATTCCAATAAACCTGGCCACATAGACAGTAAAATTAGGATATATCGCAATGAGAGCCATCCCTCCCCAAACCGTAACTCTCACCATGAGTTTTAAAAAAGTCTGACCTGACTCTCTTTTTACAAATTCTTTAATACCTGTAAAAAGCATTATGGCGGAAACAAAAACCACGACAATCTGATATAGTTTCATAATTCTTACGATATGTATGTATTTAAAGTAACGATATTTTCCTGTACTTCTTCAATTAAAGATATACAGGAAAGATCTTAAACCAGTTTATCCCATATAATTCGAACTAACGTTTTGAGTCCATTAATAAAACCCTGCTTCTGCGGTTTAGTCATCGAATATTTTGTATAGCGAACATGAACAGGGACCTCTTTGAATTTCAGCTTATTCCTTTTTATTTCCCTTATTACCTTGCTGTCATACTCATATTTATCAGCCCTCGTGTCGATGATACCTGCTGCATACTCTGAGTATGCGCGAAACCCGGATTGACTATCAGATACATATATCCCGTAAAATATCCAGGTAATGACATTTCCAATCTTATTTGCAATAACCTTGAGCAAGGGCATTCCTTCATGGTTCAACATTCTTGACCCAAGCACCACGTCATACCCTTCACTAAGAATCGGCTCAATCAAGGTGTCAATATCAGCCGGATCGTGCTGACCGTCACCATCCATTGTTACGACTACATCTGCACCCGACCTGTGAGCGGCCATGACTCCTGTTTTAACTGCCGCACCCTTGCCCCGGTTGATGACATGACGTAGATAATAAACATTATGCTGTGCTACCTGATTTTTGGTGTTATCACTACTGCCGTCATCGATTATAAAGATACTAAAATCTCCATGTTTACGTATCTCTTCAATAACATCACCAATAACTCCACCTTCATTATAGATGGGTATGACTATACTCACGTTCTTCATTAATAATCATTTACACGTCGTATAAGAATTACAGCATATCTCAAGCAGCGCACTTCAAACAGAACATTTCTCAATATTTCAAAAAGATTTACAAGAAAAATCATATATTTTTCCCAGCCAAGCTCAAGTATGCTTTGCGTAAATCAGAAAAAATTTTCTGAGAATTCAAATGGCGTTCATAATAAGACCGGGCCTTAGCCCCCTGCTCAAGCCGAAGGTTATCATCACGGCTTAATAGTTCTGCCTGAGCCCACATTTCACCAGGAGTATCCACTTCTATCCAGGCCCCTTCGCCTTGCGGCAGACCACGAACAGCCCCTGACCTTGCCACCACTGCTCGACCGCTGGCTATAGCCTCAACCACTTTGATTTGCACCCCCATCCCCAATGCCGTAGGTAGTAATATAATACCACAATCCCGATACGGCTCATGAGATTCTGCATACCTTTTCACCTTGCCCGCTTGTGGCAAGGTAGTAAATTGTGATAGCGCACCATAAATAGTCACAGAGAGTGTATCAGGCACAGCTTCTGTACTCAACCAACGTAGCCCCTCCTGATTAAATGCGTTTGCTGAACCGATAATCCCAACCTTGTGGCTAAGAGGAAAATCTGAAGACTCCACAAGGGGCGGGCTCCATAAAATTTTTGTGAGCCCACGTTGACGTAGAATCTTTTCTTCATCCTTGGAAATGACTACAATTAAGTCTGCTTTCTGCAAGTCTTCAGTCTCGCGGCGTGATCCTCCCCACATTACATTCGAAAACAAATCAAGCAATATAATAACTTTTGGACAGGCCGTCGGGAGCCAGGCCCAAAAACTGTAATTGATAATAGCCAAATTGGCATGCATGGAAGATTCCAGCCAATAATCCTGATGAAAAGCATAGCGGTGATAAGGATTAGCATGGCCAAAAGCTTTCTCTAGCCTGAGGCCTTTACATGCCATAGCATAGGCTATACCTGCCAGCTGCCTCCAGTTTCGCGAAGGACGTACTTCCTCACGCAACGTGACCTGGAAACCGCGGTCTTCGATCTCTTTTCTTGTAGATGGATTCCAACCCATACCTACGGGACGACTTGCGGCAGAAAATATCTCGCATTGCCCAAGTGACTGCAATACCTTCAGATGTTTCCACATCTCCACCTTGCCTCCATGATTGGCAGGCAAAGGGCAGTATGGTAAAAGAGCCAATGATTTCATAGGTTGGCTTTGATAAAATTTATATAAGTGGCAGACACACTGTCACAAGAATATTTTATTATAGCACGTGACAGAGCTGACGCTCCGGCTTTCTGTCGTTGCCCGGGATCGGAGAGAAAAACTGCCACAGCATCAGCAAATTCCCCGCCGGCAGGATCTGCAACAACGCATGATGTACCGGCAAGCATTTCCGGCATTCCCCCGTTGGGACTGGCGACCATAGCTTTCCCGCGAACCATTGCCTCTAAAACTACAGTAGGGAATGTATCCCACAGTGATGGAACGATAACAACCCAGGCCCTGCGATAGGCTTCATCCAGCTCAGAAGGGCTGAGCTGGCCTAAAAAACGGAAATATTTTGCTCGATATCCAGCCTTTTTCTCCAACCAGTGTTTTGTGGATCCCAAAAATCGAGCATAGCTGTCATCACCGGCAATTTCAACGCGTAAACCTGGAAACTTCAGGGAAAGTACGTCTACGAGCTTCGGCAGGTATTCTATTCCCTTGCCTATATCAATACGGCCAACCAGTAGTAGAGTGGGGTCCTGTGCCTCATCATTGACCCATTCTGGTAAAAGACTGATCGGATTTGGAATAACAGCAGTTTTTGGTGAAAGTTGTAACTCCTGATTCCTCATTTCCTCCAGAATCCTTTTTGAAGGAGTCAGTAGTATATCGGCATATCTCAGACTGTCCCGCTCCCTCTTGAGCCGATGATGATCTCGACAGCATGCCGCATTGATAAAGATTTTTTGCCAGCGGTAGTGAGCCTGAGCAAAACGTGCACATTTTACTACATCATTATAGTGGGCTTTTATCACAATTGGTGGCCTTGGTTTCAGTTGTAAAAGTAAGGAAGATTCACCCAGGTGATCGACACCTTCAATCCAGTCCACACCATGCTCACGTGCTTTTGTCAACACCAGTTGAGCTATATGAACCTTACCTATTTCATCATTTCTGTAGGCACGATAGACCACACCGCGGTCCAGCATCTCTTTTGAGGCTCCTTCGTCACCATGACTCGTCACAACAACCGTATAATGACCTGCCTTCTGAAGCGCCAGGGTCATATAATAAATATAACGGCCAATCCCTGATCCCCGGGGCGGATATTCCCAGCAATGAAATAGAATGCGCATATATACCTGTCAGGCAGAAATATCTCTCTTTACCAAAGTGTTATACAGATGGACCAGCTTGTTTAAAACGATTTCAACTTTAAACTCCTTTGCTACGGTCTCTCTGCCCTTGACACCCATGGTGCCTCGTAATTGAGGGGAATTCATCAGTTGGACAATGGTTTCAGCCAAAGCATTTGAATCACCGGCAGGAACAACTTTCCCGTTTTCACCATCACTTACAACGGCCAGGTTTCCTGGTATATCGGATACCACGGCAGGCAATCCCCAACTCATTGCTTCAAGCAGGGCGTTTGACATACCCTCTACCCTTGACGGGAGAACAAATAAACCAGCGTCTCTAAAGTAAGGAGAAGTGTTTTGACAAAACCCGAGGAAACGAACCGATTGATCGCATTCAAGACTCTTGGCCACCTTCTTCCAATATTCTGTATTTCCTCCGCCCAGCATAATTAAAGTAATATTCGGCAAATCCTTCGCAACACTTGCCCATGCCTCAAAAAGAACGTCAAATGCCTTTAAATAAGCTCCCTGGCTAAAATTCCCTACGTACAGGACGGTATTGCTTTCTCCAGGTTTTGCTCCAATTGATGGATAAATCACCGCATTAGGTATGAGTGAAATCCTTTTCTCCGCCACCCCTTTATGCATAAGGTCTTCTTTTACAGCATCATTCAAGGCTATTATATGTGCATTACGCTGATATCTTTTCAAGAATCTGCGAAAAGGAACATCCCACCCCAATACTGGAAAAGCAGGGTATGTAGCTTCCTTACACAGGACAGGCTTTCCCAGTTTTTTGGCCAGGTAGATTGTAAAAGCTCCCAGCCAACCTGTTTCATGGACATGAATAATATCTACTGTTTCTTTATTTCGATACGACCAGAGGGAAAACTCCACCATAAAAAAGAAACGTGCCAGCCAGACAAAAGGCAGACGAAGCCAAAAAACTATTTTCTGCTCGAGGTCGTTACCTTTTCCTTTGCCTGAGCATAATCGGGCAATAAAAAAAATTGCCGCCTTTTCCGCTGCAAGAGCCAGAGGTGCCAGCAAACTGAACCTGCGAATAATGGCGAAACCATCTTTTTCCTTTCGTTTCCAGCGCCATGAAAGCCATCCGGTTATCACTGAACATTCAACACTTCCTTCCGGGAAATTCGAAACTAGGAGCCGGCATTGACGTTCTGCCCCTCCTTGAGGGCCAGGCCAATAACTCCAGGTGACCATCCAGATCTTCATTTCCTGTCGTCGAACTCTTGTAATTTATGTTGTCCTTTCTCTTTCAGCATGCTGAAAAAATGCACCGTGCAGTATGCATTCCACTGCCTGGCAGGCCATCCTAACTTACCAGCAGGAAACAGATACTCAGCAGCTTTCGGGTTGAAAAAAGAAGAACCCATTTCTTGCCACTTTGTTTTTACATCCATTCCCAAGGGACCCTGACACCATTCCGACCAGGGCACAATAAAACCCATTTTGGGACGGTCAATCATCTTTTGAGGGATATATCGCCCCAACAACCGGCGGAGTAAAAATTTCCGCTCCCCCTGAGGACCAATCTTCATGCTGAAGGGTAAACGGGAAGCAAACTCTACGACCCTGTAATCAAGCAACGGGCTTCTACACTCAAGGGCATTAAACATACTCATCCGGTCTACTTTGACTAATATGTCATCTGGTAAATATGTTTTCAGATTTACGTACTGCATTTGACTTAACAAGTCCACTTCTGCAACCCTGGAATACCATTGTTCTCTTCCTGCTAATGCCTCATGATGACCCGTCTTCCCCATCACTTCTTCTGAAAATACTTTCCTCAAGCCGACCAACGGCATTATACGTTCTAAAGCTGAAAGCCTTTCATGTTGGGGAACAAAACGTAACTGCAGCCAGTCAATACTCTTCTGCAGGGCTGAGGCCCGCCCTTTAAACAGTTTTCGTTCCTTTTGAGAACCCCAGATACTCAAGGCCTTGGCATAGCTGTCATAACCTGCAAAAAGCTCATCACCTCCATCACCTGTAAGAGCTACCGTTGCATGCTTTCTGGCAAGCTTTGATACAAAATAGGTAGGGACAGCAGATGAATCTCCAAAAAGCTCGTCAAAATGGAGAGCAATTGAGCGAAATGAATCCTGAAGATCTTCATGAACCTGCAGACGCTTGTTTTCTATCCCAAGATGATCGGCAACTGATTGTGCAAAAAAAGATTCATCAAATTTATTTTCCGAAAAACCTATTGAAAACGAACGCAGAGAGCTGCCGGTAATCCTTGCAGCCAGCGCTGCAATAAGGCTGGAATCAACTCCTCCTGATAGAAATACACCAACCGGCACATCGGCAATCATGCGAAGACGAATGGCGTCGAGGAGCAGGTCTTCAAGTTCGTCACAGTAATCATCGACTGCTCGTCCCCTGTCTTCCTTAAAGTCAAAGATACAGTCCCAATAATTGTGGGTCGCCAACTTCCCTTTCTGCCAGACTGCATAATGACCGGGCAGCAGCCTGCGCACCTTCCGGAAAACTGTTTGTTCTCCGGTGGTATAACCATACAACCAGAATTGAACAAGCGCAGCTTCTTCGATATCTCCAGGATCAACAAAGCCGCCACGGATCAACGCTTTGATTTCTGAGGCAAAAACAAGAGTCCCGTCATCCTCTATCACATAATACAAAGGTTTCTTACCAACCCTGTCTCGAGCCAGAAAAAGTTTTTCCTGATTATCATCCCAGAGAGCAAAAGCCAGCATTCCATTGAGTTTATTGAGGAGTTCTTCAATACCCCATTCCTCGTACCCATGCACAACGACTTCCGTATCTGTTGCGGATCGGAATATATGGCCTCTTTGAGCCAACTTCTGTCTTAGACTCTGAAAATTGTAACATTCCCCGTTGTATGTGATCCATACTTTGCCATCCTCATTTGCCATGGGCTGTTTACCGGCACTTGACAGGTCAATAATGCTTAAGCGACGATGTGCCAGCCCCGCAAATAGTTTACTGTCACCTGCCTCTTGGTTAAACATTTGGATGCCGGCGTCATCAGGACCTCTGTGCATTAGAGTATCTCGCATTGCTGCAAGAGTCTCCTCGCTTATTCTGTTTACCCTTGAAACAAATCCCACAATGCCGCACATTTATCTCACCATATTACATGTAAACAACAGTTTATAAACTTAAAATTTTTCGCAAATCATCTGCCAAAATAGCGGTAGACAATGCTCTGCCGCTCTGCCTGTTCAGGTGATCTCCATGACCAAAATGTTGTTTTTCTATTCTAGAATCCTCTGTATAGTCCAGTATGGGAATATTATTATTATCTAGATAATTTTTCAGTTTGTCCATATAGACAACTAATCCTTTGCCTTGTTGATTTTTCATCAAGTCCCTTCTGCGCTTAACCCTTACCAGAAACAATTGGATACCTTGATCCCGGCAAAGCTTCAGGATGGGATCAAGAAAAGTATTATCGGGAATAATATCCTGGATTTTCCATCGTTCATCCTGTTTTCTTTCTTCGGTTAATTGACGTTGGTGCAATAGGGTGTCATCCATATTATCATCAGCAAAAACCTGGGAGATTGCTTTTTCAACACTCTCATCATCAAAGCCGGTAATCAATCCGGCACTTCTTCTCAAACTGCTATCCACCTCTTTACGGTAATACTCACGTTTATTATAAAGTGGGAAATATCGTTGCAGGTAATATTTCATAAAGTGGTTTTCAAACCCATAGGCTAACGGTCAATAAGGGGTTCATCTTTACCTGCCAGTTCATCAACAAATTTCTTATGTTTTCCACCAACTCTCAGTTGAGGCAATGTCAAATAATTATTCCTGAAAAAATAGCTACATATTCAGGCTGCCTCTCCATTTTTGGAATAGTATTCTTAACAAAAAGATGCCACCATGAAGATCCGGCTCCACCCACCCATACAGTAGCAGAAGGTAACTGTAAATCCGGTGACAACTCATTTTGATCCACTGACTCTCCCAGCATAGAGTTTCCTGTCAGCAAGAGTTTGGAACTTCTACAAGTCAAGGGTTGCAAAACTGTCATTACGCCCCATTGTTACAGACAACCGCTTTCATTGTCCATGAACAAGCTCTTCATAGAGTTGAACGGTTTGCTGCGCCACCTTCTCCATGGCAAAGATCGCCTCCATCCTTTTCCTTGCCGCTTTTCCATATTGCTGACGAATCCACGGCTTATCAAACAAGGAGATACACGCTTCAGACAGGGCAATGTAATCATCAACAGGGATTACCAGGCCGTTTTCCCTGTGGATGATAACTTCTCTGTTACCGGGGATATCCGAGACAATGGCAGGTATTCCCCAGCTTTGAGCTTCTAACAAGGCATTTGAAATCCCTTCTTTACGCGAAGGCAACAGAAGGCAGCATGCCGAAATGTAATAAGATGCCAGCTCATCCTGGTACCCTTCGAACCTGATGGAGTTACCACATCCCAATTCATTGGCTAAGTCAATCCATGATCTGGCATCTCCACCACCAAGCATAGTCAATAGAGCGGTTGGCTTGGCCTGATGTACAATGGACCAGGCCTTGATGAGTATATCAAAACCTTTGTGAGCGGCAGTCTGGCTAAAATTTCCTATATATAAAAAATTTGTGTTCTCGGCGACGGAGGCTGTTTCTCGTGGTACTTGCACACCATTAGGTATGACTGTAATTTTATTTTCAGGCACCCCATTTTCCAGAAGGTCATTTTTCATTGCCTGAGTTAAAGCAATAAAATGATTTTTTTTGCGCCAATTCTCCAGGAAAAACCCAAGAGGAACATATTCGATATCAGGGAAAACCGGTAAATTGGCCCCCTTGCAGACAACCGGTGTTTTAGTCAGATACCCGGCTATATAAGCAACTCCGGCAATCCATTCCGCTGTATGCACATGAATAACATCAAGTGACTTTTTATTTATCAGCAAGTAAATTAATATACTGATTCCGAAAACACTCGCATTACAGAACCGAACCACCTTGGTTGCCATAGAAGAAATAAAATGGCTAAAACCAGACGATGTTTGATGGTCATATTTTGTTACTGTTTCCTCATGTTCATCCTGCACTTTATCCTTTGTATACAAAGGTTTGATCCTCAATCTCTGCAATACTATCTCAAAGGTCGGGCATCTGATAATTCTCACCCCGTTTTCTGCCTGGGAACCGGGAACAGAAATATCATGTCGACCGGTCAATACCCGACAGTTATGACCATTTTGAACCAGCTGTGCAGCAAGTCGACGGCATTGATTTTCTGCGCCACCTGCGTTTGCCGGCCAGTAAAAATACGTCAGCATGCATACACGCATGGTTACCAGCCTAAATCCTTACCGAGTGCATTGTTCAGTTCGCGATTATGCGAAGCAAAAAACTGATCCAGATAGGCATACACTTCATGTGAAACATCTTTTTTTATCGGATTGGCATTTTTTACGGCTACATCCTTAACAACAACCCGAGGATCAAGGCCTAGAAAAACAAAAACTTCCTCCAGGACATCATGGGGTTCCGTAAAAAGCCTGGAACTATCTATAATGAGTATCTGCTGCCTGGGAAAATATTCCCAATAACGACGCAGCTGTTTGATATAAACGCCTCGCTGTTTGTATGAAAAAGACTGATGTGTACGACTGACATACCACTCGTCATCCAGCATCTTTTGCCACTCAGCACCGCAACGCTCTTCCTCTTCCATGAAAGCATCAAGAATGGGCAGTTTTTCACGCCCTTTTTTAAACTCATGAAAGTAATGAGATATTGCTCTGTCAGAAGGGTTCCGTAAAACGGCAATCATTTTTACATCCGGCAAAAGCGCATGGATTCGACGGGGAGCATAAGGGTGACACAGGTAGTATGGGGTGGCCTCACCAGCCAGTGATCCGGCCGAAATCCTGGTGTGAAGAGGAAAATGTGACCTGTACCAGGAGACACCTCTATAATAGTGCTTATCGAAATAATGGATCTCTTTTACTCTACTCTCAAATACCTTCGGGTGTTGGGTTATATAGTGATGGAGAGATGTTGTCCCTGATTTTTGCGCGCCGATGATGAGAAAATCAGGCCACGGCCGCAAGGGGGATGTCAATTTACTGTAAATATGAGATAACGACATGATATTATTATTTATACATATCACTCAAAATTGTCGGTTTCACAGATAGTGTAGACTTCGAAGAGTAACGTAAACCAACGACTCAGTGCTTTAACCATCCGGGAACCACCTTAATACCGATGCTCTATGTGAAAAACCCTTCTCTTGGCAGCCTCATAACGAAAAAGCAAAAGGTTGATTAAAAATCGAAACCGATCCCGCAGGGAAACAACATCTGGATGATAAAGAGTGGCTCCCTGTGCTGCCAGATGTTTTCTGAGCACATTCTGCAAGAGGAGTATATCAGCTGGCGGCAATTCTTCCTGCCAACCTGATATCCTTTTCACCTGAGGCCCGCCCTTCTTCACATTGGAGTGCAAATGTTTTTGTGAACTTGGAACCGATACAAAGTAATCTTCATGACTGCTGTCCTTCTGCCGGGTAATTCCGATGAATTTTTCTACAGTTGCCATGGTGCTTTTTTCGGAAACCACTAAATCTTCATAGCGAACAATCATAAAATTGGATTCATGAGCGGATTGCACAATACGTTGAGTATCTAAGTAACCAAAAATAAAATGAAGGATGTTTCTCTGCATAGGTTTACCGGTCTGACTATCAATACTTTTCCTCTGGGAGCTGTAAATTGCTCTAGGGTCCCTGTCGATAAAGATGAACTTTGCTTCGGGAATTTCCTCGACAATCTGACCTGTACACCTATAATAATCCCCACATTTATGGATATATACCTGGAGTTCCCCGGATGAGAAATACAAACGTAATGCCTCAGACAACACATCACTAAACCGCAAAGGAAATTCATTGCCGAGAAGTGCCGCCTCAAGCTCTGCACGAGTTACATTCCAGGCACAGAACTTGGCATCCTTATACATGCGGTCAAGGTAAACTTTGAGTTCTTCTCTGTTCTTTACAGAAAATCCGGGAGTATTCCATCCATCAAAAAATTTTGCCTCAATTCCCACACCCACATCACTATACGCAGCTAATTTGCTGGCGAGGTACGTTGAACCAGATCGATTCAAATAGGTAAGAAAAACCAGCTGTTTTGGTGTTCCCTTTTTGCTTTCCTTCATAAGGCTATCATTGACATACCGCACGACCATGCTCATGGTCCTTGACTGAAATGCTGAAGCAGTTTCTACTCAACTCCTCAACCTCCACTGGAAAGCCATAATGAAGGCAGGTACCAAGGCGCGACACTATTTCATGTATTTCACCTGCGCCCATGTCAGGAAACTTACCGGCTGCATATTCCTCCCGCACATGCCTGGAAGAGTCAACCTGGTCAAGAATTTTACGCCAGTACCTTTTTGCAAGTTGGATACCTTTTTGAGTAACAGGTCTGTTTCGCGTGATCTTCTTGCTTAGAGGAATAAGTTCCCGGATCATTCTTTCCGCTGCAAGTTCTCCCTCAAGTGAAACAACATGACGCCGGAGAGACTCTTTTTTCCTCTGGGCTTCTTCTTCGCTGTCTTTCAATTCCCGGCAAATGGCCGAATCGATCATCTCCAGCAGTTGATCAGGAGTAAAGGCATGGAAACTGACTGAGTTGGGCAGTGGTTGCTCATAAATATCCGATCGAACCTGACGATACGCAATTGGAGGCACACCGAGAAGAAAAGCCTCAATCGCAGTCGTGCAGTTCCAGTGGACCAATACATCTGAGGCCAGGATCCATGGCACCACATTACCTTCGCGCACGACAAAAGTCCGAGGCATCGCATTGGTAATCTCCTCCCAGAAATCGAGGCGCTCTGATGGATGCGGGCGTATAATAATGGTATGCTCAGGAAATCTGTCCCTGAAAAGGGGCATTACCTGACGATACGAGTCCATAACCTGGTGCTGCGCCGTCATCCATTCCTGAAAAAATCCGGGCCGTTTTTTTTCAATGGGATACTTCGAAAAGGTTTGCTGTAAAGCTGTTGGTTCATTGGCACTGTTAGCAAAGGAAAAGCTGGTATTGATCAAAATGACCCTGCCGTACTTTTCCCTGAGCCTCTTCACATCTTCCTGGTAAAAATCTCTCAGTTCAGGGCGAAGCAAATCAAACCGCGGATTACCCGTAATCTTTACTCTCTCATGCAAGGTACCTATTTCGGGAGCTATAACCGCTGCCTGATCCTCCCCCCATGCAAAAAAACAATCCACCAACTCCATTGACTCGCGATAAATACGCAATTGACGGTACGTTTCCGCATCAAAATATACCAGCCCCTCTTCATCAAGTGCGGCAACAGTGAACCCATTTTGGACATATTTTTCAAACCAGGCTCTTTTAGTCCTGGCAATACTTTTGTCCAGATATATACCCCTGCCAATCAGGTCCAGTTGATATCTTAGTTCCTGCAAGGCTCCGGTAACAACATCATAGCCATTATTCAATGCGACCATGGCCAGAAGCAGCTTTGCATCGAGTTCCCGGACCCGTGTTTCCACGGGGATAACCAGCAGCGGTTTTTTCTTCATTCTTCCTCAATAAATAACAAGGGGCAGACTACTCGACAGGCCGCTGTAACACTATTCGCATATGGTTAGCATAACCTGACTTGTCTATTACAGCCTGGAAAACATCAGCAAATTCCGTAAGAAAATATGTGACGGCATCATCATTTTTCGTATCCCGGTAATAGGCAATCAGGTCAGGAATGTCCATACCTTTCGTCTCAATATCCAGCACAGCAAGGTCTGCTTTTTGTGCCATCTTTTCCATCGATTCCCGGGTAAAGTAGAAAAGATGCTCAGCCGGAGCAACCAGAGCAGACTCCTGCTGTAAAAGAGAAAATCCGACTGACTGAAGATTCGGCACAAAAATCAGGGCAATCCCCCCCGGTTTCATCAATCTCCTGACCGAGTTCAATACCTCAGCCGGGTCTGGGGTGTGTTCCAGTACATCAAAAAGGGTAATGGCATCATAGCCGGGGTGTTTTTCCAGCTCTGCTACCGGACACGACCATACCTGGATCCCCAGTCTTTCAGAGGTAAACCTGGCAACATCACGCCCCAGTTCCTGGCCGGCGACAGTAAAACCTTTTTCCTTTGCATATTCAAGAAACCAGCCTGTACCACAGCCAATATCGAGAAGCGTACAATTCCCGGGCTCTTTGCCCAGCCACTTGGTAAGGATATCAATACGCTCGCCGGCAAACCTTTCCATCCGGTACTTGATATTTTTCAGGTAACTTTCCCGGGCCTTGGGCAGGTAATCGGCATGACAGTATACATCCGTGCTGTCGACAGGAAACCGGGCAGCATAGCCCAGAGAACACTCCCCGCACTGCACAATGTCTATCCCGCACTTTGTCATTACAACTTTATTCAGGGTCGAACCACAGCCGGGACAAGCCGTAACCTTGCGCCACCCCTTACCAGCTGTGACATTGTCACAACTTCTGGTCACGGAAAGCGACTTCTCGTTCTGGAAACCGGGAGGCCGCATTTCATCGATATCAATGGGAGAAAAATCGCCTAAAAGAGATTTTTTCATTTTATTTCCGTTTGAGTGTGTAACAAAATCATCAACTGTCTGATTTACCTTGGAAGGAATACATGGCCTCTGCTATTTGAAAATCAACCGGTTCATCTATTTCCATACTTCGGTTCTCGGGCATGACATACATAACGACTTTCCCGAAAAAACGATGCTGATGCTTAAGAAAACCATCAACCTTCATGACATAAACGGCTCCGTTTTCCATGAATTGACTTTTCCTCTCCTGGCGCATGACCCTGCCAGACTGGTCATGGTTAATGCCGACAGCTTCGCCTCTTTCGTTTTCCTCCCACAAAAAATAGTGAAAAGGGGTAGCCGTAAAAAGGCTGTCCGCATCCTCCTTTATCAATTGCTCTATTGCCCCGCCTATATCCTGTGAAGCCGTCAGGGGAGATGTGCACTGCAGGAATACCAGTATATCGGGACGGTAGCCCTCATTTTTAGCCAATTCTTCAAGCACATGAAGCAGTGCATCTTCTGAACTGGAAAAATCACCGCTGATTTCATCTGGACGCATTACAACAGCAGCCTGTTCGTTCAAAGCAACCTCCGCAATACCCTTATCATCGGTACTCACAACAACCTTATCAATTGCTCCTACAGCCCTGGCTGCACGAATGGAGTGTGCCAGCAGGGGAACACCATGAAACAGCTTGATATTCTTACCGGGTATACCCTTCGAACCGCCACGGGCAGGAATCACTGCCACAACATTCAATTTATGATTTTGCATTTAATTTGACGAGATTATATTTTCATCACAATACACTGGGGAGGCAAAACGTGATCTCTTATTCAAACTTATAAGAGTTCAGCAAATTCTGCTTCCTGGTTTCTTACGATACCCAGTGCTTCATCATACGAAATATGCTGCTGTCCTTTGCCATCTAAAACCTGATTCAGGCACAGAGCGAGATTCTCAGATCTCATCATAGTACCATACTTGTTCAGGTGATACTCTGTATCAAAAAAGAATTTCGCGTCAAAATGAAATAACGCAGGATTACATTCTATTTTTATTGATTCCTCAGCAAGCAATCTGCGTCGTTCATCCACAGAATCTAAATGTTCAGGTAAAGACAGATCAAAATATTTATTTCTCATGCTGACCGGCCATGTGAGAATTAACTGGCCGTTATGTCGACTGACTAACTTTTTAATTCGACGATACGATGCAACAAATGCATCAGATATATCCGCAGATTGAAAATAATATACTCCCTTTTGAGAGAGTTTAGAAATAGCTTTGGTAGCATGCTCTTCCGGAATCATATCACCATACCTGTTCAAGCTTGTATGGTTATATCCTCTCCATTTGGCTCCTTTCGACAGCAACAAGTCATCCATCTCCTTTATAATCTTATCGTTCGGGACAATTGGATTTGTTCCTTTCTGCTCCAAAATACCATCAATGAGCCGTTTTTTGGGGACAGAGGTAATCACTTTAAACATACCAACAATACCAAGTTTACTTAAATAATCCTGGCCGCCCCAAGCTAACATGTTATTGACAAACCATTCGGATAAAATACTCTGTTCCGGATAAATGTCTTCCAGGGGCATTACAACAATATCCCCTTCCCCTAGATGCTCTTTTAATTTCAAATAAAAAAAACTGATATCTAAGGCGGCATGCCCTGAAAGATTAACAACCGGGTATCCTGTAATTTCCTCGACAATGGCACTGTCCATCCCAAAAAGAGAATTTGAACCACTTATTATTATAATCTTAGGGGATTTTGTATGGACAGCAATGTGGTCCTTATATTGATATGCATTTTTCACCCACCATTCTGCTTTTACATCCGCTCCCAACTGATAATGAAAACAGGCATAATAGGCCCCGATAAATATAATGATCATCCCTGAGGCAACAGCGAGAAAATTCTTTGGATGAAGAGACATTGACCTGGTAACAGTTAAAAATTGAAATAGAGGAACTGGCTCTGCGATACATTGCCGACAAAGGTCAGGAATGAAACAAAGAGCAGTATCGCCAACAACATAGCGGTTTTTACATTTGTTTTAAATCTGAATATCCCTCTATAAGGCACGAATTCAACAATCTGCATGGAATTTGGCGCACAAAAGGCAAGAAGGGAAAAAACCACGATATAACCGACCGAATGAATTGATATCAGCAGAGGGTCGTTCACACCGGCCAGGTTCATGAAATCCCATGGGGTGAGATAATTCAACAGGTTGGCTGCCATTACGGGTATCTTCATTTCATAACCAGCCATTCCCTTGAGTATCCGAAAGGCATCCGGTAAGGTTGCAGCCCGGAAAAACACCCAGGCTACATTGATAAACAGGAAAGTACACAACCAGCCTATTATGGCAGGCATTTTAAGCCCCCGTTGCTGCCAGACCCGGTGTATTGCCAATGCTGCGCCATGCATGGCGCCCCAGATGACAAAAGTCCAGCCTGCACCATGCCATAAACCGCCCAGGAGAAAAGTTATCATGAG
This sequence comes from uncultured Desulfobulbaceae bacterium, assembly GCA_947259225.1. Lineage (GTDB taxonomy): Bacteria > Desulfobacterota > Desulfobulbia > Desulfobulbales > Desulfobulbaceae > UBA10518. The sequence continues at coordinate 10,760 of CAMYLK010000006.1, read as the reverse complement.
ATTGATCAGTGTTCGAGCCGGCCCCTTGCGGTTCCCGCCCAGCGGAATGTAGAGGTAATCACGCAGCCAGCGGGACAGGGTAATATGCCAGCGCTGCCAGAAATCCTGAATATTGAGGGCCATGTACGGGGAGTTGAAATTCACCGGCAGCTTGATATTGAACAATAAGGCCGCGCCGATCGCCATGTCCGAATAACCTGAAAAGTCATAATAAAGCTGAAAGGTATAGCTCAGGCTTGCAGACCAGGCCTCAAAAAAACTCAGCGCCTTACCTGAATCAAATCCGGCATTGGCCCATAACGCAAAAGAATCCGCGATAACGGTTTTCTTAAACAGGCCAATGGCAAAAACAAAAATTCCCGTGGCCATATTTGACCAGTCAAGGAGCCGGTTGTGTATATTCACAAACTGCGGCATCATCTCCCGGTGGCGTACTATGGGACCGGCAATCAACTGCGGGAAGAACATGACAAAAAAACAGTAGTTGCCGAAATCCGGTTCACCCGCTTCACTGTTGGAGCTATCTACAAGAAAGGCAATCTGCTGGAATGTATAGAAACTGATGGCGAGAGGTAATGCCAGACTAAGCAATGAGGTGCTGGTATCAAATGCTCTGTTGAGATTTTCAATAAAAAAATCAGCATACTTGAAATACCCCAGAAGACATAGGTTAAAGCTTATCCCGGTGGCCAGTAACACTTTCCTTCTGGTGAAATCACGGGCATTTGTGCTGTCCGAAGGTATTTTGCGCAGCCTGTTGCCAAGAAAGAAATTGACGCATATTGAACCGATAATCAGGGGAAGGTATTGGAGAGCAGAGTAGCTGTAAAAAAGGAATGAACCAGCTATGAGCCATATCTTTCCCGCAGCAGCCATGCGCCATCTCATCATTATAAAATAGACAATGACGACAACAGGAAGGAAGAGAAAAATATAAACGGGTGAGCTGAACAGCATTCGTCAGGTTTACGCTGAATTATTTACGTGAGCTCTTCCATGAGATAAATGGGAGAAATGTGCCTGCATGAAATTCACTTTATTAGCGGCGCCTCATATTCGCTATACGCCGGTTGATTTCCCCAGAGAGGTGTGGACAATATACTCGACAATTTTTGAATGGAGCATATGGGCTTCAACCTGCTTTTCAATCTGGTCAAGATATGTTTCTCTACGCTGTTCATTATTCAGAAGTTTTTCCAACAGGTCCCGGAAATTCTCAAACGTGTTCTCAAAAAATATATCAGCCGGGAGATGCTGCCACCAGGCTGCATCCACCGTAGGCCTGTCAATAAATGGCACTGAACCCAAGGCCACAGCTTCATAGTGACGGAAGCAATCCCAGCCCCCTCCTGATACAGAAAGGGTTATCCTGCTGCGGGCTGTTTTCTCGCAATATTCTTCAAAGGGGAGTTTTTCGTCTATGACTATATTCAGGGAAGTTGACGCAGCCATTTCCTGGAGAATCTGCACAGCTTTCAGGCGAGGGGTGCTTGTTGCTTCACCGCAGAAAAAAATATCAATATCCTGCGTTTCCGCCCGCTGCTTTTTTAACTGAAAATATTTTTCATCTTCAATACCCAGCGGAATATTGTGCACCTTATCAAGGCCCTGGGACAGTTTTTTCCGCCATTCACTCCAGGGAGCAGGACGCTTCTGATAATAAAGAAAATAACGGTTAAAGGGAAGTTCCCGTTTAAAGTAAAATGAACTATCCTGCAATATCTTCTGGTCTCCGGGCGTTAAACAGGTCCAGTCATTAAAATCAACAGCTGCTACTGGAACCCGGGAACGTATTTCAGCAAGAGCCAGGGGAACACCCTGCATATATTCGGTTTCCTGAGAGAACTCTGCGTTACTGTATTGAAGAAAATTGTTCCACTGCCCAAGCCAGTTTCTTGCTTTTTGCAATACACCCATATTCTGGAATCTGAACAGGCGGGCATCGTAATCCATCAGAAGAACGAGGTCAAAACACCCTTCTTCAAACATTTTTCGGAGTTCCCTCCTGCCGGAGATGAGATTACGGTTGACATCCTCCCATGCAGCTGCAGGATCGTACAGTTTCTCCAGCTTTTCCCACTTTTCACGTGGTGCTGGGGGATACTGCATGAAATCAAACGTAGTGGACCGGTGCAGTCCTCCGGCGACAAAGGCTGCAAATGTGGGTTGGGTACAGGACCGCAGAAAAAGGATTCGAGGGTTTCGCTGTGGTTGTTGTGACAAAAAAAATCCTCTGCAAGATTCGTTTGAAGAATAGGCAATCAATAAATATTTAAAATGGCTCTATAAAAAACCCAGACAAGTGAGCCTGTTCACTCTTTGATCAGCCGAAATTACCGGATTTCCGATTTTGCGGAAATGACATATTGAAGATTTGACGTCACTCCCGCGAAGGCGGGAGTCCGGAAAGATGATAACTGAGTTTCATTCATAACCATTATATATAAAATGAACTACTCCATGTATAACAGGTTCAAAGCTTAAAATCATTCTTCCCGGTACTGGTCATCCTTACCTGCTGCAGATTTTTTTTTCTGAAAAAACCGTAAAGGAGCAAGGAGTGCTGAACCAAGCCGGTATTCCAGCGAGGACAAGAGAAAATTCCTCTGCTCCTTCATGGCCATGACTTCTTTATCCTTATCCAGCATAACCGTATCAATATATTCTGCAAAAACATCACGGTGGTTACGGAGGACATGGCCAAGGGATTTAATGCGTTGTCTGTTCAATTCAGTTCTTCTCGATCCATCCTGCCAATGATAATAAAATAAATATTCCTTGATAATGTGAACCAGCCAGCCTCTTTTTGTCACATCAATCCAAAAGTTCCAGTCCTCATACCCCGAGGTTTTCATACTTTCATCGTAACCGCCGGCCTGCTCCCAGCATACCTTTCGTAACATGGCGCTCCCGGCCAGCCCGGAGGGAGCAAGAAAAGACTGCACTCCCCCGCCCCGGGGAAAATACCGTGTGGAATCAAGCCCGAAACGCTGTATACCGCAGGCCACTATTCCCACCTTCGGCTCCCGGTCAAGGACTGCAATCGCCTTCTCCAGAAAAGTGGGCGTAAAATAATCATCAGCATCAAGAAGGAGTATATACTCACCTTTTGTATGGCCTATGCCGAAATTGCGTGCTGCGGAAGGCCCCTGGTTCTCAATGTGAAGAACTGTTGTTTTCGGCTTGGCATACTCCTTCAGTTTTGAAACGGTATGGGGGTCTGTGGAGCCATCGTCAACCACGATAATCTCGACATCCTGAAAGGTCTGGTTCAATATCGAGTCAACCGCCTTGTCAATATAAAGACCATGGTTATAGCAGGGAATGACAACACTTACTCTGGGCATAATCAAAATCTCTTTGCAGGCTACGTTAATAGCCTCTCATGTTGAATAAATTCTCAATGGGATCAATAATTGATCTTTTCAACCTGTACAGTGACGAAAAATGCCTTTGCCTGAGTTTCCTGACTTCCTTATGATACAGCTCTGTTCCAAGGGTGGTGGAACTGATCCCGTCAAAGGTATAATTTGCAATACATAATTTAATAAAATGTAATGTTACCTTGCTGTTCAAAACCCGTAAAAAAAAATCCCAATCACCGTATAACCTGTACTCCTGGTCATATTCCCCGTATTTCTCAAACAATGTTCTCCGGATAAACGTTGCCTGATGATGAAGGGTCCTGTGATAGAGAAATTTTTTCCGTACATCCTGCAGGTCCAGTCTCCTGATCTTGGGAGATTTATTGAATTTCTCCGGGTAGATGACATTGAGCCAGCCGGCGACCAGGTCCCCCTGCAGCAAATTTTCTGCGCTTTCAAGCACATCTTCAGAATAAAGCCAGTCTCCCGCGTTCAGGAACAGACAGTATTTACCCGTGGCCAGACGGACACCCTTGTTCATGGCATGATAAATACCTTCGTCAGGCTCGGAAACAAGATGGGTCACTGCCGGGTTATCGCTGACCACCTCAACTGAACCGTCAGTTGACTTGCCGTCAATAACAATCCACTCAAAATCACTGGTTGTCTGCTCCCGGATCGATTGAGCAGTTCTCGCCAGCCCCATTTTATCGTTAAGGCAGACAGTGATAATTGAATAACAGGGAGCCTTCATAGAGGGAAAGTCAGGAGATAATCATGTCCAACAGGCCTGGATGCTCACAAGTTACACATCCTTGCATGCCTTCAACTGGATCAGCCCGCTGCCGTATAAAAACCTGGCCAGCTCGGAATCATACTGCTCATACAGCGGGCTCAGGAAACGCCGCACGTTTTTCAGATGGGGATACCGCGTCAGCCGGTCAATTTTACTGAACCCTTCCTTTTCCAGGCACTCTCTCAGGACTTCTTCAGAGTGCTCATGATAGGCCGGCGCGGCGATACGATCCTTTATTGTCAAAACCAGATCATTGTCAATCATTTCTTCAATCAACTCAATCGGCACGTTATCTCCCATGGTGTCGTCGTGATCTCTCATACTGGACAGGATCCACTGGATACCGGTTCGCAACCGGGTGGCATCCAGATTATCCACCAGGGCCTTGAAGGAATCATCACTGAAATATTTCTCCCTGAAAAATGTCGTCATCTCGCGGATCAAACCACCTGCCCCATAGGTGTGGACATACAATATCCCGCCGGACTTTGTAACCCTGGAAAGTTCCCTCAACCCCTGCAGAACATCAGCAGAATGGTGCAGTACGCCTCCGCAGTGGACAAAGTCAAAAGTATTGTCGTCAAAATCTATCTCCAGCACATTGCCGGTTTTCAGAGCATAGCGCCCCTCGAATTCCCTGAGCATTGAGGGGGCAGTCTCAAAAATGGACTCGTCAAGGTCAAAGGCATGCACCTTCTCCGCGCCCATTTGCAGCATCGCATAGGTCGCATTGGCATTAGACCCGCAGCCGGCATCAAGACAGACCTTGCCGCTGAAAAAATCCTTTTCAACCTGTAAGTATTCCGTTGAAAGCAGGGAAGTTAACCTGTGAAAAATATACCCGCTCTCTGCCTGGGCAGAGTGCAGTTTATGAAAAAGCTGCCGGGTGTCTTTTTCGAATTTTTCTCTGGTCCTGTTGTCTTTTTCCATCAAGACATCCTTAAGGTGGGTGTTGTTGTTCTTTCTTCCCGGTTCATATGTCGCCCTTCATGCGAGGTTATTTTCGAACGATGAAATCGCCGAGCACCAGGCAATCAAGCCCATTGCCTAAAAAACAGCGGACAGCATCGGTTGGGGTGTTCACGATCGGTTCTCCCTTGATGTTAAAAGAAGTGTTGATAACCATGGGAATACCGGTATGTTTTTTGAACTCGCTGATAAGGGCATGATATCTCGGGTTCCGCTTAGTGTCCACGCTCTGCAGGCGCCCGCTGCCGTCAACATGCGTAATGCCGGGAACCAGGTGCTGTTTTTCTTTTTTCACGTCAAAGACAAAGAGCATGTAAGGAGCTTCATGGTCATAATCAAACCACTCGCCAACATCTTCAGCCAGAATGCTCGGGGCAAAGGGACGAAACGGCTCCCGGAATTTAACCCTGGAATTGAGGATGTCTTTCATATCATCAAGCCCGGGATTGGCCAGAATACTTCTATTGCCAAGGGCACGGGGTCCGACCTCCATTCTTCCCTGAAACCAGCCTACTATCTTATTGTCAGCAATCATGGCGCCTGCCTCCCGGCAGACATCTTCTGACCGGTAGTATTCAAGGTTAAAACGTTTCAGGGCCGCTTCAATCTCCGCATCGCTGTATTCAGGGCCGAGGAAGCCGTTTTTCAAGGGATAACGCTCTGTATTGCCCAGCACCTCATAATTATACACCAGGGCACTGCCAAGGGAAGTCCCGTCATCACCTGTGGGTGGAGGAATATAAATGTCCTCGAAGTATTCCTTCTGCAAAAGCCTGCCGTTGGCCACACTGTTCAGGGCAACCCCTCCTGAAAGACAGAGGTATTGCTGCCCCGTCGCCTTTTTGGCATAGCGGGCCAGATGATAATACACCTCTTCGAGCATGACCTGCAGGCCGGCGGCCACATCCTGGTGGCGTTTTTCAAGAGGCTCACCGGGAACCCTCCTGGGCCCGAAGGTTTCAATGAATTTTTCACTTACCCACAGGTCGCGCTGAAAGGGATACTCAAAATAACTCAGGTCAAATTCATACTCGCCGTCATCCTTGAGCTGCACGATTTTCCTGAACTTGTCAATACATTGTGCCCTGTCGCCATAGGAGGTAAGCCCCATCACCTTGCCCGCATCACTTGTCGCCTTGAAACCGAGGTAATGGGTCACCGCATTGTACAACATTCCCAGGGAGTGCGGAAAATCAATGCGCTTGAGGATTTGAATTGACGTGCCCCGGGCATCGGCAATGACCGTGGAGCTGATCTCTCCGAGCCCGTCAATTGAAATTACAGCCGCTTCTGTATACGGTGAAAGAAAAAAACTCTTGGCAATATGCGACTTATGATGATCGGCAAAATATATCTTTCCCAGGTAATCCAGTTTCTCCCTGATCTCCCGTTCCACGTTGTTCACCTTCAGGGACCTGTTCAGCATGTCATCAAACAGCGGGACGGAACGGGGGTAATACCGGCCGAGATGGTGGATCACCCGCTGCTCGAAATGCTCCCGCGGCTCCATATAGTAGGTTATGGCCTCAAGCTCGTCGAGAGAAATGCCCGCCTCATCCAGGCAGTAGCGTATTGACTCCAAAGGAAAGGAACGGTCATGCTTCTGCCGTGAAAACCGCTCCTCCATGACCGAGGACAGAACCTCGCCGTTTCTTACCAGCGAAGCACTGGCATCGTGACCAATATAGTTCAGGCCTAAAATATAGTTGTCAGCTGCCATGAAAATACTCGTTATATAAAATTTAACCTATTGATAAAATCTGCAGATATACTGCTTAGAGGTTCCGAAATTTCTCCAGCCGCTCAAGTGCAGCCCAGAACCCCTGGCCATTGTTCTTATGCCCCTGCCATATTTCCGGAATAAAGGACACTGTCGGTATCAGTTCTTCAAGTTTCTCCAGAACCATTTTAAAATCAATCTCCCCATCCCCGATCTGCAGCCCTTCTCCGTCCACACCCCGCGCATCGGCTATATGCAGATGGGCGGTGAACGGCGCAACCATTTCTACAAACTTGATAAAGGATTCATTCAGGTGGTTACAGGCCAGTTTTGAATGGGAAGTATCCAGGCACACCCGGTACCCATACTTTTCACAGAACCCGCAGATTTCGTCAGCCGTTACAAACAGGTTGTGATACCGCTGGCCGCCGAAATGCCAGGGATACGGCGGCATGGTCTGCGGAATCAGTTCTACTCCCTGCTGATCGATCTTCTGCAGGCTGTCACCAACCAGCGCATACAGTTTTTTCCTCTTCTCCTGGTCAACAAAATGATCGGAGCTGAACCCTCCGGCATTGACGACGATCAGGGGGCGCTCGGTGGACGGAAAATATTTCTTCAGCCCCCTGGTAATATCGATAACCTTCTGTAGTTCTTTGATTGACCGATCCCTGTATTCCCGGTCTTCTGCGCACAGGTCCAGAATATGGTCCCCGGAAAAAAGCTCGGGGCTGTGGACAACAAGTTGGTGATCAAGAGGTCCCTGAAAATAGCTGTGGATATCTTCGTTCAGGTCCTTGTAGCTCAGGTGAATCTCTAGGATATCCATGGGGCACGCCGCCGCGATCTGCTGCACATCATGATAACGGACCGGCACGCCAAAGGGATGGCGGAAATGAAATTTGCGCGGCTGGACCATCTCGTCACCCAGGTCCTCCGGATAGAAAAAATCACCCTCACTCATATCACGCCGGGCCCTGCTGCCGACCAGATCTTTCTTTCTATTCGGCTGCAGCCCCTTGCCAGGACTTCGAACGTCTATCATTTCAGCGGTAATGACCTCCCCTTTGTGCAGATCCCGGTTTATCACGAGGCTCTTGGCAAGGCTTTCCCTGTTAATCAACTCACCCTGGGAGAGGACGCGATCACCTGAGGTGCCAATGGCCTGCTCGATATCCCGGATACCCTGCACCATCTCCTTGAATTCTTCAGGCAGCAGGCTGATCTTATGGTCATTGCCCTCCATTGTCCTGTCAAGGGTGAAATGTTTTTCAATCACCTTTGCCCCCCTGGCAGCAGCAGCCAGGGCTACGTTGATGCCCCGCTCGTGCCCGGAATAGCCTACCGGATAGTCACTGAACTCCTGCAGACGGTCAAGGTACTGCAGGTTAATGTCCTTGTAGGGAGCCGGATAGGTTGAATTACAGTGCAGGAGGACAACCTGGCCGCCATGCTTTCTCAAAAATGCCGTGCCGGTACGGAGTTCCTTTTCCGTTGACATACCGGTCGAGCAGAATACGGGTTTCCCTTTTTTCAGGACGTTTTCCAGGAGTTCATAGTTGGTAAAATCGGCCGAGGCGATTTTAAAGGCCTCAATCCCGTACCGGTCAAGCAGCTCGACGCTCTCGTTGTCCCAGGGAGTACAGAGCGGAATAATGCCGACTTTCCGGCAATAATCAAAAACCGTGAACAGCTCTTCGTTCTTCAACTGAAAACGGCTCAGCAGATCAAGCACATACTGTGATCCGAGGTCTTCCCTGGCATCATCAGCGTTGCCGTTATTGCGATAGAGCTCGGCCATATTCCGCATCTGGAACTTGACACAGTCTGCTCCGGCTTCAGCGGCCCTGTCCACGAGCGTGCATGCCGTCTCAACGCTGCCGTTATGGTTATTGCCGATCTCGGCAATGATGAACGCAGGGGCTTCTTTTGATATTTCACGGTTGCCGATTATGATCACCGGGTTGCGCTTGTTGGCAACGGCAACCAGCCGCCCCCTGTCATCAAGCAGGGGGAGCGATTCGATACGCTGGGAGAAAAAGCTCTGTATGTCCTCGGCCGGGGTGTCCTGGTCGCAAAACTGGAAATCGCTGTTGGCGATGACCGACACCGGTTTGTGCAGGTCGATTTCCTTCTGGCCGACAATCCAGCGCCTGAAATCTCCGTCCGTCAGAACACCTTCGAGCACCCCTGTTTCTGCAACCACATAGATAATCCGCATACTGTTGGCACTGATCTTTTCCAGGGCCCGGATGATGGGGTCTTCTTCAAAGATGATGTATTTTTTTATGTTTCGATCAATTATCATTTATCTTGTTACTTGGTTTAAGCATTCTTTTCACTTCAAATCCCAACCCTCTTGGTTAGTTGTTGGTTGCTACACTACAGTATAGGAGAGATCACACATTACTTAATAAGCACTAAGTAATCGGCGCTTTACCTCCTGATCATAATGCTTCAGCCCAAAATCAGTTACCCACGTAAAGTATATTAAGAGTGTACCGGCCGTGAGGATTGGCTATTATATCAACTTACTTGCATCACCAAGAACCTCTGTTCGTGTTCGACTACAACCGATCTATCCAATAAGGCCGTTTCACTTTTTGAAAAACACTCCCTGATTGACAACTCCTGTCAAACTTGTCAATATTTAAATCTCAAACAGGATTATAAAAGTGAAAAGCAAATTATCATGTGATTACAGCATGATATCTGAGATAGACTGTAAGGCCCAACTTAACATCTCGTAAAATCAAGTAGTTATGCAGATTGGTAATGTGCAAACAACTAATTTTTGAAGGTTTTGTCAACCGGTTTTTGCATAGCAGGTTCCTAGAAGAGACGAGCCTCAATACACTGAATTTACAGAGTTAATTTTCACAAAGTTCTTTTTGCTTTAAACTCCTGCCAATGGCCGAATTTTCATTTTCCTGTAACATTTTCTTCCATAACAAACAAGAAAATGGATGAGGATGCTGTCGAGCATTTGTGTTTTATCATAAAAAGGCAGTATGCCTGAAACTTCACCACCGTTTCTGGCGCAGATTACTATGTCCTATGTCAGCCTCAAAATTCTCCGGACCAAGCGTTCCCTATTACGGCAGATGGGCTCCATGAAGTGCTGTTACAAGTATCGCCAAAAGCTGACCAGGGTGGTTAAGGTAGTTTTTGCATATCGAAACGAATATGCGCCACCCCAACCGTATGAGCCTGTTTTTAAAGCAATTAAAAAGCACTGAGAGATGGAGAAAGTGACCGGCAAAAGACCTATACGGAGTATCTCCTATCCACCCATATACACTGTGCCGGAGTATGAAACCAAACGTATCAGGGATCCTTTGTGACGAAACCAATTGACGGGCAGCAAACATTTGGAGTAGCTATAAAAAAAATAGGTCGCTATTCGCTTTTCCAATATGTTGCTTCAACGACCCGGAAAAGAGCAGAAAAAAATCTGTCCTTTTTTCATTTTATCCTAATAAGTTATATTACAAATACTCGTCAGAGCCTTGACGAACTACAATTTGTAAGTTATCATTATAGATGAAATGTTAAATAATAATTGATCAATTTTATGGTGCAGTCCTGAGTTGATACCACTGATTTGATCAGTTAGAAAAGGTGAGTATTTTTTTGTATCTAGTTGTTTAATGTTTATCTGTTTTAGCTATTGCATCTGAACTGAAACAGGAGCGAAAAAAAATCAAACAAAAGATGGAGGGCAAAGAACAAAAGAGTACGGATGCAAAATGTCCTGCAGGAGGATTTTCCAAAGTCAACAGATTACTTAATGTTTTGCACAAACTATTTTTTCGAGGGAGGAAAATATGAAAATTTGCAAAATGCTTTTTTGGGCAGTAACGGCACTTTTCATTGGTGCCACAGTATCGAACGCTGCAATAATCAATGT
>CAMYLK010000005.1 GCA_947259225.1 uncultured Desulfobulbaceae bacterium | reverse complement strand
CCCCTGCCGTTTATTATCCTGGGAGGGATTTACGGCGGATTTCTTGTGGTTGGCGAGGCTGCAGCCGTCACTGCACTGTATGTATTTGTGGTTGAATTTCTGATCTACCGGGACATAAAGCTAAAACATCTGCCGGGCATCATGGTCAAATCCATGATGCTTTTTGGCGGGATCATGATCATCCTGGGGGCATCAATGGCATCAACCAACTATCTGATAGACCAGGAAGTGCCCATGCGCCTTTTTGAGTTTATCAGGCAGTATATATCCAGCAAGTACACCTTCCTCCTGCTGCTCAATGTGTTTCTGCTGATAGTCGGGACCATGCTGGATATTTTTTCTGCCCTGGTTCTGGTAGTCCCCCTCATAGTACCGATTGCTGAGGCCTATGGGGTAAACCTGGTTCATTTAGGCATAATCTTTCTGACCAATCTGCAAATCGGCTATTGCACACCGCCTGTAGGTCTAAATCTCTTTCTGGCCAGCTACAGATTTGAACGCCCGGTAATTCAACTCTACAGTGCTACTTTACCCTTTCTCGCCCTCCTCGGTGCAACCCTTCTCATTATCACCTATTTCCCAATCTTAAGCCTTTTCCTTGTCCGAATTCTGGGCTAGATCCCGGCAGGTAAAGCCTCACTCTGTTGCTGCCCTTTCTCTCAGCCCGAGGGTTTTATATTCTGGTTCACACGAAACAGGTTGTTCGGGTCATATTTGTTTTTGACCTCAACCAGCCTGTCCCATACCTCACGGGTGTATGCATCCTTGACCCTCGTCTCACCCTCTTCACTTAAGAAATTGACATACACCCCTTGGGCGAAGCCGTTTGTCGCACTGTGGAAATCTTTTGACCAGGCAATACATTTCTCATCGTCTGAAGCGTCCTGCCAACGGGTGTGGATGTTCAATACAAATGGTGTGTTACGGTGGGAGAAAGCTGTCTCATCTTTGGCTATCCGGCTCGGAGCGCCTTCCATATGCGGAATGAATACTTCACACTCATCAGATGGCAACTGGTTTGCGAAACGGATTATTTCTTCAATACATTCATCGGAAAGTCCTTTCAGATGATGTGATTTCCAGTAATTACGGGCTCCATGCCCAACAAGACCGTCAAACCCTGACTGCCAGCCAACCCACGGATTCATACCAATCCCTTCACCGAGCGATTCTGTAATCTCGCGAATGGGATTGATCAGTTCCTCACCCCGGGCTTGATCCCCAAGCCAGACAAACGGGACGGCTACCATCATTTTCCCATGAACTTCACTGGGCAGGAAAGGCAGCGGCGGAGCATGACGAATGACCATCCAGACAGTCATTTCATCCGGCAGTGTGCGAACGTATTCACGGTGGAACCTGATATACTCCCTTGCGTCCTCAAACCGCTTGACAATCAGACCGGAATAAATCTCAGTACCGATATCCGCGCAGCGAAACTCAAGTGATGTTACAATACCAAAATTACCGCCGCCGCCCCGGATGCCCCAGAAAAGATCAGGATTCTCCACAGCGCTGGCCGTAACCAAACTGCCGTCAGCGGTAACAACCTCTGCAGAAATAAGATTGTCGACCGACAGTCCGTATTTGCGGCTTATCCAACCGAAGCCGCCGCCAAGGGTCAGGCCGCCGACCCCTGTGTGGGAAACGATACCCGCTGAGACGGCCAGGCCGTGCAGTTGGGTTTCATAATCCACGTCACCCAACAATGCACCGCCGTCAACACGCGCAGTCCTGGCCTGTTTATCTACCGTTACCCGCCGCATGAGTGACAGGTCGATCATAATTCCACCGTCACAAACTGCCGTTCCTGCGGAATTGTGCCCTCCCCCCTTTACCGCTACAAGTAAATTCTGGTTTCGGGCAAAATTTACTGCATGAATTACGTCACTTGTACCTACACATCGGGCAATGATTGACGGTTTCCTATCGAACATGCCGTTCCAGATCTGCCGGGCAGTATCATATCCATGATCTTCGGGTAAAAGAATTTTCCCGCGAAAATTCCCTCTTAAATTCTCAATTTCCTGTTTTTGTATATTTGTCATTTTTCACCCTCCTTAATCAGGATGAACTCTTAATTTTCAATAAGACGGAATATACGCTTAAATACCTTTCTATAGCCAGCAGGCAAAGAACAACTTCTCAAAAAACAAAACAGCCGGTTCACCTTCTTCAGGCAACCCGGCTGTCCAAGAAAGACCCGTAGTTTTCCGTCCCTGTTTTAAAGCAGGCTTGGCTTTTTCTTTTTCCAATACGTTGCATTAAATTTTATACACGATGTGGCACGCGTCAAGATAATCGCCGCAATAATTTTCTCAATTTTGAAAACAGGATTATCATGTTAACTGAGCACTCATTTTGAAAAAGCCTGGAAATTTGAAATAATTAGAACGTACATGTGAAACTAAAGAAGTGCCCTGACCGTAAGCCACAACAGTCAGGGCACAGGTAGGGATGCTGTTAGAGGGAGGAGAACTGAAAGCCATACAGCAACAAATCGTCCATCTTTCTTTTAGAACTCTAACAGCATAATTTATTATACTATTTCAACGTACACTAAGTCAAAGAGAAGACGAAAACTTTCAAAAAAGTCTTATATAATTGCCACCACATTCGGTATCCATCTCTTGATATACTTCACTTTCAGGTTGCCGGGTATTTGTTATTTCAAACTTGAAATGTTTATCACCATACACAGTATTACATTAATTATCATATATAATCGATCAGTTATCCCCACTTCACTTCATAATAATATCCGGCGTCAACTGGGGAAAACTCACAATTTCCCCGCCATTAATATCGACAAACTCTTCGGCATTTTTCTTAACTTTAAACGGAAGAGCTTCTTTTCCCATTGGCCCATCAACTTTGGAGCCCACAACATAATAAGGTCCCAGGGTACTCTCATACATACCATCTGAAAAAAGTGTGACCCATGCCATTTTAGTCTTAACCGGCTCCTTCATATATTTTCCCGGTTGCGCGTTAAAATTGACCATGCACTGGGTCGAACAGAAATGTAGAGTAGCACCATCTGCAGTCCAAATCTGGCAGTTATGCTTTGGATACCTTGCCGGATACATCCCGCATACAACGCAGGCATCTTCCTCCGTTGGTTCTTTTATTTTGCCTGTTTTCTTTCTTTTCTGGTCAATCAGCATCCTGGACTTTGGCAATTCCATCGTTGCGGCTGAATAAGCCCCCTCAAAATCGACAACCTGTCCGCCATAGCTTGATGCAAATTTTTCCGCAGCCATTTTGTCTGCAAAGGCAATTTTCGATTTCATAGTCATAGTCCCTGCAGCAGAAGAACCAACTACGTAGAAAGCTTTTTCAACTGACACCATTTTGTCCGGATCAAGATAGACGGCAACATGCACATCGGTGGGACCGGCTCCTGAACTAGCTGCTTTATCGGCCATGCAACGGATGGAACACGTAGTAAAATCACCTTCAGGGTGCTTGAATGAGTGTCTGGTACGAGCCCACATATTGATCATCATGCCACAATTCGGGCAGCGCATCTCTTTACTGTACATCTTCGGCTTCATCATGGGATGTTCTATGGCAGGAGCTTTCACAGAGTCTTTCATTGCCATTTTTCCATTTTCTGCGGCAGACAGGAATGAAACTGAACCAAGCACACTTAATAATACTATTCCAAGAAAACATATGATAACCATGCTCCTGAATTGTTTTATTACATGAAAACTTTGCAAGGCTGATATATTCATAATTCCCTCCTCCTTGAATAAATTATACTTCTCTCAAAAAAAACGGGCTGCCTTATTCCATGGCAACCCGGCTATCTCAAAAGACCCGTGGCTTTCCGTCCCTGTCTCCTGACAAGTTTGGCTTTTCTTACGTAGAATATAAACTTACTCTCACTGTTATTATATTGAACGGAGACAAGGAAGTCAAAAATACATGAAAAAACAACATGTTAGCCACGATGTGGCACACTGCCGCTTTAATATGAAGAAGAAGTCATCAAAAATTAATCAGAGAGCAGGGATGAAGATGAAGGCGTTCAGCCAGTGCAATTAATTGTTCTGCTTATGAATTGATCAGGAAATCCACTCTTTCAGCAAGAACTGTTTTATCACCTTTTCGGTCAAAAGAGGGTCCCTGGAAATTACCTGTTGAGCTTTTTCATGACTTTCAGCAGAGAACATGATAAGTCCGCCTGTTTTATCGGCAAAAGGCCCGTTCTTATAATAATCAAACTTCTGCTCTTTCCAGTAATTAACATGTTGTCCAAGGTTTTCCTTGACCTTGTCAATATCATCTCCGAGAAAATATATGAAAATATATATGCCCATGTTAACCACCACCCCTAATTACTGTTTCAGTTAATCCGGACAAAATCAGCGTGATATCAAATCCTGCCCTAATCCCCAGAGTCAGGTTTGCTGCTAATTTCCTTTACAACAAAAACCGGCAAGGAAAGGCCCCAATGAATAGCTGCCAGGCGAATTGCAAGAGTCACAATTGCGGAAATCAACAAACATGTAAAAGCCGGAAAAGCCATAGTGATCATAATGATATAAGCAATTGCACCGCAAAATGCAGCCGTTGCATAAATTTCCTTACGGAGAATCAACGGTACTTCAGCTGAAAGAACGTCTCTTATCATGCCTCCGGCTGTTCCGGTCATTACTCCCATAACGATTGCCACGCTATACGATTCAGTGGTGTTTAATGCCATCGCGGTTCCTATGGCCGTAAAAATTGCCAGACCAAAGGCATCGGAAATGAGAAATCCCATCCTGTGCACTGAATGAATTCTTGCGTAACTAAACGTCATCAGGGAAAAAACAACGGCCACCAGCAGATAGGCCGGATCTTTAATCCAGAATACGGGCCCGATGTCCAGCAGGATGTCCCGGAGTGTACCACCACCAACGGCTGTGACAAGCCCCAGGACAATAACCCCGAAGACATCCATTCGCTTTCTTCCCGCTGCCAGTGATCCGCTAACGGCGAACACTGCCACCCCGAATAGATCCAGAACATATACTATCTTTCCCGGGTCCACACTTCACTCTCACCTTAAACCTGCACTGATTCTGGTCCAGTGACCGGCATTTGGAAAAAACATCATGGTACGTAGACACCAGCCCTGGTTGACCGGAGAACGACCGTCGGTACTACCTGCGTGCAGCGGTGTCCATCTGATCCTTACCCTGGTCGAAACACGGCTACGGGAAAATCCTGTACCAGTTATTTTCTCGACCTGCCAAACACCAGCTTTCCACCCAGGTGCCCTGCTAAACCAACTGCACCAAGTGCGATTATATGGATTAAAAAATATATCCACCTGGATGAAGAGGCAGGCGCTGCCACTTCTGGATCAGCTATTCGCCACAGGACAAGTACGAGAAGGGATACCAGGACCACAGTGCCGCAGGTAATTTTTGTAATGAACACCGATGTTCTGGCACCCTTGTAGTGTTTTTGCCATTCAACAATACCGGTAAACAAGACCACCGGCATGGCCAGCAGGACAAACACAAGGTTGTAGTAAGCAGCCAGTTCAAAACTGCTGAGCTGAAATATATATGCCAGAACCAGAAACAGGACTGCAGCTGGGACGATGCCGTTTGGGGTGTGTACTGATATAGGGTGCAGATGGTTCTGCAGCATCAAGTCGACCAGTTTGTCAAACAATGAAATTCTTTCTGCATTGTTGTCGCCAACCTCTTCCGAGACCTCGTCTTCTAATTCAGGCGTGATATCTTCAGCAACTGCTATCTCAACAAATTCGCTTTTCTCAGCTCCGCACATCGGACACTCATCAGGAGGTTCATCCCCTGTATGGATATACCCGCATACCGTACATTTCCATTTTATCATAGTGTTACCTCCTCCATCTCCTTGAACACACCTTTGTCAGAACGGCAAGGGTTGCGCACACCGTCCTGCTTTTTAAATTTATTCCTGTTTTTTATCGTCTTTTATCTCTTTAACCAGTTTTCCCTTTACCCACTCTCCTTTTACTGCCTTTTCTTTAGAAATATAGAGTGTCCCTTTACCGTGGGGATAGCCGTCTTGCCATTCTCCCTCGTAGATCTGTCCATCTTCAGTAAAACCGGTACCAACACCACTGTCACAATCACCTTCCATGCATTCATCGGCAACCAGCGTACCTGGAGCCAGCAAACCAATGATCATGAATAAAACCACAATACTTTTTTTCATATTTTTCCCAATGTTGTTTTTCTCTCAGAGAAAATTCACAAAACCCACCATGACCACCCTTTGTTATTTTAGTTGATCAGGGCAAAAAAGGAAATAGTCTTACTGGTCTGTCTGCTTTATCCCGGCATATGGTGTGAGCTTTCCTTTCCGGCTATAATCCCTTTCCCTGGCAAGTTCATCCAAGCGCATTATCCTCTGCTCACTCAAAGGGTGGGTTGAAAGATAATGCCCCGTAAAAAGATTTTCCTCCATTTCTGCCGTGTGTTCAAAAAAACTTGCTGCACCACCAACATGACCATAATTGCAGTTGACTGCATGAAGTGCGAGTTCGTCAGCCATTGATTCATGTTTGCGCGAAAAACTGAGTTCGGAAACCTCAAGAAGCTGAGCAATTTTCTCACCTATGACACTATTCGGGCCGAGGACACTGACGCTGAGAACCATGAACACCATTCCCCTGCCAAGTCCGCTGAGATGGTCTCTGTTGGTGAAATGCCCCATCTCATGGGCCAGGACAAAGGCCAGCTCATTTTCCGACTGCACCTTTTCCAGCAGACCGGAAAAAACAACTATACGCCCTCCCGGCAGAGCCAGGGCATTGATCATGTCGTTATCAGCTATTTCGACCTGTAAATTGTAAGGCAGGTCGACACATGTGTCCTGCAGCCGGTCGACCAGGTTCTGAAGTTGTTGAATCTGTTCAGGGCGATTATTGTTTTCCGGCTTTGTATTGTTAAAATATGTAGCCAGCATTTTTTCAGTCTCAGGGGAAATTCTCGGGGCTATAAAATCAACGAGGAAACCCAGTACAAAATAAACAGCCACCAACAGCAGAGCCACTCCGGCCAGCATACCAAAAAAATCCCGCAGCGGGGATGTGGGAGTGATATTGACATTGTTGTCAGGCCGGCGGGGAATGTATTTCATTTTGCAGTGACCAGGGCTGTTCCGTAGGCAATGGCTTCGACACAGCTGACACTTTTTTTATGTGAGTTTTTGCCGATGGTCGAGGTTTCCACCCTGACATTGACGATCAGTTGTGTGCCCTCGGGAACCGACTCCTTCATGCGAAGGATAGCCTCCCGCCTTGCCCTGTCAATCAAGGTCTCATACGACCTGATGGTGCCCCCGAAAATATTCCGCAAAGAAGCAAGTATCCGCTTGAAATAATCCACAGAAATTACAGCACTGCCCTGGACTATTTCTGCATGACTTACCCGATCTTCCTCAAAACCGTTTTTACATGTAATGATCGGCAATTCCAGCAACTCTACCTCACGTTGCTCAATGGAATCATAATGTCTCTTTTCCAACCAGGAACCGACCCCATATCCTGTCGCCACTAAAGCGATGAAAATAATAAAATCCATACATTCACCCTACTCTACTTTCACAGCTGTTCCGTATGCATAAAGCTCAGCAGCTCCCTGGGCTACGGAAGAGGTTGAAAAACGGACGTTGATTATTGCATTTGCTCCCAGCTGATTCGCCTGTTCGACCATCCTGTCTACTGCCTGCTGCCTGGATTCCTGCATCAGCTGTGTGTAGCCTTTCAGTTCACCGCCGACGATGTTTTTCAAGCTGGCCATAATATCCCTGCCCACATGTTTGGCCCTGATTGTACTGCCGGCAACAAGCCCGAAATGTGCTACAATATCTTTACCTGGAACTGTTTCGATGTTGGTAATAACCATATTCATGTCTCCTCGTTCACTTTATATTTCAAAATATTCTGGATCATGTGGCGAGCGCACCACCTTCCAATCCTGTTCATCAGTGTTGAAATAGGCAATATTCGCCAAAGGCTGTTTCATGTATTTCCCTTTGGCATTTGCTGCAACAGTTCCATCAGGCAGAATAATTTCCCCGCTGCCTTCAAAAATTCTTTTGGTATCCCTCGAAATCCGCCCAACAACATGCAGCTCCTGGTCCAGTGGAACCGGTTTTTTTAAAGCGGACAGAGATTTCCATGGTCACACCCCAGAATTCATGGTCATGACTGATCATGATGGCCCGGCCGATGGTTTCATCGAGAATGGTCGATACTATACCGCCATGCAGACGGCCCGGATACCCCTGATGTTCTTCTCTGGGTTTGAAAACTGCCAGGAGTTCTCCATTTTCCAGTTCGTAAAAGGAGGTGTAGAGCCCAAAACTGTTCTTCAGGCCGCAGACAAGACACATCTTTGAATTGGGTTGTTTCTTCTTTACCCTGTAGCGCATGTCAGGCTCCCGGTTATGAGCTTATGGAGCGGCGCGATTCTGCCTCCACAAAGATGCGTTTAACGTTGGAAAAAGTATCTTTGATATGCTGGTCAAGTCGTCCGATCATGATCTCAAGATCTCCGGCAGAGATATCGTCCCGGAAATCAATACTGATATTCACCAGGATAAAGTCCGGCCCCATGTGCATTGTCAAAACTTCGTTTACATGTTCCACGCCTTCATAGGTCTTGACAATTTCCCTGATACCGTTGATCACTTTCTCATTGGCACTTTCGCCAATCAGGAGTCCCTTGGTTTCGTAAGCCAGCCATATGGCCGTACCGCCGAGGATCAACCCGATGATGATCGAAGCAATACCGTCAAACTGATATACCCCTGTGTGGCTTGAAAGAAACACCCCGAGAAATGCGACAACAATTCCGAGCATAGCGGCCGAATCCTCAAAAAGAACCACGAACATGGTTGGATCCTTGCCTCGCTTTACAGCTTCTAAATAACCCCACTTTCCCTTGGCCTTGGTAAACTCGGAAAAGGCTAAATACCAGGCCGCTCCCTCAAACAGGAGTGCCAGGGCGAGAACGATATAGTTTACCATGGGGGTCTCGATGGGCTTTGGATGCATGGTATGTCGAATTCCCTCATAGAGAGACACACCGGAACCAACAGCAAAGATCAGGATTGCCACTGCAAAGCTCCAGAAGTAGATTTCCTTGCCATGGCCAAAAGGAAAACGTTTGTCCGGCGGCTTTTTGGCTTTTTTCATTCCATGGAGGAGCAGAACCTGATTACCGGTATCAACCACGGAATGGATGCCTTCTGAAAACATTGCCGAACTGCCGGTGATGGTAGCGGCAATAAATTTTGTAATTGCTATCAGGCCATTACCGATAAGTGCCGCAAAAACAACCTTTTTGGAAGAACCTGCCATTGCACTGCCTTTGGAGAAAATTGAGGATCAGTTTCCTTTTAGGATACATTTTGCATCAGGATGATGCAAGGAAGGACAACACAAATCTTCATTGCCTCCAAAAATACGTTTAGCCTGTTTCCTTGTTGGACTGAGGTTTGAATAAGAGTTAAAATGTTATAAGCGGATAAAATCCTGGCAGGCTGAGAAGAATTACTTTCAAGAAATGGTCAAGTAATTTACTATCAGAGAAGCAGATGCCAGAGAAGAGAGCGCTAATTCATGACCCTCAGTCCCTGTTGCGCTCTAACTTCCAATATACAAAATTCTATCATGAAGGAGTACGTTGTGTCAGATCAGAAAATTCCCAGTAAACATTACCAGAAACTGTCTCAGAAATTTCCCCAGGTCCTTGCAGCAGTTGAAAACCTCGGTACGACGGTCCGTGATGCCGGCCCCATAGACAAAAAGACATCCGAGCTTATTCAGCTGGCAGTCGCTGCTGCTTCGCAATCAACGGGCTCCGTACACTCCCACACGCGCAGGGCCCTGGAAGCCGGAGCTACAGAGGAAGAGATTTATCACTCACTCCTGCTGCTTGTTTCCACCATAGGGTTTCCAAAGGTTGCCGCGGCACTGTCCTGGATCAGCGATACAGTCGACAACAGGTAGGAAATCCGGAAATATTGGCCTGATTATTACACAACGATCGTCGTGAGAAGCTGTAAGAGGTTGTGGTTACGAGGCGCGCGCGGAAAAATATCCGCAGGTATTGACGGAGTCTCTTTTCAATCGCTTACCTGTCAGCAAGTCGAGGATATTTATTAAGCGTAACGCAGTAGACACTGTGTTTGACGATTTCGCAGCAGGTCGTATGTGAAATATACAGACTATGCCTGGGTTTCGCTTTCGTCTTTCACCAGGCTGGTGTCATCGTCTGTTTCCTGCAATCCCTTTTTAAAGGAGGTAATGCCCTTTCCCAGGCCGGCTCCGATTTCCGGAAGCTTTTTACCGCCAAAGATAACGAAGCAGATTGCAAGTATGATCATGAGTTCTGGAGCGCCGAGTCCAAACATTAATTTTCTCCATGAGTAAAGATCCGAGCCCAAAGGGCCCGGCCTTGGTTGCCCCTTTAAGGGGCATGATTTTAATATTTTCCCATTGGCATTTGTTGAGCACCGGCAAAGATGCCGGATAAGGATTTTAAACTGTCTGAGCGAAGCGAGTTTTTAAAATCCCGGCAGCTTTGAGGAGCGCAAAGGAGTCCGAAGGACCAAATGACACGGGTGCCTTTCTTTTGGTTCGTTTTCTTTGGCACCAAAGAAAATGAACAAATAAAACCAATTATCGGCAAAGCCTATTAACTCTGACCTGCCCAGAGGACCAGGTTTTAGATTTCTAATAAATTTCTGCAAATTGCAACGCAAACATAGTGTAACATCAATTGTCAGAATATCAATGTGGTAAATTGACGCGACGGTTTCCTGTTAGGCTGAATGATACAATCTGATCCCAGATCGTATTCAGGTTTTCTTTCTGGCGGGCGCACTCAATACCTTTTTCTGTTTTTCACGACCACTGCCTGTTTTCTCAACAAAACAGGGCTTGCCGGTAAAGGGGTTGCATCCGGTCCAGTACATAAGGGTTGAGTATGTTGACGGGGTAGGAGTGAATATCTGGATCTGCCTGGGCAGGACTTTCAGGTTACGGCTGCAAAACGTTTTCAGTTTTTCCATATCTTGGATCGTACTGCCGGGATGGGCCGCGATAATGTAGTAAGTGATGAACTGTTTCAACCCTTCTTTCTTGGTGAGACTGGAAAAAAGTTTCCTGAATTGTAAAAGATCGTCCTGTTCCGGTTTACCCATCAGGGAAAGGATGTGCTCCTCCGAATGTTCGGGAGCGATCTTCATCTGGCCGGATACATGGTGGCGGACGAGATCACGCAGGTAGGGTATTCCCGTTTTTTTGTCTGCCAGGATCATATCGTAGCGGATGCCGGATGCAACGAACACCTTACGGACCCCCTTAATCTTCCTGAGCTCCCGAAGCAGATTAAGCTGCGCGCTGTGATCAATCCGCATGGTTGGGCATATTTTGGGAAATAGACACCTTTTTGTTTTACAGCTGCCTTCCTTCAATTTCTTTTTACACTCAAAACCGTACATATTGGCTGTTGGCCCGCCCACATCATGAATGATACCCTTGAACAACGGATGCAGGGCAATTCGTTTTACCTCTTCAACAATTGACTCCTTACTGCGCCACCTGACAGTACGTCCCTGATGAACGGCGATTGCACAGAAGTTGCATTCACCATAACAACCGCGGTGGGTTGCAATTGAGAAACGGATGGTCTCCAGTGCTTTCACCTCCCCCTGCTGCCTGCAAAAGGGATGGAGTCCCCTCTCAAAATCAAGCCCATGTACCCTGTCCAGCTCGTCTGAAGTAAGGCAGGGAGCCGGAGGGTTCTGTACCAGATATCGGTTGTCGTGCTGCTGGACCAATGTCTTCGAGGTCAATGGATCATTGTTTTGATAAAAGGTATGAAACATTTCGGTGAAGATTTTATTATCGGCAGCCGAATCCTTAAAGGACGGTAGATGGAGTGCATTCTCAGGGATATCTGGGGATGCGTAGCTCAGCCCTCGGATTGTCCGAGGGTCTTCACCACTCTTGAGTGCCTTTGCCAGTTCTACAGCAGACTTGTCTGCCATTCCATAAAGGAGGTAATCTGCCTTGGCGTCAAACAGGATGGATCGCCTTATTTTGTTTGACCAGAAATCATAATGGGCAATGCGGCGCAGGCTGGCCTCAATACCCCCAAGAACAATGGGGCTGGTATTCTTGAAGTATTGCCTGATCAGGTTCGAGTAGACAAGGACCGCTCGGTCCGGCCTTCGCGTGTTCCGGCCGCCCGGTGTATAATCATCGCTTTTGCGTTTTTTTCCGGAAGCGGTCCTGTTGGCAACCATGGAGTCAATACTGCCGCCGGTTACACCCCAGAACAATTCCGGCTCACCAAGTCGTGTAATGTCTCTGTCCGATTCAATGTCCGGCTGGGCAATAATACCGACCCGATAGCCCGCATCCAGAAGGACCTTGCCGATGACAGCAACTCCTATAAAGGGAGAATCGATGTAAGCATCCCCGGTAACGAGTATTATATCAAGCCTGTCCCAGCCCAGTTGTTGGAGTTCTTTTTCGGTTGCCGGTAAAAACATAAATCGACTATTCTCTCGAAGCTGCAGAACGTCCAGCCAGCCAGCCGGTGGAAAAGGCCGCCTGCAGGTTATACCCGCCGGTGTCAGCCTGGATATCAAGCAGTTCTCCTGCGATATACAACCCCCTGGTTTTTTTTGATTCCATTGTTCTCGGATTTATCTCCCGGGTATCAACTCCGCCAGCTGTTATAATTGCTTCTTCAAAGGGCCGGTAACCGGTCACCTCCAGACGAAAATCCTTCAGCCAGCGCCGGAGTAAACCACGCTTCTTGGCACCCAGCTGGCACGCCATGCCGGCAGGTTCAATACCGGTATGTTCCAGACAGACAGATACCATCTCCTTTGGGAGCAATGCCCGCAAAACACTCTGCAGTTCTTCCCTGCCGCGGGATGCAAAGTCCCGCAGGAGCCTGGCATCAAGCTTCTGCTCATCCAGGGCCGGTTTCAGGTCAATTGACAATGACACCTTTTCCTTGTTTCGCAGGGCATCAACCGCGTCTCCACTGAGTGTAAGGATCACCGGACCGGTCAAACCGAATTCAGTATACACCAATTCTCCGAACGCCTGTCTGTGTTTCCTGCCGTTGATATACATCCTGACACATATATTCCGCAAACTAAGCCCGGCCATTTTTCCTGCTGTATGCCCTGCTGTCTCAAGGGGTACCAGTGCCGGACGAATGGGAATTAGAGTATGCCCTGCAGATTCAGCAAGCCTGTAGCCGTCGCCGGTTGAACCGGTTATCGGATAGGAGGCTCCGCCTGTTGTTAAAATAACAGCATCAGCTTCGATTTTTTCCCCGTTGCATATAACCCCCTGTATCTGCCCATTTGAAATGAGCAGTTCTTCGACCCGTGCTGAACGTTTAACGTTTACACCACACTCATCAAGCCATTTGACAAACATGTCTAGAACATCGTAGGCTCGGCCTGAAGCGGGAAAAACCCTCCCTCCTCTTTCAGTGACCAGCTCAAGGCCCTGCATGCTGAAAAAATCCATCAGTTCAGGAGAAAAAAACTGGGAAAAGGCCTGATGCAGAAACCTGCCTGTTCTGCCGAAATGGCCGATAAAATCACGAAGGTCGGCAACGTTTGTAATATTACAACGCCCTTTGCCGCTGATGCATATTTTGCGGCCCGGTTTCTTCATCTTCTCCAACAGAACTGTTTGCGTGCCTTCCAGAGCTGCCTGGCCGGCAGCCATCAACCCGGCTGCACCGCCCCCTACAACTATGATATTTCGATGGGACATTACACGCACTCTATCGTGGTAACCCGCCTGTGCTTGATAACACCCTGGGTCTCTTCAGGAAGAAAACATACTATTGTGCGCTCATCACCGGGGTTCAGTCCGACTTCCTGCAAGGCCTCATTGGACATTTCAAGAAAATCGGAGCGCTTGAAGAACTCACTGCGGTTCTGGTAGGTATACAGCCCCTCCAGGTTTTCCGGCGATTTATTCCATAATTCGGTACGGATCTCCGATAGGGGTTGAGTTTCGAGAAAATCAGGTATGAACCGATGCCCGCATCGAAGCCAGTCATACCTGAGTAAATCCTTAAGGATATCCCTGTCGGGCCTCTCATCAGCCATTTCACTGAGGATACGCGTCAGCATTTTCTGGGTAGGGGACAAACCGGAAAAATAAGGGCGCCCTTTGACCTCAAGAAGATGCCTGAAAACAAGATACGGTTCTTCCTGTCTTTCATGAAGGTAGGACCAGATACTTCTGAAATAACGGTTATTATAAAAAGCCTCTACACATTCACCAAACGCATATAGTTTACTCAGGGTCTCGTGATTCATCAAGCGGTTGGCCAGTATCTGGTACGGCGGCTGTTCACAGTAGACCAGCCCGAACTCTTCCGCATCACTGCTCATTTCGGTCCCCGGCAATACCTTTAAGAGTCCCATCTGGATATAATGGGACCGGAGAGCAAATACCATATTAAAGGATTTACGGAAGCTTTCCTCGGTCTCATAGGGCAGCCCCAGAATCAAATCAACATGGAGATGGATATTGTCAAAAGCAGCCAGCCTGCTGATATTAACGGCAGACGCTTCAACATCCATCCTCCGGTTGATGGCGGCAAGAGTTTCCGGGTTGGTCGATTGGACGCCAATTTCAAACTGGAAACGATCAGGCTCAACTGTTTTAAGAAAAGCAAACATCTCTTCGGTGAAGCGGTCCGGGGCAATCTCAAAGTGAAACTGTGTTTTACCGGCTTGCTCTGCCAGATAATGCCATATGGCAAGGGCCCGCTCAGGGTTATCATTAAATGTCCTGTCGACAAATTTAATGATCTTCGGCTGATGCCGGAGAATTCCAGCCAGCTCTTTCTCAACCTCCTTTATTTCCTTATGTACGACTCGCTTGTTTATTGAGGACAAACAGTAAGAGCAGCAAAACGGACACCCCCTTGAAGACTCGTAGTATACCTGTCTGTTCAACAGCTCACCGGAAAAATCATCATCCAGGTAAGGAAACCGAAAAGAATGGCTCGGTTTTGCTTTGTATGAAGATTTTGGAGTACCTGCTTCGAGATCATGATAGAAATCCTCACCTACCCCTTCGATTGCACCTTCCACTACCGTGCAGTTCTCCGGCAAACCTACCATTGCCGGTGCCTGGGGACCACCAAGTATTATCGGCCGGCCCGGCTGAATCCGAGCCAGATCAGTGACCAGACGACTGATATAGGAAGCGTTCCATATATAGACGGAAAAAAGCAGGGTGTCAGCTCTGCTGCCCGAGATACCAAGCAACGTTTCATAATAGGGATCATTGATAGTGAACTGTTTGATGGTTGTCTGCTGGTTTTGTAAATTCCGGTCCAGTTCATTGCGGACATAAAACAGGGCCAGACATGAATGTGAGTACCGGCAGTTAAGGCCAATAAGAAGAAAATGCAATACTTCACCTGTAATGAAAAGTGTATTTAGGGCTTAAAATTTTCCATACTGCGGCCTGATATTACTGTTCAGGAAAGCTGCGGGCAACATTTTCCTCATGATATACCATTCCCCTGTTGCCACAATCATACTAAAAAAGGTAGGGTAAAGGATTGGATTAAACCTTCGCTCCGGTCAACACAATTGCAAATTGAGATACGGAGCCGTTTCATTTTTATCGTGACTAGCATTCTCACTATCTCTGGAGGTTAGTGTATGGCAATCAAGGTGAGCA
Source organism: uncultured Desulfobulbaceae bacterium (assembly GCA_947259225.1). Lineage (GTDB taxonomy): Bacteria > Desulfobacterota > Desulfobulbia > Desulfobulbales > Desulfobulbaceae > UBA10518. Next base: position 139,734 of record CAMYLK010000005.1, on the reverse strand, counting down.
AATATATGACTCGTCAGGTGGTTTCAGTTTCGGTGGACTTAGGGATCAGGGAAGCTTTTTTTATCATGAAGGAAAACTCCATCCGCCATCTGCCTGTCGTCGACAAGAACAAAAAACTGATCGGCATCATCAGCGACCGGGAACTGCGCAGGCCCAACTGGGTTGATGAGGCCCATGATATTTCACATGTTTATTATCTCGACAACTCCATGCATATCCGGGATGTGATGATCGAAAATGTTCATGTCCTCCACACCTATGACACCCTGTCAAAGGCTGTAGACCTCCTACTGGAACAGGGTATCGGTGCTGCCCCGGTTCTTGACAAAACCGAGGAACTGGCCGGCATGTTGTCAGCCATTGACCTGCTGAAAGCCCTTGCTAACATGATTAAAGAGGAGAAAGCCAAGAAAAAAAAGAAGAAATAGCTTTCCGGGCAGATTTGCCTGCCGGGTATATTTTTGCTACAGGCTGAGCACCCTGCCAATACTCGCAGCATTATCACGCATTTGCGCCACTTCGGTATCTTCAAGGTACTCGTCAAAACCCATCATCCTGTCTATGACCCCGGCAGGAGTAATCTCGACAATCCTGTTCGCCACAGTGGAGACAAACTCATGGTCATGGGACGAAAAGAGCACTACTTCCGGAAAGGCTATAAGCCCATTATTGAGGGCTGTAATTGATTCCAGATCCAGGTGATTTGTTGGCTCGTCAAGGATAAGAGCATTGGCACCGGTCAGCATCATTTTAGACAGCATACAACGAACCCGCTCGCCCCCGGAAAGAACACTGGTCTTTTTCATCGCCTCTTCCCCTGAAAAAAGCATTTTCCCAAGAAATCCCCTGGCAAAGCTCTCACCTTCCGAGGCAGGGGCGAACTGCCGGAGCCACTCGATAAGATTCAGGTCATTGCTGAAATAAGAACCGTTCTCTTTCGGGAAATACGTCGTGCTGATAGTCTGCCCCCAACGATAACTGCCACTGTCCGGTTCCATCTCACCGGCAATAATCTGAAAGAGCGTTGTCTTGGCCACACTATCGCTACCGACAAAAGCTATCTTGTCCCCCTTATTAACAGTGAGGTCGAGATCACTGAAGACAGGCATCCCGTCTATCTCCTTAGACATTCCCTGGATTTCCAGGATGACATTGCCGCAAGGCCGTTCAGGCTTAAAAACGATATAAGGATATTTCCTCGAAGAAATGGGCATATCTTCTACAGTGAGTTTTTCGAGAAGCTTTTTTCTTGATGTGGCCTGCTTTGCCTTAGACGCGTTGGAACTGAAACGCTGGATAAACGCTTTCAATTCATCCGCCTTGGCGGTGGTCTTCCTGTTCTCACTTTGTCTCTGTTTTAAGTGAAGCTGGCTTGCCTGGTACCAGAAATCATAGTTTCCGACATACACCTGTATCCGTCCAAAGTCTATATCCGCGACGTGCGTACAGACCTGGTTGAGAAAATAGCGGTCATGCGAAACAATGATGACCGTATTCTGGAACCTTTCAAGAAAATCCTCCAGCCAGGAGATTGACTGAAAATCCAGATGGTTTGTCGGCTCGTCAAGAAGGAGTATGTCGGGATTGCCAAAAAGAGCCTGGGCAAGGAGTACCCGGACCTTATCTCCTCCGTCAAGTTCTTTCATCTTTTTATGACGAAGCTCTTCAGGGATACCAAGTCCGTTGAGCAGGACAGCCGCTTCAGGCTCTGCCTCATACCCATTCAATTCACCGAATTCTGTCTCCAGCTCCCCGCTGCGAATCCCGTCCTCTTCGTTAAAATCTGCCTTCGCGTAAAGGGCCTCCCGCTCAGCCATCACCCGCCACAGTTTTTTATGCCCCATTATAACGGTGTTGAACACTGTCTGTTCATCGAACTCAAAATGGTCCTGCCTCAATACCGCTATTCTTTTCCTGGAACCGATACTTATTTCACCCTTGTCCGGTTCTATCTCACCTGAAAGTATTTTCAGAAAAGTTGATTTTCCTGCCCCATTGGCACCGATTAGACCATAACAGTTACCAGGGGTGAACTTTATATTCACGTCTTGAAAGATGACTCTCTTGCCATAGGTGAGGGTCACGTTTGATGCATTTATCATTTTGTCAATTCCTCTTGTAAGAATAAACCGTAGCCATTAATTGGCCTGTTTACCTTTATTCCGGCGCCCATATGTATTTGAGCGTTTTGCTTTAGATTTGCGGGGCACCCGTTTACCTGAAAATTCATTCCGGTTTTCGGCTATTTCAATATTTACCTTCCTGCCGTTAATCTTCTGACGGCTGAAGGCGCTCATAACTTTATCGGAAAACTTGCTGTCGGCTTCAATAAAACAAAAATTCCGCATCAGCTGTATTTTTCCTATAGCAATATTATCGTTACGCGAACCCTGGTTTATAATGCTTATTAAGCGCTCCGGTGCCATACCATCATTTTTACCGACGTTGACATGAAAACGGGTAAATTTTGCCCGGCTCCGGTCGCCTCTGCGACCGGCATCCCTTCTCTTTTTTTGTCCACGATCTATTCCTTTCTCATCAACGTTCAGATCAGGCGCATAACGGTAATAATCAATGAATCGCTTGGATTCCAGTGTTATAAACCGCTTGATTAATTCCTCCCTGTCAAATGAAGCCAACTTCTCCCGCAGGGCTGGTAAAAGATGGTCGATCCGGTCATGATCAATATTTCCCCCCACCATTGTATCAATCCGGTGCATGATCTGGTTATCGCAGATTTCCCTGCCTGAAGGAACCTGGCAGCGCTTAAAGGATTTCTTTATATTTCTTTCAATCGTCTTAACTCTCCACCCTTCACGCTGATGGATGATTGATATTGATGTTCCTGTTTTACCCGCCCTACCGGTCCTGCCGCTGCGGTGGGTATAGCTTGCAAGGTCATCGGGCAGGTTGTAGTTGATAACATGGGTCAGATCGTTAACATCCACTCCCCTCGCCGCCACATCTGTAGCCACAAGGAGCTGGAGATTTTTCCTGCGGAATTTGCCCATGACAAGATCACGCTGTACCTGGGAAAGATCACCATGCAGTGCGTCCGCCTGATAACCGTCCTGAACAAGTTTATCGGATACATCCTGGGTTTCCTGCCTGGTCCGGCAGAAAATAATCCCGTATATCTCCGGAAGAAGATCAACAATCCGTTTCAAGGCGGAAAAACGATCCTGGGCCCGTACCATGTAATAATGATGTTGAACGTTTTCAGCACCTGAGTTGCGCGTGCCGACAACAATTTCCCGGGGATCGTTCATATACTTATTGGCAATGGTCTTCACCTCGCGTGACATGGTCGCGGAGAAAAGCAGTGTGCTTTTCTGAACAGGTGTCTCAGCCAGTATGGAACTGATCTCTTCCTGGAAACCCATATTGAGCATTTCATCAGCCTCATCCAGAACAACGGTACTGATCGCAGATATATCTGCCGCGCCGCGATTCATCAAATCCTGCAGACGTCCCGGTGTGGCGACAATAATGTGAACACCCCGTCTCAGTGCCTTGATCTGAGTATCTATGCGTGCACCGCCGTATACGGCCAGTGTCTTAAGGTTGGGAATGTATTTCCCGAAGTCTTGGATATCCCTTGCCACTTGGACGCACAGTTCCCGGGTCGGGCATAACACCAGGGCCTGGGTCTTTTTATGGCCGGTATCAACTTTCTGTACAAGAGGGATACCAAAGGCGGCAGTCTTCCCAGTTCCGGTCTGGGCCAGGCTGATCCAGTCACCATTCCCACCCAGCAGGACCGGTATTACCTTTTCCTGTACAGGGGTGGGTGTTTCAAAACCCAGTTCATTCAGTCCTCTGAGAACCTCCGGGTCAACTCCGATTTCAATAAATGACATAATTTCTCTCTTGTTGAATTACTATAACTAACGGGGCCGGAGATATTTCCGGCTCAAATAACGGCGCACTTATGCGCACTGTTCCCGTATATGTCAGGACAAATACACTGACACTCAGATTATGCAGGTAGAATAATGGTTACCACCCGGCCGTCGCTCTTTTCGTGTATTTCCAAAAGAGCCTTTTTTTACGACCAGGGTGCCGTGTTCTTCCTGTTTTCAATCTACCAGGAACGTAAGCCGGCATTCACTACAAGGTGGGAATCACGCAATAGGAATAAAGGTCGGAAAAAGAATGAGCACAATTTTTTTGTGTGCCTGTATAAAGAACTGCACTGCTTAACATTGTTATAACTGTTTCACAACCCTTAATTTCAGGCATAACTCAAAAGTTGATAAAATATATCAAAAGACCTGCTGACACAGGCAAACTTTTATACTTCTCCTCTTCATAAATCCTCCCTTGTTTTGAGAATAAAAAATATTATTATATACAACAAGCCACAATGTGGTATATAATTTTATCCGGTAGATTTTTATTAATGAAGATGGATATCTGTCCCGGCATTAATGTAATTGTTTCCAGTCAGGGCCTGGAGTTCCAAGTCGGAAGAGTCTGGTTTCATACGAAAGAGTGAACTATGTCAGGTAAAAAATTTAATTGCTGGCAATTCAAGCAATGCGGCAGGGAACCTGGTGGCGACAAGGCCGATGAACTCGGTATATGCCCTGCAGCTGCGGACAGGTCATATAACGGAATTAATCGTGGACTGAACGCCGGTCGAATATGCTGGGCCGTGGCCGGTACCTTTTGTGGTGGAGAGGTGCAGGGGAAATTTGCTGATAAAAGAAAAACATGCATTCGCTGCGACTTTTATAAACAAGTGCGAAGCCAGGAGGAAAAAGATGGCACTTCTTCAAAATTTCTTAAGTACATTACAGAATCTTCCGGAACCCCTTTTCTCAATCAACTGACCTTTAAACGGGTCAAGCCGGGTGAAAGATTCGTCAAACAAGGTGAGCAGAACAATCAGGGGTATATAATTCGAAGCGGTTCATGCCTGACCATTGTTGAAAAAAACGGTTCGCTGTATCCGGTTGGACATCGCGGAACAGGAGATATTGTCGGGGTTCGCTCTCTGTTGACCGGTGAGCCCTGCAACGCCCACGTTGAAGCGGAAACTGAGATGCAGCTCTGGGTGTTGAACCAGGAACAGATCGACAATATCTCCAAAAATGACCCGGAGTTGATAACGTTCCTGACCGAAATGGTCGTTAACCAGTTCGACTCCAACCGGCCCGTGGCAGACAGGGTGATCGGGAAGTATATTGCCACGGACATCATCGGACGTGGTTCACACGCAATTGTTTATAAGGGAATGCATCAGGCCCTTGACATGCCGGTTGCTATCAAGATGATTCGTCATCATATGGTCATGGATTCCGAGTTTCTGGAACGCTTTCGGAATGAAGCCAAGATCATAGCGGGCATGAACCATGAAAATATCATTAAGGTCCATGATATAGAAGAACGCTACAAGACCGTCTTCATAATCATGGAATATCTTGATGGTGAATCGCTCAGCAGCATACTCAAGCGATTGCGAATGATACCGGTTGATGTTGCTGCCGGTTATCTTTTTCAGATATGTTCGGGACTCCATTACGCCCATGAGAAGGGAATTATTCATCGGGATATAAATCCGATCAATATCATGGTTCAGGGTGGAAACTTGATCAAGATCCTTGATTTCGGTATGGCCTGCCCCCTTGGTACGGATGATGACATAATGGGAGGCGCTTTTGCCTACCAGGCACCAGAGTTGTTTACAGGCGAGCCGGCTGACCAGCAGAGCGATATCTATGCATTGGGAATAACTGCCTATGAGCTGGTGACAGGCAGGCGACCGTACCGGGAGGATGACCTCAGAGAACTCTTGAAAATGAGGGAGACGCAGGAAATTCCTGATCCGGCCGAACTGGTTCCTGAGATCCCTGTGATATTACGTAATTTTATAATTAAATGCTGCCGCCGCGACCCCAGGGAAAGATACAGGAGCGTGTTTGATGCGATGGAAGAACTCCGCACCCTTGGCAAACCGGTGCTCGAAAAGCCTGAACCGGTTGAAGGTCCTATGGACAAGCTGACTTCTCTCATTTTACGTTACGGCAGCGGGCAGCATGAAGAGCTGGACTGCCTGCTTGAGGAATTCCGTCAAAAAGCAGAAGCGGCTGGAATCAATATGAATGTTGTTGATTTAAACAATCCCTGACTCCAACTGAACCTCCATTATTAACTGTAAAATATACCCTGGTAAGGATTAAAGGTGTCTAAAAAACTAAACTGCTGGGAACATATGAAGTGCGGCAGAGAGCCTGGAGGATTTCATGTCGAGGATAAAGGAGTGTGTCCTGCTTCAACCAGTGTGGTATTCGACGGCATCAATGTGGGAGATATGGGAGGGAGGATCTGCTGGCTGGTGGCAGGTACTTTTTGCACCGGTGCGATTCAGGCCACTTTTGCCGAGAAGAAAAACTCCTGCAGAGAATGCTCCTTTTATAAAGAAGTACAAGCTGAAGAATCGAGTGCTCGGATTTCCTGGGACATGGCAGATATTGTTGCCCAAAGTCATATCGGTCTTGTAAGAAAAGCGAACGAGGATCGCTACCTGATCAGACAGCTGGAAGATGAATCGTTGATTCTGGCTGTTGCCGACGGTTTAGGGGGGCACGAAGCCGGTGATTATGCTGCAGAAATCTTGCGCGGCAAGTTGGCCAACATGCCTCATATTCCAGTTGGCATGGAACAGAAAATGCTTGCTAGACTGGCGGTGGAAACTGATGAAATCATTCTCAAGATTGCAGACGACAAGCCGGAGCTCGAAGGGATGGGAACAACTCTTCTCTGCGTGCTGTTGAGAAAAAATAACGCATTCTGGGTCCATGTCGGTGACAGTCGTTTAAGCATATGGCGTGACAATCAACTTCTTCAGGTTACCAGGGATCAGAACCTGGCCAGATTCCTCCTGGAAGAGGGTGAAATTACCCCGGAAGAATTGCCGGATCATTATTCCAGGCATATTCTTGACCAGGCATTGGGGAGCGCAATGGAGGAACCTGAAACAGGGGAAGTAAAGGTATATGCGGAAGACCTGTTGCTTCTAACAACCGATGGGCTGCATAGCGAGGTTTCAGAGAAAAACATCACATCAGTACTTAATTCCAAAGTTGATCTGGAAGCAAAGGTCAACGAGCTTATCAGATCTGCCCTAGATAAAGGCGGCAAAGACAATATTACCATTCTCGCTGCATTGTTAAGTCCCCATGAATAGGTTTCCTGATTTAACTTTGTGCGATTAAGACCTAATCTTACCATTCCTTTCGAACATTTGAACCCCCTTCCCAGAGTGAACACTTCTATCCTTGTTGCACCAGTCTTGTTCTGAACCTTCGCACATTCATGGGTAGTCGAACCAGTCGTGAAGAGAATGTCGAGAGGTCGCATACAATACTTTTGTTGAAACCGCAGGGCATTATTGAGGTCCAGTTTGGCCGGGTGAGTGAGATTTGAAATTGTTACGATTTGTCTCATTATTTAATGTGGGTTGCTATTCCCCAAGGAAGTTGGGCTGACTTGATATTCATACTTGAAAGTGATTTAGTGGATATGTGAGAACATTTTTTTGTACATCTTATTGATGTGATGTCGCCAGTATAAAGCTATTCAATCATTCCGTGACAACTGTTACATCAGGCCTGTCACTAGTATCAGGGGCAGTACAATAGAAGGGGAAACATGGCCAGAGTTTTAATTATTGATGATGAGAGAGGTGTCCGTAAATACCTTTCCAAAGTCTTGGATAATTCAGGGCATGACTCTGTAGCTTCTCCACTCCTCCTTGATGGTATAAAAGAATGTGAGAGGGCACAATTTGATATTGTTTTCCTTGATGTTCAACTTCCCGATGGCAATGGACTGGAAGCTTTACATCAAATTCAGAATTCTCCTGGCCGACCTGAAGTTATTATTATCACAGGAGAAGGAGATCCGGACGGTGCTGAATTAGCAATCAAAAGCGGTGCATGGGATTATATCGAAAAACCATTATTAAGCGACGCCATTAGACTGACAATTAAAAGGGCATTGCTCTATAACACTGAAAAAAAATCAACATCAACCCTTGATTCCTTCAACCGACAAAAAATTATTGGTAAGAGTCATCAGATTAATGAAAGTTTATTTCTTGCATCACGGGCGGCAAAAAGTGACTCGAACATTCTGATTTTAGGAGAGACAGGAACAGGAAAGGAACTTTTTGCCCGCGCAATTCACCAGAACAGTTCCCGCTGCAAGCAAAATTTTGTGGTGGTGGACTGTACGGCATTACCAAGGACATTGGTTGAAAGTCTTTTGTTCGGACACGAGAAAGGTGCTTTCACCGGAGCCGACAAGAGCCGGCAAGGACTTGTCAAATCAGCCCATCAGGGCACTCTTTTTCTTGATGAAGTCGGTGAGCTGCCTCTTGCAACTCAAAAAACATTTTTACGGGTTCTGCAGGAAAAAAAATTTCGATCGGTTGGCGGTAAAAAAGAGGAGGAAAGTGCCTTCTGCCTTATATCAGCTACCAATCGCAACCTCGACGAACTTGTGAAACAAGGCAGATTTCGTGAGGATTTGCTATTTCGCCTTCGCAATATCAATCTTGAATTGCCACCCCTCAGAAAACGGGACAAAGATATCGAAATCATTGCCTCACATTTTATAGGAAAAATTTGTAAGTTAAATGAGTTACCTGTAAAAAAATTGTCCCACGAAATTTTGGCCGCAATGTACTCATACAACTGGCCTGGTAATATCAGAGAACTGATCAGTGTCCTGGAAAATGTTATCTCGGCTGCAGGGAATAATTTAATTCTTTATCCTGAACATTTGCCAATTGCAATACGTGCTAAAGTTGTCAAATTTACGATTAAACCAAAAGTAAAAGTCCAAACAGCCGAAGCCGAATTCGGAACCTATAAACAATACAGGGAGGATGTTGTCCATAAGGCAGAGAAACACTATCTGCTTAATTTGATGGATAATACCGGCTGGAACATTAAAGAAGCCTGCAAAAACTCTGGGCTTTCACGCCCTCGACTCTATGCACTGCTGAAAAAGCACCATATTTCAAGGGTAAAGCCTGACTAGACAAACGACTGCATTTCCCTGCAACCCCTCTAAGCGACATTCTCCTCAAAAGAACTTGAACTCCCTACAAGCATTCTGTCATCATTACCACTCTTGTTGTATTTCGAGACAACTTTGTATTGAAAAATGAGATTCTGTCTTACTTTTCAAGACAATACATGTAATCCCGAAGCTTATGCCGCAACCTCGCCTAGCCTGTAACCAGCTGATTATAATCACTAAAACCACATTACCACCATGTGGCACGATTATTGATATTAATCAGGTATAGGGCCCTAATATTGAGATTAACCATTAGTACCCGAGATAGTGTGTTGCACAAGTAAACATCGTTAAACTCAATCTTTCAAGGAGGACAACATGCGCCATCTAATTCTTCTAATTTGTTGCGGAGTAACATTATTTTTCGCATCCAGCGGTATAGCGAATGAATTTCCCTATAGAGAATATTACCCTGAAGTCACTACTGTTGAACTGGACGAATTAAAATCAGGCTATGACAGGGGAGAGATCGTTATTGTTGATGTCCGGACCAAAACGGAATTTGAAACCATCCATATCAAGAATGCTCTGAACGTACCATACAACCATGCCCATTTCGCCCGGTATCTGGACAAAATAGCACAAAAAGATCTCAACAAGATTATAATTCTATACGACAATGGAATCGACAGCGTTAAAGCGTACAGGGCAGCAGATGAAGCTTTTCTCGGTGCCAGGATCCTCAACGTAAATGTTTATGATGCAGGTATTGCTGCCTGGGCGGAAGCATATCCAAACGATACTATAGTGCAGGGGACCGAATTAAAAAATCCCGGGAAACAACTTCTGGCGGAAGATAAATTTAGTAATAAACAACTTGATTTTAATACGTTTAAAAGAAAAGCGGCAAATAGCAATGCTGTAGCCATTGACCTCAGAGACCCACTGGAAAGAGAAGGGAAATTACCCGGTTTTGAGGAAGCCTATATAATCCCAGCCGATAAGCTTGTTAAAAATATTATAAGAAAGGGGCACATGAAGGATAAACAGTTGTTCATTTTTGACCAGGACGGCAGGCGGGTTCAGTGGATTATGTATTATCTCGTTGATCATGATTACACGAATTATTACTTTCTTAATGGTGGCGCTACAGCTGTCTTAAATGGTCAGGATTACAATGTATCCTTCAATCGTTGAATCAATCCGGTTTCACGTAACGAGTTAACCAATATTTCGATGAATTGATCTTGTCCTGAATTGTTGTTCTCCTTGTTTATCGGTTATACTGTCGACAACAAGGAGAACAGCATGCTATGAAAAAGCTATGCCAGAGAGTTCAAAATCAGCGTTGTCCTGTTGAAAGAGATGAGTTCCGACCCGATCAGGCAACCGGTAGAGAAACCTGAGGTGCCATAATACAAACTTTTCAATTAGCACAAGCTTCCCAGGGAGATAGCAGATAACTTTTCGGTGACTATCCATGTTTGATTTTTCCAACCTTTTGTGAGATATATTATAAGGTGGAAATTTTGGAGTAATCACGATGATATCTTTTAACTCATGCCTCCCTTCTGGTACAAAGACTACGGCTGAAAAAATTATAAAGCTTCATGCAGACAAGTACTTTGTACCGGACAATAACCGTTATTATTCAATAAGATAACTGTGAACCTTGGTTATTATACGTGAAAATACTAAGTCGTTTTCGGAGGTATATCAGATCCAGGCTGGTCTACAAGTTCTGTTTTGCCTTTCTTGTGATCATCACGGCGCTATGCAGCTTTATTTATTTTGCCATAAATTCGATTGTAACCAATACGCTTTACGAACAACATAAGCAGAGAGGTATATCATTTGCTTCGAACCTCGCCTCCAACGTCGTCGATTTTCTTCTTGTTGATAATTCCAGCCAGATTCAGTTACTCCTGAAAAATACCCAAACAAATGAACAAGATGCCGTCTATATTTTTATTGTTGATGTCAATAAACAGGTGCCTGCCCATACATTTCCGGGAGGATTTCCCACCGATTTAAAAAAATTGAATCAATGGCGGGATCATCAGTCATACAACGCGCAACTGATTGAAACGGAGCAAGGGAATTTACTTGATATTTCTGTCCCGATCCTCCAGGGCTCGCTGGGTTATGTCCATATCGGACTGTCCCGTCAAAACATTGATCAGAAACTAAGCGGCATCCGGCTACGCGTTCTTCTTATCTGCATTCTGGCATGCGTTGCCGCTATTATTCTCTCCTTTTTTTTCAGCCGCCGCATTACCAAACCTATTACCGAACTGACAGACATTTCCACTATGATGGCAGATGGTGACCTCGAACAGCAGGTTGAGCTTGGAAGCGTTGATGAAGTTGGTAGACTGGCTCGCAGTTTCGACCATATGCGTGATTCCATCCGCCAGCGGATTCTGGAGTTGAAACAGGGAAATATTGAACGCAAAAAAATCGAGACGCATCTGCGCCAGACGCAGAAAATAGAGGCACTTGGTTCACTGGCTGGAGGTATTGCCCATGATTTCAATAATATCCTCACGCCCATTATTGGCTTCACTGAAATGACAATGGATGAGATCAAAAAAGGGACAAGCTCCTGGGAAAATTTACAGGAAGTCCAGGACGCCTCTTATCGGGCCAAGGAACTGGTGGGGCGGATTCTTGCCTTTAGTCGGAAAGGAGAGCAACACTTGCAGTCTGCGGACCTGGTTAGCGTCCTGAAGGAAGTGATACAACTTCTGCGGGCTTCGATCCCCAGTACCATTGAAATCAGTCAGCAGATTGATGAGCAGGAACTTTACATCCTGGCTGATTCCACCCAGATTCACCAGGTGGTCATGAACCTGGCTAACAATGCCTGTCATGCCATGAGAGACCAGAGAGGTGTCCTGACCATATCTCTCAATACAGTTTCTTTCAGCAAAAAACAGTACCTTGTGAACGACATGCTGCCGGCAGGGTCCTATTGCAGATTATCCGTCAGCGATACTGGCGAGGGGATGACAGAAGATCTAATGTCTCGGATTTTCGAACCCTATTTTACCACTAAAAAGGCGGGGGAAGGCTCAGGTCTTGGTCTTTCAGTGGTCCATGGTATTGTTGAGAGTCATGGCGGATATATTGATATACGAAGCTCGCCTGGTTCGGGAACCACCTTCACGATCTTCTTTCCACTACTTGAAGATTGGGAAGCCTATGCCAAACCGGAAAAGATCAAAAATACTATTGCTGCAGGTAGAGGAAGCATCCTGCTGGTCGACGACGATCCACACATTGTCCAGTTGATTAAAAAGGAACTGGAGGGGCTGGGTTGTACAGTTCTATCTTTTACTGACAGTCCGTCTGCATTGAGGGTATTCATGGAAGATCCCTTCGCCTATGATCTCTTGATTACGGACCAGACCATGCCCGGGATAACAGGCATGGAACTTGCGCTCCAGGTATTGGCTGTACGAAGTGACCTGCCGATAATTCTCTGTACCGGCTACAGCAAACATGTCTCAGCTCAGAAGGCAGAGGAAATCGGTATTCGGGAGTACGTTTTGAAACCCTTCGTTTTGGCCGATTTTGGCCAGCTTGTCCAAAAACACCTGCCTCAGGAGCCGTCAGACGAGTCCGCTTCCCGAGTGATGGCAGAAGCCAAAGTCAAAACTTGAAAATACAGGAAATCAAATTGCATGTCCCCTACTGCTCAATGTCAGAGTATTCATCTTGAACGGGTGATAGAGAAGGAGAGAATTTCCGGTTCGATTCTTATTGATCCTGTTTTTCGAAAACCTTCGCATACTCATGCACTGTAGTCCATTCGTAGAGACAACGTCGAAGAGCACGTAACCCTCCATTAAAATAGCACCACTGAAAATATACCTGACTTTAAAAAATAATAATTATAATTTGACTTTATTTCCTTGTTCTGATTCACTAATTACGAAACCGTTATTGACATGTTGGTTAAATCAGCACGACGATAACACACAACATCATGAAAATTAAAGTGGGTGAACATCATGAAAATTGGAGGGAAATCTTTATTTTTGACTGGATTTATTGTTGCTGTATGTTTGATCGGCACAAATGTTTATGCTGCAAAGTGTCTCTATGTCAGCTCGTATCATAAGGGCTATGCCTGGAGTGATGGGGTTGAGAAAGGTTTGCTGCCCGAGCTTGAGGGCAAATGTGAATTCAAGCAGTTTGATATGGACACGAAAAGAAATAAAACTGATGAATTTAAAAAAGAAGCTGCCCTGAAAGCAAAGGGCATTATAGAGTCCTTTCAGCCTGATGTTGTTATTGTATCTGATGACAATGCAGTCAAGTACCTTGTAATGCCCTATTACAAGGACAATTCACTGCCATTTGTTTTTTGCGGTGTAAACTGGACCGTTGATAAATATAACCTCCCGTACAAAAATGTGACGGGCATGATCGAGGTGTCACCGATATCGGCACAAATAAATTTTGCCAAAACGGTCCTATCTGAAATGAAGAAAGTCTTCTACATAGACTCTGACAATACAACAGGCCAGAAGACAGTCAAATATTACAAGGAACTCTTTGAAGGGAAAAATTATATTTTTTCATCTAAACTTGTAAAAACCTTTGAAGAATGGAAAAAAGCATTTATGGAAGCACAGCGGTATGATGTTGTCATCCTGAGAAATAATGCCGGTATTGAAAACTGGAATGATGAAGAAGCAGCTCAATTTGCTTTGAAAAATTCCAAAAAGTTATCAATGACCGAAAGTGAGTGGATGATGCCGGTGACGCTTCTTGGTATGACCAAGGTTCCGGAAGAACAGGGTATGTGGTCTGGAAAAACAGCTGTAGCTATATTGAAAGGGGCAGATCCTGCCAAGATCAAGCTTGTAAAAAATCGGAAATCAAATATTTTTATTAACAAGGCGCTGCAGGATAAACTTCAAATAAACATCCCGGATTCATTTTCAAAACAAGCGACCATTATAGAATAACATTCTTATCTTAAAACCAGATACAGGCAAGCCACGTGAGCTTCATCGCTCACGTGGCTTGCCTGTATGATCTTTTTCGAAATATATTGCTCCAGATTATATCTAGAGGGTTATAAACTCTTTTTCACAAAGCAGAAGAGACTTCTCCTCTTCAAGGTCTCGCAAACTCGTGTACCTCAAATATGAAAAGTGAATATTGTCACTGCGACTATCAATTTTCCGATGATCGGAAACAGTTATTCAGATCCGCCTGGCTTTTTTGACTACCAAACGATTGTCGTTAAATATTTTGCCATGCAGTGAATCGACAGCTTTTTCCCCCCCCTTTTTTGTCAGCATTTTTACATATCCGAAACACTTGGATTGCCGGGTGAATTGGTCGTGGATTATCCTGACATTATCAACTGAACCCTGGGCGGCAAAAAGCTCCTTCAATTCCAATTCCGTGGTAGTATAGACAAAATTACCAACGTAAAGTCTCATATTGTTCTCCCCTGTTTGTGAATCGGCTAAACAATATTCTTTTAGCCTGACTAGAGTGTAAAAACAAAAGGCAGAAAGGTGGGATGAAAGCGGCCGATTGATTTTTAGGAATGGCTAAAACATAGCACAGCTTAAGATTTATCTCAACAAGTTAATAAAAAAGAAATAAGAGGGTGCAGTAATGTGAGCTGGTAGTTAATGTTGCTCCATCAACTAACGACAATTGTTTATCACTCATGACTTTCGGTGAAACGCCTTGAAAAACCATCCATTTGTTCCCTTAGTTCTCCTTGTATTATTCTTCATTTCATCATGTTCAACTAATGAATGCGTTGAGGGGAATTGTCTGAACGGACATGGAAGTTACATCTTTTTTAACGGTTCAAAATACGAAGGTGACTGGAAGGATGGAAAAAGACATGGACAAGGAACTCATACCTTCCCTGATGGGACTGTATATGCAGGTGAATTTAAGAATGGCTCAGAAAACGGACAAGGAGTTTCAACCTATCCCAATGGCATGAAATATATTGGAACATTCAAGGATGGAAAACCGCACGGACAGGGAACCGCGACCTATCCCAGCGGCAAAAAACTTATCGGCACCTTCAGCAATGGCCTGCCCAACGGCCAAGGAACGCTCACCTACCCTGACGGTTCAAAATATGTCGGTGAATATAAGGATGGACTTGAAAATGGGCAAGGCACTTATTCCTCCACTGATGGCAGTGCCTATGAAGGTGAATTCAAAAATGGAATGCCACACGGCCAAGGAACGCTCATCCTCTCTGATGGTGAAAGATATTCCGGGGAATTCAAGGACGGAAAACCAGTGGAGTCAAAATAAAACAACCGCCTCCCGCCTCCGGAAAAGTACTACTATAAATTTCAACTTCCTTCAGTCACCTCCAGCTTAAGGCTGCCGGTACATATGTTTAATCAAGCAGAAAATCCTCAGCACCTGTCCCGGTTTGATTTTTACGGCCTATTATGAGATTATATTTACAGGGAGGTTGGGATTGGTCTCTTTTGCACCCTGTAATTCTTGCCTCTTACCTGATTTTCATCAAAGGAAGGAGTATTTTTTCCTGTTCGACAAAACATAATAACATTTTTTATATCGTAAATGCGCAGGGCATACTGATACGATTGACACATGGCAAGAAAAATATGACCGCAATACAGACAACTCGTTTTTCCTTATGGTTGATTTCCATTCTTTTTCTTTTTTGTTTCTCTGCAGGCTGTGAGAGACAGGAGAATAAACCTGTCAAAGTTTCCCTGTCCGCCGGTGAGCATAGCGAGGTAGTCCAGGAAAAGGAACAGGGCAACACTTTGCGTATTGCAATATCTGCTGTCATTTCCCCAAAAGAAACATTTGTCCTCTATAAAGACCTGTTGAACTATATCTCCCAAAAACTTGGCATCCAGGTCGAACTCATTCAACGACAAACCTACGAGGAAGTAAATAATCTGGTCAGAGACAATAAACTTGACCTGGCTTTTGTCTGCAGCGGCGCATATGTTGACGGCCATGATCAGTTTGGGATGGAGCTGCTTGTTGCACCAGTTGCCTATGGTGAGCCACTCTATCACTCTTACATCATTGTTCCGGCAACGAGCAAGGCAACTTCACTGGAAGATCTCCGGGGAAAACGCTTTGCCTTTACCGATCCAATGTCAAATACCGGGAAACTTTCACCTACGTATATGCTTGCCCAGATGAACGAGGATGTTGAATCATTTTTCAGTGACTCTGTCTACACGTATAGTCATGACAGGTCTATCGAAATGGTTGCCCATGCCTTAACTGACGGCGCTTCTGTTGACGGTCTTATATGGGAGTATATGAACAGCTCGGACCCTGCGTTGACTTCTCAAACAAAAATTATCTATAAGTCAGAGCCGTATGGAATCCCGCCAATCGTAGTGCCTTCAGCACTGGATAATGACCTCAAAGAGAAGTGGAGAAATTTGTTTTTGAATATTCATAAAGAAGAAAAGGGCAAGGAAATTCTCCAAAAACTCCATATAGACAAGTTTGTTGTCCTGGATGATAACGCTTATGATTCAATACGAAAAATGCGTGCCTGGGTCACCAGTGAATAATGTAATAACTCGCATCGCCGGATTCGTTAGATCCAAACTGGCATACAAGTTCTCTATTGCCTTCCTTCTCATAATAACTGCCCTTGGTATTATCATATATCTTGTCATTAATTCGATTGTAACCAGCACGCTTCACGAACAACATAAGCAGAGAGGTGTATCAATAGCATCGAACCTCGCCTCCAACGTCGTCGATTTTCTTCTTGTTGATAGAACCAGCCAGATTCAGTTGCTCCTGAAGAATACCCAATCAAATGAACAGGATGCTGCCTATATTTTCATTGTTGATGTTAATAAACAGGTTCCTGCCCATACATTTCCGGGAGGATTTCCCAGCGATTTGAAGGAATTGAATCAATGGCGGGATCATCAGTCATACAACGCGCAACTTATTGAAACGGAACAAGGAGACTTACTTGATATTGCTGTCCCGATCCTGCAGGGCTCCCTGGGTTATGTCCATATTGGACTTTCCCGTCAAAACATTGATCAGAAACTAAGCAGCATCCGGCTACGCATTCTTCTTATCTGCATTCTGGCATGCGTTGCCGCCATTATTCTCGCTGTTTTTTTCAGCCGCCGCATTACCAAACCTATTACCGAACTGACAAATATTTCCACTATGATGGCAGATGGTGATCTCGACCAGCAGGTTGAGCTGGGAAGCGTTGATGAAGTTGGCAGACTGGCTCGCAGTTTCGACCATATGCGTGATTCCATCCATCAGACAATTCTGGAGTTGAAGAAGGAAAATACTGAACGTAAAAAAATTGCGGAAGATCTTAAAGAAGCATACAACATAATCAACAAAAGCAAATCAGTCGCCTTTCTCTGGCAAAATGATGAGGGATGGCCAGTTGAATTTGTCTCGGCAAATGTGCAGATTCTTTTTGGTTATTCGGCAGATGAGTTTACTTCAGGCAAAGTGTCCTATGTACAAACAGTTCATCCTGAAGATCTTGAGAGAATCACCCGTGAAGTCACCAAAAATAGTGAAAAGGAGGGGAGCACTTATTTTGAACATGCACCATACAGAATTATTACAAAAGATAACGAACTTAAATGGGTTTCCGACAAAACATATATAAGAAGAGACGCAACAGGAAAAATCACGCATTATCAGGGCATAGTTGAAGATATTACAGAACGCAAACAGGCTGAGGGGGAAAAAGCAAGCCTTGAAGTCCAACTCCGCCAATCTCAAAAAATGGAGGCCATAGGTACTATGGCCGGCGGCATAGCACATGACTTCAACAATATCCTGGCAATAATCATTGGCAATGTTGAAATTGCCAAATTTGATCTCCAGGCCGAGCATCCGGCCATGCATAATATTGAGCAGGTTCTCAGCGCATCCAACCGGGCAAAAGACCTCATAAAACACATACTTTCTTTTAGCAGGCAGGAAAAAGGCAGAAAAGAACCATTTTATTTATGCCGCCTTATTGATGAAAGCATGAAAACCCTCCGTTCGACAATTCCGACATCGATAAAGTTAAAAATCAATATTCCGTTGAAGTGTCGGGAAAATATTACCGATTGCAAGTTGATCCTTGCCGACCCAACTCAAATCCACCAGCTTCTCCTGAATTTGTGCGTTAACGCTGTACAGGCAATGAACGAAGAAGGAGTTCTGGAAATCAGTGTTGATGAAGTTACTTTTGGAGATGATAGACCGCCAAAACGGTTAGAATTAAAGCCAGGCACGTATGAATATCTTTCCGTTTCCGATACAGGGCAGGGAATGAGTCCGGAAATTCTCGAGCAGGTTTTCAACCCTTTTTTTACTACCAAGGAAGTCGGCAAGGGAACAGGCATGGGGTTGTCGGTGGTGCATGGTATTATTGAGAACCATAACGGGAAAATATTTATCGAGAGTGAACCGGAAAAAGGAACAACCTTTCATATTTATTTTCCTGTTACTGAAATAAAACAGGAAGTAAAATTTGAAGAAACCGGCCCTCTTCCTACCGGGAATGAACGAATACTTCTTGTTGATGATGAAGACATGCTGGCAAGTATTGGCAAGGATGTGACCGAAAGGCTGGGTTATTCTGTCACGGCAAAGACAGATAGCCTTGAAGCCCTGAAATTATTTAAAAATAATCCGTCACAATTTGATCTTGTCATTACTGACCAGACCATGCCCAATATGACTGGTGCAGAATTTGCTGAACAACTTTTAAAGTTAAGACCAGGCCTGCCTATCATCCTCTGTACAGGTTACAGCAGTAAAATTGACAAGGTGAAAGCCAGGCAGATTGGCATACGGGAGTTTGCCTCGAAACCTCTTAACAAAAACGAGATAGCAAAATTAATCCGGCAGGTATTGGATGAAAAATCGACCGGTTGAAAATGTGACCTGCAAAACATTACCATACCTGTGCGTATCTCCTGAATTCCATGTCAAGGATACTTTGAAACTTATCTGCATTAAATATTTGCAACCTTATTGTTTGCTGCTTTCCCTTCTAGCGGTTAATGTCAAAATTAATTGAACCTCTTTTTATCATCCGTCAGGTCTAATCTGGATTACGAAGTCTATTCGTACCAGCTTCAGATTAAGAACTGTGTTCCCCTCCACCTTTGCAGATTGAACATAAATAATGAATAGATATGAAGAAGAAAGACACCAGAGTCTTTTCCATACGCTTGATCCAGATACAGTCATCACCCTGGTGGAAAATGCACTGGGTATCCACTGTACAAATCTCTGCCGCCCCCTGGCCAGTTACATAAACCGGGTGTATGAACTTGAACATGAGGACCACTCAGGTCTTGTTGTCAAGTTTTACAGACCGGGCCGCTGGTCGTATGATGCCCTGCAGGATGAACATGATTTTCTGCTCCAGCTCAAGAACCAGGAAATTCCGGTTATTGCCCCTCTGATTCTTACAAACGGCAAGACACTGGGCAGACATGAACAAATACTTTTTGCCGTATTTCCCAAATGCGGGGGCCGCAGTTATGACGAATACAGTGACGAGCAGTGGCTGGAGCTTGGACGACTGCTGGGAAGGACCCATTCCGTTGGGGCAAGTCACCTGCCAACAGACAGAATCACCATGGTCCCTCATAAATCGACACGGGGACATATCGACTATATTCTGAAAGGCAATTTCATACCTCCTGACATGACCGATCAATACAGCAGAATTTCTGATACCCTCATCAGCGAAATCAGCCCTTTGTTTGCTGATGTCGAGTTGATCCGCATCCATGGCGATTGTCATTTTGCCAACCTCATTTATCGCCCCGGTGAATCCTTTTATATCATCGACTTCGATGACATGGCTCTGGGACCGCCTGTACAGGATTTCTGGATGCTGCTCCCTGATTACATGGAGGATTCGTATGCTGAAATCGAAATTTTCCTGGAGGGATATGAGACTTTCCGGGATTTTGACAGACGTACTCTGCGGCTTATAGAACCTTTAAGGGCCATGCGCTTCATCCATTATACGGCCTGGTGTGCCCACCAGGTTGCCGAAGACGGAATTTCCCATGTGGTACCGAATTTTGGAACCCGTGAGTATTGGCAGCAGGAGATTAATGACCTTGCCGACCAGCTTGACCGGATCAGGAGTGCCCATGAACAAAAGGGTAATTTTTAACAGAAAAATGTCAGAATATTACCCATTCAAATGTCCGCACTGCTGGAACAAACTGCTGATACTCAAAAATTCTGTAAATTAACCGGTCGCGAGACCTCTTCGTAAACCGTTCGGACAGCTGGATCAAAGCAGACAAAAATCACCTTCTCCGGAAGTATGTTTACATTGAGAAAATCTCGCGTTTCCCTGATAGCGATATTTGCCGCCAGGTCGATAGGAAACCGGTAAGCACCTGTGCTGATTGCGGGGAAGGCTATTGTTTTTATATTGTTCTCCCTGGCCAACCCCAGGCTTTTCTGATAACAGCTTGCAAGAAGCTTTTCCTCATTCTTGCCTCCACCATGCCAGACCGGCCCGACAGTATGTATGATATGACGGGCCGGAAGTTGATGCCCCCCGGATATTTTGGCCTCACCGGTGGGGCACCCCTTGAGCAGCAGACATTCTTCAACCAGCTTCGGGCCGGCAGCTCTGTGGATCGCTCCGTCAACCCCGCCCCCACCCATCAAGGTATTGTTAGCAGCATTCACAATAGCATCGACGTCCATCACTGTTATATCTCCAACTATGACCTCTATTCTCTCATCCATAGCAAACAGCTCCATCATGATTCTTTTTTCTTCACCAGCTGCCCGGCTTCGGGAATACCGAACGTACACGCTACTCCAGCCTGACACAGCCCACATGCATAGGTATCCAGGCCATAATTCTCTTTAATATATTTATTCATCGTCTTTTCTGTGTACTGCATGCAGCGCTGTTTATCATGCCCTCTTTCACTCAGCGCATTGACAGGACATCTGGGGATGCATTCCCTGCAGGTGTCATGGGTAAAATGAAGGCAATAGGCATGGTGATCGCTGTACGGTCTGGGGCTTGCAGGCACATCAAGCCTTGCAATGACTGAGCCAACCCGGACAGCCTTACCGACCGGAGTGATCAGGCCATCACACAGACCAAAGGTTCCGAGCCCTGCCGTATAGGCAGCATGACGTTCCGACCAATTCGAACAGGGTGCATAAGGACCTTCGTTATAACGGCTCCAGAATGGAGAAAGAAGAGGGGCCAGAGCCGGAATGTTTTTTTCTGTCAATGTATCTATTAACCAATGCCGCAACGAATTGTTAAAATCCTCACCAAGGGCTCTTGTTCTTGCCCATCTCTCGGACGGATATTTTTTCTGAACTGCCTGTTCGGTTCGAGTCCTGTTTGTCGATGGAATGATCCAACTTAATATCACCAGTTCCGACGGCTGAGTTTCAATCCCTGGGAATGTTTTCTGAAACAGTTCCATCGGTGTAAAATAAAAACTGCCGATATGATTTTTAAATTCATCGAATAATTTGTCTGCACCACTTGAGAAACCAACCAACGGACTGTCGAATGCCTTCTCCCCTGTTGGCAGGCCAAGTGAGTTTTCCGGCGCCTCGGTAACGTATTTCTCAATTATTTCAACAATCCATCGGCCTGGATCTTGTTCACTCAGACTCATAATAATACCTTACATTAAACTATTCCGACTTATCTTTTACCTGAAAAGGTACCTCATAATTAATAAAAAACAACATTTGGCAATAAAAATTAGCATGAATAGCTTGACAATTAGCAAAAACTATCCAACTTAATATTAAGTTAAAAAAAAATAGTGGGTGAAAAAAATGGTAAAGTACAAAGGAGTAAAAAAGGAAGCACTGGCCCTGGAAACTTTTGTGAAACTTATGCGGTGTTCGAATACCGTCACCGCTGAAGTAAGCAATCACCTGTCCAGGAACAAGTTAACCATGAGCCAGTTCGGAGTGCTTGAGGCGTTGTACCACCTGGGGCCAATGTACCAGCGTGACCTTGCCGAAAAAATTCTGAAAACCACGGGAAACATCACTACGGTCATCGACAACCTGGAAAAAAGAAACCTTGTAGAGCGCCAGCGGGAAATGAAAGACCGCCGCTACTTTAAGGTTGTCCTCACACCTTCCGGTAAACGACTGACCAAAAAGATTTTTCCTGACCATGCAGCTCAGATAATGAAGTCCATCGGCAGGCTGAACATGACCGAACAGAAGGATCTTGGAAGATTGTGCAAGAAGCTTGGTACCGGTGAATGATGTAAGCTGCATTGACAGAATTGGCCTTTGATTGACTGGTAAGAGAAATTCTCTCTTCCTTGTAATCACTCTTGCTTATTACTTTTAATTTAAGGAGGCCTATTATGAAAAAACTTATCATCCTTATAACTGCCCTCCTCCTTTTTATTGGCGGTCCGGCCATCGCAGACGTGTATGTTGTTGATTCCGACCACACGGAAATCGGCTTTTCCGTCAAGCATATGGTCATCACCAATGTTAAAGGAGCATTCAGGGAGTATACAGCCAGTTTCGAACTTGATGCCGACAACAAATTGAAATCTCTCACTGCAGATATCAAGGTTGAGAGTATCGATACCAGAATCCAAAAAAGGGACGACCATCTCAGGAGTCCTGATTTTTTTGATATAACTAAATTTCCAGCCATTACTTTCAAAACCACGTCCGTTGATCCCACCGGTAGCAACACATACGCTGTCACAGGTGTTCTGCAGATCAGGGATGTGGTCAAAGAGATCAAATTGGAAGGTGAACTGAACGGACCGGTCAAGGATCCATGGGGCAACCAGCGGATGGGAATCTTACTCAATGGACAGATAGACCGCAGTGAATTTGGGATGACCTACAACAAGGTGCTGGAAACCGGCGGCCTGTTGATCGGCAAAGAAGTCAAGATCCACCTGGAGGGAGAAGGTATTCTGAAAAAATGAAAGAATACCTGATTGGACTAAACTTTTATCCCTGAAACATCTTTGAAAGCAGGAGGACAGGTTATGGCACAGGTACTTATCTTATATGCAAGTGATTACGGCAACACAGAGAAGATGGCAAATGCTGTTACAGATGGTGTTAACTCGGTAGAAGGTGTCACTGCGGTACTCAAAAAGGCTGAGGAGGTCTCTGCCGATGACATGACCACCAGTGATGGTGTCATTTTTGGCAGTCCTGTTCACATGGGTGCGGTTGATTGGCGTGTTAAAAAATTCATCGATACGGTCTGTTCAGGACTCTGGATGAAGAACCTGATGAACGGCAGAGTGGCAGGAGTATTTACGTCCGGCGGCGGCTTCGGTGGTGCCGGAGGCGGAACCGAAGTGGCCATGCTGTCAATGCTCAATAACATTGCTGAGCTCGGCATGCTCATTGTTCCCCTGCCGAAAAACACCCCGAATTACAAAAAAGGCGGTTTGCACTGGGGCCCGTACGGCAGGTCCGCTGACGAAGACATGGAACATGTCGGCGTCAGCGAAGAGGCACTCTCAGTCGCCAGACAGCATGGGGCAAATATTGCCAGGGCTGCGATTGCAGTTGCCGGCAAGACGATTTTCACAGCTTAGTACCCAGAAAACTCTTTCACATCGTTGCGGGGGCAGGTTGAGCAGAAGACCTTCCCCCTTATACAACTCCTTTCTTGCTATTACCCCCTGATTTCCATATAATTTTAACATTACTTCTGTAATGTTTTATGCAACACATCGACCTGCCCGCAGGCCGAAAGTTCATTAAAAGAGGGAAATCATGTACGTAGCTTTTGCATCACTCGCAGTGATAATCTTCGGCCTCCTGCTGATAAAAAGAGGATTTTCCAGTGACCCGGACAGGACTAAAAGGTTCAAGAATGCGGAACGCTTCATACCATTCCTGTTCATCTTTCTTGGCCTGATCGGCTTGCTGTCCCGCACTTTTCTGACTGTTGATGCCAGCGAAGTCGGCCTGCTGAAACGCATCCACCTGGCCCCTTCCCTGCCTCCTGGAAAAATCACTGGATGCGTCCCGGGCCAACCCGGATATTGTTAAAGTACCGGTGGTCCAGGTCAATGGGTCCGGCTCCGGATATGAAGTGTCAGCAGCGGTCCTTGGTGTGTCAAATATTGTCCAGATGATGGATGGGCTTGACAAGAAAGCCCGGAATGTCAATAAACCCGCAAAACAATCCGGAAAAAAATAAAAACATGAAAACTATTTTTGCTGATGCCCAGACACGACTGAACGAAGTCTTCAAACATGTTGACCTGACTGATGACGTGGAGGAAAAACTAAAACATCCCAAATTATCTCTCTCAGTCAGTATTCCCATGCGAATGGATGATGGCAGCCTCAAGGTCTTTACTGGTTACCGGGTACAGTTTGATGATACCCGGGGACCCACCAAGGGTGGAATCCGCTACCACCCGGATGTGTCGCTTGATGAGGTTACCTCACTCAGCTTCTGGATGACCATCAAGTGCGCGGTTATGGACCTTCCTTTTGGAGGAGCCAAGGGAGGAATCATTGTCAATCCGAAAGACCTGTCCCGATTGGAACTGGAAAGGCTTTCCCGTGGATATATCAGGGAAATAGCCGATATAGTCGGGCCCAAACGGGACATTCCGGCACCGGATGTGTACACCAACTCAACTATAATGGGTTGGATGGCTGATGAATATGCCCAGATAAAACGGGAGCAGCTGCCCGGGGTTATCACCGGCAAGCCAGTCTACCTTAACGGTTCACTGGGAAGGGTTGCCGCAACCGGGCGGGGTGCCCTGTATGTCCTGCAGCAATGGGTAAAACGAAACAACCTGCAACCCGCTGAAATGACACTTGCAGTGCAGGGGTTCGGCAATGCAGGCTATCACTTCGCGCGGCTGGCAAGGGAAGCAGGTTTCAAGTTTGTTGCCATTGCTGATTCCAAGGGAGCAATTTACAGCGAAGAAGGCCTGGAACCTGAAAAAGTCATGGAACACAAGGAAGAGCACAAAGACATAAAAACCATGATGTACTGCGACGGTTCTGTGTGTGACTTTCAGCGATATCAAAAAATAAGCATGGAGGAACTTCTGGGGCTGGATGTTGATGTACTGGTGTTAGCTGCCCTTGAAAATCAGGTTCATAAAGAGAATGCGGATAGAATAAAGGCAAAACTGGTCTTAGAGATTGCAAACGGCCCGGTTACCTCCGAGGCTGACGCCATCCTGAAAAAAAACTATGTTACTGTGCTGCCCGACGTCCTGGTCAACGCCGGTGGGGTAACGGTCAGCTATTTTGAATGGGTACAGAACCGGGGCGGCCTGTACTGGGAAGAGAGTGAGGTGAACGACCGTCTGAAGAACAAGATAGACCGAGAGGCCAAAGCTATCTTTGACCTGGCGGAAGAAAAACAGATAAGCCTCCGCACTGCTGCATACCTGATAGGTGTCCAGCGAATAGCCGGGGCCATTACCGAAAAAGGCACCAAAGAGTACTTCCAGAACGGGTAAGGGTCAGCAGTCATCAAGTAATTGCTGACAAACCTTCTTTTTCAGGGTATATAACCCCACCTTGACGGGTCGCATCGTTGCGGCCCGTTTTTTATATTACCGTTTCAAACGAATAACGATAACAGGATAACAGGCAGTCTATTGAGCAGTACAATAAAAAGGGAAATACAGCGAAGACGCACTTTCGGTATCATCAGTCATCCGGATGCCGGCAAAACAACCCTGACGGAAAAGCTCCTGCTTTTCGGGGGGGCCATCCAGATGGCAGGTGCTGTAAAATCGAGAAAAACTGATAATCACGCAGTAAGCGACTGGATGTCAATTGAACAGGAGCGCGGCATCTCGGTCACCTCATCAGTAATGAAGTTCAACTACCGTGATTGCGAAATCAACCTGCTGGACACCCCGGGCCATAAGGATTTCTCCGAGGATACCTACCGGGTCCTCACAGCAGTGGACAGTGCCCTGATGGTTATCGACAGTGCCAAGGGGGTTGAGACCCAGACCATGAAACTGATGGAGGTCTGCCGGATGCGAAACACCCCCATCATAACCTTTATCAATAAACTTGACCGGGAGGGTCTGGACCCTCTGGACATTCTTGCCGAAATAGAAGACAAGCTTCAAATTGAATGCACGCCTCTTTCATGGCCCATCGGTATGGGCAAGAACTTTAAGGGTGTTTACAACATCCACCAACGGCAGCTGCATCTCTTTACTCCCAGTCAGGCAACCAGTCTGCAGGACGGGCTCCTGGTCAAAGATATAAACGATCCTGTTCTTGAGGAACTGCTCGGCAGCCAGGCAGATACCCTGCGGGAAGATCTTGAACTGTTAGAGGGTGCTGCCAACCCTTTTGAGCATGAGGAATACATGAAGGCCAGCCAGACACCGGTTTTCTTTGGCAGTGCTGTCAACAACTTCGGCGTTAAGGAAATGCTCGATGCCTTTATTGAGCTTGCCCCTCCACCGGGTCCCCGGCCGACAACCGACCGGTTTGTCTTACCGGACGAAGAATCCTTTTCCGGCTTCACTTTTAAAATCCAGGCCAACATGAACCCTGCCCATCGCGACAGGATAGCTTTTTTTCGTATCTGCTCTGGAAAGTTTACCCGAGGCATGAAAATAGCCCATCACCGTCTCGGCAAGGAAGTAACCCTGTCCAATGCTACAATCTTTATGGCCCAGGATCGGAGCAATGTTGAAGAAGCCTACCCCGGCGACATCATCGGCATCCACAATCACGGCACAATTAAAATAGGCGATACATTCACCGAAAAGGAACCGCTCAAATTTACCGGTATCCCTAACTTTGCACCGGAACATTTTCGCAGGATACTGCTCAAAAATCCGTTAAAGGCCAAACAACTCAATAAAGGGCTGGAACAGATGGCAGAAGAAGGAGCTGTCCAGCTATTCAAACCGCTTATGGACAGCAATTATATTCTTGGTGCTGTGGGGGTTCTGCAGTTTGATGTCATCATGGCCCGGCTGAAAGCTGAATATGGGGTTGACGCGACCACCGAGCCGGTGGAATATGCCACCGCACGTTGGATTTACTATAATGACACCAGTAAACTGGACGAGTTTAAAAATAAAAACCAGGCCAACATCGCAGTGGACGCCGAGGGGCACCTGACCTTTCTTGCCTCCAACGATTGGTGGCTTGAGCGGACCATGGAAAACTTCCCGGAAATCTCTTTTCAAAAAACCAGGGAATACAACTAAATCACAACCTCTCAACATCATCCTGACAATGTAAGTGAAGAAAACTCAACTTCATCTTACATCTATCATTATTCCCTTGATTGGAAAAACTATAAGATAATCTCAACATTATGAAAAAATGTTATTTGTTGAGCTTGATACAGGTAATTCTAAATTTGGGGCTGAGGAGGCAAACCCTTGTCATCATCTCCCTGGGTATTTAAATCCCGGCTTTCGTCAAGACTCTGAACCCCCTCCATCATCATTCCCATAAAACCGCTAATGGGAGGAGCGTTGTTAAGTACATCGGGGATCCCCTTGGTATAACTGAAATGACCGCTCGTTATCCCCAGAAGCGCGTAAACTGCTTCTTTTTTACGGAGCTTCCGGTAACCGGCGTAGACGATTTCACCTTCTCTGAAAAAGACCATTCCACGTCCTTTATCGAGAGTAAAGTTTACTGTCCCTGTTTTCCGGGCAGCATTAATCAGCTGAAAGAGATCAACTGGCGCTATCTCGGAAAGTTCCCCGGTCATTCCTGATGCAATATTTCCAGATTTAAGCGTCATTGCCTGGGCCCGGTCCACCAGCAGTTTGAATAAGAACATCTGAAGCACCGGGTGTTTCTTCAGTATTTCTTTAAAATTCTTTACACTGAGTATCGCCAGCTGCGAAGTATTAAGGGAAGCAACTGAGTGCAAAAAAGGCTCTGCCGAAAGCAGGCTCATTTCACCAAACATTTCTCCTTCCCCAAGGTCTACCAGTTTGGTGCCATCGTCCGCTCTTACCTCTACCTGGCCTTGTAATATGATAAAAAAATTGGTGCCGGGTGATCCTTTCTTGACGACCATCTTGCCAAAAGGAATGGTTTTAAATTCGAGGAGCACGGTAAAGTCTGCCAAGGCATCATCTTCCAGCGGATCAAATAATTTAATCTTGCGCAGAACCCCAAAGTACCTTTCAAGATGCTTCTTCCGACGTTTTTCTTCCGCTTCTTCGAGCAGCTTCATCTGCAGGGTGGCAAAATCTCTATCCTTTTTGTACTCGAAATGGATCAACCCTTCACACCCGCCGCAATCGTATCTGGTTTTCTGGGTGGATAATCCTGAAATTCCTCCGAAGGTATCCTTTGAAGCAACAACGGATGTAACTTGCCGGGCAAGATAGAGGCAGCTAGGTTTATAGTTTGACATTGAAAGCCCGTAGCTTTCAACAGTTATTTCCTCGCCAACGCTATACAGGGGACATGACTCTTCGTTAACAATGACGAATATTGCATCACGAAACTTATCATCCTTTTTCTTCATAATGTATCCACGTTGCTCAATGCATACCCCTAAATGGTATTTTTCACAGCTCTGTCATCAGGTTGCCAGAAAATTATAATACACAAAGCATCCACATGCTTTTGGCCGTATAACGTGGAAGGAGGAGATCCCATCAAGAACATTGAAACGCCATTACAATCGCTCAACTGTTCATGTGTTGAGGCAATTCGGTCATAATAAAATCCTCAAGACTTCCAGGTTCTGCCTCACAACAGGCTTGATTTTATCTTTATTATTACGTTATTTTCACACAAATAGCTTGAATAGAAATTACTCAGTTTGCTCTGAAAACGGATTGTACTTTTCTGGTATTACAATGCATCCTCACAGATTTTAAAGGGCATATTTTCGGGCAATTGTATATCAGTATCTACTGATTTTTCTCTTTCCTGATAGAGTAGGATCATTTCCAGTGACAATAGGCTTTCAAAAGACATTGAAATGAATTCCAGAGCAATTCCCTCATCATTTTGGCGTACAACCTTAGAGAGTGCCTTTAATGTCAAATATGTTGTTTTGCTTGTTTGAGCAAGATTCACATAACACTGGTCGTTTGCTTTGTGTGGAAATTTTCCATTAACAAACATTCCTCCAAAAGAAAGATTCTGTATCTGGCAGTTATCATAAAACTGATTGAAAAAATCCAATTGCACCTGGCGCTCGAAATGAATACGACCAAAACGTCTCTTTTCCTGTTCAGACATTCCCTCTCCCCTATACATGCCAAAAGTACCGCTAGAAAGACAAAATAAATATTCCTTATTAAAAATATCATCAATTGGGAAGTTGAATCAAGCAAAAAACTACATCATAGTACCTTGTTCATGGTGATGTTGCGTTGCAGTCTTCAAGTTATGGAAGTTTCCGAGTTAACGACTGGTTTCATCGATTACCGACGTCTCAAAATTATCTTGCTGAACAGCAAAGGGACGAAAGTCAGAACAACCCGTATCAGCTACGATGCCGCTGGAGCGGACCTGGTGAGCATCCAGAAACTTCCTGGCCACACAATAGATCGAGACGACCATGCGGGTCAGCAGGCTGTCTAACCTGAAGGCCCGGAACGATTATTGGCAAACAGTGGAAAGAATAATGTCGGACCATAACATGGTCATGTTCGGCCCGACCATCATGGGTTAATCCTTGACGGATTTCCAGGTAAGACCTTGACTTGACGGCGAACAAAGGCGAAACCTGATACAGGTTTACTGCTTAATATAAAAAGAAAAACAGAATTTGCCGCACAAAAGGAACCCAACAAGTTCTGGATCCTTTTGTGCGGTTAGAGGAAAGGAAATATTTACTCTTTGAATGGTCCGGCAAATTCACCATACCCTTCTTGGGCAAGGTCTTCAGCCGGTATAAACCTCAAGGCTGCAGAGTTTATACAATAGCGCAAACCGGTTGGCCGTGGTCCGTCATTGAACACATGTCCCAGGTGGGAATCACCCTTTGCGCTCCGGACCTCAGTTCTGGTCATGAATAAACCTCTGTCTGCTCGTTCCACGATATTCCCTTCAACCAGGGGTCGTGTGAAGCTGGGCCAGCCCGTCTTTGAGTCATACTTATCCGAAGAACTGAATAACGGTTCGCCGGAAACAATATCTACATAGATTCCAGGCTTTTTATTATCCCAGTATTCGTTATCAAATGGTGGTTCAGTTCCATCCTTCTGGGTCACCTTGTACTGAAGGGGGGTCAACTTCTTTTCAAGATCAATCTTGCTGTTTTTCTCCACCTTCTTTTCATCTTTCCATACTTTATTCAGAAAAGTGTCCCGGCCTGATCCTGCTCTGTAAAAACGGTACCGTACAGGATTCTTTTTATAATAATCCTGATGATATTTCTCTGCGGCATAAAAAGTCACCGCCGGGACTATCGGAGTCACAATCGGTTTGTCAAAAATCCCTCTCTGGTCCAGGTCATTTTTGGATTTTTCTGCCTGACGACGCTGCTCATCATCGATGTAAAAAATGGCAGTGGTATACCCATGTCCACGGTCAACGAACTGGCCGCCCGCATCTGTCGGATCAACCTGCTGCCAGTAAACATCCAAAAGTTTCTCAAATGATACCCTGGCAGGGTCAAAAATAATTTCTACAACCTCAATATGTCCACCTGACATATAATTCTTATAGGTAGGATTTTTCGTTTTCCCTCCCGCATAACCGGAAGTAACTGAAAGAACCCCATCCAATTTCTCAAAAGGTTTTTCCATGCACCAGAAACAGCCGCCGGCAAACATCGCTTTTTGCGTAACCGCCTGGCTTACATTCGCTTCCATGGACATGGCCTGTTTTGTGTCAAATCTGCCGTGCAAAAAAATACCTGCTGCCACAAACGCAAGCATTACCACCGGTATGAGCCATAAGATCTTCATAATCCTGCCTCCACTATACAACTGACTAACAGTTTCATTTCCCGGTATCCTGCCGATCGTTCTCCTCTATTGTTGAGGAAATTGTTCGGATATAGTTACCGGTTTCCTTCAGCCATTCAATCAATTGTTCAACTGTTACTTTATCCTGTTCATAGACAACATGGTTAACCTCGCTCAATCCATACCATCCTTTATCGACTGTTATAACTCCTGGACGCCCTTCCAGGGCGGCAACACCTACGTCATATCACTGCACAGCAAATGTAGCGGTAGCTCTGGTTCCAACTGTAACTTCTCCATAACCACTCGAAAGTAATAAAGAGGCCATCAGGATCGCACTTAAAATGTAAACCAATTGTTTCATTATAAACTCCTTATTATTCTGATCCTCTCTTTCACATTAATTCATTTCATCAATTATTCCTCTACAGACTACATCTATTTGTCTTCCATGCCGCTCATGTTGTCTTTCATACCATCACTCTTCATTTTATCCGCGGTGCTGTCCATTTTTTCCATTGGATCTTCCATCTTTTGAACCTTCATTGTTCCCATGGATTTTTCCGTGTCCTGTTGTTTCATTTCATCCATAGTATTTTCCATGGTATTGCCCATACTCCCTGAGGGGTTGTTTTGTGCACATCCGAATATCAACAGGGAGATCAGGAGGGAAAGACAGGTTGCCAATATTTTTAGATAATTTTTTTTCATGGTCACTCCTCCAATTCTACAGAAGATTTCTGTTTTACATGTAGTGCGGGTCCAGGCCCGTTCCTTTAGCTCAAAGAATAACCAGGGGATGTAAAGGCCGGATAAAGGAAATGTAAAGATATGGTAAAGAAAAACTGATTACATTCAAAGCTCAGCTGACCGATAAAAAGTGTGGGAATCATGCTGACACATATGCTTTTGCTGTCATTCGGAGTCGAAGTTTATGCCCCCTTGAGGGGTGCTTACATCGAAAGTATGTGTGAAATCTTGTTTACCTGTGCAATAAAATTTCTCCCTTTGATCTAAATGACGGGCACTTCGGGGTATGGGTAAGATCTATGCTGGGGATTAGTGGTAATCAAAAAAAAAGAGTGATGGGGGCAAAATCCATTGAGTGCAGGTTCAGGCAGGCAGCGTGAACCAGACCCTTGTTGCGCCGTCCGAACTTTCAGCCCCGACCCGGCCGCCGTGGGCTTCAATCAATTCCTTGACAATTGAGAGGCCAATACCGGCTCCGCCCCGCTCAACTGAGCGTGAAGGATCTGCTTTGTAAAAACGCTCAAAAATATAGGGAAGATCTTCCCGGGAGATTTCCTTGCCGCTGTTAGTGACAAGCACTTTTACACCTTCTGGAACAGGTTCTGTCACAATTTGTACCGTTCCTTCCCATTGAGTAAATTTCAAACCATTCTCAATAAGATTTCGCAGTACCTGCAGCACCTTTTCCCTGTCCGCATTGACCAGGTCAATGTGATCAGAAAATAATGTTTGAACTTTTATGTTCTTATCCTGAAAATTTGGCCGATACAGCTCCAACATCTGATTTATTGTCTGGGAAAGATTAAATGGTTTTTTGTTAAGGTATGCTTTTGCCACGTCTGCCTTGGCCAATTGCTGAAGATTTTCCACCAGATGGACA
The DNA here is from genome assembly GCA_947259225.1 of uncultured Desulfobulbaceae bacterium. Taxonomy (GTDB): domain Bacteria; phylum Desulfobacterota; class Desulfobulbia; order Desulfobulbales; family Desulfobulbaceae; genus UBA10518. The sequence goes on along the minus strand of CAMYLK010000005.1, from coordinate 107,151 downwards.
AGGTGCAGTATCTCCTCCTGCAGTATTTGCAATGTCTCCTGGGAAGGGGGAAGCACTTCATCGTTCAACGCTTCAAGATACCCCCGCAGATTTGTCAGGGGAGTCCGCAAGTCATGGGCAACATCTGCCACCATGGATTTACGTAAACTCTCGATCTGCTCAAGGCTATCCGCCATGCGATTAAAGGCCATGCCCAGTTCACCTACTTCATCCTGGGTGACAACATCCACCCTGGCTGAATAATCACCGGCGGCAATCTGCCTGGTGATAGATGTCATTTGAGAAAGAGGCCGCAAGACACGTCTGGTAAGCAGGTAACTGAGAACAAAGGCAAGACAGAGAGCTGCGACTGTGGCCCAGATAAGATAATGATGAACTGCCGTTAGAAACATCTGATGAATGTCTGTTGGAGAGACATCGTACTTGTTCATGAGGGCCATGAAATAGTTGGCAGCCAGTTTATCGATGGCCAGCCAGATCACCAGAATAATTATTCCGATCACCGGGATGATATTGGTCAGCAGCTTCCAGATCAAGCGGTTTTTCACTATCATCACTCCTCGTCCACATCGGCAAACCGGTAACCGAATCCGCGAACAGTGTGGATAAAACGTGGATTTGCAGGATCCTGTTCAATCTTCTGCCGCAGTTTGCCGATGTGGACATCAATAACCCGGTCTACTACAACTTCTCCCTGTTCGTAAAAATGATCGAGGAGTTCATTTCGTGAAAATACTCGACCCGGAGACCTCATAAGGGCGTACAGGAGTTTATATTCAAGGGATGTCAGGGTAACCAGTTGATCATCAAGTGTAACTTTATGTTTCTCCGGGTCAAGGACAAGGCTGCCATGGGAGAGAACAGCAGGCTCTGCAGCATGGGCATTGCGGGTTCGCCGCAAAATGGCTTTTACCCTTTCCACCAGTTCCCTGGGACTGAAAGGCTTTACCACATAGTCATCCGCTCCCAGAGACAAACCCATAACACGATCAATTTCATCCTCCCGGGCTGTTAACATGAGAATTGGAACATCGGAGTGTTTGCGCAGCCTCCGGCAGATTTCCCACCCGTCAACTTTCGGCAGCATTACATCCAGTACTATAAAAACCGGGTCGTGCAGCCGTTCCATTTCCAGGGCCTGCTGACCGTCATAGGCAATAACTGTGGAATAACCCTCTTTTTCAAGGTAGGTGGCAACCAGGGCGGCTGTTTTTCTATCGTCTTCTACAATCAACACAGGTTTTTCTCGGCTTGTCTTCACCTTTACTCCTTTTGCGTGGTCAATTTTCTTCATTATACCACAGAGCTACCCGGTCATTATCGTGGAGACATCTTACTTGAACTCCAGGCTCACGGGGCAGTGGTCTGAACCGAGAATATCATCGTGAATCCGAGCACCTTTTACCCTTTCCTCGCTCCCGGGATCGACCAGAAAATAATCAATGCGCCAGCCGATATTTTTCGCGCGTGCATTAAAACGATAACTCCACCAGGTGTACTGGTCCGGGTCCTGGTTGAATTTACGGAAGGTATCCACATAACCTGCCTGGGTTACTACATCCATCCAGGCACGCTCTTCCGGAGAGTACCCGGGATTCTTCTCGTTCGATTTGGGGTTGGCCAGGTCGATGGGTTTATGTGCTACATTCAGGTCACCGCAGACAACAACGGATTTTTTTTCTGAAAGACGGTCCATATAATGGAGAACAGCATTGTTGAATGCGATCTTAAAATCGAGCCTTTTCAGACCGTGCTGGGCATTAGGGAAATAAATATTAATGAAAAAATAGTCTTCAAACTCGAGGGTCAGCACTCTTCCCTCATTATCAAATTCATGGTTATCCAGCCCGTATATGACCTGCAGCGGGACGGATCGTGAAAAGATAGCCGTACCTGAATATCCCTTCTTCTGGGCCGGATACCAGTATGAAGCATATCCGTCAATGTTGAGAATATCGACCGGCAGCTGGTCCGGAAGGACCTTTATCTCCTGCAGGGCGATTACATCGGCATCAAATTCATGAAAACTGTCGATAAATCCTTTTTTTAAGGCTGCACGCAGCCCATTGACATTCCAGGAAACAAATTTTTTCAGACCGCCGGATACTGTTTTTGCCTCTTTGATACCCGGTACCTTCCTTGGGGTAACGTTTATCTGGGGACAGATATCCAGCAGAACACATCGGTCACAGTGAGGACGCACAGGCTTGCATGTCCCCTGTCCGAAGGCGACAAGAATGGAGTTGATCCTGATCCAGTATTGGGAAGGCAGTGTCTCCCGCAGTACCATCTCTGTCTCCAAAGGGCTCGTCGTGTTGACATAACCCCAGATATTCATGATCCGATGTACATGAGTATCTACACAGATGGCCTGTTTATTGAAGGCTACTGCCACAACCAGGTTGGCTGTCTTGCGTCCTACCCCAGGAAGTTTGACCAGGGAATCCACATCATCCGGCACCTGTGAGTTAAACTTTTCCCTAAGAACTCCAGGCAGCATAGCGAGGTGTTTTGCCTTGTTTCGAAAAAAGCCGACCGGATAGATAATTTTCTCCAGTTCAGGTATGGTCAGTTCTTCGAGATCATCGTGCGTCTCTATTTTTTTGAACAATCGCCTGCATGCCGCCGCCGTCACCTCATCTTTTGTCCTGGCCGACAGGATCGTCGCCACAAGAACTTTAAAAGGATCCTTGCTCTGCGCCGCAATAAGGTCAACAACCGGAACCTCGTACTCCTTCACCTCTGTTTCGAGTATGGAAACTGCCTTGTCAATCGGAAAACTCATGGTTTATAGGTCCTCTTCGTTCAGGCAAACGGCCTCTGACACAGAGTCAAGCCCAAGTAAAATCATGTACAAACGGTCAAGCCCCAGTGCAGCTCCGGCTGTCTCGTCAAGTAATTCAAGATCATCAAGAAGCTTTTCAGGCATTGCAGATTCTCCCCGGCCCAGGTTTCGGGCCACTGATATTTCCTGGACAAAGCGTTCCCTCTGCTCAACAGGATCAACAAGTTCCGAGAAGCCGTTAACCAGCTCAATGCCGCTGATATAGAGTTCAAATCGCTCGGCAAGAGAATCATCACCTTTCTTGGAACGGGCAAGGGAACCAAGCTCAACTGGATAATCATACAAAAAGACAGGCCTTTCCAGGCCAAGGTGAGGTTCAATACGTGTCACGAGGAGTTCATCAAACATACCCTGCTTCACTGCTTCCCTGGCAGTCGTTTCCGCATATTTCTGAAAGGCTACGTCAACTGTCAGCCGGTCCCATGGTCTGGCAAGAGAAATTTTCCGGCCGTCCCTTTGTATCGTTTCACCATCAACCCCTTCAAGGTAATGGCCGAAGCCGGCAAGTCCGCAGACCAAAGCCTCGCACTCATCCATCAGGTCAAAGTAAGTCCCGCCCGTTTGATACCATTCCAGCATGGTAAATTCCTCCTGATGGTACCGGCCCACTTCCCCTTTACGGAAACAGTGACAGATCTGAAAAATATTCGTGCTCCCCTGTGCCAGCACCCTTTTCATGCACATCTCCGGAGAGGCATGCAGAAACTGTGCTTCCGATGCAAACGGGACTATATGGGATTCAGGGATAAGGACGGGAAGCCGAAGCGGGGTATCAACTTCGACATAATCCCTGGAATAGAAAAAAGAACGGACAGCCTGCATCAGGAGTGAACGCTGATGCAGGAGGCGGGGAGACAACACTGCTCAGTCTTTTACCCGGGTCATGTATTCACCGGTGCGGGTATCAATCTGAATGCGGTCCCCCTCCTCGACAAAAGGGGGAACCTGGAGAACATACCCGGTCGCTACGGTAACCGGTTTTGTGTCTGTTCCGGAGGTGTCTCCTTTTACCCATGGATCTGCCTTGGTCACCTCCAGGTTGACAAATGTCGGCAGAGTGACATCGATTGCCTTGTCCCCGAAAAAAAGGACTTGAACTTCCATATTATCCACCATAAAGTGAATATGATCGGCAAGCTGCTCCCTGGTCAGGAAAATCTGTTCATATGTCGACGTATCCATGAAATGGAACTCATCATCCTGAGAGTAGAGATACTGCATGGTTTTCTCTTCCAGGTCTGCCTTCTCAAATTTATCATTGGAACGGTATGTCTGGGTGAACTGATTGCCGGTGATCATATTCCGCATCTTGGTCCTGTAGAGAGCCTGCCCCTTCCCCGGTTTTGAAAATTCGAACTCCGTAACAATATAGGGTTCTCCCTCAATTTCAATCTTCAGGCCTTTGCGTAAATCGGATGCACTATACATATTTCCACCTTTATCCGTGAATTTTGCTCATTCTTCCAAAGAATGAGTAATGTACGGGATGACCTCTGTTTTTGCAACCCGTTCCTTATCTTTTCTTGTCATTCACGACGAACTTTTATACAGTCAGGACTGGTTATTATTTTACCGGTTTTAAAGAGTAAAGAATCTGCTATGACAATGAAAATTGGTATCCTCTCAGACACGCATATTTCAAGTCCAGACAATGATTTCAATGAGCTGGTTGTCAGATGTTTTGGGGACTGCGATGTTATTATTCACGCCGGTGACCTCACCTCCATCAAAGTTCTGGAAGCTTTTTCAGATTTTGAAGTCCATGCCGTGCACGGCAACATGTGTGGTGCAAGTTCATACTGCTCCCTGCCCAGAGAAAAAACAATCAAGCTCCAGCATTTTACCATCGGCCTCACTCATGGTGCTCATCTTGGGCATGATATTGAACTCAGCCTCTGGAACCTTTTTCCCGAAGTTGACTGCATGGTCTACGGGCACACCCATAGGCCGGTATGTCATTATCAGGGAGGTGTTCTCATCATAAATCCCGGCAGCTTTAAGTGTACAAGCAGATATGGATCCCCGGGTACATATGCTATTCTTGAGGCAGGAGATTATCTGCAAGGATCCATTCACGAGGTTCCGGTCTTTATATGAAAACGCTGTGGAGTCCCTGGCGGATGGAACATGTAAACGATGAGGCCGGACAACCTGTAGGTTGTATATTTGAACCCCCCGGGCAGGAGCCATACAGCAAAAATCATCTGCTGCTTTACCGCGGTCGTCATTGTGTTGTGATCATGAACCGCTTCCCTTATGCCAACGGCCACCTGCTTGCGGCCCCTGTACGTCATGTCGGTGACATAACCGACCTTGATGCAAAAGAAAATCTGGGTCTAATGATCCTTCTGCAGAAGTGCTGCGGAATTCTCCGGAAACACCTTCAACCGGACGGTTTGAATATTGGCCTCAACCTGGGAAAAACTGCAGGGGCTGGAATAGCTGACCACCTGCATTTCCACATTGTTCCCCGTTGGGAAGGGGACCATAACTTCATGACAGTTACGGCTGAAATCAGGACTATCCCCCAGCATATAAACGCTACTTATGACATGCTGCTGCCAGACTTTCAGAAACTTCATCTCCAGGGGGATACCAGTGAGTAAACCTGTTAAAATGACCCCCATGCTCCGGCAATACCTGGAGATCAAGGAGCAACACCAGGACACAATTCTTTTCTACCGCATGGGCGATTTTTACGAGATGTTCTTTGACGATGCGGTTACCGCATCACGAATTCTTGGTATTACCCTCACCTCCAGGAGCAACAAAAACGATGAAAACAAAGTTCCCATGGCCGGGGTACCCTATCATGCTGTTTCCAATTATCTCGCGAAGATGGTCAAGGCCGGGTACAGGGTGGCTATCTGTGAGCAGACGGAAGACCCCAAAGAGGCCAAGGGTATAGTAAAACGTGAAGTCATTCGCATTGTCACTCCAGGTGTTACTACTGAAGAACAACTGCTTGACGAAAAAAGTAACCGCTATGTCTGCGCCCTGGCAACCCACCAAGATCCCCGGAAAAACAGTAATACAGGTTTAAGTTTTCTTGATATCTCGACCGGCGATTTCCAGGTGACTGAACTGCATACAACCCCGGACAATTTTGAACCTGTCCTCGAAGAGATTACCCGCCTGCAGCCGGCCGAGCTGATCCTTACAGAAAAAGAGAGCGAAGACCTTGCCGGACATATTACAACCCTGCAGGCACTTCTTCCCGGTCTCTGCATTACAACACGACAGGAGATGTTTTTTGAACCGGAAACGGCTGCATTGACCCTGACGGATCATTTCAAAACAACCAGCCTGGCGGGATTTGGCTGTGAGGCCATGACTGTCGGCATATGTGCTGCCGGATCATTACTCGCCTATATACAGGAGACCCAGAAAACTGACCTCTCCTACATCAGAAGTATCAGTCCCCTCAATCGGAGCGGTTACCTGATCATTGATGACTCCTCACGCCGCAACCTGGAACTGACCGAAACGATTATCGGCGGAAAAAGAGACGGGTCACTGCTGTCGATCCTGGACCTGAGCTGTACTCCCATGGGTGCCCGCCTCCTGCGAAACAGGCTGCTGTTTCCGCTGCAGGACGGTAACAAAATCAAATCTCGCCTTGATGCGGTCGGGCAGTTGCTGAAGGATGCAAACCGCCGTCAGGATCTGCGCATGGCCCTTGATGGAATATACGACCTTGAACGTCTCTGCAGCCGTCTTGTCCTGGGTCACGGCAATGCCAGGGATATGAGCAGCATGAAGATGTCGATCGGCCAGCTGCCTGAGCTGAAATCACTTGTCAGGGATATGGATTCGGATCTGCTGTCTTCCATTGGCAAGGAACTTGATGTGCTTTCAGACCTCCATGAACTGATTGACACTGCTATCAGGGATGATGCCCCCGTGACAATCAGGGAGGGTAACCTTATCCGGGAAGGATATAATGGAGAGCTTGACGAACTCATCGTGCTGCTGCGAGACGGGAAGCAGATGATCCTCGGGCTTGAACAAAAGGAAAAGGACCGTACAGGAATTGCCAAACTCAAAGTAGGCTACAATCGCGTTTTCGGATATTATTTTGAGGTAAGCCGTGCCCAGTCAGCTGATATTCCGGAAGACTTCATTCGCAAACAGACACTGGTCAATGCCGAACGCTTCATCACTCCTGAACTGAAAGAACTGGAAGATAAAATCTCTTCTGCCCAGGAAAAGAGGCTGGAGCTCGAATACACCCTGTTTGCAAATATTAGAACCCGGATTGGCAGTCAGAGTGAAAGAATCCTCAACACGGCCTTCCAGATCGCCCGGATTGATTTTCTCGCCTGTCTCAGTGAGGCGGCAAACAGGTATCATTATACCAAACCGGCAATTTCAGATAATGATAGTATTTCCATCACCGCCGGACGTCATCCGGTGATAGAACGTGCCCTTGAACCTGGACGTTTCGTACCAAACGATGTGCATCTTGACCAGGAACAGAATGAGCTGCTTATCATCACCGGACCCAATATGGCCGGTAAATCAACCGTCCTTCGTCAAACCGCCCTTATTGTACTTATGGCCCATATCGGGAGTTTCGTGCCTGCTGACAAAGCTGAGACATGTATCGTTGATCGTATATTCACCAGGGTCGGTGCCATGGATGATCTCCGAAGAGGGCAGTCGACCTTTATGGTAGAGATGAACGAGACGGCAAATATTCTGAACAACGCGACAGACCGGAGTCTTGTCATTCTTGACGAAATCGGCCGGGGAACTTCTACCTATGACGGACTGGCAATTGCCTGGGCAGTTACCGAGGAGCTTGCCGAAAAAAACGGCCGGGGAGTCAAAACCCTCTTTGCCACTCACTATCATGAATTGACAGATTTAGCTGCGACCAACGAAAATATCCAGAATTATTCCATAGCGGTGCGGGAGTGGAATGATACTATCATTTTTCTCCACCATCTGGTCAAAGGTGCCACAAACAGAAGTTATGGTATCCAGGTAGCCTCACTTGCGGGAGTGCCCGACCATGTTGTAAACCGTGCACATGAAATCCTGAAAAATATTGAACAGGGCGAATTTAATCAGGACGGTGAGCCAACTATTGCTCCCTCTAAAAATAAAAAAGCACAAAATCACCTCCCAAGCCAACTCACTCTTTTCCGTCCCCAGGAAGACCCTGTCAGAAAACTGTTTAAAAGAGTAAACCCGGAAACGACTACCCCGCTTGAAGCATTACAACTGCTTTATGAAGCCTGTTCGCTCTTAAAAAATGGGGATTAACTGTTCAACCTGTCAGATTCACGTAAAATTATTACGATTTTTCTTGAATTTAATATATTTTTTCATTGATAATGAGTTGTGAAAGGAAAAATAAATTTATCCGCAATTCGTCGAGGTTGAACGGACAACAGAGCAATTCTATGAACTGCAACGCGGGAACCGTCAGCGGAATAATCTTTCAAGGGTCGACAACGATTTCGTTGCCAATAAATGAACAGGAAAAGAAATTCCCGCATATTCAATGATACAATCGAACAAACAACTGTTTTACCTCACTTTTCTTGCCCTCACGCTGATGCTTTTCCCTTTTTCCCAGGAACTCAGCGTTTCAGCATTTGCCGGGTATTCCACTCCATCCTCTGCGGCAGAACACGCTGAAATTAAATACAACAAGGCCAAAGATTACTATTACCTGCTCGTTCGTGACAAAATTGAACAGAATGATCGCAAAAACTGGCTGAAAGGCATCCGGGATTTTCGGCAAATCTACCTCGACAATCCCAAAGGTGAGCTTGCCCCTAATTGTCTTTTCATGATCGCCAAAATGCATTACCGGATGTATATGCGATTTCATCAGGGGATTAATCTTGACGAATCAATTGCCTATTACAATGATGTCTCTTCACTGTTTCCTGAGAGCACTCTGTCTGACGATTCCCTGTTCTGGTCTGCAGAAATTTACTTGAAGGACAAGAAGAATCCCCGCCAGGCAGCAAAACTGTACGCAAAGCAGATCAAGCTGTATCCACAGGGAGACAAGTACGGGCAAGCTGCCAGCCGCCTCCAGGACATCAAGAAAAAATATAATATTGACCTCCCGGAAAAATATTCAGTATCCCATGAAAGGAAAAAACTCCTGAAAGTCCTGCCTGTTCAATATTGGTCTTCCGATGACTACACCAGAATAGTTATCCGGTCATCAGGACCGGTCAGATATAAGTCACGTCTTCTCGAAAAAAATGGGAGCAAGCCACGTCAGCTTTTTGTGGACTTTGCGCAAAGCAAGATAGATGATAAATTTACAGCACCTGTTCGCGTTGAAGACGGACTTTTGAAAAAAGTGAAGTCCGGTCAGGTGGATCCAACAACCGTTCGCGTCGCCCTGGATATCGAATCAATTTCAACGTATAAAATATTCAGCCTCAACGACCCTTTTCGAGTCATTGTTGACGTACATGGACAACAGAAAATTATATCAGCTTCAAAAACACTTCCGCAGGTACGGCAGGAAAAAATTGACAACCAGTCATTGTCTGCTGAGTCAGAAACGACAACTGTACTCAAGCCAGCAAAAAAGAGAGGAGTAAGGGACAAACAGCTCAAGATGACAAAAGTTGAAACCTCAGATTCTTTCATTATTCTTGAAGGATATAAAAAGAATAAACCGGGTTCAGCTGCCAAAAAACGGGCTGAGTCAAAACAGACGGGACTGACACTGGCCCAACAGCTTGGCCTGGGAGTACGCCGAATTGTTATAGATCCTGGTCATGGCGGAAAGGATCCCGGAGCTATGGCCCATGGCCTGAAGGAAAAGGATATTACTTTAATGGTTGCCCGCAAAACTGCTGAGAGGCTCAAAAGCAAATACGAGTATGATGTCATATTGACCAGAAAAAATGACACTTCCCTGCAGCTAGAGGAGCGCACTGCCATTGCCAACACAAAAAAGGCTGACCTCTTTGTGTCTATCCATGTCAATGCGCATCCTTCATCATCTATAAAAGGTATCGAGACTTTCTATCTAAACCTGGCCACCAACACTGAGGCAATGAGGGTGGCGGCGAGAGAGAATGCCACCACTACCCATAACATAAGTGATCTGCAGGATATACTTTCTGACCTCATGCAGAATTCAAAGATCCAGGAATCATCAGTTCTGGCTGATTATGTTCAGAACAGCATTGTAACAGGGTTACGTGAAAACCGATATGAAACGGAAGACCTTGGTGTGAAACAGGCTCCTTTTTATGTACTGCTCGGTGCGGAAATGCCAGCGGTGCTTGCTGAAATTTCTTTCTTGAGCAACAAGGAGGAAGCCTTGAGACTTCGTGATGAAAATTATCTTGACGAAATAGCAGACCAGATCGCGGCAGGTGTTGCCGGTTATGTTGATCACCAGGCTAGAGCTGCTCTGTAGCTCTAGCCCGGCAAATTCTTCTTTACATATATTTACAGGGAAACTTTCTGTCTTGGATCAGATCTTTTCCTTCCATGTAACGCTGGATTGATTCCGCAGCGACTTTTCCCTGGTAAACCGCCTTTGCAGCTGTCTGGGGCCCGAGAACATTATCTCCTCCGGCAAAAATCCATTCCACGCTGGTCTGCAAAGTGAGGGGATCAACATCATACGTTCCCCAACCGGTCAATTTAAACTCTACACCTTTATCAGCTGTATGGTCTACGTTCTGACTTATCGCCGGTATAATGGAATCCGCTTCAATGATGAAATTCGATCCTTCCTTGGGAACCGGCCTGCGTCGTCCGGAATCATCCGGCTCGCCAAGTTCCATACGAATGCACTCCACGCCGGTCAACTTGCCGTTTTCCGAATGAATCTTTACCGGAGCGGCAAGCATTTCTATGCGGACACCCTCTTCTTCAAGATGGTGAATCTCAGCCTGGGAGGCAGGCATCTCCTCCTTGGTCCTGCGATACAGGATAAATACCTTGTCAGAGCCGGTACGGAGAGCGGTCCTGGCGACATCAATTGCCACATTACCACCCCCGACGACAACTACATTTCTACCAATATCAACATCCTCTCCGGTCAACACTCTGCGCAGATAATCCACGCCGTGCGTTACCCCATCTGTTCCTTCTTCTCCATCAATACCAAGCTTTCTGCTGGTGTGGGCACCGACTCCCATGAAAACTGCATCGTAGCCCTCATCTTTGAGGTCCTGGAGGGTCTTATCACGCCCGATTGTTACGCCTGTGACAACGTCCACACCACAACCTTTCAGAGAATACAACTCCGCTCCAATAATATCACGGGGCAGACGGTAATGCGGAATGCCGACGGCGAGCATACCTCCGAAAACGGGCAGGCTTTCAAAGATAGTACAGTGATATCCTTCATGTGCGAGGTAAAATCCAACAGATATCCCCGCCGGTCCTGAACCGACTATCGCAACTTTTTTCCCTTTATCGAGCTGGCACGGTTTAAAAAGATTTTTCTTGTTGAGAACCATCCAGTCGACCAGGTATCGTTCCAGCATGCCGATGGCTACAGCATCACCTTTTTTCGCCCGGACACAAGACCCCTCACACTGAAACTCATGAGGACAGACCCGTGAACAGACTGCAGGCATGGTGCTCGTCTCACGAACCTTCCAGTACCCCTCTTCATATTTTTTATTACGCAGAAGCTCTATAAAAGCTGGTATATCATTGTTGATAGGGCACCCATCAATACAGGTTGGTTTTTTACATGACAGGCACCGGTTGGCTTCAAGAATTGCGGTTTCCTCATCATAGCCGAATGTCACTTCCTTGAAATTTTTGATCCTTTCCTGGGGGTCAAGTTCTTTCGGTTTCTGACGGGGTATTGCCATTCTCTCTTTTGGTTTCATTGTGCTTCCTCATTCAAAACAAATATTCTTAAAATTCGTATTAGTAACGAATCCATTTGCTCAGCCGTATATCATCCTAAATCAGTCTTGTGCTTGCCTACAAGCTCATTTGATAACGTGCTTGATTCACAACCAGGATTCAAATTGTATGAATTTATCAGAACATCCGCCTGATGGCAAGCATGACTCTAATAAAATCCTGCAGACCGGACAAAAAAAGGCCGCCCATGGGCGGCCTTTGAACATATGTTATATAGAATACTTACTGGCGTGCTTTTTCGGCAGCGGTCAACCTGGCCAATGCCCTCTGCAAGGCAGCCTCAGCCCGGGTCCGGTTAAGTTTCTCAGATTGCTGGATTGCCTGGGCCAGTCTTTTCTCAGCCCGTTCTTTCGCCTGGATTGCACGGTCAACATCAATATCATGTCCGTACTCGGCACTTTCAACAAGAAAAGTAACCTTGTTGTTCGACACCTCTGAAAAACCTCCGCTAACCATGAGATACCTGGTCTCTTTATCTTTCTTGAAACTCAGGGTACCGGTTTTGATTGTGCTCAAAAACGGAGCATGGTTTGCCAGGACACCGAATTCGCCACCGAAACCTGGAGCGGTGACGATGTCGACATCGTCACTTATGACCGGTCCGGTCGGTGTTACAACTTCAAGATGAATCTGCGCCATTAGATCATACCTCTGTTAGAAGTTCACACCTCTCAGGCTTCAGCCTTTTCACTGGCAGCTTTCTCTACTGCTTCCTCTATGTTGCCTACCATGTAGAAGGCACTCTCAGGAAGATCATCATGCTTGCCTTCAAGAATTTCCTTAAAGCCTCGGACAGTATCTTCTACTTTACAGTATTTACCGGCAGTTCCGGTAAATACCTCAGCAACAAAAAACGGCTGGGAAAGGAACCGTTGTACCTTACGGGCACGGGCAACAGTTACCTGGTCCTCTTCTGAGAGCTCATCCATACCGAGAATGGCGATAATATCCTGAAGTTCTTTATATTTCTGCAGCGCTACCTGTACACCGCGAGCGGTCAGATAATGATCCTCACCAACAACGTTCGGATCAAGAATTCGTGAGGTTGAATCAAGTGGATCAACCGCAGGGTAAATTCCAAGCTCAGAAATTTGACGGGAGAGAACAACAGTACCGTCCAAATGAGCAAATGTTGTAGCTGGCGCGGGGTCGGTCAAGTCATCAGCAGGTACATAAACACACTGTACAGCTGTAATTGATCCCTTGGTTGTTGAGGTAATACGCTCCTGGAGTGCACCAAGATCAGTTGCCAGGGTAGGCTGGTAACCAACAGCAGAGGGAATTCGACCAAGCAGCGCTGATACTTCAGATCCAGCCTGGGTAAAACGGAAAATATTGTCGACAAAGAAGAGTACGTCCTGTCCCTCTTCATCACGGAAATATTCAGCCGCAGTCAGTCCGGTAAGAGCAACACGAGATCTGGCGCCTGGAGGCTCAGTCATCTGTCCGTAAACAAGAGCGGCTTTTGGCAGTACGCCGGACTCTTTCATCTCCATGTACAGATCGTTTCCTTCTCGGGTGCGCTCACCCACACCACAGAATACGGAAATACCACCATGCTGCATGGCAATGTTGTTGACCATTTCCATCATGATAACCGTCTTGCCGCAACCGGCACCACCGAACAGTCCCATTTTACCGCCACGAGGAAATGGAACCAGCAGGTCGATAACCTTAATACCTGTTTCCAGTACGTTTACCTCAGTATCCTGCTCGGTAAATAAAGGAGCAGGCCTGTGAATCGGCATTTTTTTATCGGATTTGATTTCACCGAGTCCATCAACCGGACGGCCGACAACATTCATAATGCGTCCCAGTGCAGGTGCCCCGACAGGAATCTCAATGGGAACTCCGGCATCACGGGCCTCCATACCACGTACCAGACCATCGGTCTGATCCATCGCAACACACCTGCATACGTTGTCTCCCAGATGCTGGGCTACCTCAACAACGAGATTGTCAGGTGTATCGTCAATTGCCGGATTGGTAACATACAGAGCGTTCATGATTTCCGGCAGATCCCCCGGCTCAAACTCAACGTCGCAAACCGGGCCAATGACCTGAATAATTTTTCCAACTCTTGAATCACCCATTTGAAATGGCCTCCTCTATCGAATTAAATACACGTAGTATTGTTTTATTTTATCCCTTGAGCGCTTCAGCACCACCGACAATATCCATCAGGTCGCCGGTTATTGCTGCCTGACGCGCTTTATTATATAACTGAGTAAGGTCATGAATAATGTCCTTACATGCATTTGTAGCATTATCCATGGCTGTCATCCGCGCCGCGTGTTCACTCGCTCCAACCTCAAGCATTGAATGAAATATCTGGACATTGAGGAAGAGCGGCAACAGGACTTCCATGATCTCACCCGGTTCGGGCTCATAGGTGTATGCTCCTGTTATATCAGCGCTTTCAGCCTGGCCACCATCGTCATCAATAGGCTTTATCGGAAGCAATTCCTCCTCTTCCGGTTTCTGGACGGCAACCGAATGAAATTTGCCGTAAACGAGACGAACGTCATCGCTGCCGCCAACCATGAAATTTTCAGAAATGTCCATGGAAATTTCACGGGCATTGAACATCTGGAACGTGCCCATGATATCAGTATAGGATGAGCGGACTTTGCCTGTTTTCCGAAAATACTGATAGGCTTTCTTGCCTACGCAGACAATGCTGACCTTCTTCCCCTGTCCCTCAAACTCCTTCATCAGCTTTTCAGCCTTGGAAATTATGTTAGAGTTAAAGCTACCGCATAATCCACGGTCAGAGGTTACTACCACTATTTCCACAGACTGTACGTCACGGACTTCCATGAGCGGAAGATTGCCGGCTTCCATTCCGCCGGACAGGTTGCTCATGGCAGCGGCAAACTTCTCGTTATAGGGGCGAAAACGCTCCATTTTTTCCTGGGCACCGCGTAGCTTGGCCGAGGCAACCATATTCATTGCCTTGGTAATCTGCGAGGTCTTGGTGACACCCTCTATTTTGTTTTTGACATCCTTTAATCCGGGCATGGGATACTCTCCTTATCTCTAGTTGAGTCCCTTAGTTGCTTTGAAAGTCTCACCAAAGGTTGTCAATGCCTTCTTCATTTTTTCTTCAAGGGAGGATGAAATTTCTTCCTTCTCTTTCATTTCAGAGAAAATTGCAGGCTCATTGGCCTCAATGTATGTATAGAGTTCTTTCTCATAATCGGCGAGCGTATCAATCGGCAGCTCGTCGAGAAAGCCTTTGGCACCAGCAAAGAGAATGGTTACCTGCTTTTCCATTGACAAAGGTTGATACTGCGGCTGCTTAAGAATTTCAACAAGGCGCTCACCCCTTGTCAGCTGCGCCTGGGTTGCAGCATCAAGATCGGAACCAAATCCGGCAAACGCTGCAAGCTCACGATACTGTGCCAGATCAAGTCGCAATGTTCCAGCCACCTGTTTCATGGCTTTCACCTGGGCAGCACCACCTACACGGGAAACTGACAGACCAACGTTAATGGCCGGCCGAACACCAGCGAAAAACAGGCTTGGTTCCAGGTAAACCTGGCCGTCTGTAATAGAAATAACGTTGGTCGGAATATAAGCAGAAACGTCACCAGCCTGGGTTTCAATGATAGGCAATGCGGTCAGAGAACCGGCCCCGAGTTCGTCATTTACTTTAGAGGCACGTTCGAGAAGGCGGGAGTGGTTGAAGAAAATATCACCGGGGAACGCCTCACGTCCTGGAGGACGCCTCAGAAGCAGAGAAAGCTCACGATAGGAAACAGCCTGCTTGGAAAGATCGTCATAAATAATCAGGGCATGCTGTCCGTTATCGCGGAAGTACTCACCCATGGCGCAACCGGCGAATGCTGAGACATATTGCATCGGTGCCGGATCTGAAGCACAGGCGGCAACAACTGTTGTATAATCCATGGCACCGTTTTTACGCAGAGCCTCAACAACAAGAGCAACAGTTGATTTTTTCTGACCAATGGCAACATAGATACAATGTACATCGGTTTCTTTCTGAGCGATGATTGCATCAACGCAAACGGCTGTTTTACCGATCTGACGGTCACCGATGATCAGCTCTCGCTGTCCGCGGCCAACCGGTGTCATGGAATCAATTGCTTTCAAACCGGTATAACAGGGCTCATGAACACCTTTTCTGGCGATAACACCAGGTGCCAGAACTTCCATCTTGCGCGATTCACTGGCATTGATCGGGCCCTTGCCGTCAATGGGCTGACCGATACCGTCAACAACCCGGCCGTCCATTTCAGGACCAACCGGGACCTCGGCAATTTTACCGGTCCGTTTGACAATGTCGCCCTCTTTGATTCCACGAACATCACCGAGAACAGCGCAACCTACGTTATCTTCCTCGAGGTTCAGCGCCAATCCCATAATGCCGCCCGGGAACTCAAGAAGCTCCATGGCCTGGCAGTTTTCAACGCCGTATACACGAGCTATACCATCACCTACGGAAAGAACCGTTCCTGTTTCCTTCAGGTCGATATCACTTTCGTAGCCAGCTATTTGATCTTTTATGACCTGACTGATTTCTGAGGCTTTGATCTGCATTTGACTAATCTCTCCCCTTGATAGATTCTTTTAATCCATTAAGTTGCGTTTTAATACTTCCATCAAAAACAAGGTCACCGACTTTGGCAATGACCCCACCGATTATTGATGGGTCGACCTTGGTTTCAAGCATAACCTTATTTCCGGTGATCTTTTCAAGCGTACTTTGTATTTTTTCCTGCAGGGTACTGTCCAGTTCAATGGCGGAAATTACTTCGCCATGACTGATATTCTGATCTTTGTCGACCATAACCTGCATTTCATGGGCTATATCAGGAAGGGCACCAGCTCTTTGTTTCTCAACAACAAGGTCGAGGAATGCAGTCAGGATCTGGTCTGCCTTTACAGCTTCCGCTATCTTGACCATGACCTTCTGGCGGGCTTCCAATGGATAGAGTGGATTTGTCAAAGATTCGCCTACCTCGGGGCTTTCCTCATACAATGCCGCGATCGCTGCAAGCGCTTCATTGTAGTTTTCTAAACTATCCTTCTCTTTTCCCAGAGAAAAGAGAGCTTTGGCATATCTTCGTGCTAGGATTGTCTGTCTCACTATAGTACTCCTACCCTGTCAAGATACTGTTCCGTTATCTTTACCTGATCTTCCGGTGTCAGGTTTTTTACAATTAATTCTTCGGCCATGACAGCAGCCTGGTCGGCAATATCATCCCGCAGCGAACGCTTCGCTTCAACAATTTCCGCCTGGATTGCAGCTTCTGCCTGGCGCTTGATGTCCTCGGCCGCCTTCTCGGCGTCATCAAGTATTTTAGCCTTTTCGGTTTCCGCCTGGGCTATGGCACGCTCGACCACAACCTCCATTTCTTTTTCCATTCCGGCAAGGCGGGATTCAAACTCTTTGTAAGAACGTTCGGCAGTATCACGCTTTGCCTCCAGATCTTTGAGTTCGTCGATCACCTGCTGCTGACGCCCTGAAACTGCATTGCCGATAGGTTTGGCAAGAAATTTCATCAGGATGATAAGCAGCGCAATAAAATTTACGGTCCGCCAGAAAAGGTCCCATAGCTTGTCGGAAGTAATACTCTTGCTCCCATGCTCCCCTTCAGCGCCATGGGCTTCTATGGGCTGGCCATGAGGGTCTGCCGAGACAGCATGTTCAGAGGTGACATCGGTTATGGCCTGCTCATCGCCATGAGGAGCTGTTCCCCCTCCGGATGCAAATGCCGCAAGAGGTGCACTGACGAGAATAAGAACCAGTATGAACGGCAGAATTATCTTTGTGACTTTAGCTCTCATGCTTCAAGGCTCCTTCCAAGAATCTTCCCTGCCATATCATTGGCGAAATCAGAGACGCCATCCTGAAGCTCTTTTGCGGCAGCATCGATCTGGGAATGGATTTCTGCCAGTTGCTTCTCCTTATCGGCGTCAGCCTCCGAGCGAATTGCAGCAAGCTTCTCTCCACCAGCAGCCTGTGCCTCGGCACGGGCACCATCAAGGGCTGCCTTGGCTTTTGAGCTTGCTTCGCGCATTTTCCGGTCAACTTCCTTCTGACGGTGACGGGCATTCTGTTCAAACTGTTCCACATCATTATTCAGTGAATCAATCCTGTCCCTGCGTTTCTGCAGAATTGTCTGGACCGGTTTGTACAGAATTGCGTTCAGGACAATCATCAACACTATCATGTTGACGATATGGATGAACATCGTGATGTCTATTGTAATCATGCCAAGTACCTCTGATTACTTAAAAAATGATATCTTTCCGACCAAGAAAGTGAATGATGGTTCAGCTCATGCTCAGGCATAACTACTGAAAAAACGGCGACCTGTCAAATGATTTTTTTCTAAAAAATTACGTCGTTTCCACTGATGAGGCAAGCTGTATTCCAATCATAAACAGGATCACAGAAGTGTGAGGCAGGAAAATTCAAATGACTAGCAAAATTACTTTTTGAATTTCAAATTCTATTTTTGACGTAACCACCCGAGAAGATTTTCCATTCCTTCTTGAGTTGAGACGAGAGGTGAGTAGGATAAAATTGATTTTGCCTTGTTTATTGAAAACCAGTGGGATTTTGCCAACTGTTCGGCAAGAAACCTGGTCATTTTGGGCTCATTCCGCAGCCGCAAAATCGTGTGGATTCTTTCAAGGATCCAGCCGGCCCGGTATGCAGCCCGAAACGACACCTTCCTTGTTACAGGATGAATTCCAATATCAGCAAACAGAGCATTTATCCAGTCCCAAAGAACAACAGGCTCTCCCTGTGATATAAAAAAGGCCTCTCCGGCTGCTTGCCCGGAAGTCGCCAGATTATTCGCTGCCAGGACATGGGCATGGGCCACATTGTCAATATATGAAATATCGACCAGATTTTCCCCTCTGCCAATTATTTTCAAGCTTCCTTCCCGCCCTCTTTCCAACAGCCGGGGGATGATCTGTGTATCTCCCGGCCCCCAGACAAGATGGGGGCGGATAGATGCGGTGCTCAGCTTCTCTGAATTTGCAGCCAACACCAATCTTTCTGCCTGGATCTTGCTTTCTGCATAATGACAGAGCGGACTTTCACTGTATGGGAGGGTTTCATCACCACCCTGTATATCCCTGCCGTCAAAAACGACACTTGGTGTGCTGGTATGCACCAGGTAGCGCACCCCGTTCTCCCGGCTGGCAGCTATTACATTTTCAGTGCCTGTCACGTTAATGGAAAAATATGTTTCCCGGTCTCCCCAGATACCTGCCTTTGCGGCCACATGGAACACGGTATCATGCCCAACAACTGACTGGGCCATAAATTCCCTGTTGCGAATGTCGCCAACGAGGCAGCGGGCTCCCAGCCTTTCGACCTCAGGGTATTGATGTCTTCCAACAACCGAGGTCGCTATTCCCATGCTGACCAGTTTACGGACAATAGCCAACCCGACAAAACCGCCGCCGCCAGTAACCAACGCTTTCTGCATGGTTAGCTTACTCCGCGGTCCCTTCCGCTGACCCTGATTGGGTGATTTGACAGTTTATCATTTTACTCTTTTTTTGTGCCGACCCGGCAGCAACCAGCAGGTCCTCACCCGCCTTCATCCATCTGGCCCTCAGCCCAGACAGCGAGCTTTTCCCGAAAAATTTTCGCGTTATGCCGGATATCGACAGGAAAGGCCGGGTGCACAAGGTAATTTTCAATTTTTTCTGTCAGGGGATTATTCCTTGCCAATGCACACAATTCATCCATCAGCTTATCGGAATGCACGGCACCTTCAGCAAGCTCGACAATAATTACCGGGGTCTGGGCGCCGGGATCCCCCAACCCGACCAATGCCGAGCGAAAAACCTGGGGATGTTCGTTAAATATCGCTTCACAGGGGATAGTGTACATCACACCATGCCCGGTTAAAACACGATGCGCTTTGCGTCCGCAAAACCACAGGCGACCGAATTCGTCATAATAACCCATATCACCCATCCTGTGGCGGACCGTATCACCGTTGACAATTTTAGCTAATTCATTTTCAGCATCGTTGTTTTCATACGAAAGAGTGACAACCGGTCCATGAACTACTATCTCGCCAATCTCACCTGGAGGCAGGACTTCAACCTTGTCCCATGATGAAACAGGCCCTTCTACTGATTTGATAATATCAATAGTAACTCCTGGAACTGGACGGCCAACGCAGGTTCCTTTGCCCCGCTTTGTCTGCCCCCAGGTCTCTTTCAGAATTTCTTTGCCGGATACAGAGGACACGGGAAGGCTTTCAGTTGCGCCATAGGGAGTATGGATTTCACCATCCTCTGGTATTACCATGCTTACCCGCTCTATCAGATCACCGGGTACCGGGGCCCCGGCCATGAGAATCTTCTTGACCGGCAAGACAATATTATGAGTAAGGCAATAACGACTCACGACATCCCAGATTGCAGGGGACCCGAAGGAATAGGTAACCTCATTATCGAGAATGGTCCGGATAAATTTTACAGGATCCACTTTGGCCGGCCTGGCCGGGTTCATCTCGGGAATCACCGCCTTCGCCCCAAGTGCTGTTGAAAACAGGGCAAACAGGGGAAAAGCAGGCTGGTCTACATCACCCGGCATAATTTTATAATATTCCCTGATGATCTGCAGCTGAGCATGAAATATACCGTGAGTATACTGGACTCCTTTGGGTGGACCTGTCGATCCGGTTGTAAAAATGATTGCTGCAAGGTCATTTCTACTACTGGCAACGAAATGGTCTGCATGATTATTGATTTTGAGACAGATTTGCTGCAGCGAACGACCCAGGAAACCAAAAGAGTGCCCGACACATACCCTGGTATGGATAGTTTTAAACGGACCGGGAAATATCCGACTGAAAAGCTGTGCCTTCGGAATGCCTACCAGGACATCCGGGCGTACCCCGCCGATACATCGAAGCAGGTTTTTGTATCCCATACCGGGATCAATAAGGATGACAACAGCGCCAAGCTTAAAGAGGGCAAAGGTCAAACAGACAAACTCCATGGAAGGGGGAACCATGAGGATGACCCTTTGCCCGGGCCGGATACCTTCACCGCTAAGGGCCGCAGCATAGAGTTCACTGTTTTCATACAGTTCCCTGAAAGTCCAGTGCTGATAGCTCCCTTTTTTTCTACTGACCAGGCCTGTCTCCCCGGAGTATGCTTCTGCAACCCTGGCGAGCGACCCGGCAATATTAAAGTCCGTTCCGTCCTGTGGCACTCTCATACCCGGTTTCTGCTCTCTGAAGAAATAAACTGCCTGACAATCGGAAAAATTTCCTCGTAGGCATCTTCAAGCAGATAGTGACCTGCTTTGGGGAAATAGTGGCTTTCTGCCCCGGGAAACCGTTGCTGCCATTCATTATAATAATGTTTTGTAAAGCAGAAGTCCCTGCCTCCCCAGCAGATTAGCATAGGCTTATCGCTGAGCGATGTGAGCCCTTTTTCAATGGTGAGCAGATCCTGCCAGGAAGGATGGTTTGCGTTCAGCGGAATATCCTGCACAAAACGGAGAATGGCGATACGATTTGCCCAGGAGTTATAAGGCTGGAGAAACCCTGCTGCAACCTCGCGGTCCATTTTACCCGCAACCGCCATATGAATTGCCGAACCGGCAAAGACATTGAGGCCTCTGACCAATAAAGGCCCTATAACAGGCCATCGGCAAACAGAGATACGCAGCGGAATCCTTGAAGACCTGAAAGCTGCCGTATTCATCACCACAAGTTTTTCGATCTTTTCCGGGTGCCTGACCGCCCACCCCATTCCGATGGCCCCACCCCAGTCATGCATAACAAGGACACATTTCTCTACCTGCAGCTCATCGAGCAGGTTTTCCAGGTTGGTAATATGATCATTTAAACGATAGGGGTAATCCTGCGGCTTCTCAGAAAAACCGCAACCGATATGGTCAGGAGCTATACAACGGCAGTCATTCCTGAGATCGGCGATCATGTTGCGATACAGGTAAGACCAGCTCGGGTTGCCGTGCAGAAAGACAACAATCCTTCCCTGTCCTTCATCTATAAAGGAAATCCGGTACTGACCGGCAGCCTTGATGCCCCTGGGAGAAAACGGGAACTGGACAGGCATGTTTCCTGCCGCTATCACCACTTTATCCCCAGCATAAGAGAATTGATGCCACTGCCAATCCCCAGCAAAGCAGCGTTTTCCCCCGAATTGAGGACTCCCTGTTCAATACCAATTGCCATCGTGATGGGTGCTGAAACTGAACCGACATTACCGAGGAATGAAAGTGTTTCAAAATTACGGGTCGCATCTAACGACAGGGTGTTAAAAAGAAGCTGGGCATGAGCCTTGCCGACCTGGTGACAGAAAAATTTGTCAATTTTTTCTTTTGTCCAGTTCAGTTGCCGGAGAAATTGATCCCAGCAAAGGGATGCCGTCTCGACACCTTTTTCCAGGAGCAGTTCCGAGTCGGTGGACATCAATGTCCCCTGTTCCGCATTCTGTCCCCCCTGGCAAAGATCATTGTGGGAAGTACTGGCCTGGTAGGCGCTGCCAAGGAGGTAATGTCCGGTGTCGTTCAGACGACGGTCTTCCATGACCAGGGCGACTGCTCCGGAGCCGATAGTCAGCGATGCAAAGAGAGGTTTGATTTTTTTCCTGGTAAGAGAGGTATCCGTTAGAAGATGCCTTACCGTTGATTCAACAAGGTCTTCTGCTGTCTCACCGGCCACTATCAATCCGCGGCGAACCTGGCCCAGTTCAATCATATTGGCCATAACAATCATTCCGTTCAGGAAACCCAAACAGGCATTGGAAATGTCAAAAATATGACAGTGCGGTGAGATACCCAGACTACGGTGAACAAAAGAAGCGGTGGCCGGTTCCATCATATCCCGGCAGACGGAAGTAAAGATGAGGCAGTCGATTTCACCTGGCGATACTTTTGATGCCTCAAGGGCTTTTCGCCCAGCGAGAGCTGCACCTTCACTCGGGCGGGTCCCGGTGTTCCAGAAACGCCTTGCTTGTATACCGCTCATGAGCTCAAGCCTTCCCAGCGGCAGCTTCAGACGTTCATATACTGTAGAGAGGCGCCCTTCAAGTTCTTCAGAGGTCACCTCGTTAGTAGGCAGTTCATAGCCAAAATTATTGAGACAGACGTTGGTATACAGCATTATTTATAATAGCAAATTTGATACGAATTCATGTTGGCTATGCAATTAATCACGAAAACCAGCGGTTAAACGTTGTAATCAGGATATTTGCCGTTTTGTCATTTAACTTTTTAAATTTTATTGCAGATTCTTCATTATTACAATATCCACGTCCTATTTCCGGAAACCTGCTGCCCAGGTGATCAGCAATGCCGCGAGGGCGAGATCATCCATAATACCTATAATTGGTGTCCATTCGGGAATAAGATCATATGGGGAGATAACATACAACAAACCCGCGCCGAGAAGCAACTTGACATACCATGGCGTTTCACGGGACAGAAAAACAGCAACGGCACGCTGAATCGTCCCCAGGATAGAGCTGAAAATGTTGCCTTGCATTCCCATGGGGCCTTGTAGTTAAATTACTCTTATCGTACAGTCAGGAGAATTTTTCTTCAGGCTGGGAAAAACTAATCAACAGAACCTGCAATTATCTCTTTATCAAAATAGTTGAATCCCATTCCCGCATCCACGACAAGACATTGGCCATTGATACCCGAAGAACGATCTGACAAAAGGAATGCTGCTACATTGGCAGCCTCGTCTGTTTTCAGCGCTTTCTTTCTCAATATGGCCTTTTCTGCAAAGAGGTAACTGTCCACATATCCTGGTATCCCTGCTGATGCTGATGTTTTCAGAAGGCTTGGACAAACCGCGTTAAACCTGACATGGGAAAAACCGGAAAAACTTTTTGCGAGAAAACAGAGCGAAGATTCAAGAGCGGCCTTAACCGGGGCCATGTATCCGTAATTTTCAGCGGCCATTCGTGTTGTGGAAATCGAGATGGTTACTACAGAACCATCTTCAGACAGCAGTTCCTTGAAATGGTTAGAAATGGCAATAAATGAAAAACAGGAGATATCAACGGCCTGTAAAAAATCTTTTTTCACAGTTTCATGGAACGGCTTCATCCCCTCTGTATAATTCGCAAAGGCTATTGAATGTACGATACCGTCTATTTTTCCGGTCTGGATTTCACCAATCTCATCACGCACCCTGATGATATTCTTTTCATCCTCCACATCACAGACAAAAACGGGGGACTCAGGGAAAAGTTTTAAGGCGGTTTCTGCCCGCTGCTCGGAGCGGACTACATGAATGACTTCTGCTCCTGCTGCGGTCAGCACTCTTCCTATAGCACAGGCTACAGACTTCTTATTAGCAAGTCCGAAAACGACTATATTCTTTTTTTCAAGTCCCAAGAAGCTCATACAAACAGTTTCCTAACGAAGTTCAGCCTTGCAGCTCATTACTTGTCACTTTTTATCGCACAGGCAAATTCTACCTGAACTGCCACCTTGTCAAGAACACGGACGGATCCTTTCATGAACCATGCCGGCCCCACCTTTTCCTGGAGCTTTACATTGACAGTCACCGTGTCACCGGGCCGAACCTCCCTCTTGAATCTGGCCCCCAGTATCCGGGTCAGCACAGGCATACCTTTTTGCACAGTTCCGGTCGGGCTGCCCTGCTCCTTTTTGTGAACTTCGCCGATGAGAAGGGCACCAGCCTGAAAGACCGCTTCACAGAGGAGAACTCCGGGCATAAGCGGGTAATCAGGATAATGCCCGAGAAAGAGTTCCAGGTCCTCCGGTATTTTTTTTTCCACAGAAATTGCTTCTTCTGAAATTTCAAGAACACGATCCAGCCAGAGGAAAGGAGGACGGTGAGGAATACGCTCGGTTATGAAATTTTCTGCGTTCAAATCCATTACAATCCGCCGGTAACTTCAAGGACCGAGCCGCTGATATACGATGCCCCGGGCCCGGCAAGAAATAGAATGGCCTCAGCCACCTCCTCTACTTTACCGAAGCGCTTGACCGGGACCATATTCTTGTATTCCTTGACCTGTGATTCCGGAAGATCACTGAGCAGTTCCGTATCAATAAAGCCCGGTGAAACACAGTTGACCGTGATTTTTCTTTTTGCCGTTTCCTTGGCCAGGGATTTCATCATGCCAATCTGGCCTGCCTTTGAAGCCGCATAGTTGGCCTGCCCTGTGAAACCCATGTGCGCCATGGGAGAGGTAATAAAAATGATACGGCCGTACTTCTGCTTCATCATGAGCTGGATGGCAAATTTGGACATATTGTATCCGCCGGTCAGGTTGACATCAATTACCCTTCGCCAATCATGCTCGGACATCATTGCCATAACACCGTCCCGTCTTATCCCTGCATTATTGACAAGGATGTCGATAGTATCAAATTCCTTTTCGATCCTCCCATACAGGGCTTCTACATCCTCGTAACTACTGACGTCACACTGATACAAATGCAGAGTTCCGGAAAGTTGACCACACTCCTCATGCAAACGTTTGGCGGCCTCGGCATCTGACCCATAGAGACCCATAACGGTTGCTCCACGCTCAAGCAGTGCCCATGCAATTGCCCTGCCTATCCCCTTTGTCGCGCCGGTTATGATGGCTTTTTGTCCGTTAAAATCTGTCATAATATCTCTATTTAGCCTTACCTTGTCATAAACCAGGTCTCAACTGCGAAGAAAACCGTCAACATCGTTGGCTACTATGACGCCGTAGTTTATTGCACCCAGCCAACCGCTCATGATAATCCCCACGGAACCAACGTGAAAAAGACCGGGCACCGCTTTGAAAATCGAACGGGAAATTTCCAGGCCTTCAAACTTGGTGCCAAAGGATGTCCCCCTGGTATGCAGGGTATAGCGGTTAAACGTTTTTGGAGTTGCAGCCTCCACCCAGTCAACCTTTTCCCTGATACCCGGAATATAGCGTTCAAGATCTACGTAGCAGCGTTCAATCATGGCCTGTTTGGCTTTTTTATAGGCCTCCTTTCCAAGCCCTGCCCAATCGTCGTAATTACCGTTCATTGATGCAACAACTGTATAGTCGGGATGATCCGGACGGGTCCTCGGATAATAAACGGAAAAAGTTCTGCTTTTGGTCTCCATATCCAGCATTTCATCAGATGAGAACTCCTTGGAAGTGGAGGTAAAAAGGAGGTCGCCGACATCTCTAAAGGATTCACCTGGACGGACCCCGAAGTACACCTGGCAACTGGAATTGTTGACCTTGACCCTGTCAAACTGACCGAGAAAATCGACTGGGAAGGCCTCCCTGCCTGCAAGATTGGTAACGGTGTTGGTAATGCCGCTGTTTGACACAACGCTTGGTGCTGAAATTACCCTGTCACCAACTGCCACTCCCCGGACTTTACCATTTTCGACAACAATACGGTCCACCCGGGCCCTGGTACAGATGGTGACCCCGTTCTTTTCCAGCTCGTCGGCCATCATGCCTATCAGCCTGTCAGTGCCACCCTGAAAGGTAAAGACGCCTTTGTTCATAAAATTTGAAAAGACAATTCCGTAGGTTATGGCCGGTTCGTCAAGGGTTGAGCCGTTTGCATAGGTAATCGGCTCCATGAGTAAACGGTGGACATCTGTGCGTCCCGGGAAAAACTTGTCAAAAAGCTCCCTGGTTGTCATTGTCTGGTCATCGTAAAAATTCATTTTCCCGACAGTGACAAAAAAATCCTCTACAACGGAACGGGCAATACCGAACTTCTCCTGAAGAATTCTGGTAAAGTCCTCCCGGCTGAAGGTTGTTGTCAGGGAAAACTGCGGGTTGTCAAACACAATGCTTTTCAACTGGACAATAGAATCACGAATTGCCCTGTTCCAGTATTTGCGGCATGTTTTAACCATGCCGTGAGGAAACCCGTGCAAAGAGACATCAAAGATATGTCCCTTTCTCTTAAACCAGGTAGCCAGCCCCCCAAGCTGGGTGTGGTGTTCAAGCAGGAGAACGGTGTGTCCGGCTGTGGCCAATCGGTTGGCACATGTCAAACCACCGAGGCCGGAACCGACAACTATAACGTCGTACCTGTCCTTGACCTTGTCTATTGAATTAAATGCCATAATACAATGTGTTCAATGAATTATAAAACAAGTATATACGTTGTCCGGATTCCATTTTCCTTACATTATGCCAGGAGATGCTGGTTGACAATTGTCACTCCGGAAAGCATGGAACCTACTATTCCAAGGTATCCCTGGTCTGTGCCGGCGATAAACAGATTTTCATAGGGAGTATGGCCATCTTTCAACTTCACCGGGCTGCCGTATACGGCGCCACCAACCTTGGATGTAAATCTCTCAATGGTTAACGGTGTAAAACTATCAGTATATACAATGTCTTCCTGATAATTCCCAACAATTTTACAGACCTGTTCCGCTGAGCTGGCAACGCATTGCTGTTTCACCTTATCGTATTCCTCTTTATCAAGTGAATTCCAGGTATCATAGTTGGCGGCATTGGTTACCCGTATCTGGAAAGGGTCTGTTTCCGGTATGCCCTCAAAGTTGTCCGGAAAGCATATCACTCCCCAGTCCGGATCGATGGCTGCCTGTGGCCGGCAATAGGAAAATTCAGGACTATGGCTGTAGAATATGATGGTCCGGTCATTGACTATCCTGTGTTTATTTTTTAATGGAACAAGATTTATGGTCTCCATGAAGCTCATTCGACCCGAATAGCCCGCCGTATCCAACTGCCATCCAGAAATTTCTGCTGTGCCCGGAATGCCGATTGTTGAGAGAACAGCACCACAGGACAGTTCCCCCCCATCTTCAAGAATCACCCTGTTAAAACTGTTTCCGTCTTTTCCCAATTTTTTTACCCTGGACCGAAAGCGTAACTCCCCGCCGAATTCTTTATAGTGGTTGACAAGTATATCAAGCAATTCCTTGATAGTATCCCGGGGCCTGAAAAAACCTTCCAGAAAAATAGCCTGGAACATGATGACAAACTGCCCCAGGTCCATATCATGCTCTTCGCTGTTGCCGTAGACCATGAGAGGCAGCAAAAGCATATCCTCCAGCTTCCTGTTGTTCAGCATCCCGGAAAGAAATTCCCGGGTCGAACGCCATGGGCTGCCTGCAAACGGATCATACTTTTTCACTTCTCCCACCAGGCGGACAAAATCGTCCACTGAGTTCGGGAATTCCCGAGCAATTTCATCGGTCAGTTGAGACAGTTCGTTGGAGAAACATAGGGAATGGTCAGGAAAGACAACCTCGGAACAGAACTGTTGGCGTGTAACAAAACGTTTCCGGGAAAGTTTCAGTTGCCGGAAAAGACGATTTAACGGCGCATGCTTAACTTCAGGAGGTGCATAATTCGTCATTGCATGCAACCCTGTTTCAAGCAGGTAGCCCTGACGGTAATAATAGGAATTGAGGCCTCCCGGCTGCCAGTGCTGTTCCAGAATAAGCACTTTCAGGCCAAACCGTGCAGCACGGATACCTGCTGCGAGCCCTGACAGGCCTCCGCCGATAATTATGATTTGATAATCAGCCATTGGCTGAAGTTATCCGTTGGTTGATATAAGGTTGGCTGTGGATGATATGACAGGATGAAACGATTTTTCTTTGTTGAAAGAATTCTTTGTAAACTCGTATACGTGAAAGATTAGAAATCCTGCAGTTTTGGGTCTAGGTAGTTGACGCAGCTGTTCAGGGTTGACAGTTCAGGATATTCCTCTTCAGGAATCTGGAGCTTGTAGCGTTTACGAAGTTCCATAACAATATCCAGGAAGTCCATGGAGTCCAGATCGAGTTGGTCTCGAAGAGGTTCATCAGGGTTTAAACTGTCAAAATCAGCATCCTCATCAATATCTTCAATGATTTCTAAAATCACGTTTTTAATTTCATCCCGGGTCATACCTGTCCTCTGTATTCTACTCAATTAAATTTATTTAATGATATATATAACACTAATAATTTTTTGCAAATTCGTAGTTATTTCTTTCATCATTTTTCATCTATCGTATAAAAATAGCCCTTTCAGCGCCGATTGTCATCAAAACGCTCGACGATAACGGCAGAATTAATACCGACCATGCCGAAGGAGTTATTCAAAATTGTATCGACCTTGTCAAGTTGTTTCGGTTTATTTGCAACGATGCCATCTAAATTGCAATCCTCATCCAACTCTTCCAAGTTTATAGTCGGATGCACCTGATTGTCAACAAAGGAAGGAAGGTTTCCGGCTAGCTCCAGGACTCCGGCAGCTCCCATGGCGTGGCCAATATTCGATTTTGTATTGTTAATCCAGGTGCTTGGGCACCCTGCAAAGACCTTGCGGATTGCTTTGCATTCTTCAATATCTCCCTGCTTGGTCCCGGTCGCGTGCGTATTGATAATGGTAATGTCTGCGGGAGACAATCCGGCCCGTTGTAAGGCGAGTTCCATGCACTCGGCCTGCCTTTCACCATAAGGGAGGACAAAATCACGTGCATCCGAATTCATGGCATAACCGGTAATCTCACCGTAAATCGCTACTCCTCTCTCCCGGGCCTTATCCAGCCGTTCAAGGGTGAAAATACAGCCCCCTTCAGAAATTACTATACCGTTTCTTGCTGCATCGAACGGCCGACTCGCCTTTGTCGGATCAGTATGTTCGGCAAGAGCTCCCTGGGCACGAAAACTTGCAAATATGCCAAAGGAATCAACACACTCTGATATTCCTCCACATAGAGCTAAATCAACTTCTCCAAGGCGCAGCATCTGGGTTCCCTGAATCAGGGCCGCATTCCCGGCCGCGCAGGCAGCACCAACAGAATAATGCGGACCGGTAATTCCCAGGTTCATGGTAATTTCACCGGCAGGGTTGTTAAGGACTGTACGCGGATTGTGGTGATGTGTCCAATAATCAACATTGTAGTCATACTTGCTGATATTGTAGACCTCGTTTTCGGTTTCCACCGTACCGTGTTCTGTCAAACCTATATACACACCGGTTCTCGCCCTGTCATACAAGGTGAAATCAATGCCGGCATCTTCCAGTGCTTCGTTGGCACAATACACACCGATACACCCGGCCCGGGTACCTCTCTTGTTTTCCTTTTTTTTCCGGTACCTGGTCTCGGCAAATGTACATATCCCGGCCGGAGCCCTGTCCATATACCTCAGATCAATCGTTGTGATTTCACTTTCACCGGCCAGCAGTTTCTCCCTGAACTCTGCCAGATTCGAGGCGTTAGGGGCGGCAAGCCCCACACCTGTAATAACTATTCGTTCATTATCCGGACGGTTCAGCATTAACTTCCTTGCCTGTTTAAATAAAACATACTGCCTAGATCAGGTCCCGCACGACCTGCGGTACATTCCTGATGGCCTCCGGCAACTTATCGGCCATGGGTCCACCGGCCTGTGCCATATCAGGACGCCCTCCTCCTTTGCCGCCGACAAATTCAGCCGTTGATTTGACAAGATCTCCTGCCTTGATCTTCCCGGTCAGGTCCTTGCTGACAAGGGCAAGCAATGCGGCCTTGCCATTGAGCACACCCCCCAGCACAGCCACACCGGTACCAAGTTTATCACGAACCTTATCACCGATTTCACGGAGTGTTTTTGCAGAATCGAGAGTTACTTCGGCCGCCAGAACTTTTATGCCGTTAACGTCAATTGCTTTATCCAATAACTGGTCCATATCAGACAGGGCCAGGTTGGATGTCAGGGCGGCGACTTTCTTCTCCAGTTCTTTCTGCTGGCGCATCAGTACTGTGATCTTGTCCGGAGCTGTATCCAGGGGAGCGGCAATGCAATTTTCCACATCACCAACCTGCCGGACTAGGTTCTGCATCCATTCAACAGCCTGGGCACCTGTTACAGCCTCAACCCTTCTGACACCTGCGGCGATACCGGTTTCAGAGAGTATTTTAAAAAAACCTATCTCACCGGTTGCACCCACATGGGTTCCGCCGCAGAGCTCCTTACTGAATTCACCTACAGAAACAACCCGCACCTCATCTCCATATTTTTCACCGAAAAGAGCAGTTGCCCCTTCAGAAACAGCTTGGTCCCGTGACTTCAGATCAGTCGCCACCGGGATATTTTTCCGAATTTCCCTGTTGACCTTCTGTTCAATCGCATTCACCTCATCAGGGGTCAAAGGTGAAAAGTGGGTAAAGTCAAATCGGAGTCTGTCCTCTTCAACCAGGGAACCGGCCTGACTGATATGATCACCAAGAAGTTCTTTCATGGCCGCGTGCAGGAGATGGGTTGCAGTGTGGTTCACGGCAATATCGTTACGTCTGATCGATGTTACCTGAAGATTAACCGTATCTCCCTTGGAGACAATACCTTTAACAACCCTCCCTTCATGCAATACAAGGTTCTCGGCAACAGTTGTCGTAGTGATCACTTCAACAGATCCATCCGGGCCTGTTATCTGTCCGGTATCACCAACCTGACCGCCTGCCTCGGCATAAAACGGGGTGCGGGGACAAAAAACTCTTATTTCATCCCCTTCATTAGCCTGTTCCACTAGCTGACCGGCACCACCGATGAGGCCTTCAACAACTGATTCAGCCTGTTTCAGGGTATAACCCACAAACTCGGTCTCACAACTTTGCTTCAACAGTTCGATGACACCTTCCGGCAGATGCTCGACATCACTTCCCTTCCAGGAACGCTTGGATTGCTCCCGCTGTACTTCCATGGCAGCATGGTAACCGGCTTCATCAATGGTCATGCCCTGTTCAATGGCAACGTCCCTGATAATATCGACAGGAAAACCATAGGTATCATAGAGTTTAAAAATAAAGTCCCCGGCAATCATCTCTTGACCAGTGCCCTGCTCTTGCAGACGGTTAATTTCTTCAGACAGGATTGCCAGCCCGTGGTCAAGGGTTTCACCAAAGCGGCTTTCCTCGTTACTGACTACTTTGTCCTGCAAATTTCTTGCACCGGCAAGATGGGGATAGCTCTCAAGCATCATCTCGGAAACAAGAGCACATATCTCTGTAAAAAACTGGCCGGTCAGGCCAAGGAATCGGCCGAACCGTACAGCCCTTCGCATGATACGCCGCAGGACATATCCACGTCCTTCGTTAGAGGGAAGTACTCCGTCAGCGATGAGGAATGTCGCAGCACGAGAATGGTCGGCTATTACCCGCATCGCGACATCATCCTTATTGCTGCTGCCGTATTTTTTGCCGGCAAGGGAAGAAATTCTTTCAATCAGGGGTGTAAAAAGGTCTGAATCAAAATTATTGAGCTTACCCTGCAAGACCGCCGCAATACGTTCAAGTCCCATACCCGTATCGATGGAAGGTTTTGGCAGCGGCGTCATCTTGCCGGTCTCGTCCCGGTAAAACTGCATGAAAACAAGATTCCACAGCTCAAGAAAACGGTCACAGTCGCACCCGACTGCACATTCTGGCCGACCGCAGCCCGCCTCAATGCCCTGGTCGATATGGATTTCCGAACAGGGACCACAGGGCCCGGTATCACCCATGGCCCAGAAGTTGTCTTCTTCTCCAAGGCGGACGACCCTGCCTTCCGGCAGGTCTTCAATCTGCTCCCATAATTCATAGGCCTCATCGTCTTCACGGAAGACAGATACCCATAACTGACTTGAATCAAGGCCGAGTTCTCTGGTCAGGAATTCCCATGCAAAATCGATGGCTTCCTTCTTGAAATAGTCCCCAAAAGAAAAATTGCCGAGCATTTCAAAAAAGGTGTGGTGACGGGCGGTATGCCCGACGTTCTCCAGATCATTATGCTTGCCCCCGGCACGGACGCAGCATTGACTTGTAGCAGCCCGGACATAGTCACGCTGCTCTTCACCCATGAAAACGCGTTTAAACTGCACCATACCCGCATTGGTGAATAACAGGGTAGGGTCATCAAGCGGAACAAGGGAAGAACTCTCGATTACAGCATGTCCGCTGTTCTCAAAGTAGTGTAAAAATCGTGCGCGTATTTCGTTTCCGGTCATCATTGTATCTGTAAAAACCTTTTGGTTTCAGGTTCCAGCAAGTAAAGCAACAAACTTTCTTTTTTATCGATTTTATACGGAAATTTCAACACAAAAACGCCATTTTCGCTCCTGTGGGCAAATAATTTTTCACGCCTCTGCCTGGCAGTGTTGATTGAGCAGGAAATAGATAGTTGAAAGAACTTGTATTTCTGAACCTGTAAGCTTACTTCAGGTGGGGAAGCATTGCCTTGAATTTATCGGTTCCGGCCTGCTGCAGGAGTTCATAAATAATCATTTCTGACGGAGCCAGGATTGCCCCGAGTTCACGAAGCCGTTCCTGACCCAGATGATCATTCACTGCCGAACGGGACGATACAGCATCGGCAACAACCCACACATTATATCCCGCCTGGAGAGCGCCGATCGCGGTCTGGTAAACACAGATATGTGTTTCCACGCCGCAGAGCAGCAGCGTGTCAACTCCGTGCGGCAGTTCTTTTAACTCATTGAGCACTTCATCACTACCAAGGCCGTTAAAACAGATCTTATCCGGACATGGCACACCCTCAAGCAGTTCAGCCAACTCAGGGACAATCGGGCCTATACCTTTTTTATACTGGGTATTGGCAAAGACAGGAAATTCAAAGGTCCGGGCAAGGTGAATCATCAGGGATATATTTCGGGTGACACGCCCGGCTTCATGAATATGGGCCATCAGCTTTTCCTGCGGGTCCACCACATAGAGACAGCATTGATCGGAACGGAGAAATTCAGGTTTCATTTTACTCTTCTCTATTTATATGTGCACTCAAGCAAAAATCCGAAACCGAAGGACCGGGGTTTAGAATTTCAAATAAAAACGGCGTGCCTGTTTAAAACAGGCACGCCGTGTTGGTCGATAAATATACTCGAATCAGTGATCCTGAGCAGATCCCGCACCAGACGGGATACGAATATCCTCTACCAGGTGCTGAATGTGCTCTGGCGGAGGCGGTGTCATGCTGGATACAATAAATGCAACCGCAAAGTTAATTGCTGCACCGACAGAACCGAAAGCCTCGGGTGCAATACCCAGAAACCAGTTGTCGGGGGTGTTAGGCAGCATGTTGGTTCCCGGAAAGAAGAACCATCCTTTGTACCAGAAGATATACAGAAGTGTCGATCCGATACCGCAAAGCATACCGGAGGTAGCACCTGTACGGTTGACCTTCTTCGAAAAGATCCCCATCATAATAGCCGGGAAGATCGAAGAAGCTGCCAGACCGAATGCCAGGGCAACAACCTGGGCAGCAAAGCCCGGAGGGTTGAGACCAAAGTAACCGGCAACACAGATAGCACCTGCCATGGCGATACGTCCAGCCATCAGTTCTCCCTTGTCAGTCAGGTCAGGCATAAAGATACCTTTCAGGACGTCATGGGAGATAGATGACGAAATAGCGAGCAGCAAACCGGCCGCTGTGGACAGCGCTGCTGCTATACCACCGGCAGCAACCAGGGCAATGACCCAGTTGGGCAGGTTGGCAATCTCAGGATTGGCAAGAACCATGATATCACGGTCAACCTTGATCATCTCATTGCCGGCCCAACCGAATTCAGCTTCCTTGTCTTTCAGGCCCGGACCGTAATATTGGATCCGGCCGTCACCATTCTTGTCCTCAAATTTCAGCAGTCCTGTTAATTCCCAGTTCTTGAACCATTGGGGACGCTTTTCATACTCGAGGTTACCAGTCGGACTTCCTACTTCACCGGTCTGGATGGTGTTCATCAGGTTGAGGCGTGCCATGGCACCAACTGCAGGAGCAGTGGTGTAGAGAATGGCGATGAAAACCAGGGCCCAGCCAGCGGATGAACGGGCATCACGCACACGGGGCACGGTAAAGAACCGAATAATAACATGCGGCAGACCAGCGGTACCGATCATCAACGACATTGTGTAGAGGAAAATATTTAACGTTCCCCCTTTCTGGGCCGTATATTCCTTAAAGCCGAGATCGGTTAGAACCAGATCCAGTTTATCAAGAACGTGCATACCGCCTTCAGTCAGTGAGCTTCCAAGGCCAAGCTGCGGAATAGGCATTCCGGTCAACTGCATGGAAATAAATATTGCCGGTACGGTATAGGCAAAAATCAAAACACAATACTGTGCGATCTGGGTATTGGTAACACCTTTCATACCGCCGAGAACAGCGTAAATAAAGACGATACCCATACCGATAAAGACGCCTACATCAAAAGGAACTTCCAGGAAGCGTGAAAAGGCAACGCCGATACCCTTCATCTGACCGATAACATAGGTCAGGGAGGCAATAATCAAGCAAAGAACCGCAGTAACTCTGGCGGTTCTCGAATAAAAACGATCGCCGATAAAAGCTGGTACCGTATACTTCCCGTACTTACGGAGATAAGGGGCCAGGAGCATGGCGAGCAAAACATAACCGCCGGTCCAGCCCATGAGAAAAACAGAGGCATCATAGCCTTTAAAGGCAATAAGGCCTGCCATGGAAATAAAGGAGGCTGCTGACATCCAGTCAGCCCCTGTTGCCATTCCGTTTAAAACGGGATGCACACCCTTGCCTGCTACATAGAACTCACCGGTACTGGAAACTCGCGATCTGATCGCAATAAATATGTAGAGGGCAAAAGTGGCGCCAACTACAAGAAATGTCATAGCTTTGAGACTCATTCTTTTCCCCCTTAGTCTTCTTGGACGTTGTATTTTTTGTCAAGCGTATTCATTTTAGCCGCGTAGAAGAAAATCAGGGCAACAAAAATGTACATGGAACCCTGCTGGGCGAACCAGAAGCCGAGGTCATAACCGGCGATTGAAATGCTGTTCAACGGATGAACCAGCAAAATGCCGAACCCGTATGAAACAACGAACCAGACAATAAGACAACCGATAATCAATCGGACGTTTTCTGCCCAGTACCCACTAAGATCACTCATAATCTCCTCCTCCTCATTGTTTGGCGGGAAAGAACCTCCTTCTTTTCCCAAGTGAAACAAAGAAAAAAACCTCAACCTTAAGGTTTTTTTGGGTGAACTCCTTCTGGCCCTACCACTCTGTAGCACATATGGATGCTAAATTGCAAGCTGCAAATTAATGAATTATGCAATTTGCCAGAAAAACTGTCAAGGATTATAATGCAGGTTACCAAACAACATTCAGTTATCCATATAGTTATTAAAGAGTTAGCAATAATACCAGAAATTGACTGATTTTCACATACTTTAATACATTAATCCGACTATCCTCCCGGCCTGATACAAATCCTTCAGGGTCCTTATTTTCCCGCTTTTCATTTTTTTTACAAGAAAAAGAAAGAGATAGGCTGTCTGTATCGCATCCTCCAGCGCATCATGGGGCTTAAATTCCGGCAGGTTGAACTCCCGGGTCAAATCATTAAGATTGTATGAAGTCGACAGGTTGGTGTGACCATGACTTTCCATGAATTTTGCCTCCTTGTACCCTTTGGCGAGGCGCATTGTATCTACGCTCGGATTGGAAAGAGCACCGCCCAGGGTCTCAAGGGCAAACCTGTTCAAAAAAGTTATATCCAGAGATACATAATGCCCAACCAAAAGAGCATCTCCACAATATTGTATAAATCCAGGCAAAACGTCTTCGATTGATGGCATTTTACGGAGCTGCTCCGGCGTTATCCGGTGCACCAGGGTAGATTCCGTATGTTCGAGATTCTGTGGACGGATATACTGGTGATAGGTTTCGCTTAGTTCAAGGCGAAGATTGATTATTTTCACGGCACCGATCGAAATAATTTCATCCTGCCGTTTATTCAATCCAGTAAGTTCTGTATCACAGACGACAAAAGTATATTCTGAAAGAGGTCTTGACTGGTCGAAATTTTCAAAAAATTCTTTGTTCTGCCTGAGGATGGGATGC
Source organism: uncultured Desulfobulbaceae bacterium (assembly GCA_947259225.1). Classification (GTDB taxonomy): domain Bacteria; phylum Desulfobacterota; class Desulfobulbia; order Desulfobulbales; family Desulfobulbaceae; genus UBA10518. The sequence goes on along the minus strand of CAMYLK010000005.1, from coordinate 70,588 downwards.
GGTTTTCTAAACCAGTCCTGCGGTTTCAGCCAGCTCGGCATCGTCACACTACCGGAAACAGGGTTTTCAGGTTTGCCTGCAATCTCTCGATAATCGAGAACGCGTCTTTGAGCATCCGTTTTTCCACTTCTGTAAGATGGGCAGGATTTATGTAATTATCCGGGATCAAACCCTTTTCAAGCTGATAAAGTTGATGGACAAGGCGAATCTGCATCTGCAGCTCATATCCTTCTTGGGCTGCAGCCCAGAGATCTGTAGAAATATGACCATCTTCCTTCAGCACATCCATCCTGGCAAGAGTATTGGTTTCCTTTACACCGTGTTTCAACCCCATAACCCTGGCGTAGTTTACAAAAGGAGTTAACCCCTGGCGCTTAATATCAAGGGTGTTTTTGTGCTCTCCGTCCCTCTCGACAATAAATGTCTTGAAAAAAGAAAGAGGAGGACGACTCATCATACACTCCTTAGCAAGATGCATGAGATATATTTCCTGCCTTTTGGAATAACTGATCAGGTGGTCCCGTAATTTTTCCGCCAGAGACATGGTTCCATAGCCTGCCCGAAAATCAAAAAAAATCATGACATTCAGCAATTCTTCAGGATCAGGAGCAGATATCCATCTTTCAAAATAACTGCACCAGGTGGAAAACGGCTGACACCATTTTGGATTCCTGGCCATTATTTCCCCCGGGCACAGCGGATAACCACAATTCACAAGGTGGTCAATTGCCCGACGGGCAAATTCAGAAAAATAGGATTCCACCTCCTTTTTCTGTTTTTCATTGACAGGATCTTCATAGATAATGGCATTATCCTGGTCAGTCCTGAATGTCTGTTCCCTGCGGCCCTCACTTCCCAACAGTAGCCAGCAGTAGTCGACCGGCGGAGGGCCCATCTCCTCATGCAGCATCTCCAGAAGCTTTTCCAGAATATGATCGTTGAGAACAGCTATCATCTGCGTAATGTTCCCAGCCTTACCACCCTCCCTTATAAGACTGCGGATCATCTCCGGAATTTTCTGGGATAACGGATATAATCCCTGAAATGTATCCTGGGAGACGATCTCTTTAAACAGATAATATGGAGAATGCCCCTGGTGGAGCATGATATCATGCGATGTAATGACCCCTATTATTTTGTCACCCCGCTCCACAGCAAGATGGTGGGTGCCGGATGACATCATTTTAAGGAGAAGATCAAAACAGATAGTACCGGAAAGAACCTTCTGAACAGGGGAAGACATTATCTCCTTCACGGGTACAGTATAATCGAGTCCCCGGGCCAGCACTTTTATGCGCAGGTCCCTGTCAGTGATGATGCCGACAATCTTCTCCGGATTATTATGCTCGTGAATGAGCAGGGACCCCACCTTGTATTTTGCCATTTCCTGAGCACACTTCTGAACGGGAAGGTTGGCGTCGACCATGCGTATGGTCTTTACCAGGTCACCCGCCCGACAGGAAAACAGATACATGCTCTCTTCACCGCGACTCGTCCATTTGTGCCGGCGAAGTTCTGTGTAGGCTGTAGCCACAACCTTGTCTGAAAAAGTTTTCAGGTAATACTGAGCAAAACCGGGCTGATCATTTATCAGTTTGAGAAAGACATCTCGCGGCAACAGAAAACAAAAGGTGTCCTCTACGGTTTCAACATCCAGATTTGCCGGAGTCCCCCGGATGATCCCCAGCGCCCCGAAAACAGAACCTTCGCCGCGATAGTCCTTGAGGGTGATCACGCCTTCTTCGTCGGTGATAAACGTTTTCACCCCTCCCCGCTGGATAAGGTAAAGATGGGTGATTTCTGTTTCACCTGCTTTTAAAAGATGGACTCCTTTTGGGAAAAAATCGATGGTACAGTGGCGGGCCAGGTTATTTAAGGTATCGGCATCAAGCCCGTTAAACGGCATGACCTCCTTTAAAAAATCCACAACTACTTCCGGCGCGACACTATGAACACCATTATTAGCAGCCATTTCTTTCTCCGCAAGACAAAAAAGGCAGGACACCTGATGGAGCCCTGCCTGTTCGATTTACGTCACTGCTTGGAGCGACATTTTACAGTTTTCAATAATTTCAGGACCATTCTCATATTCCGGCCCTATCGTCATAGCTCTTACTTAACGAACTCCTTCGAACCTTCAACCAGGCTGACAACGACAGATGGATCAGCCAGTGTTGAGGTGTCGCCGAAATCGTGCTCTTCGGTCATACCGGCGGCGATCTTGCGAAGGATACGGCGCATGATCTTGCCGCTTCTGGTCTTGGGCAGACCTTCGGCCCACTGGATAAATTCCGGGGTGGCGATGGGGCCGATCTCTGCCCGGACATGTTTGACCAGAGCGGCTCGCAGTTCAGGAGAACCTTCAACACCACCCATAGGTGTGACATAGGCATAGATCGTCTGTCCCTTGATCTCGTGTGGAGCACCGACTACGGATGCTTCGGCCACGTCCGGATGGGCGACCAGGGCCGATTCGATCTCGGCGGTGCCGAGGCGATGGCCGGAAACGTTGATAACGTCATCAAGCCTGCCCATAATCCAGAAATAACCGTCTTCATCGCAACGGGCTCCATCTTCCGGATCGTATATGCCAGGGAATTTCTCAAAATAGGTTTTCTTGAAGCGTGCCGGATTCTTATAGACTCCGCGCAGCATGCCCGGCCATGGTTTTTTGATGATCAGGCGACCGCCTTCGTTCTCGGCGGCCGGTTTGCCTTCATCGTTAACGATAGCGGCGTCAATACCGGGTAGAGGCCGGGTGGCTGAGCCTGGTTTGGTCGGAGTGGCGTAGGGAAGGGCGGAGATCATAATCCCGCCGGTCTCAGTCTGCCACCAGGTATCGACGATCGGCAGTTTGCCCTTGCCAATATTGTCGTTGTACCACATCCACGCTTCAGGGTTGATAGGTTCGCCGACTGAGCCGAGTAAGCGCAGGCTGGAGAGGTCGTATCTCTGGGTTGGTTCAACACCATCACGCATGAGAGCCCGGATAACAGTGGGAGCGGTATAGAATGTGTTTACTTTGAATTTTTCGCAGATCTGCCAGAAACGGGCAGTGTCCGGATAAGAGGGCACGCCTTCGAACATCAGCGAGGTTGCACCCAGGGCCAGCGGACCATAGAGAATATAAGTATGACCGGTTATCCAACCGATGTCGGCCGTACACCAGAAGACATCGTCGTCCTTCATGTCGAAGACCATCTGGCAGGTGTGGGCGGCATAGGTCAGGTAGCCGCCGGTGGTGTGGACAACACCCTTGGGTGTGCCGGTGCTGCCGCTGGTGTAGAGGATAAAACTCAGATCCTCGGCATCCATGCTCTCCGGCTCACACTTGTCGGTTATGCCTTCGGCATTGATAGCATCGTGCCACCAGAGATCGCGGCTGTCATCCATAGGAACATCATTGCCGCCGCGTTTAACCACGATACATTTTTCAACACTGGGGGCTTCGGCTAGAGCGACGTCGGCGTTTGGTTTCAAGGGTATAGTTTTGCCAGCCCTGATAACTGCGTCGGCAGTAACAAGCACCTTGGCCTCGCAGTCCTGAATACGGCTCATCAGGGCCTGGGCAGAGAAGCCTGCAAAGACAACACTATGAGCGGCACCAATCCTGGTACAGGCCAGCAGAGTAATAGCTAGCTCCGGGATCATCGGCAGATAGACAGAAACCCTGTCTCCTTTTTTTACACCCATTTTTTTGAGCATATTGGCAGCCCGGCATACTTCGGTATGCAACATTTGATAGGTGTAGACCCTGACATCCTCATTTGGCTCGCCCTGCCAGATAATCGCGGCCTTGTTACGCCGGCCATTGGTCAGATGACGATCCAGGCAATTGGCGGAGATATTGAGCTTGCCGTTAACAAACCAGTTTATTTCTGGTTTGTGGAGATCGGCATCGAGGACCTTGTCCCATTTTTTATCCCAGGTCAGAAGCTCTTCGGCCCGGTCTCCCCAATAACCTTCAGGGTCTTCCATGGAGCGTTTATAATGGGCTTCGTACTCCTCCATGCTCTTCACATATGCATGTTCTTTGCCCTCAGATGGTGGCTGAAATACCCGTCCTTCCGTTGACAAACTTGTGATTTTTTCTTCAGTCCCGCCCATAACTCTCTCCTTCTCTTATTAAAAGTTTCATCATGGCCCTGCCATCGACTCCCACAATGTGACATAAAAATATGCCACACGATTGCCCTAATATTGTCGTAAAGTTTTGTCAAGTGTTATCAACTGTCATGAGTCAACCACACGTACAAAATACAGTGTACCTTTGTTGAAGTTCATGTCAAGATAGAGTATCTGAAAATATAAATAATATTTCTATTTAATGCTCATAATTTAATACCGAACCACTAATAAAAGGATAAAGCATGGCAGACTCCCTTGAGAAGCAGATCGATGCAATGCTGCAAAACGGCGAGAGCAAACCATCGATCTTTACCAAATTCGACAATCCGACCTCCCGTGCTAGGCTCATTTTTTTTCTCAATAACAAATCCACTCTTAGCCGACGCCGTAAATACATGTGGATAAATCTTTTCCTCGGCATTGTCCTCCTGGCGATGACAATCAAACTACTATTGGGCGTTGCGGACACCATCTCTGTGGGAGGTGTCGGCTTGTATCTGTTGGCGTTGTTTATCGTTCCAACAATTAATTTTTATATCCTCAGAGAACTTTTCCTGTTTCATCGGACCGGGTACCAGTTTCTCGTCGTTTTAACAGGACTTGCACTCATCGTTTACCCGCATAACAGAATAATGCCGGATATTCTGATCAACTTGGGCATGATCGGTCTGGGTGTTTATCTTTACTTGAAGCTCTTTCCCAAAAACGAGATCATCAAGTTCCCTAAGGAATAATTATTTACAGTTACCGTCAAAGAATACTTGACGAAATCTATTTTAGAATTAAATTAAATAATGAAAAACTTACACATCGGAAAAACAGAATCGATAAATGTTTGTACATTAATCGGATACAATTAATTTCACATGCAGTATCAGGAAATAGAAAACATATCAAACCTGCTGAAATCAATCTCTCATCCCATCAGGCTGAAAATTCTCTGCCTGCTCCAGGAAAAAGAGATGAGCGTGGGAGATATAAGGGACGAAGTCCAGACCACCCACGCCAATGTTTCCCAGCATTTAAGCATACTGAGGAACCAGGGAATAATTGATTTCCACAAGGATTCAAACTTCATTTATAACCGAATCGCCGACGAGAGGGTGACAGAACTGATTAAGTCCCTGCGTGACCTTTTCTGTCTTCCCGAGGAAGAATAAATTTTTAAAAAACAACAAGTCTACAAAAATATCTTGCACGGAGAAAAAATAATGACAGTTAATGACCTCATTCACGTTTTCGCAGGATCATTTATCCTGCTCAGCCTTGCACTTGGCGTGGAAGCCAGTCCCATCTTCATGAGTAAATACTGGCTCTGGTTCACCGCCTTTGTAGGGGCTAACCTTTTGCAGTACGGTTTTTCAAAATTCTGCCCAATGGGCGTAATACTGAAAAAATTCGGAGTACCTGAAACCAGACAGCTGCAGAATTAAATTCGTTATCTCCTCCATAAAGCCGGCTGGTGTGCCGGTCGGCTTTAGTTTGTTCCTGTTTTTTTCAGCTGTATTTTTTTAGAAAATATTTCTTCTTTTGGTTGACAACCTAGTTACAAAATTGTATCTTGATTACAGAGATCAAGATTTTCAATCTCCATACAGAGAAGCGCGGTTTCCCCTCCTTCATATAAACCGCGCTTCTCCCTCCCCATTAACACATGTTAACTCCCGACCTGTCTTCCAGATCTTGTTTCATCCTGAATATTCTTGAATTTTTTGAGCCGGAAATATTCTTCGCGTTCCCTTTCACCAATGTACTGGCCCGTTGCCCTTATTTTCCGAAACAGATCGGGAAGAACCCGTTCCTCAAGAACCCTTGCCCGGCGTGAAACTCTGAGAATCTCCTCTCCCAGTCTCCTGACTTTGGTTTCAAAGGCAGCAAGGCTGAGCATCGCCTCAACCAGAGACTCGAAAAGATACATTCCCTCTTCCATATGACTGTTGACAGCAGTAAAATCATAGTTCCTTTCATCCACCTGCCTCCGGATTCCTGTTGGCTGATCAACATCGTAATACCTGACCCCCAGAATATTTTTCTCCTTAATACCAAGCGACCCGTCTCGTTTGTTGATCATCGCAATGGAGGCCACAGTCAGTTCTCCTTCATTGCCAAGTGTGAAATGCAACTGCCGAAGGGCACGGGAATACAAACCTTTGATCTGCTGTCGTGACTTGAGAAAAGGGCGGACCGAGGCGAGAAATTCGAGCAGCAGAGCCTGGCGACGGGCCTTGAGGATTTTCAGGCTGCCGCTGACAGCAGACTGTTTCTGTTTCAGCTGCAGCAGATAGGTTCGATTAGGATGGATCATGACCGGCTCTATTTATTTAATCCAGCAAAATATTCCCCAGTTAAACAATGTTCTCTGAAGTGTGGGTAAAACGGGACAACAGCTCCAGGCCGCAGTCGAGTGTTTCATCAATACAACGGCGTTGGTCCTGATGCACGAATTCACCCTCAAAGGCATCGGCAAAGTCAAGAACAATCCTATCACCTTCCGACAACCCTTCACGGCCGACAATAGCCTCCAGGCCACGGAGATCAATTCCCCGGGCATAATACGCATAGAGCCTGTTAGCCACTTCACGATGGTCTGCCCTGGTTACACCCTTGCCGATCCCCTTCTGCATGAGTCTCGAAAGGCTGGGAAGAATGTCAACAGGAGGAAAAATGCCCTGCTGGTGGAGCTCCCTGCTTAATACGATCTGCCCTTCTGTAATATAACCTGTTAAGTCAGGTATAGGATGGGTTATGTCATCTTCGGGCATGGTTATGACGGGAAGCATGGTCACGGAGCCGGGAAGACCTGTTACACGGCCGGCCCTTTCAAAAAGAGAAGCCAGGTCGGAGTACATATAACCGGGATATCCTCTTCTGCCGGGCAGCTCTTCCCGTGCCATGGACAGTTCCCTGAGGGCGTCGCAATAATTGGTGATATCGGCGATAATTACCAGGGTATCCATCCCTTTTTCATACGCCAGATATTCAGCCGTGGTTAAGCCGAAACGCGGGGCAAGCAATCGTTCCACTACCGAGTCTTCGGCCAGGTTAATAAAGGCCACAAAATTGGAGCTCATCTGCTCCAGGGTACGCATGTAAAACGAGTATTCATGGTGGGTAAGCCCAAGGGCGATAAAAATGACGGCAAAATCAGCCTGATTACCACTCATCCTCGAATTACGGAGAATCCGGCCAACAATCTCCTTGGCCGGGAGACCTGCGCAGGAAAAAACCGGGAGTTTCTGTCCCTTGACCAAGGTATTCAGACCGTCGATCGATGACAGTCCGGTTTCAATAAATTCCTGCGGCCGACCTCTCTTCGTCGGATTCATGGGATAACCTGTTGCCGGCTGCCATTTGTCAGGCACAAAAAGAGGCTTATCGTCCATGGGACGAAAGGAACCATTGTAAATCCGATTGAGCATCCTGGGGGAGAGAGGTGTCTGCTTGAGATTGTCACTGAAAATTATGGTCGAGCTTTTCCTGTCCATTCCGCTGCAGTCACCGAAAATCTGGACCAGGACCGTCTCGTGATCTATTTTCAGGACCTCCCCTTCCAGTTCCCGGCCATCAGGAAACACTACCCGTACAATCTCTCCCATCCTGGCCTGCTGAACTTTTTCAACAAAAAAAAGCTGGCTTCTCACACTGCCGATGGTCGAATATAAATGATCAGCCAGCCTCATGTCTCAATATCCTGTAAAATTTCGGGAAGGGGTTCACTTTTTTCAAGTCTGGCAATGCCAGAATCATATATGTTGATTAATTTCTCAATGAGCTCAAAAGTATATTCCGGAGGGGAAAATGCGTCCTCGGTAAATGAATTCTGGCATAAAAATGTGCTGCGAATCTGTTCAGCGACAAACATCAGCAAACGATCCGTATCCTGCAAGCCCTCCGCTCCGACAATTTCCGCTACTTCCCTGAGCTTCTCCTCCTTGTTGAGCAGAGCCTGACAACGTTTTTTCAAGTCCGACCAGGTCGGAGATATCTCCCTGCTGAAAAACTCAGCCATCTCTGCATCATACAGGGAAAAGCTCTGCGACCAGTTGATTGCCGGAAAATGGCGTCTATACGCAAGATCGGTATCGAGCATAAGAAAGGTGCCTGTATTTCTCAAACAGGCTTGAGTGGTGGGCTCGGTAAAATCACCACCGGGGGGTGATACGGACAGCACCATACTGAGGGAGCCGATTTTGCCGTTCAGTGTTTCCACCACTCCCGCCCGGGACATGAAACCCGAGAGTCTTGAGGCGAGGTACGTCGGATACCCTTCTTCACCGGGCATTTCCTCCAGGGCCGATGAAATTTCCCGAAGCGCTTCCGCCCAACGGGAAATGCTGTCGGCCAGCAGAAGAACATGGTACCCCATATCACGGTAATACTCGGCCATACTTACGGCAGTATAAATTGATGCTTCCCTCGCTGCCACAGGCATATTGGAGGTGTTAGCCACCAGGATCGTTCTTTCCAGAAGCTGCCTCCCGGTCCACGGATCGGTCAAATCCCTGAACTCCTCGAGCATCTCCGCCATTTCATTTCCCCGCTCTCCGCAGCCCACATAAACAACTATATCGACTTCTGCAAACTTGGCGACAGCCTGCTCCAGGATTGTTTTGCCCGTACCGAACCCCCCCGGGAGAACGGCCGTACCCCCTCGGGCAAGTGGATAAAGGAAATCAATAGCCCGCTGACCTGTAACAAGAGATTCACGGGGAAAAAGTTTCTTACGGTACGGACGGGAAACCCTGATAGGCCACTGCTGATAGGTGAGGACCCTATGACCGTCCTCAAGGATGACAACAGGGTCATCCGGGCAGATATCCCCTTCCATAACCTGCCCGACAATCCCTCCGCGGCTGGCAGGAATATAATGTCTGAATCTTCCTTCATCCACATAACCGACATATTCACCCGCCCTTATTTCATCCCCGGCCTTTTTCTCAGGAATAAAGTTGTATCTTGTCTCACAGGGTACGACGCTTAACATATCACCAGGACGTATAAAAGGACCGAACTCATCACCAAGTCGCTGAAGAGGTCTCTGGAGACCATCAAAAATATCGTTAAGCAAACCCGGGGCCAGTCGCACAGTCAAAGGAGACCCTTTTCGGACAACAGGTTCACCAACACTCATCCCCTTGGTTTCCTCATACACCTGGACTACAGCGCCGGTTGATTTTAAGCGGACAACTTCGCCCTGCAGTTTATGGTACCCAACTGTAACCCGTTCATAGAGTGTCAGGTCCTCCAGGTCAACGGTGACTGTCGGACCGGATATGCCAATAATTTTTCCCTGCATCAGCTCAGCTTAATCTGGTAGCCCAGAACCCTGGCAATAAGACGTTTCCCAAAATCACGGCTTCCCGGTTCATCCGTCGTACCTGGTTCCGGAAGAATGACAATAGCTCCTCCCCATTTTTTTTCGATAACCTGTACCCTTCTGCTTACTTTTTCGTTGATCAGTCTTTCATCAATAAAGACAAGACCGGAAGATTCGCTCATCACGATCTTTTCCAGGTCTGCAAGGATTGTGTTTTTATCTGAAATCACCTGCTGGAAACCGGTCATTTCAAACCCATACATCCCATCCGGGAGGGTTATAAAAACACACCCCTTCATGAAACAGGCCCCTCTGACATATATCCTTTCTCTCCTGGACCTTTGGCGTGCAGTAAAAGACTCCGGTTCCGGGACATGAGAAAACTGTGCAGAATATACTCTATGCACACGACGACCTCACCAGCCACCCTCCTTGCCCTTGCCATTTTCAACAGCAGCCGGGCATACAGAGCGGGTTCAAGGTTGACCGGCAGCAACTGCTCATCAGTTATTACGTCTTCTTTGGTCCAGCGTTTTACCATCTGCCTGAGCCCTTCCCCGGTTACCGACTGAGCAATGACCTTTGCCCTGATCCGTCCGCCCGCGACCACTTCCGGAGCAGACTCCCTGCCCCACCGTACGCACTTGGCTACGGCCAGTGTATTCTTCAGATCAACCATGTCCCGGAGAAATGCAGTTATGTCCGGGTCAGTACATGTCTGCAGAGACTGTTCCAGAAAATTTCTCCGAATCAGCTCCTCGCACCCCTGTATTCCCCTGTCATTATAGGCTGAAACAAACCCTTTGAGAACAAGGGATGAGTTGCGAGAAAACCGTTCAAGGCCAGCAATTGCATCAGCCGGTCCGCTTTTATGCCGAAGGATTTTTTTCAGTTCGGCCGACAACAAGCTCCTGTCAAGAAGAGGATCAATTTCATCAAACCGGCCTGCTTCAAGAAATCGGAGACACTGTACCAGGGTGTTAATTTCAAAATAGAGAAAAAGCGGCGCCAGGGTGTCGCGAAGACGGCCGTTCATCTGCCTGAAGAGCCATTTACGCTCTTCAAGTTCTCTCGCCCATATGTCTGCATCGAAAACTTCGGGAACTTCGCCCCTGTACTCTTCAGTCTGTGCTTCAGATACAAACAGGGTTCTCTTGTAACGAAGCCGGGACATCAGGTAATCACCCGGAAACTCCCGTTGTGGAAATTTAAGCAGCATTTGCAGCATCTTTAACCTCCACTACCTCCTTCAGAAAGACCGGCAGGACAAACGGCCATGCTTTTTCCAGGCGGTGCTCCAGCGTATTTATCACCTGGTATTTCCCCTTGTCACCGGACAACACAAAACCTCCAGCCATATCAGGATCAGTCCTCAGCTCGACCCCGGGAAAATGCTGGAGGGCCAACTCGGCATCCCCATCGTTGACCGTTATCGTCTCCCACTCAAACGGAGGAAGCTCGTTTACCAGGTCGCAAAAAATGTTCTCGTAATTTTCCAGCCGTGCCTGAGAGAGCTTCTTAAGAACCTGGGAATACAGGCGGCCGGAAAGTTTTCTCATTGCCTCATCCAAAATCAGAAGAGCTTCCTTTTCCGCCTCCAGGATCAGAGGAGCTGTTACAGTCCTTTCAACTTCCTTCAGGCGCCCTTTTTCTTCAGCATTGAGCTGTTCAAACTCCTTATCTTTCTCCGCACGAATCACAGCTGCACGGCTCTCTGCTTCACGCCACATTTCCTGGATCCTGTCACGACTTTTCCGGCGCAGGTCCTGGACAAGAATCTCCTGGCTCATTACCGTCAGCCCATCAAAAGAATCATTGCCGCGATAACGAATCCGAGGATAACCATAGTTTCGGGGATGGCCACCAGGATAATCATGGTAGCTGTCAACTCAGGCTTTTCAGCCAGAGTACCCGCACCGGCAGCACCAATCCTGGACTGGGCCCAACCAGTTGCCAGGGCACTCAAACCCAGGGCGAGGGCAGCGGCAAGTGCCATGATTGCTTTTTCCATGCCAATTAAATTTTCCATATCTCCCTCCAGTTATTTTTTTCCTCCAAGGGGTCTGAATTCCTTTCCCCCCGGCTCCATAAATTTGCTGAGAAACTCCACGTAGTGTAGACGCAGGGAATGAATGGTCGGGGCAAAAACCCCCAGCAAAAGGTTAAAGGTATGCAGTAGAACGGCCACTATGATACCGGCCCATACACTGCCGATCCTTCCAGCCACATAATTTGCGACATAGGCGAGCAGAACGGACGTCAGGCCTATGGCCATGATCCTCGCATACGATATAATATTGCCGACATTTTTGAGGAGTTCGAGAGGGGCCATGATCCCCCCGACGATAAAAAGTACAGGGGTAGCGATGCCAATGGTCAGAAGCAGCGGTTTCTGCACCATGGTCATACTCGGGGTAAAATACGAAACCGCCAGGATGCAGAGACAGAGAATAACAAAAATATTCACCAGCTTGAAAATAGCTTCTTTTTTCAAGTGGTGCCTCAGGGATAAAATCACCCCGAGCACCAGACCGAGAATCACATGCACCACCCCCACGGCAACTGCGAAACAAAACATCGGAATAATGGATGTCCTCCGGTCAAAAATAATGGGTTTCAGGCCGAGAAACGTATGTCCGATCGTTCCGAACAATTCTCCGTAGAACAGGCCGAAAACAATTGTATACAGTGAAGAAATAAACAGAATTTTACCTGCATCCTTCAAATTTCTTCTTCCGGCAAACCTGCGGATGAGAAAAAAGGCAATACAAAGCAGGATAACTCCGTAGCCTATATCACCGAGCATCATCCCGAAAAAGATCGGGAAGAAAATGCCGATGAAAGGGGTAAGGTCAAAAGAGGCATATGGCGGCATGGGCAAAAGTCTGGTAAACAGTTCGAAGGGCTCGAAATAGACTGGATTATGCAGGGCGGTCGGGATGCGACTGAAATCCTTCTCGGCAAGCTCACTTTCCTCTAAGACTACTTTTCCACCAAATTGTTTTTCAAGCTCGTTTTCAAGGAGTTGAAAATCAGAAGCCGGCAGCCAGCCGTAAATAAAAAAACACATTCTTGTCCTGACGACTGCCGCTGTTACCTTGATCAGTGAAAGTTGAGAATCTACCAGGTTCCTGATTTTCTGGTATTCCGACTGCCACTTTCTTGTAAAATTGTCCTCCTGCTCCCGAAGCAATGACAGCATTCCCTTTTTCTCACCTATTCGCCGTGTAATGATATTTTTCTGCTTCGCACAGGGCTGGCTGCGCAAGTCCTCAGGAGGACGATATACAACCAGTTTCATTTCCTGGATGGTCTTAAGCACATCATGGAACAATTCTCTTTCGGTTGTTATAACCGCAATCTGGTCACCATCATCCCTTGTGACCGCCTCAACTACAACTTTTCCTTCATATTTACTTTCTATCTGGTCCTGCAGGTCAACCAGATCCTTATGACTTTCGACTTGCACCCCTATCCATTCAATATCATCATGTGTTTCTGATTCATCTGCAAGTTCACCCAGGGCGTCCAGATATATACTGTACCTTTCGAGCTCTTCTATTTCCTGCTGGATAGAAACTATATCATTGAACCGTTTTCTGGACTCAGCTATATGATCAGGAATGATGGAAGCTACAGTGTCAGGGGCTAATGCGGAAACATGTTCTGGGGAAATATGCTTTGCAGGAGGGAGAATTTTAAACAGCTCATCAATCTTTTTTCCCAGGTTTTCGTAAAACTGATGCTCCAAAACGGATTTTCTGTCAAGAAGGTAGGGCTGATCTGCACTTTCCTGATCAACAGTCCCCTCATCCCTATCCGTATCAATCTGCATGATGCCCAGCCTCTCTATCAGTGCCAGGGTGTCAATCAGGAGGTCCAGGGGGCCCATAACCATGATTTTTGACATCCTCACAATCATGGTATATTCCCGGTGATAATGGAGAGGAAATGTTTCTCAAGACAACGGAAAAGAATTGCATCATCAAGCTCCTTCAGAACAACTGCTCTCTCTTCAGCTTTTCTGATAATATCGGATGCTTTTTCTCCTGCCGCCTTCCTGGCCTGCTCTTTTATTTTCTCCTTGTTTGCAGCAAGCTCATCGAGTCTGGCCTGGTGTTCGGCAAGTATACTCCTCTCCTGCTCATGCAGCCATTTCGCAACTTTTTCCTGTTCTGCCTGTTCCCTGGCATGCAGTTCATTTTCGACTTTGATTATATTCTGCAGGGATTGAGTCGTCACGGGTGTATAACCAAATGAATTTAAAAAGTTTTCCCCCTGTTATCATTATACACGTCCCCGGGAAATAACTCAAAAACAGCAGGAGGATTTTACATAAAACTACCCCTGCATGATTTCATTCCTACATGCCGGGCATCTGTGGACCCTTGGAACCGCCGCCCCCTTTTTCAGCCTTTTTTTCCTCCTCTTCAGCGATTGCTGCAAGTCCGGCAGCAGCTCCAGCCTCAGCTTTCTTCTCTTTTTGAGATGAATCGTTTTCCTCATCGTGCGGCAGTTCCACAATCACTTTACGGTGTGCATAATGGATACCCTTCGCGGCCAGAGCCTCTGTTATGCGACGATACGCTTCACGGCGGATGACAAAATGCGTGCCCGGCTTGGCCGTAAACTTGACCCGGATCACCATGACCGAACTGGTTATTTCCCGTACCCCCTGTGATTTTACAGGCCGGATAAAATCCTCACTGAAATCCGGATCCTCAAGCATGGCAATTCCCACCCTCTTGATTATTTTGCGAACCAGGTCAATATCGGTATCATAGGGAAACTCCAGGTTGAATTTCACCACAATGCCGCCGCGCATAAAGTTGGTGATTGAACCCAGTTCACTGTAGGGCACAATCTGCAGCATACCCCGATGATGGCGCAGCATCACGTTCCTGAGGGTAATAGCCTCCACCGCACCGGATACGCTGCCCGCCTTCAGATATTCACCCACACGGAATGCATCATCAAGGAGGTAAAAGAAACCTGACAGTATGTCGCTGACCAGCTTCTGAGCCCCAAAACCAATAGCCAGACCAATGACACCGGCACCGGCAAGCAGCGGTCCTATATTTACCCCCATGGAAGAAAGAATGATGAGCGTCACCATAACCACAAGCGTTGTACCGATAAACTTTCGCACCATGGGCAGCAGAGTGTAACTGCGACCCCTCTGTGCTGCCGCTCCCCACTCATCGTCCTGCTTCTCCTCGTCTTCCTCTTCTTCCGGCATGGATTCCTTTATTTTGGTTTCTATATAACTGGAAGAAAACTTCCAGACCATCAGGCCAAGGGTCAAGGTGACCAGTGACTCGAAAATTGCCTTGACAAGACCGGTCGCATAGGGAATTTGGACCCCCCAGAGGTCCAGAATCCATACAGCAAGAGCCATGACGATTGCCAGGCGCATTACACGACCTGCCCTGAGGATCAGGCGCTGTCGTTTTTCCTGCGCGGTCTGTTCAATTGACTCCAGGGTGATTCGCTCCCCTTCGGCAGATACAATCACATCCTGCTGTTCCATTTCTTCTTCCACGTCATAAACATGGAGTGTACCCACAGTTGCTCTGACAATCCATTGACCAAGACTGTCAAAAATTAAATATATTGGTACGATAAGAAGACTCAGAAGCAGAGATCCGCTCCTGGCCGTACCGGCTATAACCTGTCCGGTCCAGATCAGCCAGACTATAAAAAGATAAAATAATACGAGAGTGTGCCAGAATGATGCAAATCTGCTCCTCACCCAATAACTTTCATCGTCAACAGTGATTCCTGAAAGCATTGCTTCAGCAATTGCCTTACGCCTGCTGAGGATTATAAGTGCCAGAATAATTATCAGTACAGTACCGGCAACAATCTGGACAAGAATGTTGGTGTCTCTTGGCATCCCCATTTGGCTGATAAAAGCCAGTAGCATTATGACAAATGCAACATAGGAAATAAAAAACAGGATTGCCCGATGCAGAAACAAAGCAGTGGAATCCTGAATTGGCAGCAAGCGTAAAGGTGCTGCATCAGGTGCACATAACAGGCGAGAGAAAGTAGAAAATACACGGACAACTGCAAGGGGAACCAAGAGGGCAAGAAAGAACATCCTGATCTCCGGACGCTCGAAACCAGGAACAAAAACAAAAATAAGAAACGCGGCAAACAGGAAAACAATAATATTCACAATGGCCGGTAAAATTCTTAACACAGCTGCCCCGAAACGCAGCATTCCGTCAAGCTGGGGGGCTCCTTTTTCCAAAAATTCTCCCCACGTCTTCCGAGTGACTGCCTGAAAAAGAAACTCAACGACATATGCGAAAAGAAAGACTCCCGCTACCATGACAAGAGCCAGCCCGAAACCGGCAAGTCCCTTTTCACCTCCCACCTTACCCGCCACCTGTATAAGGTCATGTGGAACATTTTCTATCTTGTCCAGCACACTATCTACCCGGCGGTCCATATCGCCTGCTTCCGAGTTCATCATTTTTAACCAACTGACGAATACGCCGTAGATACCACCCACCGGCCTTGCTTCATCCTTTCCGGCATCGGCATCCTTTTCCAATTCAGTTATCAACAGGGTCCGGACCTGCTCATCACTGAGCTTGGCCAGCACTGAATCCACCTGGTCCGGAGCAACACCCTCCAGGGTTACTTCAGCCTCAGGCGTTGACTGCTGGGCGGAATGTAATGAAACAGGCTGCAGGAAACAGACAGCACTCAGCAGGACAATTAAAAATAAACGCAGGGGAACCATCAGTTTCATACTCAACTCCCGGGATTGGATAATGAAGTGAAACTTTTCTCTTTTAACGTACACACAGCAAAACAATTTTTGCCTGGTTTATTAAAGACGTTTTAAAATTATACCCTAAAGTAACTCCTGTTTGTCAACAAAATCAGATGAATAAACAATGCGAATTCTTTCAAACAGCAATATTCCGACATATAATAATATGACTTTTTAAAAATTATCATGAAAATCCATGTCGTCCGCAACGTGATTGACAACGATTCTTAAGCTTTGTATTACTTGGCCATTCATAATGTTTCACAAAGATTGTCACAGTAGATATGGATAAAGCCGAAGAATCAGGAAGCTTCCAGGACGTAAAGGTACAGGATATTACAGTCTGTCCTGGCTGTGATACGGTCATAGCCCTTGGACCCATAGATGTCCCCATCGGCAGCCAGGTGGTCTGTCCACGGTGTAAATACAGGGTACGCACCCCTAAAAAAGATACTGTCAACCGCACCCTTGCTCTCAGTGTTACAGGCCTGCTTTTCTTCTTTCCCGCCCATTTCATGCTCCTGCTCCAGTTTGAAGCCCTGGGTCTGTTTGATCATGGAACTGTCTTCGACACGATGATCTCTGTTTATCAGCAGAAGTATTTTTTTGTCGCGCTGATGGTACTCATGACAGCGATACTTATCCCCCTGGCCAAACTGGTCCTGCTTTTTCTTGTCTCACTGGGAATTTCCAGGCATCAATTCAAAAATCAGCTGCCCCGACTATTCCGATGGTACTCTCACCTTGAAGAATGGGGCATGACAGAAGTCTATCTTATAGGCATTCTCGTCACCATCATTAAAATGGCAGGTACGGCTGATATCTCCTATGAAATTGGATTTATATGTTTTATCGGCCTGTCCTTTGCAATTGTGGGCTGTGTTTTCAGTATTGACAGGGATTACTACTGGAAAATGATTGGAAAGCTGAATGGCAGCGAAAGACAGGTTATGCCAGATAAACAGTTCCCTCCCCTGGAGGTTCGTGCCATGCAATCTGCCTTGAAGGCCGGGTTGGTCCAGTGTCACACCTGCCATAAGGTAATGCGGTATTATGAACCAAATGAGGGTTTTGAATTGCGTTGTCCAAGATGCGAAAGTACTGTTCACAAGAGAAAAACAAATTCCATCAGCACAACCTGGGCGCTTGTCCTTACCGCTATACTGTTTTCTTTTCCCGCCAACATCCTGCCGATCATGGAAGTTGATTTTCTTGGTACTCCGGAAAAATCTACCATTATGGATGGAATCATATATTTCTTTCAAACCGGTTCCTACGGAATTGGCATAGTCATTTTGACAGCTTCAATCCTGGTACCCCTGTTCAAGATCATCGGACTTACTCTCCTGCTGTATTCTATCCATTTTAATCGTTGGTCACGGCTCACACACAAGTCAATTATGTTTCGCTTCATCGAGTTCATCGGCCGGTGGTCCATGCTTGATATTTTTGTTATCGCGCTGCTTTGTGCTCTTGTCGACTTTGGTTTTTTCACACGCATAATAGCCGCGCCTGCAGCAACTTTTTTCACCTTTGTCGTCCTGGCGACCATGTTTGCAGCCATCAGCTTTGACCCCCGTCTCATGTGGGACTTGACAGCCACTCGTGATGTAATGAACAAGGAGTAACAATGGACTCTCCGGTCATACAGAAAAAGAAAGGTCTCTCACCCATATGGATCCTCCCCCTGGTGGCACTGAGTATCGGTGGATGGCTCCTGTATACCAGCTACCGTGACGCCGGGATTCAGATCACCATCCATTATGAAAATGCGGAAGGAATAACACCTGGCAAAACCCAGGTCATGTACAGGGGCGTGCCTGTCGGCCTTGTTGATGAAATACAGGTTGATGAGGACCTTCAGGGTGTAAACCTCATTGTCACAATGGAGAAAAAAACCAAACGCGGACTGGTCGAGGATACCAGGTTCTGGGTAGTAAGACCTGAAATTTCCGCAGGCAGGATCCGCGGTCTCGAAACACTTCTGACAGGTAGTTACATAGCTGTTCAGCCCGGCACATCAGGTGTCTTTACAACATCCTTTGAAGGGCTGCCGGAACCACCGGCAATTCCGCCAGAAAGTCCAGGACTGCACATCACTCTCAGGGCAGAGGCTCTCCATTCCCTGCAGAAAGGATCACCGGTTTACACAAAAAATCTCAAGATCGGAAAAATCAAGGAGTACAAGCTGGCGGAAGACAACTCCATTCTCATAGATATATACATTGAGCCTGAATTCAGTCACCTTATCAAGGTAGGCACCCGTTTCTGGAATTCCAGCGGCATCTCGTTTGAGGGGAACCTGCAATCGGGTTTCAACCTTAAGATGGAATCCCTTGCCTCTCTCATTTATGGTGGGATTTCCTGCGGAACTCCTGAATCCTTGGAGTCAAGCAGTCCACAGGCGGTCAACGGAATGAATTTCAAACTCTTTAGCAACTATGATTCAGCAGAATATGGACTCCAAATGACATTGCAGCTCGCTTCCGGCGAAGGAATTGTCGAGGGCAGTACACGGGTCATGTACCGCGGACTTGAGGCGGGAGTAGTCAAAAAAATCAAATTGAACAATGACGAACACCATACTGTGACCGCAGAAATCCTTATTGACCCGAGGGCCGAACCCGTCCTCAAGGAGGAAACCCGGTTCTGGGTTATCCGCCCGGAGGTAGCCATCGACGGGGTTCGGCATCTTGAAACGATCATTACCGGTCCTTATATCAGTTTTCAACCGGGTGACGGAGAGTATCGGGACCATTTTGTTGTGGAGCAGGGTCCTATGCCCAGGCCGGTGCTGCGAGCAGGCAAACATTTCATCCTCGTTTCACCCAACAGCGGTTCTCTGGAGAACAGAGCGCCTATCCTCTATAAACGAATGGTTGTCGGAGAAGTTAACACCATAAATTTTGGTCCGGAAGCTGAATCCATCCATACCGACATCCTGATTTATGATGAATACACTTCCCTGGTCCGGCAGGACAGCATCTTCTGGAACGTGAGCGGGATTCAGATAGATGCGAGCCTGTCACATTTCAATGTCAACCTGTCTTCAATTAAATCGATGCTGGCAGGTGGAATAGCGTTCATCAATCCTGAGAAAGCATCCCCCGGCGAATCTAAAACAGCACAGGAAGGATCATCGTTCACCCTGTATGAAAGTCATGCCAACGCTGTCAAAAACAACCCCGACCTGAGACCACCAGGTACGGTCCTGCAGTTGATTTCCTCCGCCGACAACTTGTTTGACGTCGGATCACCTGTACTCTATAAGAATATTCCCATTGGGGAAGTCCTTGAATATGAACTCAGTGAAAATCTGCAAAACATAGTATTTGAAATATTGATCCATGAGGAATATGCAGAGCTCATCAATTCAACATCCAGGTTCTACAACTTTTCCGGTTTTTCAATTGATGCAAGCCTGGCAGGAGTTGAGGTACAGGCCGGCCCTGTAGCCACAATTATTTCCGGCGGAATCTCTTTTGTCACTCCCGGGCAGGGTGTGCCGATTAAAGAAGGCGATTCTTTTGTTCTTTATGAAAATCATGATGCCGCCATACAAAAAGACAGCCTCCATATTACTATCCAGCTTGATCGGGCGGGAGGGATAAAGGAAAAGACCAGAATACAATATCAGGGCATCCAGATCGGTTCAGTGACAAAAGTGCGTTTTACTCCGGACATGCAGGGTATTATTGCAGAAGGACGGATAAAGAAAAAAGCTGCCGGGCTGTTTCGTGACACAACCCGACTGTGGTTAGTCAAACCGGAAATTGGGTTTTCAGGAGTACGTCACCTTGAAACAATCCTGACAGGATCATATATTGACGTTCTTCCTGGAGATGGGGAACCGAAGTCAGATTTTATCCTTCTGCCGGAAATTCAAGGTCCAGAATCTTACGCCGGATTAAATATTGTTCTGGAAACCCCCCGGCTTGGCTCTTTAAACAAGAACAGCCCTGTCTATTATCGCCAGGTGCAGGTGGGTAGAGTCACAGGATTTGAACTTTCCCCCAGTGCCCGGCAAGTCTGGGTCCGGGCAAATATTCATCCAGCCTACACAAAACTTATCCACACCGGCACAAAGTTCTGGCTGGCCAGCGGTATCAGAGCATCATGGGGACTTTTTTCAGGTTTTGACATGGATACTGAATCCATGGAGGCTATAATAGCCGGCGGTATAGCCCTTGCCACTCCCGAAGGAGATGAGAAGGGCGAGCCGGCTGAAAATGGCGATCACTTTACCTTGAATGAAAACAGTGAAGAGACTTGGCTTGACTGGAGCCCCGAGATTGTGCTTAATGAGGGCTTACTTAAAACAGGTGAGTTAATAGATTCTGACAATGAAAAATAAACACGCAGTTTGCATTACCAATACGACAGCATACCAATTATGAAAACCATTGAATCCATACCCATAGACAAAGCCCGGATCGAAAATCTTGCTCGCGGAGCCAAGCCTGCACTGCCGGTCATCCGTGCTGAAAAAGAAAAGCTGATTCAACGCATCAAAGAACTGCTCAAGGCAAGAAATGCTGTGCTGGTTTCCCACTACTATGTGGACGAGGACCTGCAGATCCTGGCTGATGAAACGGGCGGTTGTGTTTCCGACTCACTTGAGATGGCCCGCTTCGGCTATGCCCACGAAGCGAAAACAGTTGTGGTTGGCGGAGTCCGCTTTATGGGTGAAACAGCGAAAATCCTGAGTCCTGAAAAACGAATACTCATGCCTGACCTTGGAGCCGAATGCTCCCTGGACCTGAGCTGTAAGGCGGATGTTTTCAGCAAGTTCTGCGATGCACATCCGGATCGGACCGCTGTTGTTTATGCCAATACAAGTGCAGAGGTTAAGGCCCGTGCCGACTGGGTCGTTACCTCAAGCATTGGGGTTAAGGTCGTCCGGCACCTCCACGAAAAAGGTGAAAAAATCATCTGGGCTCCTGACCGGTACCTTGGCGGGTATATTCAAAAAGTCACCGGGGCGGACATGCTCCTGTGGCCCGGATACTGTGTTGTTCATGACGCTTTCAAGTCCGAAGAGCTTGAAGCCCTGCACAAAAAACATCCTGAGGCCGGTATCCTGGTCCATCCGGAATCACCCATGGAAGTGATCGACCAGGCAGATGTTGTCGGCTCGACAACCCAGCTCATCAAAGCGGTAACGGAACTGCCGAATGAAGTCTTTATAGTTGCAACAGACCGTGGTATCTTTCACAAGATGAAGGAAGCCGCTCCGAACAAAAAATTTATCGAAGCCCCTATCGGTGGTATTGGAGCCAGTTGTCTCAGCTGTGCTCATTGCCCGTGGATGGCCATGAACGGATTGGTCAACCTTGCCCATACCCTTGAAACAGGAAAGAACGAAGTCCATGTCGATCCGGAAATCGGCAAACAGGCTATGGTTTCGGTCAAACGGATGCTTGATTTTGCCGAGCAGCTCAAGATGAAAGCCACCGGTGATGCAAATATCATTTCACCGGCCTGAGATATTAAACTTCCAAAGAGAAAGAAACATGAATCACACTGCACGAGTTTTATGCTGCACTGTTCTATCAGTACTCATTGTGGGATTTTTATTTCCCTTGTCTCTCCACGCAAAATCAAAGGCAAGCGTCAAATCTTCCATAACCCGGGAAGAAAACCCCAGAGGGTCCAAAAACAGGCTGATTATTCCCTATGCCTTTTCAACTGAAAGCATGGGCTTTACCGCCGGAGTAGGTGGCGGGATGAAGGGATACGGTCAGGACCAACTGCTTGTCGCGGGAACGGTCCTGGGCAGTGTCGAAGGTGCTGCCGTTGGTGTCATTGGCATGTGGGATTACAAAATGCCATGGGTAAACAGACTCTTTGTCAGTGCTTTAGGTTCATTAGGGTACTACCCGAACCAGCGGGCCTATACTTTTCCTTTTTATCCTGTGGATACTACCCGCCCGGGCAGCAACGATTCCGACTCTGAAGACTACATAGAAACACCCGGAGATGACAACTGGTTTGAATTCAAGCTGGAATACGTCCTGCCCATGGGCAGCGCAAAATCAAGCTCCATGATGGATTATCGACTTAAGGGAGGCATGCTTACATCCGAACCGTCCGGTGGTGAAACGTGGAACCCCCTGGAAAGCGGGGTCACAATTCTTCTGCTCAAACAGTATAACAGGTACCAGAGTTACGAGCCCGAAGGTCTTGGAGAGGTTGACGGAACCATACATCCCTTCCAGTTCGGTTTGTATTACGACAATACCGACTTTCCGCTGAACCCTTCATCCGGCAGTTCCCAGTTCCTTGCATATACCCAGGATTTTGCCTGGCTGGAATCGGAGGAAACATGGTCGTTTATTGAATTTGAAGCCAGCAAGTATTTTTCTCTCGGCGAGTCGGACTGGGCCAAACAGAGGGTTATTGCCCTCAACTTCTGGACCGGCGACTCACCCTCCTGGGAAGAGCATCTTGATGAAAACGGCAACATTGATGTAACCAACAGACCCCCTTATTTTGATGGAGCAACCCTTGGTGGCTTTTACCGGATGCGCGGGTTTGAAAACCACCGCTTTAACGACAAATCAGTCATCTACACTACAGCAGAATACCGTTATACCCCCCACTGGAATCCCATCGGTGAAATATCCTGGCTTAGATGGCTGCATATGGACTGGTGGCAGTTTGTCGGTTTCGTTGAGGGCGGCAGGGTTGCCAATGAGTATGATTTTTCCGAACTTTTCTCGGACTGGAAAGTTGATGCCGGTGTCGGGCTTCGTGCCTATATGGCAGGCGCTGTTATCCGTCTGGACATCGCAGCTTCTGAAGAAGGGGCGGCGGCATGGGTCATGTTCGGCCAGCCATTCTGATATTCCTGTCCATAATAATTTGATTCATGGATCATGGAACATTATAGTAAAAGTATGTTATCTGCTGTCGCTGAAATTTAAAAGAGGTCATGACTATGAAGAGATCTATACCAAAAATACAAATATCTGTTTTGATACTGACGCTGATCCTGTTTGGGGGATGTGGTGACACCAGTGTCACAGGTGTTTGGAAGAAAAGCGACTTTGTCGGCCAGCCTTTTCAGTCTATCCTTGTTGTCGGGTTGACCAAGGACGAAAGCAATAAAAACATCTGGGAAGATATTATGGCTGACCAATTGAAACAAAACGACGTCAACGCCACAACAAGCATGAAATGCTTCCCGGGTGACAATGACATTACCAAGAGTGAAATTCTCAATTATGTCAAGGACAAGGGCATGGATGCTGTCCTTGTAACCAGGCTGGTTGACACCAAGCAGGAAAAGGGATACTACCCCCCGACCGGAAGTTTTTATGGCGGATATTACGGGGGACCACGGCACGGTTATTACAATAATTTCGGGACCTATTACGATACGGTCTACACCCCGGGATATACAACTACATACACTACGGTGATACTTGAGACCAACCTCTATGATGCAGCTTCACAGGAACTCGTATGGAGTATGTCGTCAGACACCTTTGACCCTACCTCGACCAACCGGCTGGCCCAGAGTGTCAGCAAAAAGGTCGTCCAGTCCCTACAGAAGGACAATTTGATCAGGCCGTCCAAATAGGTCTCAGAGAGGCAGGATATGCACCTCCTCCCTGGTCGGGTGCATGCCCCTGAGCAGAAGCCCTGACCTGCCGTCAATGGAAATAGGGTCTCCGAAATTGATCCTGTGACCGGCGATCTCCGCATACTCTGCGGTTTCGTAAACCTGAAGGTCACGGCATCCGACAACACAGGTTTTTTCCAGCCTGGTTGCGACCACAGAAGCATGTGACGTCTGGCCTCCTCGTGAGGTGAGAAGAGCCTCGGTCAGAGAAATCTCCCGTATATCCTCCGGCACTGTATCCTGCCTTATCAGAATAAGCGGGGTCTCAGGGTCGTCACGACGCAGCTGCTCAATATTGCTCTCGCTGAAAACAGCACGTCCGCAAAGCGCGCTGCCGCTCACACCGATCCCCTTGCCGAGAAGAAAGCCCCGAATGGCTTCATCGTCATCAAAGACATGGAAACGCTCCATGGTTTTGATAGTGATCATGTCCCTGGTCTGCAGAATATAAAGCTGGTCGGGCTCCGGCCCTTCAAAGGTGAATTCTATCTCCTGCGGATTCCAGCCTTTTGTGTAGACGAGATCACGTGATATTTCCAACAGCTTCTCGTAAATGGCTGGAAAGCTTATTTCAAGTGAATGCTCTACAGAACGTCCATCAATTTCTGCCTGTTCCACCGAGATCGGTTGACTGGTCACCAGACCGGAAACAATATCTTCTCCCTGATCAGCGGAGGCATAATCGCCCCACAGGGCCACCCGGCGGACCTTTCGATACGGATGGGCGGTAAAAAGTACTCCGCTGCCGGAATTCTGGCCAAGGTTCCCATAGACCATGGATTGAACCATGACTGCCGTACCCCAGTCCTCGGAGAGCCCCATCAGCTTTCTATATTCATGTGCCTTTTCAGTGTTCCAGGAATCAAGAACCATCTCAACAGCACGGATAAGCTGCCGCCAGGGGTCTTCCGGTACTTCTATCCCCTTATTAACCACAAGTTTATAGTAAGCCAGTGCCAGATCCTGCATCTGGATCGGAGAAAATTCCCTTTTCAGGTAGACATTGTATCGCTCTTTATGGGTATTCATGAGTTCCTGGAACTCATCGCGATCAACCCCCTGGGCCATCGCCCATGACTGAACGAAACGCCTGAAATTATCCCAGGCAAAATACCCTTTGCCCGTTTCCTGCACATATTCATTGACCAGTTCATCATTGAGACCGACATTATGGATGGTGCTCATCATGCCGGGCATGGACATGGCAGAACCTGAACGGACGGAAAGTAACAGTGGTTTCACAGGCGAGCCGAAAGTCGACCCGGTTATTTTTTCAAGTTCGTTTATCGAGTATCGAACCCGCTGCATGAATTCATCCCGGGCCCGGTCAAAACGACGGACAGCAGGCCAGCACCTGAAAATCTCCGTTGTAATGACAAAGGCCGGGGGAACCGGCTTACCATCATCTGCAAGAACCATCAGGTTAAAGCCCTTGTTGCCCAGGTGGATCAAATTGTGGGTCCTGAGATTCGCATCATGCAGAGAACTGATCGTCTTTTCCGGATTATAGGTCATCAGGAGATCCAGTCCATTTTCATCAAGGATATCCCTCTGGGCCTCAAGGGTCTGCATTATCCTGGTGATAAAATTATCCAGGTGCTGCAGACCGAAAGTTCCGGCAATCAGGTCCCGGAAAAATGTCTCTGACAGTCTGTGTACTGTTGTGGAAAGATTGTTCTCGTCCCAGTGAGGACGATACTTTGTCAGCAGGTTATCTTCACCAATCTGCGGAATGATGATGGACAGGTTATTCTGATGAATATTGGTGTAATAGGCATAAATAATATCCTTGACCCCTTCAGACATACCTCGGAATATATCCAGATACTGGGTATAGGAAAACCGTCTGATTCCAATCGATGAAGCAAGCAGACTGACATAGGTGTCGAGCTTCCGGCTGCTTATACCGTCAATCCGTAAGGCACGCAAATAAAGCTTCAGGCACCTGGTAATTCGAATAAAGGTTGCCTGGGTAATAAAGGCGAGATTAATTGTGTCCGATAACCGTTCAAGAAAAATGTTGGCCAGATTTTCCAGCCGGAAGGTAAGGCCAAGGGCATCAAATTTCCGTTCACTGTAGCGGCCGTAGACAGATGGAATATCAACAGCTATGTGCCGCTTATGGTATATTTCTTCCTTGGGCTGAAACTTTTCTTCACTCAGAATTATTTCTCTGAGCTGTTCCAGGTGATCAAGCACCACAGCCAGACAGGTGTAGGTATCGCAGTCATCAAGAACTTCAAGGAGGTCCTCCATCTCAGGGAAACCTGTCTGAGCGGCTTGATGCAATTGGTTGCGAAGCTCCTGCAGGCCGAGATTATATTTATGATGCAGCAGTTTGAACAACTTGACCAGCAGTTCAAACCGATGCCTTTCCACCGGGGAAATATCCTGCTGGAGCTCAAGATATTTCAGGCGATCCTTTTCCTTCCACTGCAGGATGTCCCAACTGGTGGTGAATCCTAACTGATCGCGGATCCTGTTGGTCAGAGTATGCTGCTCGTCGACAAACTGACCGGAAGGTTCTATCTGGTTATATACTTCTTCAGGCAGGAAGGGACGGAGGAGTTCCTTATCTTTATCCAGCCAGAAACCGAATATGGCCCTTATAAAATCAACAATCAGGTTGCTGGACTCAACATGGCTCTGTTTACGCAGGAAATGGATAAGTACGTCACGACGGTTGTGCAGTTCATCCATATCTGTTGACACGTCACGCAGTTCCCCTTCAGCACCTATTTCATTGAAGAAAACCGGCATCAATTTGGTAAACTGCTTGGCGAGGTTGTAAATCGGCTCAATCGGGTGATTAAGAAGTTCAGTTATATCCCGCTGAAAGAGGTCCGTATCCTTAACACAGGTCCCTGACAATTTCAGGTTGATGATCAACGCGGAAAACAGCGTAGAACACCATTTGGGCTCCTGCATGATCAGGTTAAGCCAGACCCTGATATTTGCCAGGTGGGCCGGGTTGGTTATTGGCTGCCAGTCCTCATCGACACCCGTCACATTGGCGTATTGAAATCCGAAGCGTACCGCCTCCCATAAAAACGCTTCAACCAGCCTGGAATTGCCGCGTCTGAATACTTCACCCCCTATGACCTGAATGCATTGCAGTGATGTATGAGGGTATTTACGAACATTGGCTTTGAGTAGTTGAAACGTGGTCACAAAAAATTGCTCAATTTCCTCAAAGGACTGTTTGCGTATAAGCTGAATCAGGCTCCGGTTGATTTCCCTGAGTGTTTCTTCATGAATAAGATAAAGGCCGGAAGTATCCATTATCCGGAACAGAAAGAGCAGTTTGCGGTTCTCAACAAAAGATGAGTCTGAATGGGTATCTTCAGCCAACTTGCCCGGAACATCACGATAAAGCCGGACGAGATCCATATGGTTCGGGAATTCCAGGATTTTACGCAAGGCAGGCAGGGAACCTTCTTCAATATCAATTGACGCGAGTTCATCCTGGTGCTTCCTGAGCTGCTCATGTGATATGGCTGAAAACAGCTTTCCGGCGTGCCAGTCATTGCAATATTCCCCGCACTGCTCCATAAACCATGGAAGCGGGTCCTCTTCACCCAGCCAGTAGTTGTAATTCAGGGTGAGGATCTTCTGCATTAGCCGTGCAACGGGTTCATAATCGAACATGATGTCAGGATGAGTGTCACTAAAAGACACAAGCCTGATAGCCATTTTTTTCATAGGGTGATGTCCTTGCACCATGTACATCATGATCTGAACATCAATTTCATCAAGGATGGTCAACTGTTTGAAAAAAGAATTGAACTGGTTCTCAAAACGGGAAAGCCCTTCCTGATCAATACTTATGATTAACTTATCCGTGAAAGCGAGCATGGCCTCCATGACCATGGCAACCAGTTTGCTGTTTTTTTTACAATCCTCAAGGGCACCCAGAAAAATCCTGCAAAAAAGTCCGAAACATTCCGGCCCCTTTTCATGACGCTGATAATGTGTCAAGTTTTTCAGAACAAAAGCCCGGGTCTCGGGAATAATAAAGTTCCAGTTGCGAAAGGGGTGGCTGATTTCGTAGAGGAGGTGGTCAAGCTTGGCGGACAGCCCCTGATACCCAGATACAACTTCACGAAGGGTATCAAACGCGGGGTCGACTATGACCTCCCCTGCTGTTTCTTCGAGGTTGACCCTCAGGGCATCTGATTTAATACTGTTTGTGCTTTGCATCAAACTCATTCAAAATTGGGTTGATTTTATGAACTAAAATATACACATGTACAACTTTACCATACTCCTGAAATACACGGAACAACATTATAATTCTTACATTGCTGATTCTTAATGCTGCTCATCAACACCAATCTGGCTTTTTCCGTACACAGGGTGTATATTAATAGAGTATTATAAGTTAATTATTCACTTCTGCCCCGACTTTTCCATACATGAGATTTTTTGCAATTTGGGTGTGAGCTTTTCATGAGTACATTACAAAAGAACGAAAAAACTATTGACTGGTCCGTAGAGGAACTGCTGGCTGCTAAAAATACTGCCCAGTCCTTTAGTGGAGCCTTTAAAAATTATTTTTTATATCCCAAAGGTCATGCATATGCAGAAAGCTCCCTTGCCAAGCTTAAAAATGATTTGGATAACTTTCTTGATGCCTACAAAACATTGCGGCTGAATGTTAAAAGAAACGGCTTTTACTACAAGGGGGAACCTGTATTTTCAGGTGAATCATCCGATTCAAACCCGGCCTATCTCCTTACGCGGGATACAATCTTATTTATCGAATTTTCACTTGGCATAGAGCTTGACGAAATTACCCTTCTTTTTGATATCCTGGACAGTCACCGGAAGCCGTCCGAAGAGGTTGATGGTGATATCGCCACTTCGTTATGGCATTTTTCCTTTGAACATCTTGAATACGAAGCGGCGGACATTTTTGCCTTGGAAGCCATAGAGTTTGAATTCTCCATGTTCAATGCTGTTCCGGACCAGGAGCAGGCAGATCAGGAAGCAGATACATCGGAAACGTCCTCCAGCGAGGAAGAAAGACCCGAAGCAAAGGCATCCAGCCTGCTTGAAGTAGCTCAAGAAAGTGATCTGTCCGAGTTGAGTGATGAAGAACGTCAAACTTTGCAACTCTTTATCATGGAGGAAGAAAAGAGAAATATCAGCAGTGACGTCACTGACATTCTGCTCATACTTTTGACTATTGAGTCGGACCAACTTGAATTTGCCTCCATACTTGAGTTTCTCGAATTCGAATTTTATGAAGCATTGAGCAAGGAAGATTTTTTCCAGGCCCACAAGATAGTCAAAAACGTCCATAACATTCTCAAAGCCATTAAAGCCAAAAAACCCTGGTCAGCTTCCCTGATCAACATATTCTTCAGCTCTCTAACCAAAGAAGAACGCTTTGCCGAGCTACCATGGATAAAAGATTACAAGGGTTATTTCAACTCTGAGAGCATGAAGAATATCGTTAACATATTAGGTCTGCTTCCACCTGAGATTATGTTTACGCTTGCATCCCTTGCCGTTCAAACTCCAATTGACAACTTGAGCGTTCGTAATTCCTTATCTGAATTGATTTCCGGCAAAGCAAGGCAGGATAATCAGTTATTCAGCTCTCTCCTGGCAAAATCTGATAAAGAGACGAATCTGATACTTTTCCCGATAATTGAGGAAATGGAGCCTGGTGTTGCCAGGGAAATATACCTCAACATGACCAGACATCCATCAGAAGATATTCGCAGAATAGGCATGGATGGATATTTCAAAACTACCAACCTTTCCGGGCCGGAGGAACTTTCACATTTACTGGCCGACGATGATGAACAGGTAAAAAAAAGGATGGTGAACTACCTGGAACAGATTGGCGGGGAGGTCACGGAAGATCTCCTGCTGTCCTTCCTCTCAAAGGAAGGCGCATCCATGGAAGACGACTATCATATCCTGCACTGTTATAAAATTCTTGGGCAATATCTTTCAGAAAAATCGATCAACTTTCTCAAGGGAATTCTCCTGGAAAGCAAACTGACAGAAATGTTCAGCAATATGAGTACAATACATAAGCACGGTGCAGTATATGCTTTGAAAAGTCTTGGTACAGAGGAAGCCATGGAAATATTGAAGAAAGGTTCTCAGAGTGTTCGCCCCGACGTCCGCCAGGTCTGCCTGAAGGCTCTGGAATAACAGTCCCTGATCCTCTTGTGTTAAAAGGATACGTATGAAAGAAAATTTGTCCATTGAGCAGAGATTCCTCCAGGTTTTTCATTTGCTTATCAGTTCTGCCAGAATTCATCAGGACAACAACAAGGTTCTTACTTTTTCAACAAAACAGTTTCTTAATATAATCAAAGATTTAACCAGTGACAGCAATGAGGTTTTGCTCATCTTCACAGGGGGCGGTTTTTATCTGCAGGAGGAAAAAATTGTTTTCAGCGGGCATTCAGCGATTTTTGTTGATTCCATGCTTCAATTTTTCGAGAAAAGAAATCTGAGTGCCCTGAAGTTTTATAACACCATTCAACAGGTACCTGTAACCCATGTTACCTCCTTTGCCAGGATCCTGAACCAGGCTGCTAAACACAAAGACCCTCCGGCCTGGCTGGAAAAACAGATTGAGAAAAATGAATTTACCTGGGTGGAACATTTGCAGGTCACCCAGATTTCCCTCAAGGGAGAAGGGAAATCCGAGATTAATTTTGAAGAGGACACCCCTCCGGATGCTGAAGAAACAGCAGGTGACAAAAAGAGCACAAAGAGGGAAAAATCCCCTGGTGAAGCAGACAACCTGGAGAACAGTAAAATGCACAATGCCCTGCAGACATACGGTTATGCCGTTCTTTCTCTGCAGGAAGTATCCAGCAAAATTTCCTCTAATAAAAGGGTCGGTATCAAAAAACCCATGCGTCTGGTACAGAATATTATAGACATGGTCATGGATGACAGCCATATGCTCAAAGGCCTAAGCACCATTCGTGACTATGATGATTACACTTATACCCATTCGATTAATGTCGCGATACTCTCAATCTGTCTTGGCCACGCTATCAGCCTGTCCAAATCGTCCCTCGAAACCCTTGGACTCTGTGCTTTATTTCATGATCTGGGCAAAATAGATGTCCCCATCGAGGTTCTGAACAAACCCGGTAAACTGTCAGATATCGAGTTTCAGGTCATGAAAAAACATTCCATTGACAGTGTGCGCAGAATCATTAAACTTCAGACATCCCGAGCTAAAAAGGGCAGCATTATGCTGCCGCCCTTTGAACACCACCTCAAACTCGACCTGAGTGGTTACCCGAAGACGCCCCGCAACAAGTCCGTCAGTCTTTATGGCAGGATTATCGCCATAGCAGATGTTTTTGACGCGATAACCGCCCATCGGGTTTACCGAAAGGAACCAATCAGTCCCGACCGTGCCCTGGGCTTTATGCTGGAGTTGTCAGGCAAGGATTTTGATCCGATCCTTCTCAAGGTTTTTATTAATATGATCGGCGTCTACCCTGTAGGCACCCTCCTCCAGCTTGATAACGATGAGATAGGACTTGTCGCGAAATACACCGGCGAACCGGAAGATGATAAGGAACTCTGGGTACAGATGCTCAAACCGATGAGTGATGGAGATTTCGGGAAAGGTGAACTGATCAGTCTTGGTGTGCTTGACCCGAAGTCCGGAACCTATAACCATCCCATAGTCAAAAGCCTTCACCCGGCTACCTACGGAATCCAGCCGGCAAAGTTTATCATGTAACAATATCATACTGTGCAACTCCAGCGCGAATACCACATATGGACAATATTACCTGACGGTGCACAATATAATGTGCATGCCCCTTGACAACCCGGTTATTATCTTATATAAATAAACATTACAGGTTCCGCTCATGCGGATGAAAAGGGAACCCCGTGCAAATCGGGGACGGGCCCGCCGCTGTGATCCCTCTCTTTTACAAGGGAATGTTTACCGGCACTGAAGCCACTGTTGAGTTTCCTGGACAACGGGAAGGCAACCGGATAAACGGGAAAGTCAGAAGACCTGCCTGGAATTGTATTGGTTTCCTCGAGGACCAGGGAAAACCATAACCATATCTGCGGATAAAAGGGATATCCCGGATCGACTCTTGTCGGTTCGGGTTTTTTTGTGCCCGGTCCATTTGAACAATTCGTAAGAACCCACCACCACCTCATCTTCGTCCGTTTTGACCTTCTCACATAGAGGGGTTATAGCTCGAAGTCCCAAACGAACGAATCAAGGCACTGGTGAACTCTTACAGCTCTTAGTTTCACCTGGGTTTAGGGCCTTTGGTGAGCAATTACAAAAATTTATCACCGGGAGGACAGAATGATCATTAAACCATTACCTGAGAAACACACCGCTTCACATCCGACAGAAAAAACATCAAAGTTGCTGCTGGTGGGTGAGGGACTGCATATTCTCAGTCCCCGGTTTCACAGAACCATCAGGGAACAGGACACTACAGTGTTGAGTAATATGGCCCGGGAAGAGGTTGATTCCGGGGCCCTGGCCCTGGCCATAAACCTTGGACCTGGCCGGGAGATTGCCGGGTTGACCCCCTGGGTTGTCGATACAATAGCAGGCGCTGTTGATGTTCCCCTGTTTCTGTCAGCAGGAGTTATGAAAATGAAACGGCTTCTTGAAAAGCATAACACCAAGATAACGGTTAATGCAGTAACAGCAGACCCTGAAAATCTTACGGAACACCTTAAGACAGCAAAAAACAGTAGTATAGATATTGTTGTGCTGCTTGTTAAACCTGGTCTGGTTCCATATAGTAGTGAGCAAAGAATCCAACTTGCCATAGAAGTTGTCGACAAGGCATTGAGCGTCGGACTGCCACTCGACCGGCTTTATCTTGACCCGGTTATAAGCTGTCGGCCTGATCCGGTAACATGGAAGATAAGCCGCGGTACTCCTGATATCGAACCAGTACTTGAAACCATCAGTTTGGTTAAGGAGTTGAATCGAAATATTAAAACGATCGCAGCCCTCGGAAGTGGAACCCTTGGTATGAGCCGGGAGAAAAGACCGGCCTATCAAAGGAGCCTGCTGCCCTTATTGACGGAAGCAGGGCTTGACGCTGTTATCATGAACTGTTTTGATAACGCACTGGTAAAGACTGCTCAACAAATGAAAAAAGGAAATTCTCAAATGTTTGAAGGCAAGGGCGGGTTATTGTCCGCAACGGCTTGATATGACCGGGGTTATGGTGTGCCGTGACCCCGGTTCTGTTGCTGTATCTTGTCCAACTGCTGCAGGTAATACTTCCTGTTCTTTGGATCAGCTTCCAGCGCTTTATTTTCCGTGGCCACGGCCTCCTCAACCATGCCATTAGCCCAGTAAGCAACAGCCAGGGTATCAAGTATATATCCTCCCGGCTTCAGCTCAACTGCCCTTTGCGCCAGTTCCAGTGCTCTTGCAGGGTCATGTAGTGACTCGTCCTGTGCTGTTATAAGAAGCCAGGCAAGGTTATTATATATATCACCATTCATCGGTTTGAGCTGCAAGGCTTTCTCATAGGCCTCAATGGCCTTGCGTTCCATCCTTTTCTCCTGCATCAGGTCGCCGAGGAGCAGAAACCATAAGCCATTATCAGGCTCCATGTGAAGTTTGTGCATGATAACCGCTTCAACAAAGCGTGGCTCATAACCGGCGGCCAACTGTTCAAAATCAATCCTGTGCAAAAGTCCCGAACTTATCGCAATGAAAACAAAATAGAAAACCAGGCTCAAATACACTTTTCTGTCATGTCTGAAAATCCACCTTCGGTCATGTTCACACTTTTCAAGAAAAGCTATCCTTTCTCCTATGCCGAAATGATGCCAGCTTTTCCGGTCCCGGATTTTGCCGCTCAAGTGAGCAATCTTTTCAAAGGAACTGATAAGTGACGTGCTGTTATCAAGAACATCGAACACATGGAGGTCTGCCTGCCGTTCAAAGTTACGGATAAAGTACCCGAAAATGAAACGGAAATAGATAAGCATAAATACCAGCACAGGTAAGGCCACCAGTACAGCCAACAGTACTTCTGGGGCAACATTGAGGATGCCCGGCAATGAATAAAACCAATCTGAGGCAAGGATAAGGTAGGGAACAGGTTCAAAAGCAGCGCTGGAAAACAGACTGAAACCAAAAAAAAGTAGAATATACAGCATAAGATGCTTTTTCTTCACGTGGCCGATCTCATGGGCAAGGACTGCTTCGAGCTCATCCCAGCTCATAGTCTGGAGGAGTGCCGGAGTAATAAGTACATATCGAAACCGCGGTATTACCCCCATGACCCCCGCAGTGATCACCTGTCCTTCAAAAAGCGGCCACAGCAGAATGTCAGATGAAAAGTTCTGCTTTCTGAAAAAATTTTCAATTTCTGATCGCAGCGGACCGGCAGGCATAGGGGAACAGTTCCAGAACCACCGGACAAGTGGCGGGAAAAACAGAAGCAGGAACAGCACAAATACAAAAAACAGAATCAGGTCACCCCAGTACGTCTGCATGATCCGGGTGAGTCCTGGAAGTTCCAGCAGTGAGAGAAAATCAAAAGCCAGTGACAATACCAGCCATGGCAGCATTATGGGAAGGTTGATTTTTATATTTGATGTGATGAAACCGGACCAGGTGTATGACCGTTGAAAGAGAGCCTCGTAGTACTGCTTTGAGGAGGACCACATGAGAACAAGAAAAACAACAAATACTGCTATACCGCCGATGTTGGCAAAAATTGGCAGGCGGTCATTCAGGGACAGGGGTTGTAGATAATATTTCAAGTCAAAAAAATACAGGATGAAAACAAAAGACATGACAGCGAGAAAAGAGAGCTTTTTCTCGTTTTCAAAATATCTGTTCGCCGAACCGGCCCCGAGAGGACGGAACAGATTTTTACAGACACGATAATACACATAAAAGATAAATAAAATTGAAGGGATAGCTATCTGCGGCTCCACCCAGGGACTGGCAGGTGCCCTGTCGGTGGATAGAGCAAATATGATGATCAGAAAATATATGAGATTGTTGTAAAACATGTGTCTGTCAGGTCCCCAGTACTATAATTATCACGATTAATAATACCATACTCCCGTCTTCCCAGCCTGCCAATCCCAATTGACACATTTATTACGGGCAGTCAGGAATGATCCCCTGCAAAGCAAATGAGGCTTGACCTGTCCACAGGAAATGCAACAGCATACAGTGTACTCAATACAGCAGAGTTATATGAGATCAAGGTGACCCGAAATATTTTTCACTCAATCCAAGAAAAGTATTGACCGAATCTTATTTTCTGCTATTTTAAAATGTTCACTGTGTGAGATGGGCCTATAGCTCAGTTGGCTAGAGCCACCGGCTCATAACCGGTCGGTCCCTGGTTCGAGTCCAGGTAGGCCCACCAATAATAACAAATGGGACAGATGATACTGATTGAATTCAGCTTCTACCCGCAGACTGAATAAAAGAATTTTGAGAAGTACTTTCGGATACCGAAAATGTATTTTTTATAAACAAAACCTAACCGGCAATATGTCAGTTAAAGAGGTACCTCCCTGCGGATGTACCTCTTTTTCTTTGCCAGGTAATTATGTCACCGACTGTACAGGATATTCTAGACATTATTGAAAAAATTGCCCCGGCAAGCCTGGCTGAACCCTGGGATAACGTGGGCCTCATGATCGGAAACCCTTCGGAGCAGATCACGTCCATACTTCTCGGGCTTGACCCCACCCTGTCCCTCCTTGACGAAGCAGCCGCTCTGGGTACAAACCTGCTGATAACCCACCACCCGGTTATTTTCCACCCACTGAAATCTGTACATCTCGGTCAACCGGATGGTCGTTTTCTCCAAAAAGCTCTCAACAGCAAAATTAATATCATAAGCTGCCATACCAACCTGGACTCTGTTGTCAGAGGCGTCAGTGATTCCCTGGCAATTCAGATGGGACTAACAGATACTGAACCTTTAGCCGGACAAAACAGCGGTGAGTTCCCCACCGGTCTGGGCCGGATAGGCAATTTCAACAAACCTATTTCTCCCGATGATTTTATCAAACGGCTCAAAGCAGCCTGCAGCCCTCCCTGGATACTTGCAGCGGGGCCAAGACCTGAAAAAATTGAACGGGCGGCTGTCTGCGGCGGATCGTGTTCAGAACTGGCCGAACTTGCCCAACAATCAGGAGCTCAGGTTTTCGTCACTGCCGAGGTAAAGCACAATATTGCCCGCTGGGCTGAAGAAGCCGGACTATGGATAATTGATGCGGGTCATTTTTCTACGGAGAACCCCGCCATGAGCCATTTTGCACGGTATCTGGCCAGGGAGGCCGATAAAAATTTTACCGGACTTGAGATTAAGGTAACTGAAAAACAGGCCGCACCCTTGCAGCTTCTTTGAAAAAAGCCGGGGGAAGCAAAACATGTTGCCGAAATACTAATATACAGTTGAACGACAGGAATATATTTTAAGGTATCTAAACAAGGAGTGAAACATTGAACGAAGAAATCAGCAAACTCATACACCTGCAGAGCATCGATTCAGAGATCGATGGCTTTGACAAGGAAATTGAAGACAAACAGCAGGAAGTTGCCGAGATGGAGCAGTCTATCTCCAACAAGGAAAACTCGATAGGTCAATGCCAGGAAAAAACCGATGCACTCGACCAGCAAAATAGCGGGATAGAAGAAAGTCTGACAGATGCGAAAGCCCGCATTAAAGACAGCCAGAACAAAATGATGAAGGTTCAGACCAGCCGTGAACACCAGGCCCTCCTCAAGGAAATTGAAGACAATAAAAAGTTGATCAAAAACAACGAAGACCAGCTTATTGCCATCATGGAGCAGGTTGAAGAGCTTAAGAAGGAAGCCGAAGAGCTGGAGAATCTCTGCAAAGGCGAGAAAAAACTTCTTACCGATGCGGTTAAAAAGGTTGAGAATGCTGTAAAAAAAATAAACAGCCGGAAAAAAACAGTGCTTAAAAAACGAAACTCTCTTGCACCAGATTTACGGCCGGCAACTATGAAACGGTACGATATACTTCGCAGCAAGCGTAATGGTAGTGCCGTTGTTGGAGCAAAGAACGGGGTTTGCCAGGGGTGTTTTATGACTATTCCCCCGCAGCAGTTCAATGAAGTTCGCAAAGGCGACAAGCTGAATTTCTGCCCGACCTGTCAGCGCATCCTCTACTTTGAAGAGGAAACCGAAACTTCTGATGCCTGAGGAGGTTGATAAAAGCAGGATTTTCCAGACCCTTGCTGAAAGACTATCGAATGACCTTTTAAGAGAACTCTTTCCAGACATACAGCCAGGTGCAGTACGTGATTTGCTCCGCGAGAGAGGTCCTTCAAGTGACCAGTCACCAGAAAAGAGCGACAGCACACCAACTCAGGGAGTGCTGCCATTGCACTCTCCTTTACAAGCAGCACATCCTGTGAACAGCTCCTGTTCACTCTATACGGACGGCGCCTCCAGGGGAAACCCGGGAGAAGCAGGAGCGGGAGCAGTTCTGCTGGACAGCCGGGGAAATGAGCTGGCCACCCGGTCAATGTATCTGGGTCGCCGCACCAACAATGCAGCTGAATACCTGGCTCTGATTATCGGACTTGAAGCCGCTCTTGAAACAGGGTGCCGCGACTTGAACATTTTCCTGGATTCAGAGTTGATAGTGCGCCAGATAACCGGGCAATACAAGGTTAAGAACCAGCAACTCAAACCTCTGTATGACCAGGTTCGAGAACTCCTGAACCGTCTGCAGACCTGGAAAATACGACATGTTCCAAGGGAAAAAAATATCAGGGCAGATAAGCTGGCAAACTTGGGTATTGATGATAATATATAGGTATTATGGGACGGGCGCATGATCGCTCCGGCCACTACGCCGGAGAGGAAAGTCCGAACACTGCAGGGCACGGTGGTTCGTAACGCGAACTCCGGGTAACCGGAGGAAAGTGCCACAGAAAATACACCGCCGATGGTCAGCTTCGGCTGGCACAGGTAAGGTTGAAATGGCGAGGTAAGAGCTCACCGCTTCAGTGGCGACTCGGAAGGCATGGTAAACCCCACCGGGTGCAAGACCAAATAGGGAAGCATTTGAGGACTGCCCGTCCGATGTTTCCGGGTAGGTTGCACGAGGTGCCGGGCGACCGGCATCCCAGATAAATGATCATGGTCCGCTGTTGCGGATACAGAATTCGGCTTACAGCCCGTCCCATATTTCTGCTGTAATAGAGGTACTGTTGCCTGTAAAAGAAAACATATGTGCCGGTGTAGTCATCCCTGCAGCCGGAAGCGGCTTGCGGATGGGTTTACCTGAACCGAAACAATTTGTCCTCCTCAAGGGG
Source organism: uncultured Desulfobulbaceae bacterium (assembly GCA_947259225.1). Taxonomy (GTDB): domain Bacteria; phylum Desulfobacterota; class Desulfobulbia; order Desulfobulbales; family Desulfobulbaceae; genus UBA10518. The sequence goes on along the minus strand of CAMYLK010000005.1, from coordinate 32,407 downwards.
ATACCGGTTCTTGTTCACTCTGTGCAATGTTTCCTCGACGAAAAAAATCTACACACCATAGTTCTTGCACTACCGGCGGAACGTGTTGAAACTACACGCCTACTCTTCGACAGTTTTTTTGCTGCCAATCAGCTTGACAGGCTTGTGTTTGTTGCCGGAGGAAAAACAAGGCAGGATTCTGTTCAGGCCGGGATGGCTGCCCTGCCGCCTGAGACTGAAGTCGTTCTCGTTCATGATGGAGCCCGTCCCTTTGTCAGTCCGGACATCATTCAACGATGTCTTGAGGAAGCCCTCAGCTCAGGTGCTGCTATTGCGGCCATTCAGGTCCGGGACACAATCAAAAAAGCTGACAGGTCCGGAGTAATCATAAAGACTGTTGACCGCTCAGATCTCTGGCAGGCCCAGACTCCCCAGGCTGCTCGCCTTGACTTGCTGAAAAAAGCTTATGCCGTTGCCCGAGAAGAAGGATTTAATGGAACGGACGAGGCATCACTCCTCGAAAATGCAGGATATGCTGTTTCAATTGTACAGGGGAACGAATACAATATAAAAATTACCCGGCAGGACGATTTAAAAATTGGTGAGAGACTCCTGGAGGAATCTGATTTCATGAAAATTGGTCACGGTTTTGATGCACACAGGTTCGGTCTCGGCCGCCAATTGATTCTCGGCGGCGTGACCATATCTTTTGATCTTGGCCTTGAAGGACACTCGGATGCTGATGTATTGACGCACGCCCTGATTGACGCACTTCTCGGGGCAATGGGTGAGGGTGACATAGGACATCACTTTCCGGATAACGACCCACAGTATAAAAACATCAGCAGCTTGAAACTGCTCGAACAGGTAATTAACAAAATGAAGTCCCTTAAACTTTCCATATGTAATGCTGATATAACAGTCATCTGCCAGAGGCCCAAGCTGGCCCCCTTTATCACGGAAATGAAGGATACGATTGCAGCTGCCTGTTCGGTAACCCCTGATTCAATCAATATCAAGGCCACAACCACCGAGATGATGGGTTTCACCGGACGAGGTGAAGGCATTGCAGTTCATGCCGTTGTCCTTCTGCAGGGAAATAAACCCTCATTCCCAGAAACTCCCTGAGGGCCGCATGAATATTAACAGAGATCGGCTTGCCGAAAACTTTATTCTCCTGTGCGAGACAGACAGCCCTTCCTGGAAGGAGGGGGAAATCGCCGCGCTTCTTAAGAATATTTTTGCGGATCTTGGGGCTGACGAGATAGTTGAGGACGAAACAGCCCGGATTACCGGTTCAGACAGCGGCAACCTTTTTATCCGATTCAATGGAAATGGCAAAGGCGACGGAATCTTTCTCAACTGCCACATGGATACGGTGCAGCCGGGAGAAGGAGTTCGCGTCCGTCGTGATGGTGACATATTTTCAAGCATTGGGGACACCGTTCTCGGCAGTGATGATAAATCAGGCATTGCAGCGATAATAGAAGCAGTACGTTGTGTACGGGACGAAGGCCTTGATCACCCGCCACTTGATATCATTCTGACGACCTGCGAAGAAGTGGGGCTTCTCGGTGCAAAATCAATTGATCCCGCAATGGTAAGAGCGAAAATCGGATATGCGCTGGACAGCAGTGGTTTCGGGCATGTTGTAGTCGAAGCACCGGCCTCTAACCGTCTGGAGGTAACTGTTCACGGTACGGCAGCCCATGCAGGGCTGCACCCTGAATGGGGCATAAATGCCATTACTCTTGCCGCCCACGCTTTAACCTTGGTACCCCAGGGACGAATCAATGAACAGAGTACTGTTAACTTTGGCACCATCCATGGTGGGATGGCCAGCAATATTGTTCCAGAAAAAGTCGTTCTTGAAGGTGAGGTCCGCAGCCACTCCCTTGACCAGCTTGACCAACTGACCAATCAAATCAATAAAGCCTTTGTCAAGGTTATTGAAGATTGGGAGGACCAAACGGGAGAAGCCCGTGGAAAACCGGATTTGTCCTTTAATGTCCGCCCTGATTTCCCTCTCATGAAACTTGCTTCAAGCGATCCTGTAGTCCGAAAAATAGACGAAGCGGCCCGTTCAATCGGTCTTATTCTTGAACATAAAATTGCCGGCGGCGGCAGTGACGCAAATATCTTTAACGGCTATGGCCTTCAGACTGCAATTGTCGCCACAGGCATGACCCATGTTCATACAACTGACGAACAGGCCAATCTCGAGGACATGGTCAACCTCTCTCAACTTCTCGCGGCCCTTATCACTCTGTAACAGCACGGTATCAGCGGCAAACCATCCGCTTTTATCTGCATCATTCGGCCAATCAAACAGTATTCTTGACCCCTGGATGTGTATTTAACAAGCAGATTGCAACTATCTGCAAATTTTCCGCTTATTTTGTTGAAAAAAATCGTCCAATCTGTTTCTAAGAAACATGACAATATGAATCGGTTTTACGCACAGGCACAAAGAAAGCATCTTTGTGCCTTTACAATTTTGATAAGCTCTCAAAAAGTTGAAGATGAGGGACGTCCCCGACGGAAAATATAATGTATTCAGAGTGTATCACGTCTGCTAATCATTGCCTGGCCGTTAATTTAATTGAGTCTCATTGCAGATGACTGTACTAAAGCCTCACAAGCCTTCTCATACCGGCCAACCTGATAAAAATCATCAGGCAGGGAAACCCGCGCACATTCATGAACAGGATTCAGGGAAACCAAAACATGAATGTGGAATTTGTGGAATTTTTGGTCACCAGGATGCTGCAAAACTGACCTATTTCGGTCTCTATGCTCTTCAACACAGGGGGCAGGAAAGCGCCGGTATCGTTGCCAGCGACGGCCAGAAGGTAAATATCCACAAGGATATGGGCCTTGTTCCTGAAGTTTTCAGCGAAGACACCCTGCAAAAGCTTTCCGGTCATATAACCATCGGTCATGTCCGCTACTCAACAACCGGTGAATCAAACATAGTCAATACCCAGCCGTTTATGGTCAACTACAAGGGAACACCTCTTGCCATTGCCCACAACGGCAACCTGGTAAATTCCATCGACCTGCGGCAGGACCTTGAAAGGAAGGGTTCCATCTTTCAAACCACCATGGACAGTGAGATTGTCCTTCATCTTATGGCAAGGGCGATGGACCTCGGTCTTGAAAGAGCCGTAAAAGAGACCTTTGACTGTATCAGGGGTGCATATTCCCTGTTGCTGATGACAGAAGACACTATGATTGCCGTTCGTGATCCCAACGGCTTCCGGCCACTGTGTCTCGGGAAGCTTGACAACGGTGCCCATGTGGTTGCTTCGGAGACCTGCGCCCTCGACCTGATTGAAGCAGAATATATCCGCGACGTGGAACCGGGAGAAGTGCTGATCATAAATGAGAAAGGACTTGAATCAATTTTCCCCTGGTCGTCCCGTCCCTCAAGTTTCTGTATTTTTGAACATGTCTATTTTGCCCGGCCTGACAGTGACATTTTCGGTATCAATGTATACTCAGCCCGCAAACGAATGGGTGAAATTCTGGCAAGGGAAGCAAAGATCGACGGTGATTTCATCATGCCTTTTCCGGATTCCGGAAATTACGCCGCCATAGGATTCTCACGGGCGTCCGGCATTCCACTTGAAATGGGAATGATCAGGAATCATTATGTGGGCCGCACTTTTATCCAGCCGACCCAGTCCATGCGCGATTTTTCCGTCAGGGTGAAACTCAACCCCGTGCGATCCCTTCTTAAGGACAAAAAAGTAATTATAGTTGAAGACTCCATCATCAGGGGCACAACAGGTCAAAGCAGGGTCCGTTCCCTTCGCAATGCCGGTGCCAGAGAGGTACACATGCTGGTCAGTTGCCCGCCAACCTGCAACCCCTGCTACTACGGCATTGATTTTCCATCAAATACGGAACTGATAGCCGGCCGGGAAACACTTGATGGCATACGAAAATATCTTGATCTTGACTCCCTTACCTACCTGAGCCTGGAGGGACTTGTCGAAGCAACTGGACTCCCTAAGGACTCTTTCTGTCTTGCCTGCTACACCGGTGAGTATCCTGTTGAGCCTGACCGTACTTTCCAGAAACATGCCTTGAGCGGCAGTTGTGCCTGCGTGCGTTAACAATTCGCCTTTCTCATTTTTTCTCTTTATTCGACATACTTAGAGTTCTATGATAAAATCACAGATGAAGCATATTACTATTGATACGTATCTCTGTAACGGATGTGGTGCGTGTGTCGAAATGTGCCCTGATGTTTTCCGTCTCAATGAATTAACAGATAAAGCCGAGCTGGTAACGCTTGAGCCCGAAATTACCGACGAAGTATATCAGGCAGTAGCCTTATGCCCGGAGAAGTGTATAGAAATAGAATAAGTTTACCCAAGTAAACATCAATTCACGGAGGTTGCGAATGGATCCTGCCACCCTGATTCCCACACCCGATACCCTTCCGGTTCCCTGGGGATGGTTTCAACTCCTGTTGATCATAACCTTGTTTCTCCACCTTATCCTGATGAATGTGATGCTCGGCACGGGCATCATCGCCTTTGTTAATCACTTCCGGGCTCCGGAAGATTCGAACCCTCTGTGTCACGAAATTTCCCGAAAGCTCCCTTTTGCAATTGCCTTCACCGTCAACTTCGGCATAGCCCCTCTTCTTTTCCTCCAGGTTTTATACGGCCACTTTATGTATACCAGCTCAGTGTTGATGGCCAACTTCTGGATTTCCGTTATCGCACTCCTTATCGCCGGCTATTACATGGCCTATATATACAATTACAAGTATGACTCACTTGGAGGCAGCAGGGTTTTTGTTACCGGTTTTACAGTGACAGCACTGCTCATAATTGGCTTTTTTATGAGCAACAACTTTACAATGCTGCAGAGGCCGGATTCCTGGGTCCGTTACTTTGACAGCCCTAACGGGCTGCTTCTCAACCTTGGTGATCCCTCTCTCTTTCCCCGTTACCTGCATTTCATGACTGCCGCTATTGCCATCGGGGGCTTAAGCATTGCTCTGTACTATGAATATTTCCGTCGGAAGGGAGACAAGGCTGCTCTTCGGTGGGTACAATATGGGTGCAATTGGTTCGGTACGGCAACGCTCATTAACATTGGCTTCGGATTCTGGTTTTTCGGTTCACTGCCCGACTATGTTGTCAACTTGAAATCATTCAACGGGATACTCATAGCCATTTTTGTTCTGACCGCTGTTGTTCTGGGTGTATTATCAATCATCTACAGTTACCGTGGCCGGGTAATGGGTGTGCTCTACACTGCCCTGCCCACAGTTTTTTTAATGATCCTGGTCAGAGACCTTGTCAGAGCCGCATATCTCAAGCCGTTCTTCTCAGTCTCGGATCTCACAGTTTCTCCGCAATATTCTCCCTTGTTCCTCTTTCTTCTCTTCTTTATCGCCGGCCTTGTCCTTGTTGGCTGGATGCTGAAACTTGCCTGGCAGGCACTTGACAACAAGGAGGTACAGTCATGAACTATCCTGTTTGGCAACTTGATGCTGCTGGAGGTGGGCTGCTGATTGCCATTATGGCAATTGTTCATGTCTATATATCTCATTTCGCGGTTGGCGGAGGCCTTTTCCTTGTCCTGACGGAAATGAAGGGGATCAGGGAAAATAATCAATCGATTATCGATTTTGTCCGAAAACATACAAGGTTTTTTCTGCTTTTGACAATGGTAGCAGGAGGCATGACAGGTGTCGGCATCTGGTTCACCATTTCCCTTTTGAACCCTGCCGCCACCTCGAAACTCATCCATATTTTTGTTTTTGCCTGGGCTATTGAATGGGTCTTCTTTGCTGCTGAAATTATTTCACTCTTTATTTACTATTATACCTTCGGCCGCATGGATAACCGCAACCATGTCATAATCGGCTGGATCTATTTCGGATGCGCCTGGATGTCTCTTTTCTTCATCAACGGCATCATCGACTTCATGCTGACCCCCGGTTCATGGATAGAAAACAATAATTTCTGGTCTGGCTTTTTTAACCCGACCTTCTGGCCTGCTCTGTTTTTCAGGTCTTTCCTGGCATTCATGCTGGCCGGGCTGTATGGTTTTCTCACTGCCACCAACCTGAAAGAAACCGCTTTACGCACTAAAATGGTACGATATTGCGCCATTTGGCTCATTGCACCATTCATCCTCCTCATCTGTTCCGCCTTCTGGTACAAGGCTTCCCTGCCGCCTGAACTGCAGGTCCTTATATTTGAGCGTATGCCGGAAGTCAAACCCTTTATCAAGGGTTTCAACATATTCGGACCACTGCTAATGCTTGGTGGCCTTATAATGGCCATCAAAATACCACAATCCGTTACCAGATCCCTTGCTGCGCTTCTGCTCGTTATAGGCCTGATGTATATGGCCTCATTCGAATTTATCCGCGAAGCAGGACGGCGTCCTTATATCATAAGGGATTTCATGTACTCGACTTCTATCCTGAAGCAGGATATGGACAAAGTGCAGACAAACGGACTTCTTCATGAAGCGAAGTGGTTAAAAAACCGTGTTTTTACAGAAGAAACAAAGCTTGAGGCAGGCCGTGAGATTTTTAACATTCTCTGCCTTCCGTGTCATTCAGTGGGTGGGCCTCTCAGCAATATAAAAGAACTTACCCGGAGCTATACTCCGCAGGGGCTTGACGCAAAAATTAGCGGTCTTCACAGGTTCAGCCCATATATGCCTCCTTTTGCGGGCACACCTGATGAAAGAAGGGCACTGGCGTATTACATTGCTTTTGGTCTGAACAATCGACAGGACAGGAAAGATGATGTGGTCATAAAAACAATCCCTGATGATGTCATCCCGGATTTTATTGATGAAACTGATAAATATGTCCTGCTCGCCTGGAGTGATATGGGCATGAAAAGTGTTACTGATGCCAGCAACTCCTGGATGATCCTTCCACCCGGGGTCACGCTTAACGCCCAACTCATTAAACGGGGAGAAACACCGGATGTGATTGTTGACGGGGTGACCGTTACCTATGAAATTGAAGGTGATTTCGTCAACCCTGATCAGCGGGTAGATTTCTGGAAGAATGCTTCAGCTTTATATAATAAAGAAATAACTCCCAACACTGGTCTTACAGGTAATGGCTTGTCCGGAGCTATGAAGCCTGAAGAAGAATGGTTTACCGCCTCCCTCCTGCCGGTCTTTCCATATACTGCCGATAACCGGTATATGCCTTACCCTACCTTTACCATTACTGCCAGGAACAGTGATGATGAGGTTATTGCCATCACAAGGGTTGTGGCACCGGCCGCCACCGAAATGAGCTGCCAGACCTGTCATGGCGGACAGTGGAAGATGGACGGCCGCGCCGGGATATCAGATGTAACCGCAAAAAATGTTCTTGAGACCCACGACCGGATAAGCGGGACCAACCTCCAGAGCCAGGCTGACAGCGGGATGCCGGTTCTCTGCAACCGCTGTCATGGCGACCCCTCCCAGGACGCACCGGGCAATAAGGAGCAGCTCAATCTGTCAGCCGCAATCCACGGTTTTCATGCCAACTTCCTTGGTGAACGTGGAGCGGCCTATTGTGTCCTCTGCCATCCTGCTGACACCGGTGGGGCAACCAGGGCGTATCGGGGAATACACCGGGATCTTGGCTTGAATTGTATCTACTGTCACGGAGAAATTGAAGACCACGCCATTAGTCTGCTCAAGGCTGAATTGGAGAATGGCAAAGAACGTGCTGCAGTGCTGCTGAAAAATATCAAGCCGGCAAATTTCGAATCAATCGACGAAATTGTCCCAAGGACACCCTGGGTGAATGAGCCGGACTGCCTGAATTGCCATGTTGATTTCCAGGCTCCTGAGGGAGACACTGATTTTAACCATTGGACCGACAGCGAAGAAAACCTTTTCCGGAACAGAACGGACGAAAGCGGTCGTCTGCGCTGTGCAGCCTGCCACAACAGCCCGCATTCCATTTACCCTGCACGAAATCCCTATAATGGCAACCGTGATGCCATCCAACCTCTACAGTACCAGGGCTTGCCCTATCCCATTGGATCAAACTTCAACTGTAAGGTGTGCCACATCATTGACATGGAAGAAGAGATGCACCATGCAAATATGCTGAGAGAGTTCAGAAATGAATAGGTTTTTCCAGAGGATACAGCTTTATTCCCTCTTTCCGGTACTTGTAGCTGCTCTCATTGTCAGTTGTGCCACCCCGGCTGATCATGGAACGCTGGTCCGGAGTGACGAAGTAAAAAACACGTTTGAAAATGCAGAGATTTTTCCCGATCACATCTACTACTATTATGGACCCCAGGCTGCCCCTGAGGCCATCATAGCCATCCACAAGAGCTTTACACTGCAGAATGCAAAGAACTTCTGGGTCAGGGTTGATATTACGGAGAAAATGCTGCAGGATTGGAACCGTATCATCTCTAACGACACCAGGGTAAAATTTCCATACCGCGGTTCACAAATTTTCACTCCCCGGGGGGAAAAGGCCGGTTACTGGTATTCAAAACAGACTCATACAGTTATCAGGTCTGCCGACGATAATGTCATTGTTGTTTTCACACCTTCACCAACTCTTGAAAAAAGGAGCAAGTCACCTTTCAGGAATTTTGAATACTAATGCAAGAATTATTTCCAGGCGTGGTGGTAACATGGCATGAATTAAAAATCTGACTCCATGGACGAAGAAGCAATTCATGATTATTATTGAAGTGAGGAAAGAATTCCTGAGGAATTTTCTGCAGGAGGTGGATCATGAAAACTTTATATATTGTATCTCTGGTATTATTTTGTGCTTTCCTGGTGACAGGTTGTGCCTCTGTTAAGAATAACGGCACACTTTCACGTTCAGATGAGATAACAAGAGCTGTAGAAAGCAATACTGTAATCCCTGCTCATACATATTACTACACTGGACCCGAGGCTCAGCCGGATGCCATTATCGGTATACACCACAGCTATACCTTCCCCAATGAAAAAAACTTCTGGATCAAAGTTGATATATCGGAGGATGTGCTGCATTCCTGGAACGTCATTATCGACAATTCCCACCGGTTCAGGAACCCCTATTACGGTTCCCGCATTCTGGCACCTGATGGCAAGGAAGTGGGTTTCTGGTATTCCCAGTACAGATATACGGCAATACAATTTCCCGAACCCAATTCGGTCGTCGTATTCACTCCTGATCTCTCTCCGAAAGATATGCTGCAACCCGCTCCGTTCACACCGCAGATCTGATATCGTAAATGGCAACGCTTGCCTGTCTGTGGATAGCCTGGTGCAGCCTGCACAGCCTGCTCATCTCCAGGCAGGCTCACACTTTTGTCGAAAAATTAATACCTGACAGTTCCGGGTTTTACAGGTTATTTTATGTTCTGTTCAGTACAGTCACCCTGATCCCTGTCCTCTGGTACCATTTTTCCCTTTCCCAAAACATTCTCCTGCCCAAAAACCCCGCAATCAACATTATCCAGGGTGCATTGCTCTTCTACGGTGTTGCTATGTTCTACCTTGGAGCAAGGGTATATGACATGCAGTTTTTCCTTGGTATCACCCAGTGGAGAAACGCAAGGGAAAAAAGGGCGAATGTCACCCTCCCCTTGCACACCGACGGCGCCCTAGCCTATGTCCGCCACCCATGGTACAGCGGCGGAATCGCGTTGATCTGGGGTTTCGGGGCAATCACGGATGTATACCTGCTAACCAGGATAATCCTGACCGGCTATTTTATTGTCGGGACCTACCTTGAGGAGAGACGATTGATAACAGAACTTGGCGAACAGTACAGAGAGTACTGCCGAAAAGTGCCCATGCTTGTTCCCTGGAAACTGAACAAACAACCTCTGGCGAAGTGATCACTGGATAAACTTATTTAACTGGTCTTTCCACTCCTGCCTCTCTTCTTCCGGCAGGAAGGTAATAAAAGTACCCATTGACCGCTGCAGCCCCATCTGGTCGATCAGGAAATTATACACCGCATTGGCCGAATCCAGATCAGCTGTAAGAGCCTGGCTCTGGGCATCAAGCAGATCAATAATTGATTTGATCCCCTGTACGTAACTATCGGTGACGAGCTGCAGGTTTCTGCGGGCGGATTCAGACGCCTCCCGTGAAAGGCTGATAGACGGATACGAAGCCCTGATCGTATTAACAGCTGCAAGTATAGCCTGGGTAATTCTCTGTTGACCGTCCTGATGTGTGAACTCCAGCCGCTGCAGGTCTTCTCTGCTTTTTTTCATGGTCGCAATTTTCCTTCCGCCTTCGATAAGCGGCAGCCTGGCAAATACACCGACTAACCAGTCGGTATCATCCAGGCCGGTAGCCTCCTTGTCCCGCTGCCCTTCGCCTGAATAGGAAAAATACTGGTCCACATCGCCTTCAAGGGAAAATGTAGGCAGCCAGAAGTCCCTTTTTGATGCGGTCAGAATACGCTTCTGGGCTTCAATCTGGCTTTCGATAAATTTCAGTTCTGGTGAGGCCTCAATTCCTTTGGCAACAGCGAATGACTTGAATTCTTTCAAGTATCCCGGCCTGCTCATCAACTGGAAAAAAAGCTTATCCCCGGCCACCAGTAAAGGATCACTTAGATCTGTTTCTTCGGCAATGAACTCTTCACTCACCGGCCTGTGCAGAATCCGGTTCAGGTTCTGCATGGCATCCAGAGAATCTGATTCGGCCCGCAGGACCACCTGCCGGTCCCTGGCAAACTGTGTCTCCCACCGGTACAGTTCATCCGGACCGGCCACTCCTGTATCCAACCTTATCTGCGCCCTTTCCAGGTTAGCCAGGGTCAGTTTCATGTTGTCTTTCTGCAGCAGTTCGATGGTTTTTTTTCTGAGTACATCGAGATAGGCAACAGAAGTCTCAAAAATAATATCGAGCCGGACACTGTCCCGGTCATATTCCCGGCCGCTCTGCCTGAACTTTTCCACCGAGTAATCTGTCCAGCCCCGTTCAGAATATATAAGTTGTGATGCGGTTGCACTTCCCACCCATGCCTTTTCCGGATTTATACCACTACCCAGCCTGGCGCGGTCGTCATCAATGGCGCGTCCTCCTGCACCAATACCGATCTGGGGTAACAGGACAGACCGCACCTCCTTGACACTGTATTCACCGGCTGATACCTGGCGTTCGGCAATGGAAAGATCGAGATTTGCCTGCAGGGCTTCATGCACTGCCTGGGCAAGGTTAAGCCGGCGGGAAATATCCTTTCGCTGTTCATTCAGCAGGTCAGCACCGGTCATGAGCGCGAGGCTGGGATACTCATCAATTGCCCGGGCAGTCTCCATATTGATTGACAGTCTTTCACCACGCGAAAAAGCTACCGGAATTGTTGCGGCATCTTCCCCCTGAAGAATCTCCTGGACGGTAACGGAAATCCGCCGGGCAACATGTTCAAGCAGGTTGCCCGGCATATTGCCGGCAAAAATCCCCTGTTCAACATATCTCCTGTCCCACATTGTAAAACTTGGCAATTTACGCTCAACAAGTCCCCGGCTTAACCGGCTGAATTCATCATTCGAAATACGCCATAAGGGTCCGAGAAAAACTGCGTCTACTCCAGGCGGAATGTTCGCAAGCGCTTCATCAGCTGATTCCTTCACAGGTATCAACTGAACGTCCATTGTATATTCATTTGCTAGACGGCGGGCAACTTTGGCGATCTCCGGGATACCTTTCAGCTCACGTTCATCAATAAGCATCCCAAGCGATTGAAACGGGACTAGCTTTCGAAACAGTGCCAGTTCTTTACCAAAGGGAGTCTGAATATCCAGATAGGTAAGGTTGGCAACACCGCTTCCGCCATTTTGCCGCGGAGCCTGGAGAGTATCCGAATCCAATACAAGGGCGGCAACAATCGGTTTAGCGAGATCGCGCCGTTTGATGGCTTCTGCGGTCGCGATTGTACCAAGAGCAAGGATCAGATCTGTTTCCTCGTTATCGAGCAGATAATCAATCTCCCGGTTTACCCCTGCTGCAGTATTATCAGCTTCCCTGGTAAGGTTCTCAGGAAAAGAAACCGTGAATTCTTCTTCTGCAATGTTCACTATTTCCTGCTTGAATATACTGACCATTTCCGGTCTTGTGATTATTGGTCCATCCGTGACAATTCCGATTGTAAAAGAAGTCAGTTGTTGACAATAGCCATCAACTGCTGAAAAAAGAAGAAGCAGGGCAAGACAGGCAGACTGGGCAGTCAGTCGGAATTTCATTCGTATTCTCCTCACTGAAACGTCAATTTGACGGAATCCGGAAAAAAGTAGCGTACAGGACCGGCACAAATACCAGGGTCAGAACAGTAGCAAAACCAAGACCAAAAACAATGGTTACAGCCATGGCAATAAAAAAAGCATCCTGAAAAAGCGGGATCATCCCCATCATGGTTGTTATGGCGGCCATCATAACCGGCTGCATCCTGGAAACGCCGGACTCGACAATGGCATCAAACTTGGGCATGCCGCTCCTGATATTCGTGTCTATCTGGTCGATGAGGACTATGGCATTCTTGATAAGCATCCCGGCAAGGCTCATGAGTCCCAGCAAAGCCATAAACCCGAACGGTTGCCGAAAAAGAAGGAGCCCGGCCGTCACCCCTATCAATGAGAGGGGCACGGTCAGCCAGATAATCAACGGCTGGCGGAAAGCATTGAACAGGAAGATGACCACCAGGATCATCATACCGAAGTAGACCGGGATGTTCTCAGCAAGTTTTTTCGTTGCATCTGCCGAATCTTCAATCTCTCCGCCCCAGGCCATGAAATAACCCGGCATTCCTTTAAGCGGAATAATATCATCATACTTGACCGGAATGGTTGAGGCCGTATACCCCTTTTTCTCATTCAATGGCTTCCCGGTATAAGCTTCAACATCGGCACCAAGGGCCTGCTCAATTTTCGGCTTTATCCTTGCCAGCAGCTCCGAGGGAAGCCCTTCTCTCGCATCAGCGTGCAGTTTGATAAACGGCCTCCGGTGCCAGCGCGATACCCGTGCATTTTCCCATACCGTGTCAATACCATTCACTACCTGCATGATCGGTACTTCCTGACCGGCACTGGGGCTGTAAATCTGCAGTTCCCGCATATCTTCAATGGTATTGCGCTCATTGGCCGGCGCTCGGGCTACGATAGGAATTAAATCGATCCCTTCCCGGTAAATGCCGGTCTGGGTACCGGAAAAATTTGACTCTATGGCTGTTGCGATCATGGGCCGGTCTATGCCTAGATTTCTGGCCCGATCTTCTGCCAGCAGTGGCTGCGGAACCTTGACCTTGGCACCCCATTCCGTCCGAATAGCCTGGGCAACCGGGTCTGCGGCCATTACTGCCAGGGCCTTATCTGCCAGTGAACGCAGAACATCCGGGTCGGGTCCGTTAATTCGCATCTGAATCTTTCCGCCTTCACCCGGCCCCAGGGTGAACTTTTTAACGTTGACGGTCACATCAGGAAACATCTTTTCAAGATCCTGCTGGATTTGCGGAACAATTTCATTGATAAACTTATAGTCCTCAACAGTGACAAGCAGGCAGGCATATTGATTGGCAGCATCCACAGGTACGGAATAGGTAAGGATGAACCGGAGATGGCCACCTCCAATGGCTGATGCTACATTGGTGATGGAGTCGTACTGTTTCAGGTAGTCTTCCATCTCAACCACCCCTTTTTCAGTCTCCCTGATGTGACTGCCTTCCCGGAACTGGCACTCCACCAGGAACTGCGGCGCAGTTGACGGCGGGAAAAACTGGTTGGACAGAAAACCGAAACCGTACAGGGAAAGAGCAAACATGCCGACAACAATGCCGATGGAAATCCAGCGCAGTCGAATGGCTGTCGCCAGGATTTTTCTGTATAACTGGTAAAATTTACCGCCATAGGGATCTTTTTTTCCACCCTCATCACTGGCGGATTTTTTACCCAGAATAAACTGTTTTGTTATCAGGGGGGTTACTGTAACGGCAGTTAACCAGGAAAGAGACAAAGAAATAAGTATTACGTAGTATAGCGACCTGCAGTATTCCCCGGTCTGGTTATCCATGCCGCCTATTGAGGCAAAAGCAAGCACCGCAACTGCTGTCGCTCCAAGCAGTGGTATGGCGTTCTGCCCGACTACTTCTTTAGCGGCCTTCATCCCGTCCTTACCCTGCTCCATTCGCACCTTCATACCGTCAACCACCACAATGGCATTGTCAACAAGCATGCCCAGGGCAATGATCAGGGCACCGAGCGAGATGCGCTCAAGGGTGATTTGGTAATACCCCATTACCACGAAGGTTGCGGCAATGGTAAGAACGAGGATAAAACCGATGATCAATCCGGACCGCAGACCCATAAAAATGAGCAGAATTAAGACAACAATAACGACTGCTTCAACGAGGTTAATAACAAAAGAATTCACTGCCTTGGTGACCGACTTGGACTGCATGACAATCTCGTTGACTTCCATGCCCAGGGGAATCTGATCCTGCATCTCGTCCAATCGCTTGAGGACGCCATTACCCATACTGACAGCATTTCCTCCCATGATAGTGGAAATGCCCAATGCAATGGCCGGCTCCCCATTATAACGGAGCATTCGGCCGGGCGGGTCAACATACCCCCGTCGGACTGTCGCCACATCCTTGAGGTAAATTAATTTTCCGCTCTTGGAAGCGATAAACAGTCCCTCAAAATCCTTTTCCGATTTAAATTCACCTGTGGGACTGATCGGCATATATTCGGATCCGATCTTAATGCTTCCCGAGTCAACCGGAAGATTTTTCGCCTGGAGGGTATCATAGATTTCCTGCTGAGTTATACCCAGCGCCGCCATTTTGGCCCGGGACATCTCAACATAAATGGCCTCGGATTGTTCACCCAGGAAAGTGACTTTCTTGACATCCTGGACGACCAGCAGTTCCCGCTTCAGGAGTTCCGCCACATCCTTGAGTTCAGCATAGGTATACCCGGGTCCGGTCAGGGCGAGATACACCCCGAATACATCGCCAAAATCATCATTGACTATCGGCGGTCCTGCGCCTGGAGGAAGCTGGGGTATGACGTCGAGAACCTTGCGCCGCATTTCATCCCATACTGCCGGCAGGGCCGTTTTATCATAGTTATCCTTAATCTTGACCTTAACCGTTGACAGTCCACGTGCGGAATAGGATTCCACCCGTTTGAGCTGACCAAGCTCCTGCATGGCCTTTTCAATCTTCTCGGTCACCTCCTGCTCAACCTCTTCCGGGGAAGCTCCCGGATACGGAGTAATGATGACCGCATCCTTAATGGCAAATTCAGGATCTTCCAGCCGGGGAAGGCTCTGGTAGGCCAGGTAACCCAGGACAAGCAGGACCACGGTCATGGTCCAGGTGATAATGTATTTTTGTATGGAAAATTCGGCTAAATTCATACCTTACTTTCCCTCACGCTGCTTATCCCAGGGACGGACCTTCATGCCCTCCTGCAACTTTGTCACACCGGCGATAACAATCGTTTCGCCTCCCTGCAGGCCTTCCTGAATAACTATATTTTCAGAACCCTCAAGGCGATCAACCTGAACAAGGGTTTTATGAACCGTCTTGTTCTCCATGTCCATTACCCAGACATGAGAATTGTTGTCCGCGTCATTGAGTACGGCAAGAGCCGGAATAATTATACTGGTGCTTCCTGTGCTTTTTTCATTTGCGGTTGCAGTAACCTTCGCGGTCATGCCCGGTAGGATGTTCGCTTCCTCAGGTTGGGCCATAACCATGACAACCTGGTAGGTCTGGGTAGCGGGATCAGCCTTGGTGGAAAACTCCTTAACTGCCAGAGGATACTGTTTGTCAGGTACGGAATCAAAAGTCACTAAAACCTCCCCTCCTCCCTGGTTTCGGAATCGAGCCATGGTCAGTTCGGGTACATCAATCAGGATCTCCAGCTGGTCGATGAGCTGCAGAAAAGCAATAGGCTGCTTGGCCTGGACCTTTTCAAAATTCTCCACGTATCGTTTTGCAATGACCCCGTCAAATGGCGCGCGCAGTGTGGTGTCATCCAGGGCATTCTCAGCGTCTTCCTTTTGCGCACGGGCAACATCACGGGCTGCCTTATACCGGTCAAAATCTGCTTTGGAAACCTGTTTTTTGGCGTACAGTTCCTTGTAACGGCGGTACTGTTTCTCAGCCTCAACTTCACGGGCCCTGGCTTCATTGAGGGCTACCTGAAAATCGCGGGGCAGAATCTGGGCAACCAGGTCTCCTTTTTTTACGAGCTGCCCTTCATCAATTGGCAGCTCATTCAAAGGCCCGGAAACCTTGAATGAAAGCTCTGATCGTTTTGCAGCTCTCACTTTGCCCGGAAAAGACATGGAATATTGATCTTCCCCGGCCTGAACAGTCATAATTTTAACAGCCTGGACAGCCGGCTTGGGAGGTTTTTCTTCCTCTTTACTGCAACCGGACGTGAGAACCAGGCCGACAAAAAGCAGGATTACTATTGCTGTATAACTGTCAATTCTGGGAAATGGTAAGAATTGATCAAGCCTTGTCGATTTCATTGTATCTCCCTACAGATATGGTAGTGATATGTACTGAACAAACACAGCAGAATGGCTGCACTGTATGAAATTGTAAAAATTAATCCACATTATATTAATTTTAAATGAATTAACATATAAAGTTAAGAATATATACAACCAGACACTGTAAATGTCCGGTAAAAGATCGTCATCCGAAAATATCTCCCCCTGTATATTTTACGTAAATATATCTCCCGTTACTACAGAGGAACAATTACACTTTAGTGGTATGGTGAATAGGACAGTAAAATGAAGCGGCAGGTATCGCGAAATTAAAGAACGAAATCTGCCCCCATAGCAACCTGATAGAAGAGATGCCCCTTTCAGTGTTCCCTGCATTTATTCTTCGGATTGCCTCAGTTTTATGATCTCCATCCGATGGTTTGATCCAGGATGCTTCGATGACGGCCCTTCCGTGAGCACGGCAATATTCCCCTCGATTTCATAATCCCTGAGCCATTGCCGGACAAACGGTGAATAATCGGCAGGATGGTCTTCATTATACACAGGATGCACGCCGGAGGAAAATACCAGCCCCTGGCAGGTATTTTTATTCGAGCTGATGCCGATGGTCCATACCGGCAGCCTGAAAAGTGACAAGCTCCGGGCGGTCGCACCGCTTTGCGTCGGCACAAAGACGGCGGCCGGGACTGCATACTCCAAGCACGCCTCGATCCCGATGGCGACCAGGTGCGCAGGTTTCACCCTGCTCCTGATATCAATTCCGTCATATATCTCCCGTACCGATATCTTGCGCCGGTGTTTTTCGACCTGGGCGGCTATCCTGGCCAGCATAGTGACAGCGTCCACCGGATACCTTCCTATGGCCGACTCGCCCGACAGCATAACACAGTCTGTGCCGTCAAGGATGGCATTGGAAACGTCCGTGGTTTCAGCCCTTGTCGGCCGCCGGTTCCTGGTCATGGATTCCAGCATCTGCGTGGCGGTAATGACCGGCTTCATCCTTCTGTTGGCCTGCCGCATGAGATCTTTCTGGGTAATGGCGATCTGTTCGATCGGGACCTCAACGCCAAGATCGCCGCGGGCAATCATGATCCCGTCCACAGCTTCAAGGATATCATCCATATGGTGGAGGGCATTTGATCGTTCAATCTTGGCAATAATAAAAGGTTTGTAGCCCAATGCGTCCGCTGCCTGCCGGACGGCCCTGATGTCACCACCTGATTCGACAAATGACTGGCTGATAGCATCAAGGCCCTCATCCGCAGCAAATTTCAAACATTCATTGTCCCGTTCTGTAAAAGCAGAAATGCCGAGGTTAATGCCCGGCAGGTTGAGCCCTTTGCGGGATCGCAGTTCGCCACCTGCGACCACCCTGCACACTACAGAGCTGCCAGCTACCGACTGGACTTCCAACTGAATGATACCGTCGTTCAGGAAAAGAGTGTCCCCCCCTCTGACCGCCTGAGGCAGTCGCTCGAAGGTGACAGAAGCCCTGTCCGCATCGCCGACGATGTCGTCAGTCGTCAGGGTGAAGAGATTGCCTGCTTTCAGTTCCAGCGGTTCCTCTGCCAGCATACCGATCCGCATCTTGGGACCTGACAGGTCTCCCATGATTGCCAGCCGGCGCCCGGTGGACTGTGCAGCTGCCCGCAGGTTCCGGATTATTTCCCGGTGGCTGTCAAAACTGCCGTGAGAAAAATTGAGGCGGGCGATATTCATCCCGGCCAGCAACATTTCTTCCATGATCTCCGGCTTATTCGATGCCGGGCCGATGGTGCAGACGATCTTTGTTCTCTGTGACGGCAGTTTCATTTCGCTCCCTTCCCCTCTCTTTTTGGTTCCTGTCCAGACCACTCATTCTATGTTGATTACACAAGCGGTAAGGAATAACAGTATGGAAAAAATAATTATATAATATGATATCTCCAGGAGGAGAAGGGGAACAAGTACACTTTAGTGGTATTTGGAAACGAAAAGGAAGATTTGGGACCTGCTCGTCCAGTATAAATGTGTTTAGAGATGATTGGGATATGGCTCATTAGAGTGTTATGATCTTTATACTCAATCAGGCCTGGTCGGCTGGAAGTGAACGTTTGAACCTAAACTGAAGATCGTAACAGATAATTTACAGTACGGAGAACTGATGACCTAACTGACATTACTGCTGAGAGGTTCAGACAAGAAACACAAGTATACCGGAAAGGTAGTTCATAAAGGTGGTAAAATTGTTTTTTGGACTTATGCATTGAATAAAACCTGGTCGACCCGAAAGCCGACCAGGCGCGAGTTGATTTCGGTGATAGGCGAAATTAGAAAGAATACCTGAAAGCAGCAACGATGTTGTTTGTATACAGATCCTCTACTGTAGCGTCCAGGTCAGCATCATCCATAGTGACATATTCCCAACCAAGATCAACGGCCATGTTAGGATTAATGTTATAGAATAACCCGGCACCGACTTTCCAGGCAAAGCCGCCGTCGTCATCATCTATATTATAAATGCTCACTTCGGCATTTCCATATCCCAGGCCGCCGGTAAGATAAAAGCCGAAATTATCCTGAACTGGAATATCCCAGTAGCCGTTGACCAGAAAGGTGGTCATCCTGATGTCTCCCGAGTCTATGGATACCTTGCCTGTAGCATCCGTGCTGACCGCATCAAGATCGGTCTTCTGGGTGGTGATTTCTCCTTCCACCCTGAACTGGTTGATCCTCCAACCCACGGCGCCGCCCCAGCCAAAACCGTTATCCATGTCGGCATTGATACCTTCGATTGACGGGTCGGCCGGCATGACATACTTGAGTATACCTTTTACATACGCACCACTTTCATCTGCAGCAAAACAGGCACCTCCTGTGAAGATCAACATGGAGAATACCACTGCACCAATGACATACCTCATTTCTTTCCTCCTTTTGGTTGCGGTTGGATATTTATTGAATCCTGCTTCAAACACCTTTCCACTTGAATATATAACATATTATAGCTGCTGGGACGAAAGGGGTCAATTAAACTTTAGTGGTATATGGGAACGAAAAGGAAGATGGTGATATGAGAGTTAAGGAGTTATGTTATAGGGTAGCTGGCGCTTTACCCGCTTTTTCGCAGAAGCGGACAGGTTCGGCTACAGAAACGACTTCCAGGTCTATATAACACTTTTGCGACGACTCAATCAACCAACCAGCGTATAGCTTCATCGTAATCCGTAAAAACTTCATATGTATTACCTGCCAGATTAAGGACTGTTTTAACCACATTGGCTAATCTAAGACGGCTTTGATCATTGGGTACGACGTTTGCAATTTTATTCGTGAAGGAAACGTTCCTGATGTCCATACTTTCCAATATCTCCATGACTTCACTGAGGTTTCCCGAGCTCAAAGAAGTATCTCTTTGATCAATCAATATGTTCATATCAGAATATGTATCAAGAGCGCTGGCAATCGAGTTGATCATTTTCATAGCAAGCCGATAATCAAGGTGACCTGATTGTGTCTCTTTACATATATCCTGCCGTTTGAGTTCTTTTATATCCCGGTTCATATCGCCCCTTATCTTATCGGCCATGCAGTTAAGAAGTGAAAAGCCTGACAAGCAGATTAAACAGCTGAAGTATGTTCCTTCGAGCATACCCTGATATCAGAAAACTAGGCTTTCAATTGTTCCCTTACTGTAATACAATTTGCATGAACAGATTAACTGATAATAACTATACGGGCATATCCGTGGTCAGACCAAAGAGGTGGCATGAACATTGATAATGATATCCTTGTCGTTAATGATGAGGTTCCAGATTTTCAGCTGCTTACAGAGTTATTGGAAAGAAATGGATATACGGTCCGGCCGGCGGAAAAAGCGCAAATGGCTCTTGACTCGGCTCTGGCAAAACCACCCGGACTGATCCTGCTGGGCGTACAAATGCCTGAGATGGATGGTTTTGAATTTTGCGGGCACCTAAAACAGGACCGGTGTACACAAAAAGTACCCATCATATTTATCAGTGCACTGCAGGATGACGGCGACAGAATTAAGGGTTTCGAAGCAGGTGGTATCGATTTCATCACCAAACCATTCCATGAGCGGGAAGTCCTGTCCCGGGTACGAACCCATTTGCGTTTTCATCAGATGCAGAAAAACATGGAACGGCTTGTCGAAGAACGTAGCGCAGAAATGATCGCAGAATTCCGTGGCCATTGATTGGAACAAGGTATCAAAAAGAGGCATGGAAAAATATCGTATCCGCCAGGATCCCGGTCCGGACAATGCGCTTGGCACCCTGAAGCTGATTTTTCCCAATAAGTTTAATGTGTACCTGCATGATACCCCGAACCATGACAAATTCCGTGAGGAGCGGCGTGCGTTCAGTCACGGCTGCATTCGTATGGACCGGCCGGCTGAAATGGCGGCATGGGTTCTGGGCGGGGAAGAAAATGGTTGGACAGAGACCAGGGTGGATGAAATCGTTGCAAGCCGGAAAAGACAGGTTGTCTCCCTGAAGCAACCCATGCCTGTTTACATATTGTACCGTACGGTATACCTGGACCCGAAAGACGGCACCCTGTATTTTTACGAGGATATCTACGGCCGGGACGATCTACTTGCAGAAGCCTTGTTTGCCGGTGGCAACTCAGAATGAAAAGTAAAGAGTTAAAAGAAGGGGGAGCCATGAAAAAGAAAAACACATTATTCTTCGTTGGAATAGTAGCTTTCTGTCTTTTTCTTTCTTGGGCATCAATAGGTGCAGACAAAAAAGCTCCAAAGAAGTATCCGGATATTGTCCCGCAAATGGTTGGCAACGTTCAAAAGAGCCTCCATAAAAGCATTGATATGGCAGCTCTCAAGACAGTATGGATAGCAGGGCTTATGATTTGATTGTTGGTGTACGTCTACCTGAAGAATACGAGGACGGCTATGTTGCCGGAGCGATATATATTCCTCGGGGCCTGATAGAATTTACAATTTGGAAGAAAGTGGGCTTTCCGGACAATACCGATACTGGAAAGAAAATCTACATCTATTGCAGGACAGGCGGCCGGGCTGCGTTAGCAACGAAGGCATTGCAAGATCTTGGCTTCACCAATGTAGTTCATGTCAATATGAAAATAGCCGAATGGGAGGAAGCTGGCTATCCAACAGAAATGGAATAGTAGAGGGCCTAAGTACAGTCTCAAAAGAGTGACTGAAAGTAATGTTACGGATAAATTACTGCGGGAAATAATTCCCTACATGCAGACCCGCAGAACCTGGTTGAAATCGGTCTTACCCGCGAAAACCATTTGTATGCCCTCCTGGAGGAGTGTTGTCATACCGGCTTCCATTGCAGCTTTCTTGATCTCGTCAGCAGTAGCACGTTCGATAATGAGCTTATTCATGGTTTCATCTTTCACCAGGAGTTCGTATAGCCCGGCTCGGCCTTTGTAACCGGTATCATTGCATGCCTGGCATCCTTTCGGTCTATAGAAAAACACTTTGTCCGAATAAGGCTTTTCAATATCCTGGTCGAATTTTCCCCCATAGAGTTCCTTCAGGTGGCCATATTCAGCCTGATCGGGATTGTACTTCTGTCGGCACCTTTGACAAAGCGTCCTGACCAGGCGCTGCGCCAGGATACCGAGCAGGGCATCGGCAAAGTTGAACGGGTCCATCCCCATATCGATCAAACGCACAATTGTTTCCGATGCCGAGTTGGTATGGAGTGTACTTAAAACCAGGTGGCCGGTCAGAGAAGCCTCAATACCCATTTTTGCCGTTTCGGTATCACGCATCTCACCTACCATGATGACATCCGGGTCTGCCCTGAGAAATGACCGCATCGCAGCAGCAAAGGTCAATCCGATCTTTGAATGGATCTGAACCTGCCGCAAACGGTATTGGGTTATTTCCACCGGATCCTCTGCCGTCCATATCTTTTTATCCGGGGTATTGATGTAATTGAGGGCAGAATGGAGAGTTGTTGTTTTTCCCGAACCGGTTGGTCCGACAACCAGTATGATTCCATAAGGGCTGCTGATAAGCGGTTCAAACTTGCTGGCGAGTCTGAGGGGCATGAGCTTGTTTAACGGGAGAGGTTTGCTGCCGGCCAGAATCCGCAGCACTACGTCTTCATTCCCGTCACTTGTCGGAACAGTGGCAATCCGCAGTTCAACTTCCTTCCCGTCTGATGCACGGTACTTTATTTTGCCGTCCTGGGGTTTGCGCCTCTCCGCGATGTCAAGGTCGGCAAGAACCTTGATGCGAGCTACAACCGCACGGATGTGTACTCTGGGGACGGTCAGGACATTCATACATTGACCGTCGACACGATACCGTACCTCTCCATCACGTACCATTCCGTAAGGTTCAATATGGATATCCGAGGCATTCAATCTGCAGGCATCCTCGATAATTTGATTTACCAGCATGACGATGGGACGTTGCTCAGTATCCGGTTGTTCGGATTTATCTTTTTTTACCCCCGTGTCACCCGTCTTAATCTTCTGAAGAATTTCATCAAATGTCTGGCCCTGAGAATCACCTTCCACCGGTTTCCCTTCCTGAACGGCTGTCATCCGGGAATAAAAGTCCTCAATGTCACATTGCAATGAGAAAAGGACCTCTACGCTTTCAGCCCTGAACACCTGCCTCATCTCATACAGGTGGGCCTGATTATCAGGATCCTCCGCCACCATTGTCACCTTGCCATCTTCAAAATATATGGGTACAAGTCCTGTTTTTCGAAGGTAGTCAATACTGATACCCTCATAAAGCCTGGCTGTATCGACCTCAAGGTTACTCAAATCGATAAACATTGTATGATAATGCTGGGCAATGGCATTTCCCAGGTCATATTTGGAAATCCGGAAATTCTGCATCAGGATTTTTTCGACATTTACATTCTTCTGGTTGGAGATGGCAAAAGCCCGGTCCAGCTCCTTCTCGGTAATCATTTCCTTGCGGACAAGAACATCATACTTGGTCGGCGTTCTGGTCTCCTGCTGCCTGAGATTCCGGAAGGCGATACCCAATGTTTCGGCCAGATCTGCACTATGTTTACTGTCATTTTCGCTGAACTCAGTACCGTCCAGCCTGTTCATTAACTGAATGACTCCCATGAGAGTTCCCTGAAATAAAATGGGCATAGCCAACACCTGTCTGGTGCGGCACCCTGCTTTTTTGTCCCATGAGGAGTCAAACTCGAGTTCAGGATCAATATTTTGTAATTCCTTCTGGTCGTATGCGTCCCGGATCACCACTATCTGCCTTGTCGTGGCTGCGTAGCCGACAATACTTGTCTTGTCTACTGGCACCCGGATCTTGCCAAGGAAATCTCCCGGAAGGAGGACCCAGGAAACCAGCCGCATCTTGGCTGTATCGACAAGAAAGATGGTTGCCATTTCGACCTGGTAGACACTGAGTATCTGGTCCCTGAGCCCAACCATGATATCGTTCGGGGTGCTGGCAGTATGGATTGCGTTGGCAAGTTTCTTAAAGCGCCGTTCGAAACTTAACTGCTTGGATACATCTTCATAGTGATCTTCATTTTCGACCATATCTAACCTCGTCTCCACCCACCTGCCTGTTAAAAGCTATTTTACACCCTATTCTTAATTATACCTTCCATTAATAAAATGGAGAAATAGTATCTTGTACTGTTGTTCAACACCGGAACCGGTGTATAGAATAAAACTGATTTGTCGATTCATTCACTGATCGATATAGTTTGAAATGAGGCTGGAATAGACAGCGTCTGATTCATGGTGAATGCGACCCTGCAGCTCCCGGAACTGAATCATGAGTTTACGGGCAAACGGGGTCAGGCGTGATCCCCTCCCCTGTCTTTCAACCAACGTCTGGCCCAACCGCTCCTCTGATGCCTTAACTCTTCCCCAGAGGGCTCTGTAGCTCATCTTTAATTCCAGGGCAGCCCCCTGAAGGGAGCTTAAACGATCAACTGCGTCCAAAATACGGTAACGCCCATCGCCAAATACGACGTTGCCGTGATCGTCTTCGATCCATATTTTTGAACGAATGACAAAGTGCTTCTTCACCACCATGATACCTCCAGTTCCCAAGCTCTCTTCTCTCATTATCCTGTCATGAGTATACACCCCCTCTCCAAACTATGTCAATATTGACATAGTTTGTCGCTTCAGGTATACATTTATATGCTCTGCTTCCCTTATGCTGGAAGGCCAGTCCAATAGCCATTTTTTATTCAAGGAAATAAATAGTATGAAATGTCGACATGCGAAACAAACCTGTGACATCCTCCCTTATCTGTTACTTGCTCTTCTTTTTTCCCTGCCCGTTCATGCAGAGGAGAAGCAGCTCCTGCTGGCTACGACAACAAGTACCGACAACACCGGCCTGCTTGATTATCTCGCCCCGATGTTCACCGGGGCAACCCCGATAAAACTGAAATGGGTTGCCACAGGCACCGGCAAGGCCCTCAAACTTGGTGAAAACTGTGATGCTGATGTACTGCTTGTTCACGCTCCCTCTGCAGAAAAAAAATATATTGAGAGAGGTTTTGGCATCAACAGGAGGGAATTAATGTACAATGATTTTGTTATCATCGGACCTGCAGCAGATCCTGCTGCCATAGGCAAAAAGGAATTACAGTTGGCCTTACAGTCAATCCGTGCTAAGGAATCGGTGTTTGTCAGCCGTGGGGACAATTCCGGAACAAACAAAAAAGAAATTTCACTGTGGAAAGAAGCTCTCGCGGCCGTACCTGAAAAAGAACCCTGGTACCTGCAAACCGGGCAGGGAATGCTTGCCACCATTGGCGTTGCTGCTGAACGCGGCGGCTATACCATGACTGACCGCGGGACATATATAAAATACGAAGCAAATCACAATGGAAACCCTCCCCTGGTAATCCTTGTTGAGGGAGATACAAGCCTTTTAAACCAGTACAGTGTTCTCGAGGTAAATCCCAAACGGTGTCCCAAGGTAAAAAATGACCTGGCCAGACAGTTTTCCGACTGGATGGCAGGAATGGAAGCACAAAAGGCAATTGGTGATTTTCGCCTGATGAATAAACAACTGTTCACCCCAAATGCAACTCAAGAATAAGCATTGCTGATCCCGGATATTTTATGGATTTTATTCTAGGTGGCCTGGTAAAAGCCTTCCAGCTTCTTGTCCATGGTGACAGGGAGACCTATTCCGCTGTTCTTGCAACAGTACAGGTTTCCTCCCTGTCCATGACTGCAAGCCTCCTCCTGGGGATTCCTCTCGGTTATTTACTCGGCTACCTGAGCTTCCCCGGCAAAAGAGGTTTGCGAACAGTTGTGGACACCCTGCTCGCCCTGCCAACGGTGTTCATAGGCCTTCTTGTCTACGCCTTTATTTCCAGCAGGGGCCCTCTGGGCGAATTTGGACTGCTCTTCACCTTGAGCGGCATCGCCATAGGCCAGTCCATTCTGGCCCTCCCTATCGTTGTTTCGTTAACGGCCACTGCTGTTGAGAGTCTTGACCCATCCCTGCGGCTTACCCTCTCTTCTCTCGGCGCCTCCCCAAAGCAGATTTTCCTGACCAGCATCTGGGAGGCACGGCTTGGCCTGCTGATTGCAGCCGTTACGGCAACGGGCAGAGTCCTGACCGAGGTCGGCATCTCAATGATGGTGGGTGGCAATATCAAGTGGCACACCAGAACGGTTACCACAGCGATTGCCCTTGAAACGAACAAAGGGCAGTTTGCAACCGGAATTGCCCTCGGTTTAGTCCTGCTGGCCATTGCTTTTGCAATTAATCTATCCCTTTCCTTCCTGAGAAGGAGAGCGTAAGTATGAAATACATCCTCCAGCTAAAAAAAGTTGCACACAGTTACAACGGGCGGCCTGTTCTTTCCATCCCTGAACTGAATATCGCTCCCGTTAGTATTACCGGTCTTGCCGGACCCAACGGCAGCGGTAAAAGCACCCTGCTCAAAATCCTATCCTTGACTGAGAGATGTTCTTCCGGTGATATTTATTTTGATGGGGTAAAAAGCGTTCCATTGTCGAAGCAGGTCAGGCACAGGATAACCATGCTTCCCCAGGAACCCTACCTGCTCAAGCGCTCAGTCTTTGATAATATTGCGTATGGACTGAAAATTCGCAACGCGCAGACCAACCTGGCCGTTTCGGTCAACGAAGCCCTGAAACTCGTCGGATTGCATACCTCTTTTGCGGCAAGACAGTGGCATGAACTTTCAGGCGGGGAGGCACAAAGAATCGCTCTGGCCGCCAGGCTTGCCCTGAAACCAGATTGCCTTCTGCTGGATGAACCGACAGCAAGTGTTGATATGGAAAGTGCCAGGAGCATCCGCAAAGCGGTACTCCTTGCTCAAAAAGAATGGGGCACTACCCTGATAATCGCCAGCCATCATCGCTCATGGCTTAACGATATTTGTGACAGGATTATTTACCTTTACAACGGCCGTATCCTCGAGTGCAGCTTTGAAAATGTTCTGCTTGGTCCCTGGGAGAAGACCGGAGAAGAACAATACTGCACTACACTTTCAGATGATCAGGTTCTCTACGTCTCATCCCCGCCGCATCCGGAGAGCGCTGCCATCATTTCTCCTGAGGCCCTGGATCTTTCAAGCCGTGAACCGATGCAGAATGAGAGGTTTTTACGCGGTGTCATAACCGGAATCTTTTTTGACAAGCTGCTGGCAGGGCCACGCATTCATATTGTCTGCGGTGACCATCGATTTATTGCCAGTATCGATGAAAAAGTTTTTGCAACCGAGAGCTTTCGGCCCGGCAACAAAGTTAGAGTCTTGTACAGGCCGGAAGAAATCACCTGGCTTCCACAATAAAAGAGGCCCCAGACTGGAAGGATTACCCCATAAGGCACCGTCAAATCATAGGTGCTGGAATACAACCAATCTCGATACTTCAATATAACCGGCTCACTATATCATGCCTGGCTCTGCCTCAGCAAATTTGATTCTCATTGTTTTAGGGGTATTATTGCTGGTTGTTATCCTCTGATGTTATTGAAAATAATTCTCAGCCCTTGATTTTTCTGATATACTCACAATAATTCAGAAAAATTGTTCCTGATTTCACAAATCCATCAATTCTAGATTGGAGTTTCTGCTATGTCCACTGTCATTTTTGCGCTTCTTGCCGTTGCCGTTGCTCTTGTCCTTTGGTTTATCGCAATCTACAACAAGCTGATCAAGTTGCGAAACATGAAGGAAGAGGGGTGGAGCGGAATTGACGTCCAGCTCAAGCGAAGGTCCAACCTCATCCCCAACCTGATTGAGTCCGTGAAAGGTTATATGGGACACGAACGTGATGTGCTGGAAAATGTGACCGAGCTGCGGACCCAGTCAATGAACGCCTCAAGTGTTGAAACAAAGATCGCAGCCGAGTCGGCTCTATCCAGGAGCCTTGGCAAGCTTTTTGCCGTAGCCGAGAACTATCCGGACCTCAAGGCCAACGAAAATTTTATTGATCTGCAGCAGCAGTTATCCACGCTTGAAGATGAAATACAGATGGCCAGGCGTTATTACAACGGTACGGTGCGCAACCTCAATGTCGGTATAGAAACCTTTCCCAACTCTATCGTCGCAGACTTCTTCAACTTCGAGAAAGCTGAATTCTTTGAAATCGAGGATGAAACTGACCGCGCTGTTCCCAAGGTCGACTTTAATGGCTGATACCAGAATGAAGAGCCCTTTACGGATATCGCTCATCCCGTTAACGCTGCTTCTGTCATTCATTCTGCTGGTTATATGCACAGCAGTGCAGGCCAGGGAGCGGATCACCAGCTTTGACAGCTGGATAGAAGTTGACATAAGCGGACGCCTCACTGTCATTGAAACAATTTCCGTTGTTGCAGAAGGGAAAAATATCAAGCGCGGCATCTACCGTGACTTCCCCACAGACTATACTGACAGGGCCGGCAACCATGTCAAGGTGAGTTTTAACGTCCTTAGTGTTCAGAAGGGGGGACGCTCTGAGCCGTATCACATTAAACAGATGAAAAACGGCATCCGGGTATATATTGGCAATAAAGACGTCATCCTCCGGTCCGGACCCTATACTTACACCCTGACCTATCAGACTGACCGGCAGATAGGTTTTTTTGAAGACTATGACGAGCTATACTGGAACGTGACCGGCAATGACTGGAGCTTCCCCATTGAAATTGCTTCAGCCACCCTCGTTCTCCCCAAAGAGGCCACCGTCCTTCAGCACAGTGTTTACACCGGAAGGCAGGGTTCCACTGCTTCTCAGGCTGAAGTCGTCTCGCTGGAAAACAACGAAATAAGCTTTCGCACAACACGACCTCTTCCCCCACGGGAGGGGCTGACAGTATCTGTTGCCTGGCCCAAGGGTATCGTAACCGAACCTGACATTGGTGACCGGGCCTCCTTTCTCTTCCGTGACAACCTGACAGTCCTCACCGGTATCATCGGCCTTCTCATCCTGTTTTTTTACTATATCATTGCCTGGGTAAAAGTCGGGAGGGACCCTGAGCCCGAAGCCATAATCCCCCGGTTTGAACCACCTCCGGGCTTTACCCCTGCAGCCGCGCGCTACGTCATGCGGATGGGATTTGACAACAAGGCATTTACAGCTTCGGTAGTCAGCCTTGCTGTGAAAAAATACCTCACCATAGAAGATGATGATGAAGACTTCACACTCACCCGGGCCGATACAGCTGATCTCAAGGATCTTTCCAAAGGGGAAAAAAAAGTCGCCGGCAAGCTCTTTTCCGGTTCCAATACACTGGTGCTTAAACAAAGCAACCATACAAGAATCAGCGCATCTATTTCTGCCCTTGAGAAAAGTCTGCAGTCGGACTTCCAAAG
Source organism: uncultured Desulfobulbaceae bacterium (assembly GCA_947259225.1). Lineage (GTDB taxonomy): Bacteria > Desulfobacterota > Desulfobulbia > Desulfobulbales > Desulfobulbaceae > UBA10518. Next base: position 3,137 of record CAMYLK010000005.1, on the reverse strand, counting down.
CATGCATTTCGAGCGCAACAGATTATACCTGGTCCCGGGGCTGCTTATTACACTATTCATTATCCTATCGATTATTTTGACAGCACACCAGAAGGACCTGGCAGGATTCATGTCTCTCTGGCTTTCCATCTGGTCCGGAGCATGTTTTGCGTTACTCTATGGAGTATACCAGGCATGGAAAAGTGTTTTATCCGGGAGGTCCAACCTGAATGACAAAGGCGGGGCACTTTTTTTAACATTATTCTCACTGCCTTTTTTTGGAGGCTGGTTTATGGGAATGTATGCCCTTTCCACGGCCACATCGTATACCACTGTCATGGTATTGATTGTGGTCATTTGCGTAAACTTGCTTTTCTTTCATCTCCTCAAGGCACCGACAATATACGGCCGCCGGACCATGGATCAGCTAGAGGGGTTAAAACTCTACCTTTCGGTTGCGGAAAAAGACCGGCTCAACCTCCTGAACCCGCCTGAAAAGACGCCTGAACTTTTTGAAAAATTCCTTCCCTGGGCTCTTGCACTGGATGTGGAACAGGAATGGAGCGAGCAGTTTGACGAACTACTGGAAAAGGCTCGTCAGGATGGAAGCTACGAACCAGTGTGGTACCACAGCCACCGCCCTTTCTCATCGAGCAGCCTGGCCTCAAACCTCGGCTCTTCACTCTCCTCAACCATATCTTCTTCATCGACGGCCCCGGGGTCCAGTTCCGGCAGCGGAGGAGGAGGTTCCTCCGGTGGAGGAGGTGGTGGTGGAGGTGGAGGCGGCTGGTAAGCGCATCCAGAACCATGTCAACTGATACTTTAAGGAGAGATTATGGCCTGGGTTTATCTGATTATAGCCGGGATTTTTGAATGGGGCTGGCCTTTGGGGCTTAAACTCGGATGGACAGATGATGGTGCCCAATACGGATGGATATCCTTTTCCATTGTATCAATGGCGGTGAGCGGAGCGCTTCTGCTCATTGCCCAGAAAACAATCCCCATGGGTACGGCGTATGCTGTGTGGACAGGGATCGGGGCCGTGGGAACCTTTATCATTGGCATTATCATGTTCTCTGAAGCCGCCACCTTTATCCGTTTTTTCTGTGTCGGACTTATTATAGCCGGAATTCTGGGGCTGAAACTTGCCTCGATTCAGTAAAGTGGTATACTCCCATCCTCTCCGACACATGGAATTCAGGAGGGAACAATCCGATACCCTGCCATACTGATGTGCCCTTCCTTACAGGAAGGACATCGGCCGGGCTTGGTCCATTTTTTTCGTTTTTCAAAGATATACCCGCAGTTCAGACATTTACAGGGCGTCACCCCCAGCTTTTTGCCCTGTCTTGCCAGGGTGCGCTCAATGTGTGCCAGGTGATCATACACCTCTTTCTCCATAATACTGAGAGCCTGGGAAAGATCTCTGGCGTTCAACTCTTCTTCATTGAGAAGATCTATAATTTGTTGACGAATTGTAGGCAAAAACTGCTCCTTCTCTCAAATACTGGGTATCAGCTAAATCCATCAAGGCTATGGCATACAGAATACCCCTTGCTGAGCCAAAACAGATTGTCATGAAAAATGCTTATCATGCAGAATTAATTCTTCTTTTATTTCTTTCCTGTGCTTATTGCACCTCATTGCACAATATGGATTGCTTATTGAGTGTGTCAGAACATCAGTAAAGTATGGGCCCTGAATTATTTCCTCAAATGGTTTTGTTTTGAAATTAATCTGATCATGATATTTCTCTATCAAGGAGCTTATAAAATGAAACGATGGTGCAAATCCTGTGATATACATGCAATGCGCAAGACAGCACGGATGAACTGTACCATCTGCTGCAAGATACAACGATTTGTTCTTCAAGGGTTTACAGGTGGCAATCTGTTTTTCTATTCCGTTTTGTTCATAATAAGATTCAATAATTTCATTCTTTAGCCGGAAATTCATTGTTTTCGGCCTTTTTCGAAGGAGATCATACTCCCTTGATGATATCACAAAAAATCTGTTACATCCGATTTCTTCGGCAAGTTTCTCCGCCTCGTCAATCTGGCTTTCATTATGCTCAAAAAGGACAAATTTCCAATGTGCTGTTCCACCTGATTGTGTAAATGCTTTTATGTTTTGAATTATTTTTTCAAATTTGGTTCCAACCCGATGAATTGCATGTGTTTTTCCCAATCCATCAAGGGCGAAGGTCATCTCTCCATCTTTAAAAAATGTCCCCAGTTGCCCCCACCAGAATTCATTTTGAACAGACCCGTTTGTGTCGCCCTCAAGCTTTATATCCGGATTCAACGATTTTATATAACCGGCAATCTTAATCATGTCCGGGTTGGTGGAAAAATCGCCAAAATTTCCTGCAAAGGAAATCCATGCCATATCCTCAAACAAAGCATGAGGCAATTTCTTAAAATCAGAAAGTGTGATCAAGTGCTCCCCGTAGGGTCTGATTTTTTTCCCCCTGCTGCAAAACGGACATCTCCCTATGCATTTGGATGATGCTTCAACAGTCAACGCTTTGATATTTTTCAGGGTTAACATAGTTCGATTTCGCAAGTTATTGATTCCATTTCAGATGCCATCATATTTTCTACTGTTTAACAGTTAGATTTGCCCAGAAGTGACATTATAGCAACATTTCACCCTTCTCGGGAATAAGGTCTATCTCTTATCACGGAAACAACAGTGCCACAAGCCGATCTTACACCAGCTGATGTCTATTATGGCAGGGCGAAAGAAATTCAGACGATGCGAGACAGGGTCAAGAAACAGACCCTGCAGCAGAGAAGAAGAAAAAATCTGGGATTGATGCAGTTACCAAGGGATGTTATTAAACCAGCAGTGCTTCGGGAAAGTGTCTCTTAATTTCTGAGCTGATATGTCTCAAATGCTCTGACGACGTACAGTATTATGGCAGACTGGATAACAATAAAGTTTTCAGAGGAAAAAGGGGATTTTCCATCGTTACTATTCTAAATTTTAAAAATATAAAGGCCTGTCTGTTGTTGGCTAGTTCCACATTATTTAAGGGGCTAGACTAGTTGAGCATAATTAAATGTGTGCTAAACTAAGTCATGCCGTTAAAAAACAAGTATACAAAACGTTCAAGAATTTCTGAGGCTAAATTTAGAGAACTTGTTAAGTATTTT
>CAMYLK010000004.1 GCA_947259225.1 uncultured Desulfobulbaceae bacterium | reverse complement strand
CAACCATTGTCAGAAAATTTGTGACCGTGGATGAGCTGGTGAAGGTCACCATATCAACATTACTTTCTTCCAGTTCTTCGCGCAGCTGCTCCTTTCTTCCCTTCGGCGGAATATTTTGATATACCGGAGCGATGATAACATCCGCACCGGCATCCCCCAGCATATCAGGCAGTACTTCCCGGGCTGTCAAAGCTCTGGGGATGACTATCCGGTTGCCTGAAACCCCTGTATTGATCAGGGCTTCGGCCAGGCCTTCACCTGTGAATTTCTCCGGGATCAGGTCAGCCCTGATTCCATATTTAAGCAGCTCTTCGCCTGTGGCCTTGCCGACTACTGCAACCTTGGGGCCTGCAAGTGAACGGGCATCTCTGCCCTTTCCATGGAGATGTTTAAAAAAATATGTCACCGCATTCAGGCTGGTAAAAATGAGCCACTGACAAGATTCTATTTTTTCAAGCTCCCTGTCCAGTATACTGTAATCATCAACAGGCTCGATGTTGATGGTGGAATATTCCAGGCAGTCTGCGCCGTTCTCTTCCAGAAGGGCAACCAGTTCACTGGCCTGCTCCCTGGTTCGGGTAACTATAATCTTTTTCCCGAAAAGCGGCCTTTTCTCATACCAGTCGATCGTTTTTCTACACTTAACCACTTCACCGACAACAATCAGGGCCGGCGGTTTAATACCTTTCTCCCGAACCACATCGGTGATTGTCTCCAGAGTGCCCTCTACCGAGTGCTGTTCAGGTGTTGAGGCCCAGCGGACAACCGCGACCGGGGTTTTCGGATCACGGCCGTTCTCGATGAGTTTCCGGGTAATGACGGGCAGGTTTTTAATACCCATGAAAATAACGATTGTTCCGGCGCCCGTGGCCAGCTTGTCCCAATGAATATTGGATTCTTTCTTGGTCGGGTCCTCATGACCGGTAATAAACGCGACCGAAGCCGTGTACTTACGATGGGTTATGGGAATTCCGGCATATGTTGCCGCAGCTGTTGCCGATGTCACTCCCGGCACTACTTCAAAGGGGATGTTTGCCGCGACCAGCTCTTCAATTTCCTCGGCACCGCGACCGAAGATGAACGGATCGCCTCCCTTGAGACGAACAACCATTTTACCCGCCCTGCCGCTATCAACAAGCAGTTGGTTGATTCCCTCCTGGGTATAGGCATGCAGACCGCCCCCCTTTTTGCCGACATAAATAAGTTCGGCAGACTCCCGAGCATGACGCAGCAGTTTCTTGTTGGCCAGGTAGTCATAGACCACGACTTCAGCCCGTTCAAGGAGATATTTCCCCCTCAGGGTCAGGAGTCCGGGGTCACCCGGACCGGCCCCGACAAGATAAACCTTGCCAGTTGGCTGGCTGGATAATGCGGTAGAAGTCATGTTTGCAGGAACTAGGCTCCGTAGACTTCGTCAAGAATTTGACGGCCGCCCAGCCCAAGAAGCTTTTCTGCCAGTTCGGTTCCCATTTCTGCCGCTTTCTCAGCGGGCCCGGTTGAATGTTCTTTGAGTATTTCTTTGCCGTCAACACTGGCAATCAGCCCGGTAAGGGTAACCGTATTTCCTTCAGCAGTGGCATAAGCACCGATCGGTACCTGGCAACCTCCTTCAAGCCGGAGCAGAAAAGCTCTCTCGGCCTTTACAGCAATGGCTGTAGGCACGTGGTTGAGGAAGGTAAGACCTCCCAGCAGTTCCGTATCATCCACCCGCAGCTCGATACCCAGAGCTCCCTGGCCAATTGCCGGCAGCATCTGAACGGGCTCTATGAAGGAAGTAATTCTGTCTGACTTGCCAAGCCGGTTCAAACCGGCACTCGCCAGAATGATCGCATCATACATACCTTCGTCAAGCTTTCGCAGGCGGGTATCAACGTTGCCGCGCAGATCCTCTATCATCAGGTCAGGCCGCATGGCTGCCAGCTGGGATTTGCGCCGTAGGCTTGAGGTGCCGACTGTTGCTCCTTGGGGCAGCTCAAGTACATTACTATATTTATTCGAGACAAACGCATCCCGGGGGTTCTCACGCTCGGTAACGACTCCCAGATGCAGGCCCCCCGGCAGATCGGTGGGTACATCCTTCATGGAATGAACAGCCAGGTCCGCCCGCCCGTCCAGCAGGGCGTCCTCCAGTTCCTTTACGAAAAGTCCTTTGCCGCCCACCTTTGCCAGTGGGACATCCAGGATCTTATCCCCCTTGGTCATGATTTTAACCAGTTCTACACTCGTTCCCGGGTGCTGTCCTTCGATCAGCTCCTTGATCATTGTTGACTGGGTAACTGCCAGCAGACTGGCCCGCGTACCAATTTTAATTTCTTTTCTCATGCTTACGTTCTCTTTAATTACGCCTGAAGACCATCTAGAATTGCGGCTGCAAGCAGGGGGATCATCAGTTCGTGATGTCCGGTAAAATTAAAACCGCGGCCGCCCTCCAGAGTTGGACGGTGAACAACATTGGTTGCCGGGCGGTAATGACGTATAAAATCAAAGTTGGCTGTTGTCAGATTCCTGACTTCATGGCCCAGGTTACGAACCACGGTCAGGGCCTTGAGAAAAATTTCCGGCAGCAGCACCGCCGAACCGACGTTCAGATATACACCACCTTCCAGTTGTGAGACAAGACCACAGAAGATCCTGAAATCATAATGCGTTGTCTTACCTGTTGCCGCACCATCCACGCTGGGATGGATATGAATGATATCCGTGCCGACAGCCACATGGACTGTAACCGGGATATCCAGTTTGCATGCCTGGGCGAGAAGACTTTGCTCATTGTGCTGAAAATTATTTTCAAGAAGTGCTTCTCCGACTGCCCTGCCAAGGCCTATATTATTCTCCGCACCTTTATTTATAGCACTGTTCAGGACTTCCCCTGTCTCCCTGGCCGCCCCGAAAGCTCCTGCACCCAACACATCGGCGACCTCTTCCGAGGTTCGCCCTACCATGGCTATCTCAGCGTCATGGACGATACCCGCCCCGTTCAGGGCAATGGCAGATATAACCCCTTTGTGCATCAAATCGATAAGCACAGGATTGAGACCCACCTTGATGACGTGGGCACCCATGCCAAGCAAAACAGGCTTTTTGCTTCTGCATGACGTGACTATCCGCTCCACAAGCTCAGGAAAATCTTTGCCGGCCAGCTGTCCGGGAAGGCTTTCTATCAGCTCACTCACCTTCATTCCAGCTTTTACAGGCCTGGCAAAATCCTCCACTGTAACTTTGGAGTGCCGGTCATGAACGGAATACGTCTGCAGCTTACTGAAATCAAGCGGTTCCATCATTTGCCGAACATCTCCTTTTCCACCATTTCACATACCACATGTTCAATCCAGAGGTGTGTTTCCTGAATATGCGCAGTGCAGTCTGTCGGTACATTGAGAAGCAGATCGACAATCAGCCCGAGATCTCCTCCGGGAAAAGATGTTCCACCGGTGAGAGCAACCGTTTTCAGCTCCATATCCTTAGCCGTCTCAACAGCTTGCACAATATTGGGAGATTTGCCGCTGGTGGTAATGGCAAGAACTAGATCTCCGGGGTTGCCGAGTGCCTGGATCTGTTTGACAAAAATCAGATCAAAACTGAAATCGTTGCCGATACTGGTAATGATTGAAGTGTCGGTGGTCAACGCGACAGCCGGAAGAGGTCGGCGGTCGATCTTGAAGCGGTTGACAAATTCAGCGGCCATGTGCTGGGCATCAGCTGCACTGCCTCCGTTACCAATGATCAGGAGCTTTCCCCCGGCACGAAAAGTCTCAACAGTCCAGTCGATTAACTGCATTATCCGGTCAGTCGAGGCCTCGGCAAAGGCCTGTTGTGCAGTTACTGATTGCAGGAGGTTTGTGGAAATTTCTGTTTTCATGGTCGCAACAATGTAAAAAAAAACCAATACTGTCAAATAAAAAGTAACCGCTCATCTACGGTTACACAACGTAGTCTCTCTTAAACAAAAAAACGTTTCCATGCTACAAAAAGCATGGAAACGTTTATTTTCAAAAATTAAAAATAAATGAATCAGGCAAGCTGGCCCATGATGGCTTCGGAAACATCGCCAATACTTGAAGAACCATCAACGGAAATGACTTTCATTCCGTCAAGATTTTTGAAGTAGTTTACCGCTGCCATGGTTCCGGTATTATCGTCATAATAAATATTATGGCGCTTGTTGATCGCCTCTTCATCCTGATCATCGGGACGGGCGCTCAACTCACCTCCGCAAACCCGGCAAACTATACGGCCGTCTTTCTCAACAGGTTTGATGGCCTCAAAAGCGATATGGTTGGGATGATTGTTGTCATTGGCACACAACCGGCGCCCCATGATACGGTCCTTGGCAATCTGCCGGTCAAGTTCAATTTCAATAACACAGTCCAGCTTCATACCGGACTCATTCAGCGCCTTGTCCAGAGCCTCCGCCTGCGCAAAAGAACGGGGAAAACCGTCCAGCAGCCAACCTTTTTCCTTGGATTTGCTCAAGGTCTCAAGGACCATGGGAATGGTTATATCATCCGGGACCAGGTCACCGCGATCGATATATTCTTTTGCTTTATTACCAAGCTCGGTACCACCCTTGATATGTTCACGAAAAATAGCACCTGACTCGATGTGATCAATATCGTATTTTTTCTGTACTATGGCACCCTGGGTACCTTTGCCGCTGCCGTTAGGCCCGAAAGTCAAAATATTCATACCTGTCTCCTTGAGTTGAGATTAAAAGGCAATAACAATAACCTGCTAATATAAAAGAAAAATGCCGGAGAACGGCGGGTGAATGACAATTCATTCGAAAGCTAACTATAACGTAACTTCATTATTTAAGCTATGAAAATATGCTCGTATGTTTTTGACAATCAGTGTCAAAAAGAGTATGTGTTGCCGGATATTGTTTGCTCTTCTTAACAACTCAAATAATCCAGTAAAATCATGAAAGAAATTAAGGTAGGACTCATCGGGTTCGGAACAGTTGGCAGTGGGCTCGCCGAAGTGCTTCTAACGCAGCAGAAACGTCTGGAAAAACGGAGCGGTCTGTCAATCAGGCTGACAAAAGTCGCCGACATAGCAATCAGCGAACTCCCTCCGCGATTTGCCGACGTTACCCTGACAAGAGATGCCAAGGACCTGTTCAGTGATCCGGACATTGATATAATCGTAGAACTCATCGGCGGTATTGAACCGGCCAAGACATTCATGCTCCAGGCCATTGAATCCGGCAAACATGTTGTGACGGCTAACAAAGCTCTGATCTCCCAGGAAGGGTGGGATATTTTTTCAGCGGCAGCCAAAAAAGGGGTGGAAGTAGGATTTGAGGCCAGCGTCGGGGGTGGCATTCCTGTCATCAAAGCTCTCAAGGAAGGATTGGTTGCCAATAAAATCCTCTCTATCATGGGCATCATGAACGGTACTGCCAATTATATCCTCACCCGGATGACCGATGAAGGAGCCGCGTTTGTTGAAGTTCTCAAAGATGCCCAGGAAAAGGGTTATGCTGAAGCCGATCCCACCTATGACATAGAAGGTATTGACACGGCCCATAAGCTGGCTATCCTGATTTCAATGTCCTATGGCATGAGGATCAGCCTGGAAGACATTTCCATTGAGGGGATCTCACGGTTGGAACCGATTGATATCCAGTTTGCCAGGGAGTTCGGCTACAAAATAAAACTGCTGGCCATCAGTCGCAACCATGATGACCATATTGAAGCCAGGGTCCACCCGACCATGGTTCCGGAAAACCACCTGCTTGCAAGTATAAATGGCGCTTATAATGCAATCCATTTTACCGGTGATATGGTTGAAAATGTCCTTCTGTACGGACAGGGGGCCGGCATGATGCCGACCGGCAGTGCTGTTGCCGCAGACATCGTGGATATCGCAAGAAATATCCAGTCAGGTTCCATTAACCGGGTGCCGGACCTGTCATATTTGCCGGACCAGATAATCGACAGGCAGATCACTCCCATGGAAGAGCTGTTCTGCCCATATTATTTCAGAATTACCGCCATGGATAAGCCCGGAGTCCTGTCAACTGTTTCAGGTATCCTGAGCAAGTACGGCATCAGCATCGAATCCGTTATCCAGAAAGGACGAAAGGAAAGCGGACCCGTCCCCATTGTCATACGAACCCACAGGGCCCAGGAATCAGCAGTCGAAAAGGCCCTTGCAGAAATTGATGCCCTGGAGGTTGTTGCCAGCGAGACCGTGAAAATCCGCATTCTTGAAGATCAGGAATAACACAGCAGGACCAACATGAAATATATCCTGCTTATCGGTGACGGTATGGGCGATTTGCCGTTGCCTGAGCTTGGTGACAAAACACCCCTTGAGGCGGCAAACAAACCTGCCATTGACCGCCTTTCAAGGGATGGGGAACTTCTCCTGGTCAGAACTGTCCCCGAAGGTTTCCCCCCGGGAAGTGATGTTGCCAACCTTTCCCTCCTCGGCTATGAACCTGAAAAATATTACACCGGACGGGCTCCTCTTGAAGCGGCCAGCATGGGAGTAAAAATAGCTCCTGATGAAATTGCCTTCCGCTGCAATCTGGTTACCGTTGACCGTACGGTTAATGGCAAAATTACCATGCGTGATCACAGTGCCGGCCATATCACTACCGAAGAGTCGGCTGAACTCATCCATGCGGTGCAGGATGCCTGTGGCAGCGACCAGATTCGTTTTTTTCCGGGCATCAGCTACCGCCACCTGATGATTCACAAAACAGGTTTTACGGACCTGAAAACTGCTCCACCGCATGATTACCTGGACCAGGATGTGACACGTTACTACAATGACTATCTTGCAATTGACACCCTGAAAGAAGTCATGGAAAAAAGCTCCAGGATCCTTGCCAACCATCCCGTTAATATCAAAAGAGTACAACAGGGTTTAAGCCCCGCAAACTCTATCTGGTTGTGGGGAGAGGGAAGCCCTCTTGAACTGGAACAGTTCAAGGAACGTTACGGCGTCACCGGCAGCCTGATTTCTGCTGTTGACCTGTTAAAAGGTATTGGCGTCAGCTGCGGGCTCGATGTAATTAATGTGGAAGGAGCAACCGGTTACCTTGATACCAATTATGAAGGCAAGGCATCTGCCGCGCTTGAGGCCCTCAAAGACAAGGATTTTGTCCTGGTGCATCTTGAAGCACCTGACGAGGCCGGCCACCAGGGCCTGGCCCCTGAAAAAAAACAGGCGATTGAGGATTTTGATTCGCGTATTGTCAGGCCGATAGTTGAAGAAATGGAAAGACGCGGTGAACCGTTCAGGGTCGTAGTAACAATGGATCATTACACTCCGGTCAACCGCCGTACTCACGAAGACTGGCCAGTACCAATGGTTCTCTATGACTCACGTAAACTTGCAAAGCCCTCAGGCCTGACTTATACTGAGTCAAACGTGAAAGATGCTGTTTCCAGGACCGGCCTCAGCCTGCCGGGTGGAAACGATTTTATCCAACGATTTATACATCAGGGCTAAATACTCATGAGCAGACTGCTCATCAAAATGACCGCGCCTGTTTTCAGTATAAGCCACAGGGTCATATATGGCGATACCGACGCCGGAGGTGTGGTATATAATGCCAATTTTCTCCGTTATTTTGAAATGGGACGGACAGAGATGATGCGGTCCCTGTCACTGCCCTACAGCTTGATCGAAGAACGGGGGCTTATCCTTCCGGTAACTGAAAGTTACCTGCGCTACAAAGCCCCGGCCCGCTATGACGATTTGATCACCATCAACACTTCACTGGCCGAGGTGAAAAAATATTCTTCCCGCTTTAATTACAGGATTGTCAGGGTCGATGAAAACGACAACGAACAACTGCTGGTCAAGGGATTTACTGTCCATGCCTGTATTAACCGCGATGGAAAGCTGACACCTTTTCCAGACGATATCCTGAATACCATGAAAAAACTCTGTCAGAGTTGATGTATATGTTCCTACAGGCTTGACTTATTTTAAAATATCGTTATTATCTCACAACACGTGACGCGGGGTGGAGCAGTCTGGTAGCTCGTCGGGCTCATAACCCGAAGGTCAGAGGTTCAAATCCTCTCCCCGCTACCAATGAAATACCAAAGGATTCAGAGTTTTTCTGAATCCTTTTTTTTCTTTTATAATTTACATGACACCCAATACTATGCCCAACATGTTGCAAGTATGACCTTCCCCCGTTAAAATCGGTCCGATTTCATATTATGTATCTTGACCGATTTTAAGCAAGAGGAAGATCGTTCGAGACTAGGTTATCATAAGGATTTGCAAGAACTTTTACGCTTCCTTTGCTTGTTAAAAAATCCACTTCTTTTTTATTCCAATCTTCCATTCTTTGCATATATAACGTTGTGCTGACAAGCTTACATCTCCGCTGATTTTGCAAAGCAATCAGAACATATATAAACCATTTTTTCGTCGACCTTATGTGTTGATGCTACATGTCTGTTACAGGTGGGTTTACCGCAGTTGTCACAAATCACACCTTCGCCACGCTCAACAGCAAACTCGCTACTACATATGTGACAATGCTCGGGAAGAATTTCAATCATAATGACGTGAACCTGCGATATGCATCAGCCGCCTAAGTCGGATGCTCCGGTTGAGTGCCTGGTTAAAGTTCTTTTTCTTTCAATTTTCCAGTGACATACTTGTGAAGTACACTGGATATGAGGGTTTGGTATGGAATTCCTTCTTCCAGCGCTTTTACTTGTATAGCGTGCACATCTTTGCTGGACATGCGAATGTTCACTCTGCTGTCTTTTTTGAAAGTGGACTTTGCCATTTGTTGATAGAGTGATATTTTGCCTTTTTTTCCCTTAAGGGATTTCCACTCATTCTTTTCGAACGACTCTAACAATTCTTTTTCTTCTGCTGTGAAATCAATCATGATTCTTGCCTCCACGTAAATATTGCTTTGTCGCTTTTCTGCTGGGGATAATTGTTTTTAGAAATACTTCATTTTCGTTCTCGACAAAGGGGATTAACCATACATAATTATATATTTTGACAACAAAAATGTTTTGATTCTCATATTTGTCTTTATTGGGATGCTCTAAAATATCTAGAAGTTGTCCTTGTTCAATAGCAAGAACCGCCTCTTCAAACGAGACGCCTCTTTCTTCACGCAACTTTTCGTTTTTTTCGTTGTCCCAGTTAAAGTACCTCATTGCACACTTATTATCTTACATTGTGTGCCGAATGTCAACTGGCAAAGTTGGGGGAGAAGTGAAATGTTGTTTTCAGTTCACTACATCGTTTACAGTTATGTCAGGACATCATTTACACATTGTTTCTCTTTAACCTGCCGATCTCATCCTGTATTTTTGATGTCTTTTCGATGAAATATCGAAACATGTTGTGCTATGAACCAACAAAGGCTACGAAAAGTTTAATTAAAAACTACTTCATTTCCATTCAAAAACAGTTTCCCGTTTTTGGTTTGTGCCCTGTGGACCAGACTCTCTCCGTCTTTCACAAACAGACCGGTCTGCATTCCAGGGTATACAGGCGAGACCAGCATGGGTTTGTCGCCGGCAAGTACTGCGGGAAAACTTAAATCTGATTGCAGGGACAAAATGTCAAATGCCAGGTTGGGCTGCATTGCGATGGGGGCCAATTGTGCCAAGGTTACGTCCCGGTTGAGTTTTAATTCAATATTACCTGTAACTTTCCCCATGGGAAGCTGGGCATGAAAATCTGAAACTTTAATCTCCAGTCCATTTTTCAAGAATTTCTCGTATGCCGCCATCATCTGCAAACCTGTGTTGGCCATCTGTCCCTCCAAAACTTCATCCATCTTTTCGGGGTCATCTTTTGCTGCACTGATGTCACCAAGGACAGAATGCATGGTCTGGGTATATAATTTCATAAATTCTTCATAACCCTGGGCATCCATGTTGTTTACATCGAGCCTGATAAATATATCCTGTACCTTCTCGTTCCCGGCAATAAGGTTTTCAATGTCTACTTCACCGCCTGAGGATAGAGTGTTTTTCTTTTTATCAAAATCCAGGGCGTATTCGCCTTTAAAATTTGTCAGTTCAAAGTTTTCCTCCTGGTCTTCAATCTTCATGCTTTCAATTTTGTATGAGATATCACCGTCCCAGATATACGTGGAAATTTTCTCCAAATCGTACACCATTGAGATACCTGATATCCTGAGTTTATCTGACACGGAAAGTCCTCCCCAGCTTGCCTCGCTGAACAAATGTGTCAACCTCCCGTCGCTTTCAGTAACAACCCTTGCCGGTTGAAAATCAATGGTCTCATTTTCCACCTGAATTGAAAAAGCACCAATGTCAATTATCGACTCGATTTGCCCCCATAGATGATAAGTGGTTGTAATGTTCAAGGGATTTTTTCCATCAAGCTTATCGTTTAATAAATCGACAAACCATTGATTCTTCTCAAGACTGGTTTTTGACACAACACCAGTGAATCCATGGTCTGCTCGGTCTACGAGTATGATTTCGTCGACACCATATAATGCGGCCAGGCTTCCAAGCTTAATACTCCACTCAATTTCTGAAGATAAAAAGCTTCTGTCATATTGAATAATCTCAATGGTGGTACCGGAACCGGTATCAGCATACATTTCATTCAGATCATTTTGAGATTGTTTGACGATTTTCTCCATTACAAGTCCGTTGACAAATGGTGCGCAGATTCCTGCAATAATAAGAATCGTCACAACACCAACAATAACTTTTTTCATGCCTGCTCCTTGTTTTCCACTGATCAGTATGTTGAAAATCCGAATACGATTACAACTGTTTGTCTTTCATTTTGAATATTCATAACGCAAGGTCCTTGGCCTTTGCCTCGACATCAACTTGAGCCAGAAGGGTTGACCTTCGCCTGCATACTTATCCCGTATTTCTTGATCCACTTCCATACGGTGACTCTGCTTACTCCTAAAACTTCAGCCGCTTTTGACTGGTTTCCACCTGTCTTTTCCAGGGCAACTATCAACTTCTGTTTCCTGGTATCCATATAATCTCCGGGACCGTGCCCGTTAAAAGCTGATGGTTTCAAAGTCTCCTGCCGCTGGTGCGCGGGGAGATGTTCGGGTTCTATCATTCCCTCGGGACAAAGGACAAATGCATATTCTATAACATTTATAAGCTCTCTGATATTACCCGGCCAGGAGTACTGCAAAAGAAGATCAAGAGCACCTTTTGTAATACCCTCTATTGGCCTTTGTGTTCTTTCACGAATTTTTTGAATAAAGTATTCCACCAGTAAAATTATATCCGACTGCCTGGCTCTCAAAGGGGGCAATTCGATGGGAATAACTCCGATACTGTAATATAAATCCTCCCTGAACAGGCCCTTTTCAATGAGCTGATGCAAATCTTTATGATTCGCTGCAATAATTCTCACATCGATTTTAACCGGACGATGATCACCTACCCGCTCAATTTCTTTTTCCTGCAGAACCCGCAGAAGTTTGGTTTGCGTTGCAAGCGGAAGGTCACCTATCTCATCCAGTAATACACTGCCGCCTTTGGCAGCCTCAAAGCGCCCGACACGATTATAATCTGCACCGGTAAAGGCCCCCTTGACATGACCAAACAGTTCACTTTCCAAAAGATTTTCATTCAAGGCAGCACAATTAATCTTGATAAAAGGACCATCCTTTCTCTGACTGTTCTTGTGAATAGCCTCTGCAATAATTTCCTTGCCGGTACCGGATTCACCATAAATGAAGAGCGGTGCGTCTGAAAGGGCCGCACTTCTCGCAAGGTCAAAAACCTTGCGCATCAGCTCAGAGTTCCCGACAATTCCCTCAAAACCGTCATGATATTGAAGCTGCTGCCTGAGCCTGGAAATCATCTTTTCTTTTTCCGGTACTCGGGTGAGATCTATAAATGTTTCCACACCACCGATAATCTTGCCTTTTTTATCACGTATAACTGACGCATTTTTCAATAGATGGAGATGATTGCCGTCCTTATTCCGGAATCTACAGACACTGCTGGTGACATTTTCCTCTTTGAACAGGGCACAGTACTTATTCATACCGTCAGCCCTGTCTGAATAACAGCGGTCACACTGAAAAATCTCACAGCTTCTTCCCAGGACCTCTTCACTCGAATATCCCATCATCTTCTCAAATGTCCTGTTCACATAAACGACATGGCCATCGGGATCAATAATCATAAGCCCGTCCTGCATGATTTCGACGACGTCTTTCCAAAAAACATTATCCAGCTGCCCTAACACATTATCCTCCAGTTGATAAATTACTACACGGTAATAGATGTTAACAAGTTAACACAATTATCATGCGATGTAAACTAAAGTGAGTTAACAACCTGCGGGAGTGTTTTTGAAAAATAGCCTGAAATGTTTTCAATAACAATGCGTTACGGCCTGGCAGAATATGTGGAAGACTGATGGCACTAACTTTGCTATTCTCATATGCGAAAACGTAATTAATACAAATTGAAATGATATTGAGCATTATCATACGGCTAACGGACCTGACCATAGAGATGGGCACATAGACACTACCACGGTTATTTTTCACCGGCAAATCGGCCACATAGTTATGCTGACTGGCAAGAACGGAGAGCACCGGGTTGCAAAACAGCCCGACGAATGACAAAAACGTTTCCAAGTCATAATAGCCTTATAATCAAGCCTCTTCTACCTAAACCAGTGTGCGGATACGTAAGATGACTGAACATTGCCATAGGCTTTTAAATCACAACCCCATTCACAGTGACAACAGGCCAGGTATTTCCAGGCTTGACCCGGACATCTTCAGAAGACTCAAACGTCAATGACAGAATTATTCCAATGTAAAAAAATATACTGGAAAAAAAGTCAACTTCTCTACTTTTTTCCAATTAACATTTGATCTTTCATGCCCAAATGTTCTATACCTGAAAAAAGGACATTAATAAGGGGGTTCACATATGAAAGGCACTTCAACATTTTTACTGCTCACACTGACCTTGAGCATTTTACTAATAAGTTGCGCGGACCCACAAACATCCGTTGTCGGTTTATCATCCAAAAGTGTTGATATCAATTCACCTCGGGGAAAACCTTTAACAGCCAATGAAGTCAAACTTGCGATAATTTTTGCAGGCAAAAAACTGGGATGGGAAATGAAGCCGGGGAGCGACTGGCACATAGTTGGGACATATATTATAAAAAAATCCAACGGAACGACCCCTGCCCAAAAAAGAAATTCACAATCAAGCAAAGCTTCTGTTGATATTACTTACTCTCCGACAGGATACACTGTACAGTATAAAGACAGTGAAAACATCGACCAGGGCAACAAAATGTTTAGCAATGACTACAACGAATGGATTGACAAGTTGATAGAATCCATTAATACGCACATAGCCCTTCTGAAATAACAACAGAGACATCTCAAAGTATCCACAGATCTTATTCTTCTGACCAAATAAGCAATTTTCAGGTCAACCTGGAAAGTGTCTCGACGTTACCATTTATAATTGCCCTGTACTTCCCCACGTAAAAACAGTACAGCACAAAACTTTCAAGCAAGGACTTTGCAATGCTCAACCTCCGGGAAATGTTTCAGGGATTCCTAAAGGTTGGTGCGTTAAACACCCATGGTGGAAGTCTGGGCCAATCTATGTTATTCATGCATTTTTCTGGCCATGGATAAGTAACGCTGCTACAGCATCTTCTGTTTGCCGGATCAACCCGGCTCAATTTGAGGTTCCAAGCATGTTCCGTTTTTCAGATGACTTAACAGATATCCTGCCCCGCAAGCTCTGTTCTGTTATCCTGATTGTGCTGTTATTTCAAATGGTTCATGGAACTTGCCTGGGCGCAGGGACCGATTCCGGGTCACAACATCCTCTCAGGGTATTTGTATCAATATTGCCGATAGAATTCTTTGTTGAACGAATTGGCGGAGAGCGGGTCCTGGTTGAAGCTTTGGTCCAGCCCGGCTACAGCCCGGCTACATATGCCCCTACTCCTAAACAGATGGCGAGGATGGCAGCATCACATTTATATTTCAAGGTTGGCGTTCCCTTTGAAAATTCTCTCCTCCCAAAGCTGGCCCGCACTCTACCGGAATTGTCAATTATTGACCTCCAGAAAAACATTGATCTGATACAACTTCATGGAGACAGTACCCATGGCCACCATGAAGGAGAAATTGACCCTCATACCTGGCTTGACCCGATGCTCGCCCTTGAGCATGCAATTATTATCCGTGATTCATTGATTGAACTCGATCCGGATGGGAAAGAGTATTACGCTTCCAATTTCAAGAAAGTAGCTGCTGATCTAGAAGACATTCACCTATACCTGAACGATGCACTCCATCCACTTGCCGGGAGTACGGTTTTCGTCTTTCACCCGGCCTATGGTTATTTCTGCAAGGCATACAATTTGCGCCAAAAATCAATCACGCCCGGCAGCAAAGAGCCGGGAGCAAAGCATATTGCCCGCCTCATAGAACTGGCTAAAAAAGAGAAAGTACAGGTTATCTTTGTTCAGACCCAGTTTTCGGACAAGGCCGCACGCACTATTGCCAGGGCTATTGGCGCTAATGTCGTTGCCCTTGACCCTCTTGCCCGGGATTATCTCACGAATTTAAAAACAATGGCCAGGCAGATAATGATATCACTGTCTGAACATTCTCAATAACAACATCAGGAAACTCATCATGAATATGGAGAAAAAACTTCTCAACCTGTTCGCCCGTCTCTCAAGGGATGCAGAGCGCAGTAAGGTGTATGCCATGCGAGCGAAAAAAGACGGACGCCCTGAACTTTCCCACCTCTTCAGAACCCTCGCCGTCTCAAGGGCTATGCAGGCACAGCGTTTTCTTATGCAGGTACGTGGAGCTGTCGGCACAACAGATGAAAATGAAAAATCTGCATATGGCGAAGAAGTCCCTGCCGCCATTGAAGTCTACCACCAGCTTTTCGCGGAAGCTGAAGCAGATGATGCAAAGGGGCTGGCGACTGGTTTTCGGCACAGTGCATCTGTGGAACAACGAAATCTTGAACTACATAACACCCTGGATGAACGGCCTCAGGACTCTCAGTATCATGTCTGCGACTTCTGCGGCTATATTGCAGTAGATGAGCCCCCTGATAACTGTCCTGTCTGCACTGCCCCAAAAATCCGTTTCAAAAAGGTTGCAGCTGTATAATGAAAATCATTTCCGGGGGTCAGACCGGGGCTGACCGGGCAGCACTTGATGCGGCCATAGAACTTGGCATTTCCCATGGCGGATGGCTGCCACGAGGCAGAACCACTGAAGACGGCCCACTGCCCCTGAGCTATTCCCTACAAGAACTCGATTCAGACAGATACAGAGAAAGAACAGAAAAAAACGTTGTAGAAAGTGACGGCACCATGATTGTTGCTTTTGGCCCCCTCACTGGTGGTACGTCCCTGACGGAAAGCCTGGCCGTGAAACATGACCGCCCATGTCTTATTTTGGATTTTAATGAAATATCTATGGACGAAGCGGTTGATGCCGCTGTAAAATGGTTAGAGAAAAATACTATCCTGACCTTGAATGTGGCCGGTCCCAGGGCAAGTGGTGAACCTCGAATTTACAAAACAGTGCACCACCTTTTACTGGCGATCGACTGGGATGGAATAACCAGGTGACCAAACCGGAATCATGACCACGCTGATAAAAAACGCTGACCTGTTGACGAGGCGCCAACTCTTAAAATTCCTCGGTATAGGAACCGGTGCGATAATGACCCAGGGACTTCTAGGCGGATGTGCTGTTGACCCTGTTACCGGCCAGCAGCAATTGATGCTGATGACCCCGGCCGAAGAGATTGCAGTCGACAAGCAGCAGTCACCCTATCAATTCTCTTCTGATTACGGCCCTGTCCGGGACATGTGGCTCAATGCATATCTGAATCAGATCGGCAGCGAAATGGCTACCCGGTCCCACCGTCCCGATATGCCCTTCTCATTCAGGGCGGTTAATGCAACGTATATTAACGCCTATGCCTTTCCGGGAGGCTCAATTGCCACTACCCGAGGCATCCTGCTTGAGCTTGACAATGAAGCGGAGCTGGCCGCCCTGCTAGGCCACGAAATTGGTCATGTCAATGCCCGGCATACTGCTGAAAGAGCTACCAAGGGAACTATTGCCAATGTCCTCATTGCCAGCGCGGCTGTTGCCGCAAGTTCCTCGGGTTATGGTGACTATTCCGGACTTGTCCAGGATTTGGGAGGCCTGGGTGCCGGTGCGCTCCTTGCCCATTACAGCAGAGACAATGAGCGGGAGGCGGATGCTCTCGGCATGGAGTATATGACCAAAACGGGCTATACACCTCAGGGGATGGTTGGCTTGATGGAGGTTCTGCTCGACAATGGGAACAAAAATCCGAGTGCTATTGAACTGATGTTTGCAACCCACCCCATGGATAAAGAGCGCCATCAGACGGCCCTTACAAATGCTCACGGTAAATATAAAAACAAACTGTCTTCTCCTGACCACAGGCAGCGGTTCATGGACAACACCTACGGGCTACGAAAGATAAAAGGTGCGATCTACGCTTTACAGAATGGCGAGACAGCCATGGCTAAAAAACAATACCTGCAGGCGGAAGAGCAGTTTGGCAAGGCCCTGCAAATAGCCAAGAATGATTACACTGCCCTGGTAATGATGGCCAAATGCAAAATGGCCCAGGACAAAAACAGTGAAGCCGAACGCTACGCCCTTAAGGCCACCCAGGTTTATCCCGAAGAAGCACAGGGTCACGTGGTTACAGGCCTGACCGGTATAATAAACAGCAAGTTTGAACTGGCCTATCAGCAGTTCACAGAGTATGACCGCCTGCTGCCAGGCAATCCGGAAATACCTTTCTATCAGGGATTATCAATGGAAGGCATGCAGCGAAACAAAGAGGCGGCACGTTATTACTACCAGTACCTGCAGCAGGTGCAGCAGGGTGACCAGGCACAGTACGCCTACAATAAATTGAAAAGCTGGGGATACCTCAAGTAGATTTTTTCTGTAGGACTTCAGGGAGTTGCAGGACAAATTGCTTAATCTCGTCTCTGACCCGTCTGTAAAAGTCCAGCACTGCTTCCTCTGTTGCGTCACTATCAGCAAGCGCTGGCGGGTCGTCAAAACTCCGATGCACAACTTTTGCCTTTCCGGAAAACAATGGGCAGGATTCATAGGCCCGGTCGCAGACTGTAACTACGTAGTCAAAATCCACCGCTGGCAGCTCGTTGATCAGTTTGGATTTTTGATGTGAAATATCCACTCCTGCCTCGGCCATGACCATGACAGCCCGTTCATTGATGCCGTGCTTTTCAATGCCTGCCGAGTACGGTTCGACAACATCGCCCTTGAGGTGACGAGCCCATCCTTCAGCCATCTGGCTCCTGCACGAGTTGCCGGTACAGAGAAACAGGACCTTAAATCTCTTCCGAGGCATTACCGCCTCTCACTCTTTGCAGGAAACATGGCAGACCCCCACCGGGGTTTCAACTGCATACGGAAAATATTTTCTTTTAAACCAGAAAGCCACATTAACCAGGCTGATGAGAACCGGTACCTCGACAAGAGGCCCGATAACAGCGGCAAAGGCCTGCCCGGAATCAATGCCGAAGACGGCGATGGCCACGGCAATTGCCAGTTCAAAATTATTTGATGCTGCGGTAAAGGAGAGTGTGGTTGACTGTTCGTAGGTGGCTCCTGCCTTAAGAGACAAGTAAAAAGACACCAAGAACATAATCAGAAAATAGATCGTCAAAGGCAGTGCAATCTTCAACACATCAAGAGGGAGTTGCACAATATATTCTCCCTTGAGGGAGAACATCACCACAATGGTAAAAAGCAGGAAAATAAGGGTAAGCGGGCTGAGCATTGGCAGCAGTTTTTCCTGGTACCAGGTTTCACCCATCGTTTTGATACCAATAATACGTGTTATTATTCCCGCTATAAAAGGAATACCAAGATAGATAAAGACAGACTTGGCGATCTCTGCCATGGAAATATCTACCACAGCCCCTTCAAGCCCTAGTTTACGCGGTAAAACTGTGATAAAAATCCAGGCATAAACCGAGAAAAAGATTACCTGGAAAATCGAATTAAAGGCAACGAGCCCGGCACAGTATTCCCTGTCTCCGTCAGCCAGATCATTCCAGACAATGACCATGGCTATGCAGCGGGCCAGGCCGATCAGTATGAGCCCTACCATGTATTCGTGGTGACCTGAAAGAAAGAGAATTGCCAGCACGAACATAAGAACAGGGCCGATAACCCAGTTCTGAACAAGGGACAAAGTCAGAACTTTGCCATTCTTAAAAACCTCATGCAGTTTTTCATATCTGACCTTGGCCAGAGGTGGGTACATCATGAGGATAAGGCCGATGGCTATGGGAATGTTGGTTGTCCCAACCTGAAACCTGTTTATGAAATTTTGTATATTCGGATACAGGTACCCGCCAATCACACCGATAAACATAGCAAGGAAGATCCAGAGGGTTAAGAACCTGTCAAGAAAAGACAATTTTTTCAAAGCAGCACTCCTTTTGTTTGGCAATGCCTGTTGCGCTCAAGACCGTTTTCTGTGGAAAGTTTTATATTACTCGGCCTACTTCTTTTTACGACCTATACACAACAATTTTATCTTTTAATCCTTGTTTATGAAACAAAAAAGCCCGATCATTTCTGACCGGGCTTAAATACTGGCTCCTGGGGAGATGACCCACGACTGTGTCGGAACTCTACCAACGAGCTACTTAGGAAAATTCTTTCATGCCCCTAAAATATTGATACTTATTTACATACTGTTCGTACATGAACAGTTTTATAAAATTCATAAAAACCTCGCTGTCGGGACAAAATCTTGTTACCCATTTATTGTGGTAATAAGCATGGAGTTACTTTTCTAAAAAAGATCAGATTCCTACAAAATATTTTTTAACAATAGCCTGGCCTTCTGCCGAAACTGCCCAGTCAACAAATTTTTTGACCCCGCCCGTAGGTTCTCCCTTGGTAATAAGGTATAATGGACGAGTTATTGGATAACTACTGTTGTTTACTGATGCTTCCTGGTCCCAAATATTAACACGCTTCACCTGCTGCACTGCAGGATGGCCTGAACTTAAGGCAAAGCTCAACTGCCCTATGCCATTTTGATCTGCGGCAACCTTGTCTAAAATAGCTGGATCAGGCCAGATTGTTTGAATATTTTTGCCGGAATAGTCTGCATCTCCCAAAATAACATTTTTAAATACCTTCCGGGTAGCAGATTGCGGGTTCACTATATATACGTTGATCGCCATGTCACTTCCACCAACTTCTTTCCAATTGGTTATTTTACCCGTGAAAATCCCTTTCAGTTGGTCTGCGGAGAGACTCGATATTTGATTATTGGCATTAATCCTAACACCGATGGCATCTTTTCCAATCAGTACTTGCTGAACCCCCTGGTTGAGTATTTCATTCTTCACGTTACGGGCAACTCCACCAATATCTGTTCTGCCGGCAGCCGTAGCTGTCTCGCCGCCACCGCTTTCAGGCTCCGTGTTAATATTGAATGTCGCATCTGTATAAACTTTTGCGGCATCTTTCATAAAAACACCGACTGTTGAAGAACCGACGTAGTTAATGTTATCAGCTGCATGCAATGGAAGAGGTCCCACCAGGAAAAGCATTAAGCTGATAGCTATTAACAATTACTTTGCATATTTCATGTAATCTTTCTCCATAAATTTTTTCAGTTATGATTTCTTGAAATTGATTTCATTCTCATGAGCAGTAAAGATAAAAACATGAAATAATGAATGAAAATCTTCCTGTTATCCTCCTGCTCTTTCCATGGCAATACCTTTGAGTTGCTTATTTTGCAAATCACCTCCTTAACAAAGAGCAATTATTTAAAATGTCTTACTTTTTACACGCATTAACTCGTTGCTTGCCCTAGAGTGAAACCTCCAACGAGATTATTGAGTTGCATTGCGAGTGTGGCAAGCTCTTCTGCGGATTCGCTCACCTGCCTTATCCCTCTGCTGCTTTCATTCATTCCGGAACTAACACCCTGAATATTTGAGGCAACTTCATTTGCACCCTTTGAAAGGGAAAGGATATTCTCCGTAACTTCTGTCGCCCCTTCTCTAGAACTGACCATGATTGTCATCATATTCTGTGTTTCATTTGAGTGATTATTGACTGCAGTGGTGATAATTTCTGATGATTGGTTCAGTTGTTTTATAACACCCTGCACTTCGATTATTGCTCTTGCGGTCTCTTCCGTCTTATTTTGAACCCCTTTAATTAAAGCAGAAATGGTTTCAGCAGCATCTGCACTCTGCTTAGCTAGCTCCTTAACCTCACCTGCAACAACAGCAAAACCCTTTCCTGCGTCTCCAGCACGAGCCGCTTCAATAGTGGCATTTAAGGCCAGGAGTTTTGTCTGGTCTGTTATTTCTTCTATAGTCGCTGTGGTAATATCTATTTCTTCAGCAGATTCCTGAAGGGCTGAGATTGTTGCACTTGCATTGTTCACTGTAGTGAGTGCATTGTTACTGACTTTTGATCCCATATTGGCTTTATTGCCGATCTCTTTTACTTCAGATGAAATTTTCTCAGTAACTTCAGTGAGTTTTGTCATGTTTTCTGACATTTGTTCAGCAGTTTGACTAATATCATGCGAGCTGAGATTAATCTGTTCAGTGGATGCAGCCACATTGGTTGCTTGGGAGGATGACTCCTCCGCACCTGCAGCCAGTTGTGTTGAAATAGCTGATATGTTTTCTGATGACCTGGTAAGCACTTGTGCATTTTCCTGAATCTGTTGAATTGTTGTTGTCAGATTTTGTGACATTTTCTGGAGTGCATTGCCAATTTCATCCTTCTCGTCAAATGGAGTAACCTTGAAATTCAGGTCACCCTCTGCAAGTTTTTTTATTGTACTGATGACATTTTCATTCAAATTGTCACAGAAGGCGTCAATACTGTTACCCATCCTTCCTATCTCATCAGTTTGGTTGAGGTTCAACTTCTCAGACAAACGTCCTTTTTTCATTTCATCAATTATGTTCATAACTTTTACAGCTGGTTTAATAACCAGCTTATCAATTAAAAAGGCGACTGAAAAAGTGAGGAGGAGGACACCGACAAAACTTGCAATGATTGACTGCAAAACACTTCTTTTGGTTGAACTCTTGAGTTCGCTGTTTACGTCCTGTCCAAGTTGAACAAAATAATCGTTTAATTCACTGGACATTGTGTTGAAATCAGATTTGATATTTGCAGCTTGTGTTAGAATCTTTTCCTTTGAGAGAAGGAGGAAGAGTTTTCCATGAATTATTCCGTTGCTTGATATTTCTTTTTCAAGGCTTATCACATTTTCATGCTGAATGAGTGTTTCAGTAATTTGCTGCAGAGATAAATTTTCGACATTTTCGACTATTGATAATAGTTTTTCATCTTTCTCATTTCGGAAGGTTGTTAAAAACTCTCCATCAGCCCATTTAATATACGCAAGGAGAATGTCGGGGTCGCTGGAGAGTGAAAGACAGTAGTAGTTTAATGTAGTAAAATCAAAAGTCGTCATGGGCAGGGTTGAAATACCTGCTACAAATTTCAGCATACTCTCACCTTTTATCGTAAGAGAATCGTTAGCTGATTGAACTTGTTCTTTTTCAATTCGATGCATGGCATCGTTTTGTTTTGAACCAACCTCATCGGCGATCGCAGTTACTTTATTAGAAACTTCGGTGAATGCTTTTTTTTCGCTCCATATCAAAGTAATGCTAATCAAGGCGATAATGACCAGGACTATAGTGGAAATTGGTACCATAAGTCTTCCACGAAGACTTTGTAAAATTCCTGCACCCACAGCGAACCTCCCAAAGAGTTCAATTTAATAGCTATTTAAAAAAATCGCTGATATTCCTTCGCTCCCGAGAGGTAGTATCAACGATACCTGCTCCATAATAATGGATAAGAATCTTTTACATAATTACGCTTGTACAAAATCCGGGTACCACAGCATAACTGCAATTGCATTGCGAAAACCGTGCCATAGAAATACAAAGAGAGTTTATTGCAAAATCAAGCTTGCACGATATCCGGGTACCACAGCGTAACTGTCTGTTTTTTAGATAAGATCGATGACAGGCTAATAAAAGACACTGACAACTTAACTAGTTGTCTATATTGTCTATAAGAATAAAATGAGAACAATTCCCGTTATCTGAGTTACCAATGTGTAATACAATTAGGTTTGTTACTTTTCCTGTTACCAGCCAGCAAAACTTGCCCATAAAAAAAGCCCGATCATTTCTGACCGGGCTTAAATACTGGCTCCTGGGGAGGTGACCCCCGACTCCCGTCGGGGCAGGGTGGTTAATCCCGACTCTGTCGGGACTCTACCAACTGCGCAATCATTTTTCGGCTTTTCCATACCTTGATCTGCTTTTCACGAACAACTGCTTCTGAACGTGTCTTATATGTTTCGCTGTAAACTACCGTCCACGGACCATGAAATCGTTTGGTTGTTTTTGATCCATGATATTCAGGGTCATTATGTTGAAGGACCCTTCGCTCAAGGTCATCTGTATGGCCAATGTAATATCGTCCTGTTGACTCGGACTGGAGAATGTAAACGTAATAATCCATAAAAAAAGCCCGATCATTTCTGACCGGGCTTAAATACTGGCTCCTGGGGAGGGACTCGAACCCCCGACAGGGTGGTTAACAGCCACCTGCTCTACCAACTGAGCTACCCAGGAACTCAAATTGTTTATCGTTTCAAATGTTCCCAGAATAAAACCCGGTTGCGGGGTGGTTAATCCCGACACCGTCGGGACTCTACCAACTGAGCTACCCAGGAACTCAAATTGTTTATCGTTTCAAATGTTCCCAGAATAAAACCCGGTTGCGGGGTGGTTAATCCCGACACCGTCGGGACTCTACCAACTGAGCTACCCAGGAACTCAATGTAAAAACAACAAATAATGTCAAACCGATAGCAATAATAAAATGGCCGTCGATTCAAAGCAACTTTTATTAGCACAGCACTTAAAGCCAGTCAAGAGAAAGTTAAAAAAGGACTTGCGCTTGTCTTGAAAAACCGTTATCACGGTATCCACTTTTTTTGCCGTTCGGCAAAAGCCGCCGTCGGGGCGTAGCGCAGCCTGGTTAGCGCGCCTGCCTTGGGAGCAGGAGGTCGTAGGTTCGAATCCTACCGCCCCGACCACTATTACAAAAACAAAAATCAATCTATATGATGCCAAGGTCATGCTTACCTGGTTAAAATACGCGGCAACAATAGGGGATCCAAGTTACCTGAAAATTACCGAGCGGCCTGTTCCGAAGTTCCAGAATCTAAAACGCCCGCCATTTAAACTTGCAGAGTAATAAACAGCGGACCGGGAGAAATAACATAACCGGGATCTTTCCCGATTTATAAATGGACACACCGTCATGATGTATTCTTCTTTCCTGTTGTGATCTGCTAACTGCTCTTTTTGGTTTTACCTCCGAATTTCAAAAACTCATTACTAAAAACGACTGGTTGCGAGTCCTCCCGGCTTTCTTCCCTGCAGACATGGACCCATTTCCAACCTTGAGAATCGCGAGCAACAAAAATAGCCGCCTTGCTTGTTTTATGAAAGGAAGCATAAAATATAATTATCCTCCCTTCCGGACTGACTGGCCATTTCATATTCCTCTTTTTAAGGCTCTTGCTCATCCTCTTCAGGTTTTCAGCTGAAAGTTGCTGGTATTTAATTGTTATTACATTATCCTCACTGCCGAACTTCACGATCTGCTGCTGCACAAGCTGGTTGTAAAATTCCTTCTCTTCCTTTGCAGAACATTCCATTGAAGCCTGGTGCGAAAGCTTTTTTATCGCTTCCGGGTCTTTTTGTTTCGCAGCAGCAAGATAACTGTGAATAAATTCATTCATACCCTCCGGAAGTTCCGCTGAAAAAGCAGCGGTATAAGTAGAGGTCAAAATAATAATTGCTATAAAGAAAGACAGCAGACAATAAGAATATTTCATAATAATCTCTTTACCCTCAGGTTTAGTAGAATTTTGGTTGGCATGATTATTCCAGACATTTACATCAAAGTGCAAGTTTTAACATGCTGAATTCCAAATAAACAGGGCTTGAAGCAGGTCTTTCTTTGATAGAATAAAAAAAGGCGACCGGTTTAACCCTGCCGCCTTTTATCAACAACCTGACTTTTATTATCTTAAATTGCCTGCCGCCTCAGTAATAAAAATCATGGAGTCACTAAATTGCGTTTTTAATCTCCGAATCACGCTTATCTTTTTCAATAACGCAGGACGCAGTTATCTTGCCGGCAAGAACATCCAGGATCTTTCTGGTGTTTATAAATTTTTCCCGTTCCTGACCACGCACAAAAGCATAAAAGTCACATTGCAAACAATTGCCAAGTTTTTCAGCATACGTGCCCTGCTGATCTCCGCCACAAAGAGTACCGGCAACCGCCCAGCACGACCGGCCAGCATTTTTCCCATGATTGATTCCGCTAACTGATGATTCAACGGTTACCGGGCAGACTCCCATTTCTCTTGCTTTTTTGCCACCGGGTTCGCGGCCGCATTCCTGAAATTCCCAACAGTTCATCCTACTCATAACATCACCTTTGACCTGAAAATTTTACCGTTTCTTTCACCCACCGCTTACCGTTTTCATCACCCACCAGTTACTATTTTGTATCACGGGAAAATTATGTTGTCCAGCAAAAAATACCACAGCGTGGGAACATGGATCGGCAACAAACCACATGGCAACTGTTCTCAAGAATAGCAGGATAACTATGTATAAATTCAGGCAATTACGGGCTAATGTTTAGTTTAGCGACGTGTTGGGAATGTGCTAGGGTTCAGGCGTATCACCCAGGAGAATTGCAATCGGTTTTGTATTATCAAACTGTTCGAGGCCGATCTTAAGTGCTGCGGTCATGGGAACGGAAAGAAGCATGCCGGGTATACCCCACAGCCAACCCCAGAATAAAAGAGAAAGCAGGACAACAAGAGGGCTGAGGTCAAGTCCTCTGCCCAGTACTTTGGGTTCAACAATATTGCCAACCACAGTCTGGACAACAACAAAGACAATGGTCACAGCCAGCGTTTTAACAATGGAGCCGCTGTCAAAAAGCGTGACCAGAACTGGTGGGATTCCGGCTATGACTGACCCGATGTTTGGAATAAAATTCAGAAGGAAGGCAAGCAAACCCCAGAGAAAAGGCAACGGTACCTGCAGGAGCGCCAATAATATCCATACCAATATCCCCGTGAGAAGGCTGATCAGTGTTTTCAATCCTAAATACTGCTGAACGGATTTGTTTATTTTCCACATCGTATCAAGGATATTGATGGCTTTTTCCGGGCCAAAACCTTTGACTATTTTCCTGGCAACCGCCCCGCGCTCGGAAAGGATGAAAACGACAAACAGGATCACCCAGAACGCGTTGCCCAGAAACGAAAAGAATGAACCGCTCAGGTACTGCATCAGCACCCCTATCGGTTTCAATTCATCTTTGCCAAGGTTGGAAAAAAATGCCCTGAGTGTTTCCCTGGCTTTTTCCTGAGGAATTTCAAGTTTATCAAGAACAATACTGGTATATACCCAGAACTTCTCTTCAAAATCAGGCCACGATTCCATCAGGCTGGCAAGGTTCTGCTGGATGAGTCGTTCAAGGATGTAACAGATGCCGACCAAAAAAAATACAGTCAGTAAAATCCGGATGACAGGAGGAACATGATGCTGTTGGAGATAATCCATGGGAAGACCAATTGCGTAGCAGAAAAGCAGGGCAATCAGAAAAGGGATCAGGATAAACGAAAGACTTTCCAGAATAAAGACAAGGGCTATAGGGAAAATGACTATGCAGGTCAAATCAAGAATAATATGGGCTGGAGTCCTGTTCATTTTCCACCTGCGAACCGACTTTTTATTCTGGAAAATAAATCAGCGACAAACTCAGCGATTGTAGGCTCAGCAAAGTCCCGGAACTCGCCCGCGTCAAAATAGGAACCATGGCATTTTTCACATGTTTCATAGAGAATGGGTATTCTCCCCCTTTTCATCTCCACTTTCCCCATGGGAACTTTGCACCTGGGACATTGAATATCACGAATTGTATTGTAGTACTCACCTATTGCCTGGTGACCTGTATCAGCTTTATGTGCTCCTTTTGCTTCCTTGAGCCGGCTCTGTTCCTGCTGGTCAAACCATATGCCCTTACAGCGGACGCAGCGGTCAATTTCAATCCCGCTGATCAGGACAATCTCCATTTCTGAGTCACATTTAGGGCAGTTCATTTCTTCATAAACGGATCAGGTTAACATATTACAGAAACCTGCCAGGATTAGACACCATCACAACCTTTTTTCATACATATTTTTATACTGCGCCAATTTTGTGAGTAGCCTTAATTTTCTTCAACTTCAGAGCATACTACCCTGGTATTAAAAACAATTTCATGAAGTCACTCGAATTTCTCTTACGAATAGGATAATATCGTTTACATGACCATAGCAAAAGAGCATCTCGCGGAAATATATCCCACCTGTCATCGAATCCTTGAACCGAAAAAATGGCAGATGGTAACCGAGGAGCTTCCGCCAAATTTCGCCCCGGATCGGCTCGCAGATTTCTTCAATCAGAAATGGCGTCAATATATGCTCCCTTTGTATATTGCGGACCTCGCCCAAATTGAAGCCTGTATTTATGATACTGCTTCCCGCAAGGAGACATTTACATCTCAACCAGATGAACTGTGTGTCAACCCCTCTCTTTCCCTTATACAAGTGAGCTGGAAAAATCTTCCGGAACTCATCCAAAACAAAGAAATAATACAATTTGAACCGGAACAGGGAGAGGACTTTGTTCTTATCTGGCAGCAGACGGAGCAGGACACTCCCACAGTACGTTCCGCCGAGCCGGACGAGCTTCTTGCCCTCAAGATCGTTGTCGAAAAGCTGGACAAGCGCGAGATCGCCCGCCAGCAACAGGTGACACTGGCCGACCTTGACGGATCTCTGTCCAGGGCTGTCCGCATGGGGATTCTCCTCAAGCCATCCTCCACTCTCAACAGGGACAAGTCTCTTTTTGCGGTGGACCGAAATATCCCTGAAAAATACCTGACCTCGAAAGTCTTCACCCTGCAGTGGCATATTACCCAGACCTGTGACCTCAACTGTAAACACTGTTACGACCGCAGCACCAGGGCAACCGTAACCATTGAAGAAGCCTGGGACGTCCTGGACCAATTCTATGACTTTTGCCAGGACCGCCATGTCTTCGGACAAATATCGTTTACCGGCGGGAACCCTCTTATGCACCCCCTTTTTTTAGATATCTACAAGGCTGCGGCTGACCGTGGTTTCATGACCGCTATTCTCGGCAATGCAACGACCCCTGAAAAACTGACAGAAATCTGCGCCACTCAAAAACCCGAATTTTACCAGGTAAGCCTGGAGGGTTTAAAGGAACATAACGATTATATCAGAGGTGCAGGCTATTTTGACAGGGTCATGCATTTTCTTGACGACCTGAAGGCAGCAGATATTTATTCCATGGTCATGCTTACCCTCACCCGCGAAAACATGGGCCAGGTCCTGCCACTGGCAGAACTGCTTCGGGACAAAGTCGACCTTTTCACCTTTAACCGCCTTTCCATGGTAGGTGAAGGGGCACAGTTGTTGACACCGGACAAAGAGGAGTATGAGACTTTTCTCCGAACCTACCTGGAAGCAGAGCATGATAATCCGGTCATGGCTTTAAAGGACAACCTGATTAACATAATCAGGCTGGAGGAGGACAAAGATCTGTTTGGTGGATGTGCGGGATTCGGCTGTGGAGCAGCTTTTAACTTTGTAGCACTACTTCCCGACGGCGAGGTAGACGCCTGCCGCAAATTTCCTTCACCCATCGGCAATATCCACGATCAGACACTTGGTGAAATTTATGATTCAGCAGAGGCTGTACGGTATCGTACCGGACCGTCATCCTGCCGGGGGTGCCGGATCAGGCATGTCTGCGGCGGCTGCCTCGCGGTCATTGACAGCAAGGGTCTTGACCTCGCCGCAGATCGTGATCCATGTTGTTTTATAGCTGAACCGTAATATATAAGGTCCCCGGCTTTCCGGCAAATCGGATGACAACAATACAGGCCTCATGAAATGGGCAAGTTGCAACGTGATTACCTGGCAGAATTAATTCCGCAGCTTGCCAGGATCTTTGTCTTTGTCTTTGCTGCCCTTTTTATTCTTATTCTGTTTACATCAGGATCCATGGCTAGAGCTGTTCTGCTTGCCGCCTTGGTTGCCCTGCCGGCAAGTGTGGTGATATGGTTTGCGCTGAACAGGCTGGGAAACGGAACCGTTAATGTTCTTTACGGCCTATCGGAGCTGGAGCTGGACCCTGTTGCAATCACGGATGGTGAAATTACGAAACTGATGCCCCTCAAAGAAAAAAAGCAATACACAGCATTTCTGTCCGGCCTCCGTGATGTTGAAAAAAAGTATGGCCAGTCACCCCGGCTTATTTATTACCGGGCTGTTAGCCATATCGAACTCGGTGATTATGAAAAAGCACGTAACAGTCTGTCTGCCTTTTTCAAAGAGCATAGCAGGGAGGAATATCCCGAAGATGAATTTTTCAGGTTCTGTTCATACCTGTACAGGGAAGATCTGCCGGCAAGAGAAGCCCGATACCGGGAAACCGAAGGACAATGAGCTGCAGCCTCACCCCTCTGGGTAAATAGCTGACAGACGAGACAACATAACCAGCACCTTATAGAAACATTTAACACTTACCTTTCACGTATGGCCCTGCAGAACTCATTCTTCCTTCGATGGGCATCCAGAACAGCAATTTTTCTTGTTCTGTTCGTTGCCCTGGACCTGGCAATATTTTTTCTTCTGCCGGTGAAACTTCTCTATCAGATCCAATTTGAACCATTGCGCCTTCCTGTTGATGTTGCCGCAATACTTTTTCATGATTTCAATGAACCCAAGACCGGCATCAGCAACGAGACCAAAAGACGCATTCATTACGGCCTGTCACTTCTGCAGAACAACAAAGCCAAGGCCCTGATTGTTGCTGGCGGCAGCAGGCCCGACCCCGAAATCAATGGGGCGGCTTTGATGGCGGATTATTTACGTAAAAAAGGAATCCCGGACGATACCATTATTGTCGAGGACTCTTCCCGGGACACTCTATCCAACCTGGAGAATATTCAGGAGATTATGCGGCAGAGAGACTTCCGCTCGGCAGGTCTGGTAAGCTCCCCCTACCACCTGCTACGGCTAAAAGCGTTGAACATCGGGGCTCATGAAAATTTTCAATACGATCCATACGATATCTTTCTTTGCTTTCCGCCGCTTACCAGGAAAGAAATCTGGTTTTCTGCCCATTACAATCTAACCGCCTTTGCTGCGGCAACTGTCCTGTCGGAGGAACGCTACCGGAATATTGTCAGTTGGATCAGGGAAAATACCGAATATTAATATATAGAGTGATATAATGAATTATTACATACATGCGGAAATCAAGGAGCTCATTTATTAATAATATCAGCAACCTGGCATAAACGTAGCAATAACAAAATGGAACAATGATATATCAGCCTTTGGCTGGTTCCTTGCAGGTGCCATTCTAACCGTAACGGGTATTAAGCATATTTTTGTGCAGGAAATTTACGGCAAAGTTCGTACAGCAGAACAACTTCACATAATGGAGGGTTGGCCGGTTTTTTTTGCAGGACTGGTTGAAACAGTTGTTGGAGTAAAAATGATGAATCCAAAGAAGAGACAGGTAAAATTGTTTTTCAACCTCATTTGCCTTTCCTTTTTAAATTCTTAAACTTATCTAATATCCAAACACTGAAAATCCTACTCGTAACGCGGCAATAGCAATACATACAGCAAGTATTACCCTGAGATCACCAACCGGTAGTTTCCGGCTGATGTGTGCTCCAATGTAAGCTCCCGGTATGACCGTCAGCACGATGGGCAAGGCAAGCGTCCACTCTATCTGAAAGGTGATAGCCTTACCCAGGAAAGCGGCAAAAGTGGCAAGAAAGACAATTGCCAGGTTGCTGCCAATGGCAATTCTTGTAGGGACCTTCATATACGAGGTCATAAGCGGAATCAGAATAAATGAACCACCCTGGCCGACCAGGCCTCCTAAAAACCCCATTGCTCCTGAAATTGACACTGCCCGAAACCGACTAAAGGTAAATTGCGATATGTCAGGATATTCCTCTTCCTTTCCTGTCGGGAGAAGGATGAGGATCGAGGCGGCAAAAGCCATGACGGCAAAAATCATGAGGAGCAGTTCATTGGCAGTTATCCTGGAACTTATGCCTCCGATGAAGGAAGCAATGAACAAGGTAATGCCCATCCACCCCACAAGATGACCTGACTGAAATTGGAACTTTCTGTGTGTTAATCCTCCCGAAATACAGGCTACCAGACCCTGGACTATTGTGAGCCCTGCAACTGTCTGCATAGTCAATGGAGCAAAACCAAACATTGGCGGAAGATAGAGGAGTAACGGCGCCATAATGATGCCGCCGCCGATTCCCAATAAACCTGAAAGAAAGCCTGTTATAATACCAAGTATGGCGATGAGTATATAAAGATCCATTTTTTGAAAAGAACTCTCAAGTATACAAAGTCATTTATAGAAACTACTCATCGACAATACCAATGGAAAAATTAAACAGAATAGAAATATTCTATCAATAAGGATTGAAAAATACAACCCTAACTCCATGAACCTCAAGGTTTACAAAAGTGTTATAAGGTTAAAAAGCGATTACTCGACCACAATCCCAACCGGCTCATCGGTCACTCCACCTATGCGAACTGCCGACGCAACCCCTGAAGCATGGAGAGCTGCAAGCAGGTCTATCGACTGGGCTTCCGGGACCGAAAGTAACAGACCACCTGATGTCTGGGGATCATAGAGCAACTCATCCTCTGTCGCAGAGAGGGATGCATGTATCTCCAGATTATGCTTTGCAACCATCGCGCGGTTTGCTTTATTGCTTCCAGTTGTCTCCCCTTTTTTATACATGTCAAGAGCCCCGGGGTAAAACGGCAAATCACTGTGCTTCACCACGACCCTTGCATCACTGCCATGAGCCACTTCAAGCAGATGCCCGAGAATACCAAAACCGGTGATGTCGGTACAGGCATGCAAGTCAAAATTGAGTGCTTGAGCCATGGCCGGACCATTCAAGCCTGCCAGTGATGGCAGGATATCACGTTCAAGTTCCGGATATGGAAATTTACCCGAGCGGACAGCGTTAAACAGGACACCTGATCCAAGCGGCTTGGTGAGTATAAGAGCGTCACCGGGTTTTGAACCGGCATTGGTAATAACGCGGTCAGGATGCACCTTGCCGTTCACGCAGAGACCGTACTTGGGCTCCTCGTCATCCACCGTATGTCCACCCACCAGGCAGGCACCAGCCTCAACCACCTTATCATGTCCTCCTTTAAGGATCTCTTTAAGGTAACCCATGTCGAGATGTTTTGACGGGAACATGACCACGTTCAGGGCAGTAAGAGGAATCCCACCCATTGAATAGACATCAGAGATGGAGTTGGCCGCTGAAATCTGCCCGAACCAGTAGGGATCATCAACCGGGGGAGTGATAAAATCCACGGTATTGATCATGGCAATATCATCTGACAGGCGGTATACCGCCGCGTCATCCGATGTCTCGATGCCCACCAGTAAATTCGGGTCATCCGGAGGCGTAAGTCCCTCAAGCGCGTCCGACAGATCCGTCGGACCAATTTTCGCTGCTCAGCCGCAGGTGCGGGCTAGGCCTGTAAGGGTTTTTTTCTTGAAAAATTTTACCATGATATTCTCTCACCGTTTATTTTATCGGGAAAGCTAATAATAAATATAACAATCATAGAAAACAGCTATAAGAAGTATACGGCCCTTGTCAAACTGTTCCATACATAATCGCTGAATCATTCGGTCCCTGGAAGGGATGCATAGCAATATTTTTTACTTTCGCACTTTCGAGCATATCAGCCAGTTCCTGCTGTGAATAGGAGCGGCCTGCCGGGTTGTTTATCAGCATGTTCATGGAGAACAGGGCGGCGAATTCCGGAGCGTCTTTCGTATTTTCAAGGATGAACTCATGAATCATGATAAGACCGCCCGGTTGCATGGCATCAACTGTTTTCTTGATGAGTTCCCGGCATTCGCCCGGGCCGTTGCTGTGCAGGATATGGGAAAGCCAGGCTGTATCATACGGGCCGCCGGCAATCGGATCGACATTAAAATCACCACCAGCAAAATCTATACGGTCTGATAGATCGAACTTCTCAACTGTTTTCCTGGCAAAGGGTTCAGTGGTAGCGCGGTCAAAAATAACAGCTGAAAGTTCAGGGTTGGCCTTGCAGAAATGGATGGCATAGGTTCCCGGGCCACCTCCCAGGTCAAGGAGGTGCTTTCGACCAGCAAGGTCCACCTGGGAAGCGATCTGGGGCGCAATCCCCATTGCCAGGTTGAACATTCCCATGAGAAAACTTTCCCGTTCAGCCTCTTCCCCGTACGAACGCGTCTGGATTGGTGCGCCGGTTTTCACCGCCTGGTCAAGCTGGGCCCAGCCATCGAGGATATGGTGGTGATGCAGGATGATATGGCCCATGTATTTCTGAGAGTCTCTTGAAAGAAATTCCAGAGACGCCGCCGAATTAGAATAATGCGCATCATCTTTTTCCAGAAGCCCCATGGCTGACAATGCGTTGAGCAGGTATTCGGTTCCGCGTTCATCCGCATCAATTGCACGGGCTACATCGGTCAGATGCAGGCGCTTATCATGAATGACGGAAAAAACTCCCAGTCTCACACCGGCCTGAAGGGCGCATCCTTTCCAGTACGCGGTGGATGTAGAAAGCAGATCGCCGACTGTCCAGTCTTTACTCACATCTCCCTCCCTTGATGACAAGTTGCCCTAGTCTGGCGAAAGCCATTGCAGGGCTTCATCAGCAGTACGGAATACTTTTGTATCAAAGGGCATCTCCCCTTCACTGGACGTGAACTCATACATTCGGGCAAGGCCAAAAGCAAGGTCAGTGGGAGCAATTATGGCTGTTTTGCCATCTTCCCGGGCACTCAAAAACGGTCGCGGTGTCTGTGAAATAATTAACACATCGCTCGATTCCAGGTGATCCAGCTGCGCTTTTGTCAAATCCCAAAGAACATTAGCGGTGACAGGCCCCTGCTCATAAAATTCATGAATTGCATTTTTATATTCATCACTCAGCACCTTTCCCTCAACCGTATACACCGTCAGGTTCTTATCCTGATCAATCTGTTTCTTTATGGTACCCATGATTCTCCCACCACTTCCCTGCCGATATTTTCTGAGCCGGACAGGATAGCCATTTTAACACGCGGTATGTTTGAATGTAATTATCAGTCAATTTAATTATACCGCTTCAGGGGAAAAACCGTCAAAGTTCATTTCCACAGTGCCTGCAATACAAAGAGTCCTCCTCGTGAAAGCGGGACCCGCATTCACTGCATACCCGGGCATACCGTTTTTTTCCGGAAGCATGAAACATTTCTGCAGAAACTATCCCTGTCGGTACGGCAATTATACTGTAGCCGCAGATCATGATAACTGATGCCAGCACCTGACCGATGTTTGTCTGTGGCGCAATATCACCATATCCGACGGTTGTCAGTGTCACGATTGCCCAGTAGATGGAACGGGGTATGGAGGTGAAACCGTTTCCCTCTCCTTCGACCAGGTACATCAGGGAGCCGAAAATGATGACCAGCATCATAACTGCAAAAAGAAAGACCTCAATCTTTTTACGGCTGGCCTTGAGAGACTGCATCAGAATATCCGCTTCACCCAGATAAGCCCCAAGTTTGAGTATCCTGAACACCCTGAGAATTCGCAAAACCCTGATGACCACCAGATATGCCGTTGCAGGGAGGAATATAGAAAAATAGGTCGGAATGATGGCCAGCAAATCAACGATCCCGAAAAAGGAAAGCATATATTTTGAGGGCTTGTCTACGCTGTAAATCCGTACGCCATACTCGACTGTAAAAAGCAGGGTAAAAAACCATTCAGCCATACGCAGCAGTACCTGCCAATCCTCCCGTATGGAACGAACACTGTCAAGCATAACCACAGCAACACTGACAATTATGGCGATGATCAGAAGGATATCAAAGAATTTACCGGCAGGTGTTTCGGACTCGAAAATAATCTCATATATGCGTTTTCGTATCAGAGATGAAGTATTTGGCCCAAAACCCTGCCTGCTGTCCATAAAATTCCGGGAAGTCAGACTTTGTTGTTACCGGTAGGAATTCCGGACAGGATACAGTTTTTTGCTTTGACTCATTTTTATCCGCGTCAGGAGGCTCCACCAGGGTGACAGCTTTGCAGGGCTGCCTATCCATTCCCCCTTCCAATTCTCGTTTTTTCTGGCAAGCCAGTATCCTTTCATATTAAAGCTGTACACAGGGACAAGGTCCGGGCGTCGTGAAATTGGAAAAATGTAATTGTTCGCGGTGTCAAGCACCAGTGGTTCCTGCTCAGGATTGAGCTGGCAGGTTAGAACCATATGTGGTTTTTTTGTTTTCACAGAGATTACATAGGTGAGCCGCAAATTGTCTTCCGGAATACGCATGTCTTTCAAAGTGAAATATTTTGCAATGGTTAAATCTTCGCAGTCACCTCCATTCATTGTCAGTGTCTCAAACAGGGTGGCCCAGTAATCTTCCTTTCCCCAGAGGTACTTATCGTCCACAAACTCAAAATCGTTGAAAAACAGGTTGACCATTGCCAGTTTCTCATTGTTGGGCGCATACCTGTTTTTATGAACCATCTGTTTCCAGAGCTCCATTTTGGTCAACTCCGGTTCGGGCCCCGGCTTAAGTATTTCAGGCTTAGATGGGGGTTCTTGTGAAACAGGCGGCGGCGCCTTCGTGCAGCTGACAATCGACAAAATCATGCACATACAACACAGCCAGATGAACTTTATAATTCTCTGTTCTGAAAATGACTCGTATTTGAAATACATGTTCGTCTCCAGGTTGTTTCCGTATCTCTTCAGGTTTTCACCCTTCTTCTTCAATAGCTCGGTATTCATTCATATAGAGGTCCGACAGCGTAAGGAATCCGGTAACAATCAGAGGCCCGTAGATAATTCCCAGGACCCCGAACACGCTCATACCGCCTATAATTGCGAGAAATACCAGCAGGGTATGCATCTTTACATGGCTGCCAACAAATTTGGGTTTGAGGAGATACTCAACCGTAAATGAAAGAACGACATAAAAAACAAAAGTAAAAATAGCGAGGCCGACGTGCCCCCCTATCAGCAGAATTACTGAGGCTGGGACCAAAATAAGACCAATGCCGAAAATCGGCAGAAAAGCCAGGACAGCCATCACACTTCCCCACAGGACAGGAGATTTAAGTCCAATGATCGCGAAATACAGCCCCCCAATCAGCCCCTGGAATAATCCGCTGATGCCGTTAACAACGAGAATTGCGCCTGCGATTTCCATGAATTTTTTGAGAAGAAGCTCATTTTCATCATCCGGCAGGGGGGAGAGCTTCATCAAAAATACCAGAAGCCGGTCAATCTCAATGAGAAGAAAATAGATCACAAGTATGAGAATAAAGAAATCAAGGACAAAACCCATGATATTGCCCGCCCAGATCGAGGCCTGGTTGTAGATGAAAAGCCCAACATTGCCCGCTATTTTCGAGAGGGTTCCTGTCAGATCGGTCGGATCAAAATTTATGCCCACACCGGCGAGAACTTCTTGTGCCTCAAGCACCAATGTATTATTTAGTATAAATTGCTGCAGTTTGAGGAGCAGCTTGGCATCCTTGCCGAACTGGTAGAGATTGAGTGTTTCGTTAGACAGTGCCCCGATACAGAATGTCAGTGGAACAAAAACAATGAGAACGATCAGGCCGCAGGTCAGACCCGAGGACAACCACGGAGACATAAACCTGCAAAGCCACATGTAAATAGGACGGAAAATACCGGCAAGAAGAAAGGCCAGGACCAGCAGTTGCCAGAAAGGCCACAGGACCAAGCCTAGCAAAAAAATAGAAATAACAAAGATGACAAAGAAGAATCTGGCCTGTACTGTTCTGGAAAAATCCGTTTCCTGAACAGGGTTTTGCGGCAGACCGTCTTCCATGCTATCCTTTGCGTCGCTGTTTTGCTGCATCAATATAAATATACCCGTCTGCAGAAACAAATAAAAGCGAATAATGCTTTTATTTTATATTTTTACAGTTTCTTTTTTTCAAAAGGAAACACGTTTACGGTACAGGTAGGACAACATGCTGAACAAAGAAATTGAAGTAATGTTTAACAAGGTTGAGGAGAATCAGCTTAAAGAAAAACCGGACCAGGACAAACTGGGGTTTGGGGTCCATTTCACAGACCACATGTTTGTCATGCACTGGAACCGGGAACTTGGCTGGCATAAAGCAGAGATCTGCCCCTACCAAAATTTTTCACTTGATCCTGCCGCAATGGTTTTCCATTACGGGCAGGAGATTTTTGAGGGCCTCAAAGCCTACAGGGCAGAAAACGACCAGATACTCCTGTTTCGGCCACAGGACAACCTTGAACGCATGAACCAGTCAGCCCTGCGCATGTGTATGCCCCGACTGCCTGTCGAAGGTGTGCTAAAGGCCATGAAGGCACTGGTATACCTGGACCGGGCCTGGGTCCCTGATAATGCAGGCGCCACACTGTATATCCGCCCTACCATGATTGCTACCGAGCCCGCCCTGGGTTTGAGGCCGTCTGAGGAATATATCTTTTTTATCATCATGAGTCCTGTGGGTGCCTATTATGCTGAAGGGTTCAATCCTGTAAAAATCTATGTCGAGGATTCCTATGTACGCGCTGTTCCAGGTGGCGTAGGCGAAGCAAAAACCGGCGGCAACTATGCTGCCAGTGTCAAAGCACTTACCGAGGCCCAGGAAAAAGGATACACCCAGGTACTTTGGCTTGACGCTGTTGAAAGAAAATATATTGAAGAGGTAGGGACTTCAAACATCTTCCTGGTCATCGGTGACGAAATCATAACACCGCCGCTTAAAGGAACTATTCTTCCTGGAATCACAAGGGACTCTGTTCTTAAACTCGCTCAGGACCATGGATACAAAACCATCGAACGGGCCGTCACTATTGACGAGGTTGTACAGGCCAGCGAAACCGGCGACCTGAAGGAAATCTTCAGCACCGGAACCGCAGCGGTTATATCCCCTGTGGGAGAATTATCTTACCAGGACAAGGTCATTAGAATAAACAATGGCAAGTCAGGGGAATTATCCACTTTCTTTTTTAATGAACTGCAGGCTCTGCAGAGAGGGGAAAGAGAAGACAACCATAACTGGCTGGTCCGGGTCGGATAATACTTTTCTTCAGAACCACACCTTATTAACCTTTTAATTTCAAAAGATTTTTCAGAAATATTTTTTTTTCTGAAAAGCCCCTTGATTTTTAAAAAACCATCACTATTGTTTTGCCCAGCTTAACGGCTGACTATGTTTTTTTGTCCGGCCAACAGGGACTTGAGCCAGTTCCGGACAAATTTTTTCCATACGGCTCAAGCCGAATCACACAACTAATTTATACTGATAGGAGGATTATCCATGAAGATTCGTCCATTGAATGACCGTATACTGGTCAAGAGATTGGAGGAAGAGGAGACAACTGCTGGCGGAATCATCATTCCCGACTCAGCTAAAGAAAAACCGGCCGAGGGTGAAATTGTGGCTGTAGGTCCCGGTAAATTGAACGATCATGGCGAGCGGGTTGCCATGGATGTCAAGACCGGCGACCGTGTTTTATTCTCCAAATATGGCGGCACCGACGTCAAAATAGAAGGTGAAGACTACCTCATCATGCGTGAAGACGATATTCTCGGCGTGGTTGAAAGCTAAATAATAAATACGAGGAGATAAAGATATGTCTGCAAAAGAATTGAAATACGGAGGAAAAGCCCGCGAAGCTATGCTGACCGGTGTAAACATCCTCGCTGATGCCGTAAAAGTGACGCTCGGTCCCAAAGGCCGTAATGTCCTGATCGAAAAATCCTTCGGCGCTCCGGTTATCACCAAAGACGGTGTTACGGTAGCCAAAGAGATTGAGGTCAAAAATAAATTTGAGAATATGGGGGCCCAGATGGTCAAAGAGGTTGCCTCCAAGACTTCTGACGTTGCCGGTGACGGTACTACTACAGCCACCGTCCTGGCCCAGGCCATTTACCGCGAAGGTTCCAAACTGGTGGCCGCCGGTGCCAACCCGATGGAAATCAAGCGCGGCATTGATACCAGCGTTGATGCTGTCGTTGCTGAGCTGCAAAACATCTCCAGCCCGACCAAGGAGCAGAAAGAAATTGCCCAGGTCGGTACCATCTCCGCCAACAACGACGAGACCATCGGCAATATTATTGCCGAGGCCATGGACAAGGTTGGCAAGGAAGGAGTCATAACGGTAGAGGAAGCAAAATCAATGGAAACCTCCCTTGATGTTGTTGAAGGTATGCAGTTTGACCGCGGTTACCTCTCTCCCTACTTTGTGACCGATCCTGAACGGATGGAAGTCAACATGGAAAATCCGCTGATCCTCATCAACGAAAAGAAGGTCAG
Organism: uncultured Desulfobulbaceae bacterium; assembly: GCA_947259225.1. GTDB lineage: Bacteria > Desulfobacterota > Desulfobulbia > Desulfobulbales > Desulfobulbaceae > UBA10518. The sequence continues at coordinate 156,939 of CAMYLK010000004.1, read as the reverse complement.
CAACATGAAAGACCTGCTGCCTATCCTCGAGTCCGTAGCCAAAATGGGCAAGGGCCTGTTCATTATTGCCGAAGACATAGACGGTGAGGCCCTGGCAACTCTGGTTGTCAATAAACTGCGCGGCACCCTGAACGTCGCTGCTGTCAAGGCTCCTGGTTTTGGTGACCGCCGCAAGGCAATGCTCGAAGACATTGCCATCCTGACCGGCGGCCAGGTTATTACCGAGGACCTCGGCATCAAACTTGAGAACGTCACAGTGAATGACCTTGGTACAGCCAAAAAAATTGTTGTTGACAAGGACAACACCACGATTATTGACGGTGCCGGTGACAAAGATCAGCTGGAAGCTCGGGTCAAGCAGATCCGCACCCAGACTGACGATACCACATCGGATTACGACCGGGAAAAACTGCAGGAACGTTTGGCCAAATTGATTGGCGGCGTTGCGGTTATCAATGTCGGTGCTGCTACCGAGATCGAAATGAAAGAGAAAAAAGCCCGCGTCGAGGATGCGCTGAACGCCACCCGCGCCGCTGTCGAAGAAGGAGTTGTTCCGGGTGGTGGCGTTGCCTATCTGCGCTGCCTCAAAGCCCTGGACAGCCTCAAGCTCGAAGGCGAGCAGAAGCTTGGCAAAAACATTGTCCTCCGCTCCCTGGAAGAGCCGGTGCGCCAGATTGCCACCAATGCCGGCCGTGAAGGTTCTGTTATTGTCGAGCACGTCAAGAACCTTGAAGGCCCCAACGGTTTCAATGCAGCTTCAGAAGAGTACGAGGACCTGATTGCTGCAGGTGTTATCGACCCGACCAAGGTTACCCGTTATGCTCTGCAGAATGCAGCTTCCGTTTCAGGACTGCTTCTTACAACCGAATGCATGATTGCCGAAGAGCCTGACGATGAAGGCGCCGGCGGCGGCGGTATGCCTCCTGGCGGTATGGGCGGCATGGGCGGCATGGGCGGTATGGGCGGTATGGGCGGCATGATGTAGCCCTCACCCTGCCATCAGGCAGTTTACATATAGAGTAAATGAGTCCTTCTGCTGGTGCAAACCGGAAGAAGGACTCTTTACTTTCCTGTTGACAAACTTGAGAAGTTTTTGATAATTAGCACGCTTTGCAAAAACCGTTTCAATATTTGGCGATGTAGCTCAGCTGGTTAGAGCGCACGGCTCATATCCGTGGTGTCCGGGGTTCAAGTCCCTGCATCGCCACCATTTATAGAAAAAGGCTGTAACCTTTAAGGGTTGCGGCCTTTTTTGTTTTCGGAATACCGCACCTCCAGATTTTTCCATTTGATAGGGCACATCCCTTTCAGGGCTTAGTTATTATTCATTCCACCGTGGACAATTTTTTTATTTACCTGGCAAGGAACTATATGTCACAAACTCGAAGCAACAGGTCAAAAATGGGGCGGAAATGGGGCGGTATTATGGTGACAATTATTAACCAAAACAAGATATTCAAATAAAATCATACACATAACGTGAACACGATTTTCTTTGACAATCGATGGGAAATTTTGATATATATCTACAAGGTGAATAATACCGTACATGGATTTACTAAGGCCAAACCCACTGTGAAGTGGGGACGGAAAGCCACGGGTCTCACGAGACAGCCGGGTTGCTAATTATACTGAGGCAGCCCGGTTTTTTTAATGCAAGGCTGTCCGTGCAAAACCTTAGAAAATTTATTAGCAAGAGGACAATTTTCCTGAAACCGGACATCATTTTTTTATATAGATGACATCTGGCATGGAAATACTTATGGCACATTTAATTTATTAAGTTCTGCTGTATGTAAAAAAGCCACATTCAAGCAGAATTTTCTTGTACTGTAAGGCCTGATCGCACAACCTGATTTAGCCGTTACAACGAGTACGTGCACAATTAATTTTAAACATAGATAATGAGTACATGCCAATAGACAGCACTTTGCTGATCTACCTGGTATATTTAGACTGGCTTGAGGGAGCCTTTACGGGAAGGAGGAGAAAACAATGTCTGTAGTAATAAATCACATTAAATCCGTTCACCGGCGCGCGTGTCTTACCCTGTGTGCACTGACAGTTTTAATGGCTGGGTTCATCTTTCTTGATGGCGCCACCAATGCTTCATATGCGACGCATAATGTTGCAGTGGTTCCGTCGACCGACTGTTCAGCCTGCCATCTTCCTGCAAGTCAGGCCGATTTTATCGTAGCCAACCCTTCAATAGTGCACAGGGATTATCCCTCCATGCAGACGCCTACCGGGGCCCTCGACTGTACAAAGTGTCACCAGACGAACGGAGTTCTTACTCCTACCAACACTATACCGGAAGTTATAGCTGCAATCGCCAAAGGTACTGCCCCCGGGGGTTTTCAACCGGTTTACTGCAGTGATTGTCACAACTTCCTTCCCAATGTTGCCGGCAACCATGAGTTTGACCCGAATGGCCACGAAAACACTTTTGTTGACGATCCTCTTACCTGCTCCGCGGTCGGCTGTCATGTTGATAACGTGTATACCGAGCATGTGATCACACGCGGCACGTTCTGCTTTTCCTGTCACGAAGACGCCCTCGGTGACCCGGCAAGCCCTCTTTACAGGCCGGAAGTTGTTGACGCAATTAACAGGGGCAGCGGCGATGCAGCCACCAACCCTGATTTTGATCCCAACGGCGTAAACTGTTCTGCCTGCCATACGACTGCCGGCGATCATGAAGCACAGCACGACATGACCCGGGCTGACTCTCCGGATTGCTTAACCGCTGGCTGCCACTATTCTGATAATGTTGTTACCGAGCATGTTGTCGAAAGAGGCTGGACCTGCCAGACCTGTCACGATCCATCCCTGGATGATCCGACAAGCCCGAATTACAGGCCGGAAATTCCTGCCACTATATTAAAGGGTACCGGCGACCCGACTGCAACGCCTCCTGTTCCAGCCGAGATTGTCGTCTGTACCGAGTGCCATATCGGCGGCGGAGATCACGTGAGTGTACATGATACAACATTCCTGCCAACAGGCCTGGCCCAGGATTGTACCCTGTGCCATGTTGATAACGTTGTTGAAGAACATCGGAATCGGGACGCGTTCACCAATCCGGACGGTTCCTTTAACTGCGGTGTGTGCCATGAGTCTACTGACCCGGTTATATTGGCCGTCATAGAAGCCGGCCGCAGTGTAAACAACCCCAATAATGATCCAACCTTCTGTATCGCTTGCCACGATGGCATGGACGGAAGGCCTATTCAGGGCGAGGGGCATCCTGCTGTCAGCGTTATACCGTGGGTCGAGTGTGTCTTTTGCCACAGATCAACGAGTTTACTTGATCCGGCCACCGGCCTGGTCAATGATGACCATGTTGTCCATGACACGCATAACGATGAAGCAGAACTTGCCGGTTTCGACTGCACGCTTTGTCACGTACCTGCCCCGCAGAAACCGAACTGTGCCTTTTGTCACGATAATAATACTGATGACCCGCGGCTGAATATCATCGGCCCTGGAGATGAAGCCCATGACTTCCACACCAATCCAACTCCTGTAGGGATTGGAAGGGACTGCACTGATTGTCATACAGATGGTGTACCAGGCGGTGATCCGATTCCGGCACCATATAATGTATGTTCAAACTGCCATAACGGTATTTTTACTGATCCTGTGACCGGTCTTCCGGTTACGGACATCGCTTTTGGATCGCCTGTCCATGATTCTCATATGGCCGGCATCGTCAATGGCAATCCTGTGTCGTGTTCCGACTGCCATATCCCCGCGGACCAACCAGGCGTTGACCCGATATGTACTTCCTGTCATGATATAGCAGGACCGAACATGCCGGATCATGATTTCCATACCGTTGCACCGCAAACGTTTGACTGCATGGAGTGTCACGTGAACGGTATACCGGGCAGTGATCCGTTGCCGGAGCCGTACAGCGAGTGTTCAAGCTGCCATAACGGTACAGTTGAACCTACTACCGGCTTGCTGGTTACTGATATTGCATACGGCACACCGGTACATGACGGCCATATTGATGGTCTGGATATGAATGGCGTGCCAATTGATCCAAACGGTATTGACTGTTCGTACTGCCATTCAGCAACACCGCAGTGTTTAACATGTCATGATATAGCCGGACCGAACATGCCTGACCATGACTTCCACACCGATCCGCCGCAGTCATTTGACTGTGATAGATGTCATGTGTCCGGTGTACCGGGTGGTCCGATTCCGCCTCCGTACAACGAGTGCTCTGTCTGTCATAATGGAGAAGATGGGACTACAGATATCAGGTTCGGAGCGCCAGGGCATGACACTCATATGAATGACCCGCGAGCGGGTGGTGAATGCGATATTTGCCATGTGCCTGCCGGACAGGTACCGGACTGTACGTTCTGCCATCCAGTAGAGCATCATGATACCACTCAGGCCCAGACCGGTGACTGTACCTACTGCCATGGTGACCCGCGGCCTGTGATTGAACCGACCGCGTTTGTGCCGACCGGCCAGCTGGCCTGCCGCCAGTGCCATGGCACAAACAAGCATGATAAAGGCGGTCCGATCCAGGATTTCAGTGCCTGTTTTGCCTGTCATCTGGATACAGTAAGGCCGTATCATGCCAAGCCGACGACATGGCCTGGCTGGTATGAGGAAAAAGCCGAAGCACCGGGCAGGGGAACCTTCAACCTGTTCAGGAGCGAATTCAGACCTAACTGTGCCGGTGATTGCGAGGATTTCTCCTTCCAGGGCATTCCCTGGGAAGATCGACCCGGCTATGATGAGGACGGACAGCCTGCCCGTGACCAGGGCCGGAACTGGGGAAGCCCAGCCATCAGTTTTGATTGGGTGACCTTCTTTGACTTTGCCAACACCCAGAAGCAGTGGACCGTACCTACATTTGGTGATACCGGCGGCGGTGATCCGCCAACCGGAAATGATACCGTTACTATCACCCTGGCCGAGTATGACCGCTATCATGATCGCCTGACGGTCTATGCTGAAAACTCCATGGGCAATGATAATAATACGGAACTGACCCTTGTTTATAATGGGCAGAACTATCCGATGTCCTGGAGTTCCTGGCAGAACCGCTGGGAGAAAACAATCAACACTTCCAGCTGTAATGACTCCACCATTGAGGTCATATCCTCTGCTGGCGGCAGCGCCTCCGCCAGTGTCAACGGCTGCGAGGCACCGCCGCCAACCCCGCAGGATTCTGTCAATATTACCCGTGCTCAATATGACGACGGTAATAATGAACTGGAGGTCCGTGCTGAAAACTCACTGGGCGATAATGCCACCCTGTCAGTTATCTATGATGGCAACAGCTACGAAATGAGGTGGGATTCTGGCGATGACCGCTGGGAGATCAAAATAGACAGTTCCAGCTGTACTGATTCCACCATTGAGGTAGTCTCCTCTGAAGGCGGCAGCGACTCCAGCAGTGTCCAAGACTGCGGTTCCTCCGGTGGTTCATGGGGTAGCTGGGGCCATTAAAAAATTTAATCCGGACTGCCGGATTATCAATAAAACTAACAAGGCCGCAACCGTAACTGGTTGCGGCCATTCTTTTTTCCGGCAACAGGTTTTTTATGAAGATTAACCTTAGCCCCATAACTGTTACTGTAAAAGCTTCGATATGTGAAGTAATCGTTGCACGCTGCTTCAACTATGAAAGTAAGGCTACACCGGTTTTGTCATCAGCTGACGGGCATACCCGGGACGATGTCATGACCAGTAACTCCTTCACGGTGCAGTAAAAAATACGCATTAATAATATAATAATTTTTTATCCTGTTTGTACTGGCAAGCAAAATAATGCATTATTTTGCTTGCCGGTTTTTTCCTATTTATCTATATCTTACACCGAAAAGCTAATAACACCCTGTAATTCCAGGTACATACAGTTCTTCATCCCTTGACATTCTGAATCATAAGCGTACAATCAAATGTGGGTGGATGATTGAGTATTTGATATGGTCGTCAGGCATACTCGTCATCTTAAGCAGTAATCGTTATATCTTCACAGAATCATCATGAAAAAAATAACCATTCGCTGGAAATTTCTGTTCAGCAGTTTTGGCGTCATGCTGACAACCGTGATAATTGTCAGCCTTGTCATTACCTTTTCCCTGAAAAGGGACCTTGAAAATGAGGTGGCCGATTTCCGTCAGCTTGAGGAGAGCCAGGAACGGGAAAACCTGAAAAATTACGTTGACATAGCCTATAAGCTTCTTGATGAAGCAGCTTTGGCCGCAGACCAGGGGACGCTCTCCTCTGAAAACGCAAAAAAACAGGCCTTCAGCCAGATAGAAAAGCTCCGCTACGATTCCGGAACAGGCTATTTCTGGATCAATGACATGGGAGACCCTGTTCCGCGGATGATTATGCATCCAACGGTTCCAGCTTTGAACGGGAAGGTGCTCGATGACCCCAAGTTCAACTGCGCCCTGGGTGAGAAAAAGAACCTGTTTGTCGCCATGGTTGAAGCCTGTAGCAGTGGTGGCGAAGGATTTGTCGATTACCTGTGGCCCAAGCCCACCAAAGACGGACTGACTACTGAACAGCCCAAACTGTCTTACGTGAAGCTGCACGAACCTTTTGGCTGGGTTATCGGTACCGGCAAATATATTGATGATATTGATGCGGCCGTGGCCGTGAAAAAACAGCAGGCCGATGAAATGATTTCCGGCCTGATTTATAAAATCTCATTTATTTCAATTGCAGTCCTTGTTCTCGCCTTTATCCCTCTGCTGTTTGCTGCGAAAAGAATTGTCAGTCCGATAGTTGAGTGTATAGAGTTTGCCAGCGAAGTGGAAAAGGGCAATCTTGCCGGATTCATCAAAGTCAAAAGAAATGATGAAACCGGCATGCTCGCCGGTGCCCTTAACAACATGGTGAATACCATGCGCCAGATATTGTCCGATGTGTATCAGCACTCTACCCTTGTAGTATTGTCCTCGAATAAACTAGCCGGCACATCCAGCCAAATGTCAGACACCTCCAGCCAGATCAGCGAACAGACCAATTCTGTTGCCGTCGCAGCTGAACAGGCTTCTACAAATATTAACTCGGTCTCGGAAACAGTTGTTTCTCTCGCGGAAAGGGCAAACAACATCGCAGCTCATTCCAATGAAATGTCTGACAACGTCAATTCCGTCGCCTCGGCTGTTGAACAGATGTCCCAATCAATTCATGGCATGGCGAAGCATTGTGCAGATGCGCAAACCACTGCCGGCAGAAACCTGAATATGAGTGACCAGGCGTCAAGTAAAGTCCATGAACTGAATGAAGCCGCACAGAATATTGGCCAGGTGATCAGCCTGATTGATAAAATAACTGAACAGACAAAACTACTTGCCTTGAACGCGACTATCGAGTCAGCACGAGCAGGGGAAGCAGGGAAAGGGTTTTCCATCGTTGCCAACGAGGTTAAAGAACTTGCCGAACAAACTGCCAGCGCAACAGAAACCATAAGTGCAAGTATTCAGGGGATGCAGGACAAGACAAAATCTGTGGTCGATATGATCCAGGATATGACCATCCAAAACCAAGAATTAAACGAAATTAACACCTCCATTGCCGCCTCGGTCGAGGAACAGTCCGCTACCACGGTAGACATTGCCAGAACTGTTGCCGAAACTGCCCAGGGTGCGGTGAGAGCCGCGCAAAATGTTCAGGAAATGGCGGATGTCCTGCGAGAGGAAATAAGTACAAACAGCAGGGAAGCATCGGCAGGAGTATCTGACGTATCTCTCAACATTCAGCAGGTTAACGCCGGGATAAAAGAGAATGCATACGCTGCTGTTGGAAATGTCGCATTCTCCGAACAGCTTGCTGCAATTGCCTCTGAACTCAGGGAAAGCTTCAGCAGGTTCGACCTCGGGTACCGGAAATTTGATATCGGCATGATAAAAGCCGCTCATCTTGCCTGGAAAATCCATCTGGAGGCCATGCTTAAAAAGGGTACCTCTATTTCCAAAGATGAGATACCGGACCACACCCAGTGTGATTTTGGCAAATGGCTTGTCACTCCAGAGGCCCAGGGCCTGAAATCGCTTGATGCCTATCCGGAAATGATAGAGCATCATGAAAAAATCCATTCACTGGCTTACAAGATAACGGAGTACTATCACAATGGCGAACAGAATAGAGCCAATATACTGATGGAGGAATTTACACAAACCAGCAAGGATTTATTTGCATCGCTTGACAAACTGTACACAAGTTAACAGGGATTGAGCGCTAGCTCTTTTCGTCAGCATCAATAAAAAACTTGTGAATCGGCGCTTTACGCTCACTGGAGACATCCGTAACCAGACCTTCTATACGGTCGGCCCGAAACGTTTTGTGTTTACCTGTTTCTGTTGTGATACCTTCGACAAAAAGCATGTTATCCTGCTCGTAAGCCTTTCTCACCTCAATAACCCAATCGGATTTGCGACCGAGAGAATCACGATATAGAAAAGCCAGGTGTCCCTGAGTGGTCAAATCTTTTTCGCTGCGCCCATGGTAGACATCATCCACCTCCCCTTCTTCTTCTTTTCTGCTTTTCTTCTTTTTGATTACATACAAAAGGAACAGGAGATACAGGACAATGAGTGTTGCTGCCGAACCGAGCCAGACAGTCATTTCCTTTTCTTTCCGGTCATCTATTGTTTCCGCCTGAACCGCTGGAGCAGGTGGCACACCAACCATATTGCTTATTTTTACAAATTCCTCCCTCTTGATGAACCCCGGCAGATCATTGCCGGTGGTAAACTCTACATGCTCCTCTGTAAACCTGTAGTTTTTGACAATAATCTCCGAACCGTTCCTGGTGGTGATGATATACATCTCCTCTGCCAAGGCAGAATCGAAAGAGAATACAACCAGCAACACCATGAAAATACATTTCAGGACCATCTCGTAACTCAACTGGGACTCCTTAAATTTACACATTTCTCATACATTCCTTTGCAGGTATTTCTCATGTTCCTCGCGGGGCTTCCTCAAAGAAAAAAATAATAATTTTCATATTCGCAATAATTGCCAATTTTTGTCACCGATAACCAAATGGTCGTAAAAACTGTTAATAATTTTAACAGCAACTGCTTTTGGCAGTGCTGCGAACGTTGACCACCTGAAAAACAACAGCTTGTTATTATACAGTTAATCTATAAAAATATATTCCTGGAATAAATTTTGCTTTATCAGTTTAACAGGAACAGCTTTTATATATCCGTTTCATATAACTGCTGTCCTGTTGAAAATACTACAGGTGGAATCTCATGAATTCTACAAAAAAAATTGTCATTGTGTTCTTCTCCCTTGCTTCAATGGCTATTTTTATCACGCTTTCATTAAACAACTATCTTCATGCATTTCTTCATACTGAGCTGCAGGTTATTGACACAAACCATATCCTGATGGGCTCAACAACAGCGGTTATGACCGCTCTGCTCCTTTTCTCACTTATGATGCACAACAGGAGATTATACGGCCAGGCAGAACAAAACAAAATGGCAATAGAAGATATAGTGAAAAACAACACAATTTTCCGGCTCATTTCCGATAACTCAAACGACATGATCCATTTCAACAACATGGAGGGAAGAATCCTGTATGTCAATCCTGTTACATCTACACTGCTGGGATACAGGAAAGACGAAATTATCAATAAACCGGCCGAAAATTTTATATACCCGCCTGACCGGCAGCAAATTGCGGACGACATGCAGGCTGTCGCCCAGGGTAAAAGCCTGCCGGCCCGTAAAGTTCGGCTGGTCAGAAAAAATACCTCAACGCTTGATGTGGAAGTCAGGGGATTCCTGATTGAAACGCCCTCACGCCAGAAATACATAGGTGCTGTTATCCGGGATGTTTCCGACCGCAAACGAAACGACATGCTCATTCAGGCCCAGAAAGAATGGGAGCAGACTTTCAACACAATGACCGAGTTTGTTTCGGTGCATGACAAGGATTTCAAGGTTACCAAGGTCAACGAGGCGCTATGTGAATTTCTGGGAAAAAGACCCGAGGAAATCGTTGGCAAATTCTGCTATCAGGTTTTCCATAATGATGACCGTCCTGTTGCCAACTGTCCCCATGCTAAATCCATGCAGGTGGGACACGCAGTAACGATGGAGGTAAACGACCAGCACCTGGGAGTTCCACTGCATATTACCTGTTCACCTTATTTTGACGAATCCGACAATTTCAAGGGTTCCGTTCATATTGCCCGAAGTTCTTTCGAACGATACATGGGGCATGGAACACACCCCCTGCCCCATCACTTTACTTCCATTTGTGCCTCATGCAAAAATATCCGCATTGAAAATGATGACTGGGTCCACCTGGAAGATTATTTCCGAAAAAAATACGGGGAACAGTTTACACATTGCATCTGCCGGAAATGCCAGAAAAAACTGTACCCGGAATTTTCCGGCGAGTAAATTTTCCCGTCCCCTGACTTTACTCCCATAAACCAGAACATTTCTCAATTTTCTATCTCCTGCCAAACCATATTTTTCTGTTTTTTCCTGCAGGTAATAATAACAGTATTGCCAGTGAACCCTGAGTTCATTGGTATGAGGGTACTCGACAATTCCGGACAGGAACGGTAATATGAATTTATGGATAATCATATTTATGGATGACAGAGAGGCGGGATAACCATGCAGACAGACAATTCCATTGCGGCAGTCTACGGGCTGGACCAGAAATCAACGATCCGGCGGCCTCTTTTTCTCAGCGGAGTGTCAGCCGGCTTCCCTTCTCCGGCAGAAGACTATGTGGACCGGAAGCTTGATCTCAACGAGCTGCTGATCAAAAATCCGGCAGCCACCTTTTTCGTACGGGTGGCCGGAGACTCGATGACCGGGGCAGGCATCAACCATGATGACATCCTTATTGTCGACCGCTCCCTGGAAGCGGCCAGCGACAACATTGTCATTGCCGTGTACAACGGTGAGCTGACCGTCAAGCGACTCAAACAAGGCGACAGTGAAGCACGCCTGGTTGCGGAGAATCCTGCTTATCCCCCCCTGGTCATTTCCGAAGAGAACGGCTGTGAGATCTGGGGAGTGGTGACCAGTGTGGTGCATCAGTTCTGATGGTGTTGTCTGATGCGCTCATGTCATGTGTTTTTCTTCCTTTCAGGGTCGGGTATCTCCTTGCAAAAGTGCTGTACGATATAAAGAATGTTACTTACCCTATGCACCTGAACAAATATGTTCATTTTCTTTGTTCGCCCAAAGAAAACGAACCAAAAGAAAAGGCGCCCGGTCATTTGGTCCTTCGGACTTCCCTGCACTCCTCGATACTGCCGGGAATTTACAAACTCGCGGAGTTTATGCCCGAATGGGTGCTCAAACAATGCAAATTCCTGTTTCGGCAGTATCTCCGGTGCTCGGCGGCATGACAATGGGTCCAATAAAATACCTGACCAGAAGAGTAAGCCAATTTTTCTGTAAAAATACACCGACCTGTTACCGGTTGGTGCATTAATCTGAACAATCATGAATACTGTTTTTGCCCTGCTTGACTGCAACAACTTCTATGCCTCCTGCGAACGGCTGTTCCGGCCTGAGCTGGAGGGCAGCCCCGTGGTGGTCCTGTCAAATAATGACGGCTGCATCATTGCCCGCTCAAACGAGGCCAAGGCACTGGGTATCCCCATGGGAGCGCCCTATTTCAAAAACAGCTCGCTCATCGAAAAACACCACGTTGAGGTCTTTTCCTCCAACTACGCTCTGTACGGCGATCTCTCCCACCGGGTCATGACCATCCTCCAGCAGATGGAGCCGGAGGTGGAGATCTACTCCATTGACGAGGCCTTTATCCGCCTGCCGAAAAATGCAGGTTCCGCCTTGACGGAGCACGCGCTGTTCCTGAGAAAAAAAATAAAGAAAGACGTGGGCATCCCGGTCTCCGTCGGGATGGGCCCGACCAAGACCCTGGCCAAGGTTGCCAACCGGATAGCCAAAAAAGACCCCGGGCACGGCGGTGTGTTTGATCTGGCAAACTGCCAAAACCGGGACACCCTGCTGGCCGGGATAGAGGTCGGGGACATCTGGGGGATCGGCAGGCGAAACAGTGAAAAACTGTACAGCCAGGGCATCAGGACTGCCCTTGATCTGAAGAACAGCAATGACGAATGGATACGGGAACACCTGACAGTGGTCGGTCTGCGGACCGTCATGGAACTGCGTGGAATTCCATGTATTCCAATTGACCATGAACCGGCTCCCAGGAAATCCGTGGTCTGCTCGCGATCATTCAGGAAACCGGTATTCTCGCTGACAGACCTGGGCGAGGCAGTTTCCAGCTATGTCTCTGTTGCCGCTGCAAAACTCAGGTCAGAGGGGCTGATGGCCGCAAACCTGCATGTTTTTCTGCGTACCAACCGGCACCGCAAAAACCTGCCCCAGCACGCAGAAACCCGGATGGTGAGCCTAGTACAGCCAACCTCCTCTACCCCGGCCCTGATCAGGCAAGCCCTGCTGGGCCTGGCAAAAATATACCAGGAAGGATTTGCCTACCAGAAAGCGGGGGTCATGCTGACCGAACTGGCAAAAACAGGAATGCGGCAGCAGAACCTGTTCCAGCCCCTGCCCAAAAACAACGGAGACGTGATGGATGCCGTTGACCGGATCAACAGCAGGTGGGGCCGAAATACTGTGCAGTACGCCTCGTCAGGCCTTGAAAAACCCTGGTGCATGAGCCAGGAACGCAAATCGCCGGCCTACACCACCAACTGGGAAGAACTGCCGATCGTCAAGGCATCGCCGTGACAGCGCAAATACTTTCCGACTCTTGACGTTAAGACCAACCTTCAAAAAATAATGTGCTCATGCTGGTACTCTGTGTTGCCATTCTTGTTTTCCTGATCAACCTTTATGCGACAGCAGATCTCATACTGGGGATCCGGAAGCTGAGATTTCTGGCTGATGTCCAGCCGCTATCAGGTGAATCCCTTCCCCGGGTCTCAATTATTGTTCCGGCATGCAACGAAGAGGAGACGATTGAACCGGCCCTTCTTTCCCTGCTGAACCTTGACTACCAGGCCCTGGAGATCATTGTGATCAATGACCGGTCCGTTGACCGCACCGGGGAGGTTCTTGCCCGTATACAGCTGGAATATCCACAGCTTATCATTCATGAGGTCAAAGAACTGCCCAAAGGGTGGCTGGGCAAAAACCATGCCCTGCACCTGGGAGCACAGCTCGCGGGCGGAGAGTTTCTGCTGTTCACCGATGCTGATATTCTGTTTGATAAGTCGACCCTGAACCGGGCAATATCACTGATGGAGAAGGAAGAGGTTGACCACCTGGCACTTGTTTTTAAAAATATTGCCGGAGGTCTGCTGTTAAATGCCATGATGGTCGATGCCGGTGGCGGTCTGTTCTTCCTTTTCAAGCCGTGGAAAGTCAGTGATCCGCAGAGCAATAACTTTGTCGGTGTCGGAGCTTTCAACCTGGTGCGAAAGTCTGTCTATCTGAAAATCGGCGGGCATGAGCGGATCAGGATGCATCCCATTGACGATATCATGCTGGGCAAGATCATCAAACAGAGTGGCTTCCGGCAGGAATGTCTCTCTGGCTACGATTTCCTTACGGTCCACTGGTACGAATCACCCCGCAAAATGATCGACGGCCTGATGAAAAACATCTTTGCCCTGTATGATTTCCGGGTCGCGTATGTGCTCATCTCCATACTGGCGATCACCCTTTTGACGATACTCCCGGTCTGGGGTGTTTGTTTTACTTCAGGCCTTACCCGGGCATTCTGTATATTTTCAGTACTTATCCGCCTCTTTTCCGCGTCATTCGGAGCTCATTATACCGGCACTGACTACAGGACGGTCCCTTTCTCCCTGCTTACCCCGTACATCAACATCTTCATCATTGTAAAGGGCATGCTGAAAACCTTTGTCAATGACGGAATCAACTGGCGCGGAACCCACTATCCGCTAGACAGGCTAAAGGAAAACGAGCCCTTGCTGTAACAACCTTACTCTTCAGCAAATTGCTAGCTTTACTGGTACACAACAAGGTCTTCAACATTATGAATTATCCCTATTTCCTGGCCAAGATGATGGTCATGGTGGCTCTCCACAAGCGACAGCACAGGTTCCCCGTTAGGAAGCTGTAAAGTGTAAAGAATATTGGCTCCCCTGAAATTCTTTTTGATAATTTTCGCTTTAAACGGACTGGAATCATCATGGATTACGTCTTCCGGTCTTATCAGGACCTTTACCCGTCCCAGCCCTTCACACGCAACTGACATCTCACCCTCAAGGAGACCCAGCCCTGTTTCAACTTTTCTTTCACCGATCCTCTCACCCCGGATCAAGACACCTTCCCCGATAAACTTCGCCACCTTTTCGTTGCTGGGGTGATGATAGAGGTTGGGCGCTGTATCCCACTGATCGAGCATGCCGTCATTAATCACTCCGACCTGGTCTGCCAGGGCAAAGGCCTCCAACTGGTTATGCGTTACCATCAGGGCTGTCATGCCATAGCTTTTTAAAATGTCACGGACTTCAACAGACAAGCGCTCACGGAGTGTGACATCAAGATTTGAAAAGGGTTCATCCATCAGCAAAAGGGAAGGCCTGGGAGCCAGGGCACGACTCAAAGCAACCCGCTGCTGCTGCCCCCCAGACAGTTCGTGAGGATACTTCGCAGCAGTTCCTTCCAGCCTGACAATACTGAGCAGTTCCTGGACAGTTTCACCCCTTTCCTTCCTGCTTTTGCCGTGCAGGCCAAAGACAATATTTTCATAGACTGTCATGTGCGGAAATAAAGCATAATCCTGGAACACCATACCGATCTGTCTCTTATCGGGTGAAACCGTTTTATCTCTGGCGGATACGATCCTTTCACCGATACGGATTGTTCCGGATGTTATCTTCTCGAATCCGGCTATGGTCCTCAAGATAGTTGTTTTCCCGCTACCGCTTGGTCCAAGCAGGCAGCCGATTTTTCCTTGCTGCAGCGAAAAACTTAAACCATCCACGACAACTGTATCGTCGTAGGCCTTCTGAACATCTCTTAATTCAAGTATTTTTCTCATGAATACCTTAAATAAAATGAAAATTTTTACGTTTTCTCTATCTGCCTGGTCAAAAATATTACCGGTATAATCCCGGCAGCTATCATGACAACCGCCGGTAAAGATGCCAATTGCCACTCCCCTTCAGACGTGAATTCATATATTTTTACAGCAAGCGTATCCCAGCCGAAAGGCCTGGTCATTAGGGTGATCGGCATTTCTTTCATCACATCCACAAATACCAGTATCGCTGCTGTCAACAGACCCTTGCTGATTACAGGTATATGAATTTTTCTGATAGCTTTTACTCCCGTTACGCCAAGGCTTTTTGCTGCCTCATCAATGCTGCCTGTAATCCTCTGCAGAGATGACGTGGTGGGGTTGAACCCCGCTGCCAAAAACCGAACAGCATATGCGAGCAGCATGGTCAATACGGTTCCCTGGAACAATGCATCACGGTTGACTCCAATATACCTGAGAAGGCTTACAACTCTCTCATCTGCAGTATTAATGAAAATCACCAATGCAACAGCCAGAACAGTTCCGGGGAGGGCATAACCAAGTGTAGCGAACCGAACAACGACCGGAATTATTCCTCGGGGATGGCGCCGGTGAGAATACGACAACAGGAGAGCAAAAAAACATATCAATGCTGCCGCCATCGATGACAGGAGAAGAGAGTTGACTAGGAAATGAACAAAATTACCCTGCACTTCTGTCCAGATTTCCCGGGACCAGACTAGCAACTGAAAAAACGGGATTCCAAAAGACATGAGAAATACAAGCGATGACAAGAGTGTCGCTCCCCACCTGGCTGGTCCCTGCAGAACAACCCTGACTGGTTTCTGAGCTACACGGGCAGACTCTGAATAATTCAATTTTCGCCGAAGATGGTTTTCAAACATAACAATTACGATCACCAGACCCACGAGGATTGTTGAAAGCTGTGCAGCAGCTTCAATGGAGAAAAATCCATACCATGCCTTATAGATAGCGGTTGTAAATGTATTAAAATTAAAGATTGAAACCGCGCCGAAATCGGCAAGTGTTTCCATCAGGACGAGAAAAAGCCCTCCGGCTATCCACGGTCTTGCCATAGGAAGAACAATACGAAAAAAAGCCGATGTTCTAGTATCTCCGAGCGATTGGGCGACCTCAACCATCCTTCCGCCCTGACTCATGAATGCCCCCCTGGCAAGGAGATAGACATAAGGATAAAGGGACAGGCTCATGATGAGTATGACCGCGGGCGTACTTCGCATATCCGGCAACCGCAAACCCATTCCGAAAACAGAACGTAAATAGGTCTGGACTGGGCCGGTAAAATCAAAAATACCCAAAAATACAAAGGCAAGGACGTATGTTGGAACAGCAAAGGGCAGCAGAAGGGCCCATGAAAAAAAACGCTGCCCCGGGAAGGAGCATGCACCTGTCAGCCATGCAAGGCCAGTCCCCAGAACAGCAGTTATGATCAATACACCGGAGCAGAGGAATAATGTATTCAACAAAAGCTCCAGGATCAGGTTATCCGCCATATGCTGCCATATATCGACAGCCGGTTGCGACCAAGATAAAAGCAGAACAACAACGGGAAAGATCGTGAGCAGGCTGATTGCCCAGGCACACAGAACCCAACCGTCAAACCTGGCGAGTTGTTTGTATACAAACATGTCAGAATACCGGTTTCAGGCTGCTGCTATCTTACCTGTATCCTGCCTCGTCCATCAACTTGACCGCATCTTTCTGCAGGGCACCGGCATTGGCAAGGCTAATCATATTCTGCTTAAAATCTCCCCATGCGGCTACTGTTGAATGAGGTTTAACTTTCGGGTTGACTGGATATTCCATGTTGGCATCAGCGAAAAGACTCTGTGCCTCAGGCGATGAAAGCCATTCCAGAAACTTGACAGCTTCTTCACGATTTCTTGAATGGGCAGTTACTCCAGCGCCGGACACATTTACATGCACCCCTTCGCCATCCTGATCAGGCCAGTACAGAGCCAGGGGAAGATCAGGCTTTTTCTTTATAAGACGCCCATAATAATACGTGTTAACTATGCCAACGTCACCAAGACCTGCGGCGATTGACTCGAGCACCTTTGTGTCGCTTGAAAAAGGAGGCGCAGACAAATTGGCAACCCAACCCTCGATGATATTTTTGGTTTTCTCCCGGCCATTTTCTACAAGCAACATAGCAACCAGCGACTGGTTGTATACTTTCTGGGAGGTTCGAAGCACCAGACGCTCTTTCCATTCTTCAGATGCGAGGTCCTGGTAGCTGTGCAGATCTTCCGGCTTTACCTTATCGGTATTATAGACAATAGTCCGCGCCCGGATTGACAAACCGTACCATCTTCCACCAGGATCCCTCAGGTGGTCCGGGATGTTTTTCCTTAGAATCTCGGAGTCAACGGGCTGCAGTACATTCTCCTGTGCTGCGTGCCAGAGATTTCCGGCATCAACAGTTATGAGCAGGTCAGCTTTGGTATTGTTTCCTTCAGCTTTCAACCGCTGCAACAATGCAGGAGCCTTGTCTGTCAGGTATTGAATCCTGACACCTGTCTTTTTCGTGTATTCATCAAAAATCGGCTTCACCAGATGTTCTTTTCTGGCGGAATAAATCGTAAGTTCGCCAGCCCAGGCAGGGATAATAAATCCCAGCACACCGGCAGCTAAAACAAGGTAACGCACTACTGGTAACTTCATAATAAATTTTCCTTATATTGTTAAAGTGGCACATAAAGAAGATGAAATTCAATTTCATCTTTCTGGTAAAAAATATATTATCGACACGCCTTGCAGATTCCAAAAATCTCCAGGCGATGATTCAACGGTACAAATTCATACTTGCTGCATACTTTCTCCTTCCTTTTCTCGAGTTTACTGTCCAGAACCTCAATCACCTTTCCACATAGTGTACAAACAAGATGGTCATGATGTTCTGTCTCATAATTCATTTCATATCGAACCGTTTTGTCACCAAAGTTAACTGGCTTTGCTATGCCGGCTTCTTCGAGCAGTTTCAGGGTCCTGAAAACAGTAACCTGTCCGATATTGTTTTCCTTCCTTTTTACTATTGCATAGAGTTCTTCAGCACTGAGATGAGCATTCGCACGAAGAAACTCGCCAACGATAAGAGCACGCTGGGTTGTATAGTGCTGATTCTTTTCTGACAAAAACTTTTGAAAGGCTTGAGTGGCGTCAGTCATTTTGGCTACACATGAAGTTGAAATCCATTTTCATTATCTATTCCTTATTTTCCTTTCTGTCAAGAGATAATAATATATGCAGAAATCACTTTATATTTCCATAATTATTAAGAATGAACCTTATTGTTGGAATTTTTTAAATTATTAATATACAATAAAAAGTGAAACATTTGTGGTCGGTCCGAAACATTTCCTTTTAACAACCCATACCTGGGATATCTGTCATGACCGTTGAAATTGTTCGGAATGTATTGGCTTGGTGTACACTCATCAATCTGGGGATACTGCTCTACTGGTTTCTATTTTTCACCCTGGCGCATGACTGGGTTTACCGTATTCATGGTAAATGGTTTAAGCTGTCTAAAGAACAATTTGATTCTATTCAATATGCAGCCATGGCTTTTTACAAGGTTGCTATTTTTGTTTTTAATATGGTGCCCTTTATTGCTTTGCATATTGTCACCTGAAAAACCCAATCCTGATAATACTATTCTTGAGAGGTCTATAATTATGAAAAAATATGAACTGGACCAAACCCGTGAGTTTAACCCCCTCGGCATGCAGAATTTTGTTATTCACGATTCAGAATTTTTTAAAATAATCAATTTCAACATTGCTGCCGGCAGAATTTTTCCTGTACATTCACACGATCTGGAGGGACAGGTAAGTATTCATGTTATCGAAGGGACAGGGGCTTTTCTCGGTGATAACGATGCAGCAATTCCAGCAAAATCAGGAGACATTCTGGTCTCCGACATCAGCGAACCCCATGGTGTGAGGGCAGACACTGACCTGCGTATCCTGGTTACCATTGCTCCACCGATTTAACTTCTCAGGACAGACCAGAACTCTTCGCTTATAGATTCAAGAGGGTTATTTTATTTGACTTGCATATAAACACGTCATATATTTGACCAGACAAATATCAACGAGTTAAATATATGAGTTGTGATCATAATGAATCTCTTGGGCGGCTGATCTATGTTACGGCCCAGGACATAAAAAACTTTGCTGAAAAAATCCTCCAGCCTTGCGGCCTGACCCTTGAGCAGTTTCATATGCTCAAGAACATGTCGGAGGGGTCCGGGATGAGCCAACGTAAACTTGGTGAACTTGTCAACAAGACTCCGGCCAACATCACCAGGATCCTCGATCGCCTTGAAGCAAAATCTCTAGTCAGGCGCTATAACAGTCCTGAGGACAGGAGGGCATCCGTTGTCAAGCTGACACCGGAAGGCCAGAAACTTGTACATGAGGTCTTCAGCATTTTCGAATCTTTTTCAACCAGTCTCACCGAGGGGATTACAGAAAAAGAACAGCAGGTCACGAGAGATGTCCTTGGCAGGCTGAGCCGGAATTTACATCTCATGTCTCCAGCATTTTATTCTGAATAACACAATAGAGAGGTCCGCGGTGCGTAGTTTTATTTTTCTTTGTTCACTTGTTCTGCTGAGCTGTTCGGCTGCTTTTGCCCAGGAGCAACCTCCTGCCAGGGTTGTCGTACAGGAGGTCACGAAAGAGGTTGTAGCGGAAAACCGCTCCTATATCGGTCTTCTTGGATTTGACAGGACCAGCCAGGTATCCACGGATGTTTCCGGTATTGTTGAAAGTGTTCTGGTACATGAAGGTGATCATGTAGTAAAAGGCGACTCCATGGTGAAACTTGATACCGAACTTCTTGACCAGGAAATAGCCTTGCGCAAAACAAGGATAGGGCAGGCCCAACTCCGCATCGAACTTACACAGAAAAACCTCAAGCGCCTGGAAACACTGCTTTCCAGGAAAGGGACCAGTGAAAAAAATTACGACGATGCGGTCTATGATTTACAGGATTCCCAGGCGGAAAAGCGATCATCCGAGCTGGAGCTTGAAAAATTGCTTATCCAGAAAAGAAAAAGCGTAATCAAGGCACCATTTGACGGCATTATACTGGACAAAAACATTGAAACCGGTGACTGGGTGCAACAGGGAAAACTCCTTGTGTCCGTTGGCTCAACCCGGGATCTCATTGTCCGGGTTCCGATCGAAGAATCCGTCCTCCAGTTCATTACAATCAACGAGCATGTTCCAGTAATGCTCAACGCCTTTAACCGGGAGCTGACCGGAACCATAATCCAGGTTGATCCGGTTGCCGACGAGCGGACCAAAAACGTTTTTCTGAAAATAAGCATACCTCCGCAGGAAGAAGTGGTTGTGAACCTGTCTGCCACTGTTTTCGTACCTACCAGTACCAAACGGGAACTCAGTATACTGCCCCGGGACGCGCTGATCAAATTTCAGGGTAAAGATTTCGTTTACACTGTCAAAGAAGGCAAAGCCTCCATACTTCCAGTGAACATCGTGACCTTTCTGGGAGGCAGGGTTGGCGCTGACAATCCCTATTTCGCTCCCGGTATGCCCATTGTTGTTGAGGGAAATGAACGATTACGGCCTGACCAGCCTGTTTCAATCGAAGGGGCAAACTGATGGACATTGTCAAATATTCCATCAACAAACCGGTATCGGTAACGGTCGGGGTCATCCTGATCCTCATCTTCGGGCTTATCGGGCTCAACAAACTGCCGGTCCAGCTCACTCCGGACGTAGAAACCCCTGAAATCAGTGTCAGCACAACCTGGGGCGGCGCAACTCCCTACGAGATTGAAAAGGAAATTATCGACAGGCAGGAAGAAGCTCTCAAAGGTCTTCAGGGGCTTACCAAGATGGAGAGTGCCAGCTATAACAGTTATGGTGAGGTGACCCTTTCCTTTGCCCTGGAAACAAACCTTGATGATGCACTGCTGAGGGTCTCAAACAAGTTGAACGAGGTTACCGATTACCCTGACAATTCTGATAGACCGAAAATTGAGGCGGCAGGAGCCCAGAGTTCTCCTGTTATCTGGATGATGCTCAAAACCAGGCCGGAAAACAACCTCCACATCAATCAGTTCAGGACTTTTTTTGAAGATAATGTCCGGCAGCACCTGGAACGGGTCAAGGGGGTCGGCTCCCTGTTTGTTTTCGGCGGGACCGAAAACGAACTGCACGTCACGATTGATGCCGAAAAGATGGCGCGTCACAACATTACCATTAACCAGATAAGCGGAGCGATTAAGAAAGCAAACCGGAATGTTTCAGCCGGGGTGCTTGGCATCGGCAAAAAAAATTACCGCATCCGTACCGTCAGTCAGTTCCAGACCCCTGCCGACCCGCTTGAAGTTGTCATATTTGATGACGGGGTCAATCGGGTTTATCTCCGCGATGTGGCAACTGTAACCCCGGGATTTCATAAGGAGGACGTTGCTGTCCTTCATAACGGCACCCAGGTTGTAGTAATCGGTGTCAGGAAGGAACAGGGGGCCAATGTTCTGGAGATGAGCGACCGCCTTGAAAAAGAGGTGGACCGCCTCAATGAAACCATCCTGGCGGAAAAGGACCTGTATATTGACTGGGTGTATGACCAGCGTCCCTATATCAACAAAGCCATATCGCTCGTCAAGCAGAACATACTGATTGGAGGAATCCTGGCTATCTGTGTTCTTCTCATATTCCTGCGCAGTGTCACCTCCACCATAACAACCGCCCTGGCTATCCCTATTTCCGCAATCGGTACTTTTATCTTTCTCTGGATGATGGGAAGGAACCTGAATGTTGTCAGCCTGGCAGGAATTTCCTTTGCGGTCGGCATGCTCGTCGATAACGCTATTGTGGTGCTGGAAAATATAGACCGTCACCGTAAAATGGGCAAAAAGGCTTTTGAAGCCGCGTATGAGGGAACAAGAGAAGTATGGGGAGCCATCCTGGCATCAACTGCCACGACCGTGGCGGTTTTCCTGCCGGTCATTTTCATGCAGGAAGAGGCAGGACAGTTATTCCGGGACATAGCAATAGCAATCACCTTTGCCATCCTTCTCAGTCTCTTTGTCTCCATATCGGTCATCCCGACGCTGATTCACCAGTTCTACAAAAGGAAGAAGGGAAGAAAGCCTGGAAGACTGCAGCAGAGTATTGTCGGGCCGCTGTTCGCGTCAACCATTATGCGGCTTTCCTCCTACTGCCTGAAAAACACCTTTACCAGGCTGGCAACCGTCATCTTCTTCACTTCTCTCTCCCTTGGCCTTACCTTCTGGATGATGCCCAGCGCTGAATACCTTCCCCAGGGAAACCGTAATCTCATTTTGAATATATTGATTCCCCCTCCCGGCTACTCGGTTGACAAACTGAAAAGTATGGGAGAGAAAATATTCAGTGATGCCGACCCCTATCTCAAGGAGGACGGCAAAGATGGCATCCCGCAGATAAAGCAGATGTTTTATGTCGGTGCTGACCGCTTCAACCTGTTTGGCGGGTTGAGTGTTCATGAAACACGCGCCCGCGAAATGATGCCGCTTTTCAACAGAATTATGAATTCCATACCTGGAGTTTTCGGAGTAAGCATCCAGGCGGGTATTTTTGAACATGGCATCGGGCAGGGCCGAAATGTCGATGTCAACATATCCGGAGAAAATATTGACAAAATCATTGAAGTATCCCGAACACTCTTTGGGATGATCAGTCAAAAAATCGAAGGAGCCCAGGTACGCCCCATCCCCTCGCTGGAAACAAGCTATCCTGAAGTGCAGATTATTCCCAACAAGGAAAAACTGGCCGCCAACGGACTGACAGAAGACGATCTGGGCGTGTATGTGGACATTCTCATGGACGGCAGAAAAGTCGAAGACTACAGGCCTGAGGGTGTCAAACAGATTGACCTGGTACTCAAGGGAAGCGATCTTGTTATTGAAACACCGGAAAACATACTCAATACAACTATTATTAACAGTTACGGCAACCTGATCCGGATAGGCGACGTCGCAGAGCTGCAGTACAGCTCCGGCATGCCCCAGATAAACCACCTGGAAAGGATCAGGACAATTACTCTCCAGGTAACGCCTCCTGGATCCATACCGCTGCAGGAAGCAATGCAAACGATAGAGACAGGTATCATCGGGTCCCTTAAACAGGCTGGACAGCTTCAGGGCGTGCAGGTTCATATCGGCGGAAATGCTGACAAGCTGGCGGAAACCGGAAAAGCCCTCCAGTGGAACCTGCTGCTGGCCCTGCTCATTACCTACCTGCTGATGGCGGCCCTGTTTGAAAATTTTCTTTACCCGTTCATTATCCTGTTCACGGTTCCCCTGGCAGCAGCTGGCGGCTTCATCGGTCTGCGGACAGTCAACGCACTTGTTGCTCCCCAGGCTTTTGACGTTCTTGCCATGCTCGGTTTTATCATTCTCATCGGTACTGTTGTCAACAATGCCATTCTCATTGTGCACCAGTCCCTCAACAATGTCCGTCATAACAACATGGTCGGCATCGCGGCTGTTTCCAATGCCGTCAAAACCCGTATCCGCCCTATTTTCATGAGTGCCACAACAAGCCTGCTCGCCCTGTCGCCACTCGTCCTTTCAAAAGGGTCTGGCAGTGAACTGTACAGGGGTCTTGGGTCCATACTGCTCGGTGGGTTGGCCGTATCAACCATGTTTACCCTCTTTGTTATCCCATCGCTTCTTGTCTTTTTTATCGGTTGGGAAAAAAGCCGTTCCAATCCAACATAAAACTTTCTATATGTTGATTCTACGAGGCGGAAATCATTGTCTGTCGGAAAAGATTCTCGCTTTTCTGCATAACCGCCCTTTTAAAGCCCTGCTCATCTGTGCTATACTTTTTTAGCAACTTTGCAGTTCTGCTGATAGAGCAAACAAGGGAAGACTTATGAACGAGCCACAATATTCAAGCGAAGAAGTCGCCTCTATTCTTAAAATTATTGACGATCTCAACACCCTTAAGGATGTCGATACTATCCTTGATCGAATCCTGTCAGAATCCAGACGCCTTTCCAATGCTGATGCCGGTTCAATATTTCTTGTTCAGGGAAAGGAACTTGTATTCAGCTACGTTCAAAACGACATGCTTTTTGATCGTGAAAAAGGCCGGGCCGCACTCTACCAGAACCTGACCGTTCCAATTTCCAACGAGTCTATTGTCGGCCATGTCGCGATGGACCGGAAGCCCATTGTCATTGAGGATGCCTATGACCTGCCTGCAGAGGTACCGTACAGGTTTAACACCTCTTTTGATGAGGAATATGGGTACCGGACCGTCTCTATTCTGACTCTTCCCCTGCTCACCATCGAAAACAGGCTCGTGGGGGTCATGCAGCTGATTAATGCCAAGGATAAAGACAACAATGTTGTTCCCTTTGATGAACGCAACCAGGTATTTGTCTCCTTCTTTGCCAACAATGCCGCGGTGACCATTGAACGTGGAATTATGAACCGTGAACTCATCCTGCGGATGATGTCCATGGCCGAGCTCAGGGACCCCAGTGAGACCGGTGCCCATGTCCAGAGGGTTGGCGCCTATTCCGCTGAAATCTATGAGCGATGGGCCCTGAACAGGAACCTTGATGACAAAAATATTCAGGCAACCCGGGATCTTATCCGCCTGGCTGCGATGCTCCATGATGTGGGGAAAGTAGGCATTGCGGACTCCATTCTGAAAAAGCCGGGCAAACTCACGGATGAGGAATTTGACGAGATAAAAAAACACACCGTCTATGGAGCCCGCCTTTTTACTTCGATCACATCCGAACTTGATCAGATGAGTCTTGAAATTGCTCTGAACCACCACGAGAAATGGGCCGGTGGAGGATACCCCGGACCTGTTCCGGAGCTGGATGACACCTGCGATCCCCTGGCACCTCCGAAACAAGGAGATGAGATTCCCATAACTGCTAGAATTGCAGCTGTTGCTGATGTATACGATGCGCTATGCAGCAGGCGTTCATACAAAGAACCGATTGACCAAGATAAAGTCCATCAGATTATCAGGGAAAACTCCGGCACCCATTTTGATCCGGAGGTCGTGGAAGCTTTTTTCCAGATAATCGATGTCATTGAAGCCATCCGTGAAAAATACCAGTAATCTGTTATTACTGGGAAAATTATTTAACCGATGAAAAAAAAGAGAGAGCCTATTGCAAACTGAACGGCGCAAAGAAGACCGGAAGTTATGTAGCCTGAAAGTTGGTGTTTTTCTTTCACAGGGAGAAAACGGTCCGGCAATCTCCCCTCCATTCTGGGGAAAGCTCATCAGTTTATCCCGCCACGGTGCAGGGGTCGCCCTTGATGAAATCATGTTTGACCGCACTCATCTTGCCCTGGGACCGATGGGCTCGGATACGCTACAGCTCAACATCATCGTCTCTTTCGAAGATAACGAAAACCAGCTGACCTTTCCGGTAAAACCCCTCTGGTTTGACAAAAAATCCGATGACATCATGCCGCCGTTTCGGATTGGCTTGGAGTTTCCGGAGATGATCACACCCGATCAGCTTCGGCAGATAAACGAACTCCTTTCCTAAAAAAGAGTTGCATTTATAACGTAATATACAGTAATGAAATAAATTATTGAATGTTTGAGCCAGCATGAAATCATTCATGTATGATTATCCTGGACATTGGATATTGACTCATTAAAACTGCTAATGAGATGAAACTGGAGCAAGAAAGAGGTCAAAGTGGGCAGAGGAGACAAGAGAACAAAACGCGGTAAAATTGTCCGCGGCACAACCGGCAAAAGCCGGCCAAAGGCAAAGAACAAAAGAAAAACTAAAAAATGAATTATCTGGTCATCTGATCAGTTATGAATCGTAAGATAATTCCTTCCGGAAAAACTTATGTATCGGAAAGGGTTGTCAGTTACTTGAAAGTACCTTGTACGTTTGGTTTACTTTTGAGTATGTGATGAAATAAACGTACAAAGATATTGAGAGTGTTGGAGCATGAATATCTATGTTGGAAACTTGCCTTATAGTGTAACAGATGATGATTTACGGGCCGCATTCGCCGAGTTTGGTGACGTTGCCAGTGCAAAAATTATTATGGACAGGTACTCGGGAAGGTCAAAGGGATTCGGTTTTGTTGAAATGGACAATGACGCTGCTGCGGAAGAAGCAATCAAATCACTGGACGACACTGAGATGCAGGGCCGCAAACTGAGGGTCAACCAGGCTAAGCCTCGTCCGGACCGTCCGCCTCGCAGTGATTCGAGATATTAAAACAGTCCCCCCAGAACAGGCACTTCACTCCGGAATAAGCCTTTACCACGCTTATTCCGGTTTTTTTTCTTGTAGCAATAACAATAGCTGCGGTACCCTTTGAACTGAGAAAATCCACCTACATGTCATCGCCTCCTACAATTTGTGAATCAGAGACCCTGTCCTCCAGTCTTAAATACTCCCAAAAAACAGCCGCAACAGGAGATAATTCCCTGTTTTTTCGCCTGATTAAATAAAACGGCCTTTCAAACTCAACACCCTCGATAGGGATAGTTGCCAGCACGCCGCAGTCCACTTCATGTTCTACCGATTTGTCAGACAATATTGAAACGCCAACACCTGTTTTGATCGCCTCCTTGATGGCTGCAGTAGAGCCAATCTCAGCCACTTCCTGGAGTGCGGTTGAGTTAATTCCGTTATCCTCCAGAATCTTGTCGATCACTTTGCGTGTTCCTGAGCCGTTTTCCCGAAAGATAAACGGTTCCTTTTTCAGTTCATTCAGGTTTATCCCTTTACGCTCTGCCCAAGGATGTTCGGTTCTGACGACAAGTGCCAGCCGGTCTGAAAAAATTTCATGCCATTCCAGCCCCTTTTCATTCCATCGTGCTCCCACGACACCCAGGTCCAGCTTGCCGCTTAACACTTCAGTTGCGATAAGCTGTGATCCGGCGATACGAAGTGTGGCCTTGATTGACGAGTGCTGTTTGCGGAATTTTCCAATCAACCCAGGCAGGATATAGGTTCCGGGGATGGTACCGGAACCTATCACAATGCGGCCCACCAATTTTCCACCGTATTTCTCAACTGACTCGATGGCCTCGCGGTGTAAGCGCAACATCCTGGCTGCATATTTATACAGTATTCGTCCAACTGGTGTCGGTTCTGCCTCCCGCCCGAGCCGGTCTATCACTCTCTGACCCAACTCTTCCTCAAGGCTGCGGATATGTTCACTCACCGTTGGCTGTGACAGCAAAACGGCTTCAGCGGCCCGGGTGAAACTTTTCAGCTCTACAACTTTGCAGAAAACTTCAAGTTTTCGTATTTCCATGGCTCAACTCTCCTTGTTTCAGGTCCATGCAATATATCCGGCACATATATCATAGAATTTATCTTTTTTCATTGTCCTCATATACTATACAATCACCCGGGAGCTCTAAAGTTTATCTCCGTTTTGCCCTTCCCGTAATTTGCCGCTCAAACCTGAATATCGTATAACGTGACGATCAATGCTTTTTTCTATCAGCCCAAGGTCTCCGCAAATGGTCAGCTTTTCACGGGCCCTCGTTATCCCTGTGTAAATCAGTTCTCGGGTTAAAACACGATTATCTTTCCGGGGCAGGACAAAAACAACCTTTTTAAACTCAGATCCTTGCGCTTTGTGCACAGTAACCGCGTACGCAGTTTCATGATCTGGAAGCTTGGAAAGGGCTATTTTCCTTATATCACCATCGGAACGGACAAACCATGCCCACAGCCTTCCTTCATCATCAGGCCAGATAATTCCGGCATCTCCGTTAAATAACTGGTGCCCATAATGATTTCTGCTGATCATCACCGGTTTGCCCCGGTACCAGTTCTCATTTCCTTCGATCAACCCTTTTTGGCGCAGGCCCTGTTCAGCGATTTTATTCATCCCAGATACTCCAGTCATACCCTCGCGAAATGCGCATAACAGGCGGAATTTGCCAAGAGACGCAAGAGCTTCCCTGGGGCCAGCGGCAAAAAAACAATCCCGAAACCCCTGTTCAAACCTGTCGGACAGCCATGCCTTGAGATCCCGCCTCGCTACTTGTTCAAAATAGAGATCTTCATGGATTCTTTCCTGCAGTACAGCCCTGGTCTTCTCCGACTCACCGTCCCTGACTGCCCTTGCCAGTTTAGCAATCCCACTTCTTTCACTGAACCGGTAGCTTGTTCGCAATAACGCTATTGAATCAGTAAATGTTTCTTTACCCGTGGCAGGTACAGGAGCATATCCTGTCAACTGCTCAAGCAGACGGCAGAGTTCAGGGGACCAATCGGGCTCACCTTGCGCACAGATATCACCGAACAGGCTGCCAGCTTCTACCGAGGTCAACTGGTCCCTGTCACCCAGCATGATAAGGCGGGCCTCACTAGGTAGCGCTTTCACTAGATCAGCCATGAGCGGCACATCTATCATTGAAGCCTCGTCCACAACCAGGAGATCAAGATGCAGCTTGTTGCCTTGATGATGCAGAAATCTACCTGAATCAGGAATCACTCCAAGCAAACGGTGTATGGTCTGTGTTTCTTCTGGAACTCCAGCAGCCAGGTCCGGTTCCATTGACGCCTTGGCTGACCGAATCGACTCATGCAGACGAACTGCCGCCCTGCCGGTAGGAGCGGCAAGCGCTATACGAAGATGCCTGGAAGCGAGAATCTGGAGTAGAGCAAGAATCCTGGCAACCGTATACGTTTTACCCGTCCCCGGTCCTCCTGAAATAAGAACAAACTGTTTTATCAGGGCCAGCGCGGCTGCCTGTTTTTGCCAGTTAATGCCATTCTCTTCAGAAAACAGGTGACTGAGTAATTCTGCTCCCTCATGTACATCAACTTCAAGTATTCCTTGGCCACGTTTCAGCAGGTCTTCGCCTATATTATTTTCACACCTGAAGTAACGAGCCAGATAAAGCCGATTTGCAGAATCCAGGATCAACGGAGTATTCCCTCCCGGTTCACCAACAACGCCGCTGGCAAGAAGGCTCTGACGCCAGGGTACAAGCTCCGGAGCGACAAGGGCTATTTCATGACTAAAAACAGGCCGGCCGGCGGATTCTTCCAGGGGCAGGCAAATGTGACCATCACCAACAGCCCGGCTGGCCAGAACTGCCGCCAGCAGTAGCTCCTGCCTGCCCTGGCTGGCCAGACCTTCCAGAAAGAGCCCTGCATGGATATCTATATGACGCAGCTGGCCCGAAGAAACCGCCCGCTCAAGAAGTGACCGCATCAGTGCTCCTCCGGATAACCAAAACAGTTGTCGAGGGATTCAATGAGATCACGAGATGGAAGGCTGAAATATACCCCGTTCGCTGTCCCTGTATCCTGTTTCATACCTCTAAGAAAGAGATAATAGACACCGCCAAAGTGACGATCATAATCATATCCCTCCTGCCTGGTTTTCAGGTAACGGTGCAGAGCCACTGTATAAATCAGGTACTGCAGGTCATAACGGTGATCGCGGATAGAATTACTTAAGTGTTCCGGCAGATAGTCATCATAGTTCGATCCCAGGTAGTTTGACTTGTAATCAGCTATGTAATATCGATCATCATGACGAAAGACAAGGTCGATATACCCTTTCATCAATCCCTTCAAAAAAGTCGAGCGGGATACAATAGGAGGAATAGAGTACCCGGCCAGGATTTGGTTGAACTCACCAAGACTAAAATTGTGGATGCTGAAATAAAATCCCATCTCAGCAATCCTGTTTTCCTTCATAATATTTGCAAGACAAAAATTAGGTTTCCCGTTGAGTTTTGTCATGAGAATATCTTTAAGCCACTCGAATACAACTGATGCCCACCCTTTGCCGTAACCTGATCTCTCCAGTTGGTTCTCAACGAGTTGTATCAACTCGTGATCATGAATACCTGCAAAATCAACCTGTTCAAGCAGTCCATGCAGGAAATTACCGGCAGCTGCCCCCCGGGGGAAACTGAAAACGGAAGGCGTGACATCTGCCTTCTCCGGTTCTTCATTTTTTAAATCAGAATCCGGTTCGGCAACAGACACATCATGGGAGGAAACCATCTGGGAGTAACTGGTTATTCCCCAACCGGTATCAATTTTCCCGACAAAATTTTTCACTCCCAATACCTTCTCTTTGCTCGACACCTGAGAAAACTTTTCGTTAAATTCTATCGGGAAGGGAACGAAATTAATATGCTCCGTGGTCCTGTTCTGGTCATGTATATCTTCCATGAGCTGTTGCTCGTTCAACTCATTTGCTGAAGGTACCACTTCATCTCTTCTATGCAGAAGGTAGGCCATCGGAGTTGTTTCCACTCCGTTAATTCTACCCCAGCAGAAATAACATCGGTGGCAGGCCCTTGTTATGGCAACATAAAGAAGGCGGAGGTCTTCAGCCAGACGTTCCCTGTCAGCCAGGTGGAAATTGTTCTGATCACCAGTTCCCAGGTCGGCAAGCACCCGGTTGGTACCCGGTTTGTGAAAAGAAAATACCGCGTCTTTTTTCACAGACCTTGTCCGCCAGATATAGGGAAGAAAGACTATGGGGTACTCGAGCCCTTTTGCCTTATGAACAGTAATAATCCGAACCAATTCCTCATCACTCTCAAGACGCAATTGCTGATTGGCCTTGTCCGTATCAGGATTATGTATTTGATCAGTCAGCCAGCGCAGAAGACTGTCCATACCATCCAACACCAACGAAGCCTCCTGGAGAAGCTCGGCAAGATGAAGAAAATTGGTCAGTTTCCTCTCACCGCCCGGTTGGCCGGTAAGCCTTTGCACAACCTGCCGATTGCGAAGCATTTTCTGGAACAGGGCCATAATCCCATCTTTGTGCCATCGATCATAATACTCCTGCATTTCAAGCATGAGAGAATCCCTTTTTGTTTCATCTGACTGCTGCTCATAAAGTTCTGTACCGCTTAAACCAAACAGGTCAGTGATGAGGGCATTACTGATACGGGATTCGTCTGACATGTCGAGCAGGGCTGAAAGAAGCTGGCAAAACTGACCTGCCTCATCAGTTGTGAAGATTGAATCCTGACTGTAGTAAACACTGGCGATGTTCAAACTGCTCAAGGCCTGCTGCATCAAGTTGGCTTCATAATGGGTGCGCACGAGTACAGCCAGATCTTTGCCCGTCAAGCTACGGTTGCCAATCATTGTCTTGCCCTGGCTTCCGGAGTTCAGCAATCTGGCAATTTCATGTGCGGACCAGCGGGTTGCCACCTCTTCAGCCCTTGACTTGGCGATCACCGAAGCATTCTCAGCGGCAACCTCATTGGCTGCCATCATCATGACCTGCAGAGGTGATGAGACTTGACCGTCCGTCTGCAGGGGCTCGCGGTCAACATTTTCTCCGGGGCGAACACTCTGAAAAATAATGTCCTCTTTAAAGACAAAAGAGTCTTTCGGCTTAAACAGGCTGTTTACCGCGCTGACCATGGCAGAGGTCGACCTGTAGTTGATTTCCATGGTAAAGCGGTCAGACTCCGGGGTCTCTCGACGGGCCTTGATATAGGTAAAAATATCCGCCCCTCTGAAGGAATAAATGGACTGCTTGGGGTCACCGATCATGAACATGGCCTTATCCGGTCCTGTCCCGAACAATTTGGTGACGATGCTATACTGGATCGGGTCCGTATCCTGGAATTCATCGATCAGGGCTGCATGAAATCGGCTCCTGATACTCTGCAAAAGCTGCAAAGCATTCCTTTCTGAAAGTGCCCGGTCAAGTCTTACCAGGAGATCATCAAAGTACATTTTGGCCTGGTCATTTTTCCGTTGCTCCATTTCGGAGAAAAGAAAATTCCGTGCCTCGGAAAGTGTATGGAAACGGGCTGCTCTGATAAAAACATCATGGGCTTCATAAAACATTTCAAACCGGTCAAAGAATTCGTGTTCCGGATAAATCTTCTTGCGGATGAGCTTGCCTCGCATTACTGAAGCCCTGAGCAATTGAACCTCGCTGGGAAGAATCCACACCATGGGCGGATCATGCAGCAGTTCATTCATCCAGGAAAGAACCAGATCAACCCTGTCCGGATGATAACCGTCTTTTTTACTTCTGCTCAAACACTTGTCATGACGCAGAATTTCTTCGACTTCTCCACCATACTTCTGCCAGTTTTGACGGATATTCCGGAAAAGGTTTGCCGCTCTCTCCCTGGCTTTTTCAACATCATCGGCAGAAACTTCAGGGATACATTGTACTGATGAACGAGACAATATCCCTGCAAGGTCTTTGGCCAGCCCATCCGGGTTACCCCATATTGAAACGGCCCATGCCGCTTCTTCCTTTGTGGACGGATAAAATCTAAGCCGCCAGAAATCCTCAATTATCTGATTACGCAAAGGCTGTTCAGTCTCAAGAAAATCGATATCAAAAAGTGTCCCGGATTCAAATGCGTAGTCCTGCAGCATTCGCTGACAAAAACCATGAATGGTATAAATTGCCGCCTCATCCATCCGTGCAAGGGCGTCAGCAAGCCTTGTTCTTGCTTCCTGCCTGTTTTCTAACGCGGACAGAAATTCATCAAGTGTCTCGTCTTGATTTGGTGCGGAAACTGTATTTTCAAAATGATTAATGGCATCACACAAGCGGGAACGGATGCGGGTGCGGAGCTCCTCAGTTGCCGCCGTGGTAAAGGTAACCACCAGGATTTGATCTATTTCAAGTTTACGTTCCAGCAGAAGGCGCAGAAAAATAAGAGCTATCGAGTATGTCTTCCCGGTACCGGCACTTGCCTCAATGAGCTTCAGCCCGCTCATGGGAATCTCTAACGGATCAAAACTTCTCATCTACAATCTCCAGGTGTCGGTATAGAGGAGTAAAAACCGTCAAGGCATGCTCCATAAATGCCTGGTCAAAAGGATCTCTTCCATTTAGTGCAATTTTGTAAGCATGTTCCTCGCCTTCCCCGATGTACCGGAAAGCACTATTCCAGGTTTTGTATGGTTCAAAGCTTTTCCCCTTGGCGTTTGCCAGATAGCAGGCTTCGCTGGTTCGGGGGTAAAACCGGAGTGGTTCCCGGATCCCCTGCCAGTACAGGGCCAGAAGCTGCTGTAACTCACCCCGCGGGTCAGTCACAGGCTGCAGGCAGGCCGTTTTGTCTGTTGCTACATGGTAGCTCTTTAATATTATGCTCTCGGGAGCAACTGCATTTAAAACCAGGTGTTCAACCCAGAGTTTCACCAGATCCTTACTTTTCAGGGAAGCCCCCCGAAATCTGACCAGGCCAGTATCGTAAAGGCTGTCAAGCCAACCGTTCATGGAGAAGCTGTCGATGTTGAGGTCCACTTCCAGGTCAGTCAGCGGTTTGCCAATAAAAAAGTCTACTGTTTTGACAAGCCCGGCTGCGGCTGCATTCATTTCCGAAAAAACATTTTTTCCAATGCTGCCATGCGGCAGCCTGCCTGAACCATGAAGTACAGGGTAATACTTTTCACCGTCGTGCCCGGCAAGAATGTCATCAGCTAATTCATTGACCAGCAGGTAACGGTCAAGCCCATCGGCCTGAAACGGTTCAGTGTTTGGAATAAGCTGGTCTTCTTCCCAAAAACGCAAACCCAGTCTTTCCTGAAGAAAATAGCGAACCGGGTGTGACCAGAACCTCGTGAGCTGCCTGGTATCAAGCGTTAACCATTCATCATCCGGTTCAGGCAGCGGATCCGTCAGAAAATATGATGCTGAAAAATTCCTGCCTCCGGGCAACCATTCTGCCGCATAGCTCCCGGTGGGCAAAGTAGTGTCGAAACACAGCTGGCTAAAAGGCTGTAGGGGATGTTCAGTAACAGGAAGTTTATAACTTTCCCCCCAAACCTCCTGTCCAAATTTTTTGACATGGTCCAGAAGTGATGAGACTACAACAGACGGATTCCTTATACTGTTGTCCTGTTGATCACGGCCGATCCAGGAAACAGAGAACACTTTTCTCGAGGAAATCAAAGCTTCCAGGAAAAGATAACAGTCATCATTTCTTCTGTTCCTGTCACCGGTCATGTGATTTCTGGCCATCTGGTCGAAAGCTGCAACCCTTTGACTTCTGGGATAATCGGTATCGTTCATTCCAAGCAGGCAGATAACATTGAATGGCACTGACCGCATCGGTACCATGTTGCAAAAAGTCACCCGTCCCGAGAAAAATTTCTGTCCTTCCGTAGTCCGGGACAGTACCTCGATAAAATGACTTTTCACTATCTGCAGGCTGATTGCAGCAGTAAAACCTGCTGAATCACAATTATCCTGAAACTCGCGTATAGCTTCTTGCAGTTCAAGTAGGGCATGGAAGTCTTTTTCACTTGTGCCTGGATCAAAAAAATCATCAAGAATCACAAGCAATAAACGAGCCCATTCATCGGCTGTTTTCGGGTGTTTTATCCTTTTGGCAAGGTTACGCAGCCGATCCTGAAAAGCTGACAGCCTGCCAAGCAAAACACTGTCACCTGATGAAAACGACGCATACGGAGACACTCCATGGAATATTTCTGAATCCTGTCCGGCAATATACCCGAGGAGCATCCTGTTAAGTCCGAAAGCCCATGAGTGTGCGTCTGCCATTTCATGCGCAAATTCCTGGCGATGGTGGGCATCAAGTCCCCATCGTACACCGCTTTCCCTGACCCACTTTCTGATTCTGGCCAACCCTTCCTCATCGATACCGAACCTGCGCTGGACTGTTTCATACTCCAGGAATGATATTACCCCCGGGGCCTCAAAACGACCGACCGCGATATCAAACAAGGCCATGAAAGCCCCAGCCAATGGCTGTTCGCCACGAACCGACCTGTCGGCCAAGGACCAGGGAATAAATCTCTCATCTTCCGCACAGTCAAAAACAGCCCTGACCGAAGAACCGTATGACTCAATATCCGGCGCCATGACCATAATGTCGCCCGGCTTAAGTTCCGGATCCCTTTCAAACATCTCCAGGAGCCGGTCATGGAGAACCTGCACCTCTCGAAGGCGGCTGTGACAGATATGAAACTGTATTGACCGATCGTCCTCCATCTTTTCAGTTGGTACTGTCTCTCCATGCAGGTCATCTTCAAGGTCAAGAATATCTTTTTGCAGGGCAGCCAGGAGATGCGTCCCGGCAGGGACTGCATAAAGCTCTTTTTCTTTTATATTCAAGCTGTTCAGCAGTTGTGAGAATTCCTGCCCGACAGTTCCAAGTGATGCCAGCAGAGCATAACCGGACTCATAATACTCACTGACATCTGGAAGTTTTTTGCTGCGCCATAAAGCACGTTTCTTGGCCATTGCTTTTT
The DNA here is from genome assembly GCA_947259225.1 of uncultured Desulfobulbaceae bacterium. Taxonomy (GTDB): domain Bacteria; phylum Desulfobacterota; class Desulfobulbia; order Desulfobulbales; family Desulfobulbaceae; genus UBA10518. The sequence goes on along the minus strand of CAMYLK010000004.1, from coordinate 121,650 downwards.
GCGAAACCAGATCGGACCAGTACGAACGGCAGGGACTCAAGTGAAAAAGATGGACATCAACAACGGAGGCAACAGCATCAATTATTTCAAGATATACCGGGGCGAGTGAACTTATGCCAAATATTGTAATCCGTTTCGGCAGGTATTCAGGAACCAGTGAACCCGTCCTGTATTTTTTTCTGAATAACTGCAAAAGCTTTGCCCTGTGATACGGACCGGATTCAGTCAGTCGCTGCCAGAGTAGGGCCTGCCATTCCCTGCTCTTGCCCTTCTCCCATTCAGCAAGCATGTCCGGCCTGTATACAAGATACTGGTCAAAAAGGTCAGCAATCCGGCCGGCGAACTGAAAGGCCTTTCGACCATCCGCATCATTATGAAGGTATTCCCTTATTTCAGTGAACTCAGGTTCCGATGCTGACCCATCCAGCAGCCGGTAAATCCGCCACAGGAGTACCTGCCGATTAAAATCCTGTACATCATCCGGGAGGATGAGTTGTGATTCAAAAATCTGCCAGATGAAACGGGCTGGCAGGGGAAATTCCATATTAGCCGCGACCCCGGTGCGCAACGCTGTCTGCCGGGACAACCAGCTGCCCATCCCAGGGTTCTGCACCACAATCTTTTCCGGAACAAGGGGGTCACCGGGTGACTGATCAAAAAGAGTGCACAATTCAGTGAAGAGATATTCTAGTCTATTTGACTGATACAGATAAAACATTATCCTGAAAAGTAATTAGGTAAGCCGGAGTTTCATTTTTCAGTAATTCCCAGGTAATAAAAAGACGCACTTTATCTTCAAAATAAATAATCTCCCGATTTTTTGAAAAAACATCTTCATTTGCTATAATAAACCAAATTTTTATAACTAAACCGACTAAATATTATTTGGTTATCAAATGAATAATCATGGACTTCTCCGCCTTGGCCTTTTCATGGCCACCATCCTCGGTCTTGGAGTCCTTTTCTACCTCCCCTACCAGACTGTCAAAAATGAAACCATCAGTTCTTTCAACACGGAGCAGTTACTGCAGATTAAACAGGCCGCCCAGGCAACTGCAAATTCCTTTAGTATGTACGGGAGAGCCCTTGAGTACTTCAGTGCTCATCCATCAACTGTCCGGTTAACAAATGAAGGCAGGCATGAACTTAACAATTTCTATCACATCCATAAATCCGGTCTGCATGCCATAATTCTGACAAACCCTGATGGAAAAATTATCTATACGACAGAGAGTTCGTTACAGAATATTGACCAGGTCATTGCGGACCAGCTTTTTCCTTCCGGAAAAGATTTCCCACAAATACCCCGGGCAAAGGAAATCTTCTATAATAAACGAACCATTACCGCATATTCCTGGCCGATGTTTGACGCAACATCGTTTATCGGGAACCTGACCTTTCTGGTCTCATTCGAAGAGCTTGCCAAAAAATTTCTGCAGCCCATTAAATCTATACCCGGAAGAAGGACCTGGGTCATCAACAGTAAGGGAATTGTTCTTGACTGCCCCAACCCAAACCATTCCGGAGCACATATTACAAAAGCAACAGAACCGTTGAATGAATCTTCCAGAATACTTCTCGTTATGCAGGACATGGTTCGGGGCGGGCAGGGTGCTGGAAACTTCACCTTCAAGGACTCCCAGGGAAAAAACGGCCGCCTGGAAACAAACCACGTTGTTTTTACACCCGTCATCCTGCCGGGTGAAAATTACTGGTCAATTGCAGTTGCGACACCAGAGCACCAGGTTCTTGCCAACATGCATACTTTCCGTGACAAATGGTCTTTCGCCGCGTCTGTAACCATCTTTGTTCTGCTTACCCTCAGCTACTTTCTTTTCAAATCACTTTCCCAGGTCGAGGAAGAGAAAAAACGAGGAATTTTTGAAGACCAGATGCTGCAGCTCATCGAGTTTACCCCCATCGGTATAGTTGTCTATGATACGGATGGAATTCTCAAGTATGCGAACAGGGCTGTGCTCAATCTATTTCAAAAGAAACACCTGGATGATATCCGAGGATCAAATGTTTTTGAATTTATCCACCCTAACTACAGGGAGTTCGTTGTCGGCAGGTTCAAAAATGTCTTGCGCGGTGAAACCAGTGAGCCGGCAATCATAAAGGTCGTATTGTCAGACAATATAGAAAAAAGCATAGAAATCAGTACCTCGCCCTTTCAGTTTGGCGGTGAATCTTGCGGTATTACCGTCCTGCAGGATGTGACCGGTCGCCTTAAGGCGGAAGAGGAACAACGCCGCCTTGCCACTACAATAGAAAATACAAACGACTCCATAATGATTACTGACTTGAACGGCTGCATTGAGTATGTCAACCCGGCTTTCAGCAGAATCAGCGGTTATACAAAAGAAGAAGTAATCGGCCAGAACCCGAGAATCCTTAAAAGCGGCCAGCATAACGAATCCTTTTACAAGGAAATGTGGTTTACCCTGTTGAAGGGACATGTTTGGGAAGGAAGGCTTATCAACCGTAAGAAAGACGGAAGGCTCTTTACAGAATTCGCCTCAATTACACCAGTCAAGAATTCGGCTGGAGAAATTTCCAACTTTGTAGCTGTCAAGCGCGATATCACCCATGAAGTTGAGCTTGAATCACAACTCCAGCAGGCTCAGAAAATGGAGGCCATCGGCACTCTCGCGGGCGGGATAGCGCACGATTTTAACAATATACTCGGTGCAATTGTAGGTTTCACAGACATTTCCATCCTGCAATGCGACCCTGAATCCCAGATATACGAAAACCTCCATAATATAAGAAGCAGTGGAAAAAGGGCTGCCGACCTTGTCCAGCAGATCCTTACCTTCAGTCGTCAGGCCACTTCTTCCGAAAAAATGCCTGTTGCAGTAGCTCCTCTTGTTAAGGAAACATTGAAGTTACTGAGGGCCTCCCTGCCGACAACTATTGAAATCCAACTGGAGATAAAGGAGCCTGAAGCATGGGTGCTTGGAGATCCGGTACAGATCCAGCAGGTTATAATGAACCTCTGTACAAATTCCTTTCATGCCATGAGTAAAGAGGGGGGTATCCTGTCAATCAGTCTTAACAAACTCTCACTGGGAGAATGTGGAGGTACTGCAGAACTGAAAAATAACTCCTGCATTGAGCTCACAGTTAAAGATACCGGTCATGGCATAGACCGTGCCATTGTTGAACGAATCTTTGACCCGTTTTTTACAACAAAAGAACCCGGGGTCGGAACAGGCATGGGACTGAGTGTTGTTCATGGAATAATACGGGACATGAACGGAATGGTAACTGTTGATTCAGATCCGGGGGGAACATGTTTTACAATACATATCCCGGAAGTCGAACGTCCTGAAATGGAAGAGTACCAGGAGGAAAAAGACATACCAACTGGTAGGGAGTCGGTACTCGTCATTGATGATGAGCCGGATATAACCGAGAGTTACAGGATGATGCTGCAGCAGCTCGGGTACACTGTCACCGTTGCAGAACATCCGGAGGAGGCACTTTCACTGATGGAAAACCGGGGAAACTCCTTTGACCTGGTAATTACAGATCAGACCATGCCGGACATGACCGGGACAGAGCTGACACGGCGTTTATTGCAAACCCGCCCGGATCTTCGTGTTATTATCTGTACAGGTTTCAGTGAACATCTCACCGATGATACGGCCCGAAAGATTGGAGCCCGTAAATTAATGCTCAAACCCGTTAATTTTCGGCAACTGGCTGAATCGGTCAGGGAAGTTCTAGATGGCAACCTGTAATAGTTGAAAATATTGCTTTACTGATCGACGTTATTCATAACCTTAAATATTCCTTTGTGTAACATACTTCGAAGGTAAAAATGGAGTTATCGTCTTTTTGACGATATTTACTTTGGCTGTTCCAGCGCACCTGTTCTATACCCCGTTTCTGAATGAGAATTATTACAATTCAAGATGGTGATATATTATGCGGAATCTGATTGTTGTTCTGGCTGTTTCTCATGTTATGCTTTGCTCTGCAAGTTTTTCTTCCGCTCAGGGCAACGTGGGTGTCGGCGTGAGTGGTGGGACCCTTGGCATCTGAGCGGTGGTAAGTACCGACTTAACAGACACTTTAAGTGCCAGGCTTGGTGCCAGCTATGTAACCTTCAGTTTTATTCGACTATTTCATATGTTGACTATGAAATGGAACCGGAACTTGTAAACGGTTCACTGCTCATTGACTGGTATCCTTTTGATGGTGCTTTCAAATTGACCGGCGGCATCTTCGCCGGTGACAACAATATCTCCCTGACCGGAACTCCAGGGACAAGTCTTGTCCCGGCCGAATTTGCAACTCTTTCGCCGCTTGCCGATTCAGTGAGTATCCACGGAAACGTTGAGTTCAACTCTTTTGCTCCCTATTTCAGGCTTGGCTGGAACAGCAATCAAGATCGAACACCGGGCTGGGGTCCATCAATTGATCTTGGCGTCCTTTTCATGGGTGAACCAACGGTGAGTGATCTTACCGCAACCGGTCCAATGACAGACCATCCGGCTGTCACGATTTTTCTTGAAGAGGAAAGATTACGAATTGAAGATGACCTGGAAGACTTTCGGTATTACCCGGTGGCAACGCTCATGCTCAGCTACTACTTCTGATCTTTTTTAAATACTGCTGTATAATTCCTGGGCTGCAGGGCCCATTTGGGGCCGTAAACATGTATTCGCAATGTATTGCCGGCGTTATCATAAAGTTCACCACCGGCATGAACCCAGCTGAGTATACCGCCGCGTAAATTTTTCATTTTTCCGGCCTCTATCTGGTTTTTAAAAACGAACTTACCGCTGCGGTAACCGATTGTGCAATAGACTATAACCGTCTTGTTCCTGTATTTTTCCGGATCGGCAATGAACTGTGTCTCACTCGCCGCGTTCGGCAGTATGGAAACCTTGCGTTCATCATCATCACGTACATCAACGAAAACAGCTTCTCCTGCTCGAAAGAGATCCAGAGCCTCCTCAGCCGATATTTCCTCAATGCCGGAAAATGATTTACTGAGCTTCTCATATAACAAGTTGATCTGTTCCATCTTTTCACTTTCACTGAGTTCTTTTCCATTCCGAACAGATGTCCTCTCCTGAATGGAAATGTGCACTTCTCTGTCCCTCCTGCCTTTCAATGAAGGTTTCATGTGTTGTGCTAATTTTCTTTTAAGCAGGAAACGTCTCAGCCAGGTTGTGGGTGTTCGCGTCACCCTGATTTTACCGGCAAGTGTTCTATCAGGTTCAAATAATAGATCTGTCACATGATCTACCCGGGTCCGCTTACCAAGAAAATTGGTACACCCGGCACAATACGTGATTATCTGGCTGTCTTCAGCTTCCCGGGCCCGGACTTCCGTCCAGTTTTCTGCATAATCCGGAACTATGTAACAGGCCGCCCCTCCCTCCCCGCAGCATACTGTTTTACGGCCATGATGTTTCATTTCCCTTATATCAAAACCCATCCTGACAACGAGTTCCCTGACAGCTTTATGGATACCGGTCTGGTCACGCACCGCACAGGGGTCATGCACGGCGATTGTTTTCTTATACTCTGAGAGGTCCGGCAATTCGCCCTCTGCAAATTCTTCATATATTGTCCGAACCCCCATTCCTTCGCCATATTCCTGCCACACCATGTAGCAACTCGGGCAGGCAACCAGTACATTCTGTACTCCACTGTCCTGCAATAATTTTCGCATTTCGCCAAAAGACCGGGAAAAAAAATCCGTCCGTCCAAGGTCATGCGAAGGTTTTGCACAGCAATCAAGAACCATACCCAGGTCCGGAATGCGTCCACGAAGGTGTTCATATGTCTGCATAACTCTCTGAGCCCTGCTGCCTGCAAGAGCACACCCGGGAAAGAAAACCGTGTCACATCCTTCCGGCAATCCATAAAAGGTAAAGAGCGGCGACATGCCCCACCGTTCATAGGAAAGAAGCGCACTGTGCTCCTTGAAAATACCTTTCCCTTCAGCATATGCCTGGTTACGCATGACAGAAAACATGCCCGCCGGATCTATGTCTTCTGGACAGACTGCTGTGCATAGACCGCAAAGGCTGCACTCATAACTTTCCCGGAGCAGGCCTTTTGAATGACGACCAAGCGTGGCAATCTCTTTTGGAGTACCGTACTTCTTGAGAAAGAGGCAGTCCTTCTGGCATAAACCACATTCAATGCAGCCTTCAGCAACGTCCCTGTAAAGGGTGCCCAAAGTGTATTCCATTGTGGCCGCATTGGCTCTTTTCTCTTTACTTCCTGTCATAACACAATAAAATAACTCTCATTAACGATAACTCTAAATACAATATGGAAAATTTTCTCAGTCAGATAGAGACATACCTGCAATCATCTGTATCCCTCTCAATCCTTGCGTCATATTTGGGAGGTGTACTGGTCAGCCTCACTCCCTGTGTCTACCCCATGATTCCCATTACAGTCGGTGTTGTCAGCAGTTCCAACCTCAGTGGTTCAAAATTCCGCGGGTTTCTGCTCTCCCTGTGTTATGTAACGGGCCTGGCTGTTACCTATGCCGGACTCGGTCTTTTCGCTGCAGCCACCGGCAGCTTTTTCGGTACAGTTGGTACCAGTCCTGTCACCTTTATACTCATTGCCAATATTCTGCTTCTCTTTGGCCTGAGTATGCTCGATGTTTTCCAGTTTCCCTTTATGGGGCCCAACTTGTCAACAAAGATGAAAGGTTTTGCCGGAGTTTTTCTCATCGGTATGTCTTCCGGCCTTATTGCCGGACCATGTACCGCACCGGTACTTGGCTCTCTGCTTGCCTATGTTGGGTCAACAGGCAACCTTGTCCTGGGCGGCACCCTGCTTTTTGCCTTTTCCTTTGGCATGGGCACCATACTTCTCCTTGTCGGGACTTTCTCAGGAATACTTGCAGCCCTGCCCAGGGCGGGAGCCTGGACGGATAAAATCAAAAAAATCATTGCCCTGATATTAATTGTTCTGGCACAGTATTTTCTGGTTCAGGCCGGAAAAATGCTCATTTGAAAATGTACGTATTGGAGTACTCTCGTAATGAAAAAATTATCCCTTATTCTTTTTTATCTGATTGTATCGTTCGCCTTTTCAGGTCAAAGTTTCAGCGCTTCAACCGGCGACAAAATAATTCCATTCAAGGCCCAGGCAATGAATGGAAAGATGATAGACCTGGGCAAGATATCACGAAAAAAACCTGTGATGCTTTTTTTCTGGGCTTCGTGGTGACCGAACTGCACGAGAGAGGTCTCTCTTCTTAACAACTTGCAGCAGGAAGATATTAGTGAAAAAATAGAGGTTATCACCATAAATATAGGGCACAATGACTCAGAACTCAGGGCTGATCATTTTGCCAGGACTAACAAAATGCCTTATCCAGTAATTTTTGACGAAAAATCAAAAATTACAACGCAGTACAAAGTTTTCGGAGTACCAACCGTCATTGTTGCCGATACTGGAGGAACTATTGTTTTCCGCCAGTATTATGTCCCTCAAGCAGAAGAATTAATAAAACTGTTGCGCTAATTACCGCTTGTCGCCAATTCTCCCTCTCCTGTTTTGAACTGATCAACGTTGCGGCCAGTAGATGCCAGCAACCTTTGCTGCGCTCGGTGAAAAGCAACGAGTGACTGGGCGAGGCGGCTGAAGGTCGTTGTCAAATCTCTTTGCGCCTCGTTGAGGCGTACAAGCGATGCCTCACCGGCCTCATATTCATTTTTGGCCAGTTCACGATTCTCCTCTACAAGCTTTACACTTTCCCTTTGCAGTCTGACCTGTTCACGGGCAGCCTCCAGCAAGGCAATGTCCTGCCTCACTTCTGCGGCTACCTGATTATACATATTGGCCAGGGTATATCTGGCTTCACGATGTCCGTGCTCTGCTTCAAAACGCCGCGCCTTATCAGCCCCTCCTGAAAACAGGTTCCACTTCAGATTCAGTAATACGGTATTACCAAAATCTTCCCCCGTGAGACTAACATCTCCCTGCTTCGCACCGTTAACAGCTCCGGTAAGCTGAAGTGTAGGATAATAAGGAGCCTTGGCCATTCCTATACCGGCCTCTGCCTCCTTAACCTTGTTTATCATCTCAATAACGTCCGGCCGCAGTTCCAATGCTTCTGTGATAAGCACATCCGGGGTTTCCCTTTGTTCATCAAGATCAACACCCGTTTCAAGGTCAGCCAGACGGACATGATCGGGCAATACCGCATCAGGAACCCCCACTAGAGCTGCCAGGCCGTAACCTGCCGCCTCGAATTCCCTGCTCGACAGCATGTGGTTTGTCCGTGCCGAGTTGAGCTGAACTTTTATATTGAGAACATCACCCCATGGACCAGCACCTACCTCATATCTGTTATCGGCATCCCTGAGCTGCTGCGTATAAAAATCCATGTCTGCCTGTGCTATTTTCACATTGGTCTGAGCCAACTGGGCATTCAGGTACGCTTCTGCCACTGCTGAAACAAGAAGCCTCTGGACATCCCTTTGCGCGGCATCAGCAGATTGGGCACCGTAATTGGCCTGCTCGTTACGGAAGGACCGAAAAAATCCGTCAAACAGGACCCAGGATGCCTGCAACCCCGCGCTATAGTCCTCTGAGGTGCGGTCAACAGACTCACCGTAGAGAGTCGAAAGTGCCTGGGAGCGTTCGAATGTTGAATCAGACATTCTATTTTGTCCGCCGCTGCCGGTCAGGTCAACACTCGGCCACCAGGCTGCCGCAGCCTGGCGCACCCTTGCCCTTGCCTGCTCCACCCTCTCCATGGCAGCTGTCATGGTCGGGTTTGAGGCAAGAGCCAATCCCTGGGCAGTCTGCAGGTCAAGAACATCTATTCCTGAAAGGTCTGGAGCAAGGGGCTGGTCATGCTCCTCTCCGGACACTGCTCCTGCAAAAAAGAAACAGAAAGCGATAATAAAAATACCTACATACCGTTTCACGTTGGCCTCCACTTTTCTAAAATTATGAGAATTAACTTTGTTGATATTGTTCAATTTCCATTCTGTCAACCTTTCTTCCGGATGCAGGTTCGGCAGCCTCCCGGCTCAACCAGGTCCCGGTATGAATCCGCTTGTATGTTCTGCGCAGGTCGTTGACAATCACCAGCAGGCTCGGGATCAAAACCAGTGTCAGGACAGTGGCGAATGTCACACCCGCTGCCAGGGAGAGGGCCATGGGAATGAGAAATTTTGCCTGCATGTCCGTCTCCAGGATAAGCGGGGCCAGTCCACCGACCGTACTGAAGGAGGTTAACAGGATAGCCCGGAAGCGTCGTGCGCCTCCCTTCTTGATGGCCTCATGGAATTGCATCCCCTCGGCCAGGTTTTCATTTATCCTCTCAATTAACACGATGGCATCGTTAATGACCACACCTGTGAGGGCAACCATACCGAACATACTCATGATTGACAATTCATAGCCGAGCAGCAGGTGGCCCAGAACCGCTCCGATAATTCCAAAAGGAATGGTGAACAGGATGACAAACGGCTGCACATAAGAGCGAAAAATGGTCGCGATAATGACGTATATGCCGAAAATGGCAAGCGGAAAGGTTACCTTGAGTGAACCGAGCGATTCCCGCATGTCTTTCTTGGCTCCCTGCAGAGCGATATGCAAGCCACCATATCGGCCCTGGAGATCTGGAAAATACGTTTCTTCAAGTTCGGCATAGACCTCCTGGGCATTTGCCCGTTTCGGGTCAACATCTGCAATGACAGCAATCCTGCGCTGTCCATCCGTGCGGGTAATTGTTGAAAACCCTGGTCCAAAATCGATACTTGCCACCGTAGAGAGTGGGATTTCCCGTCCGTCCTTTGTCCTGATGCGCATCTGTTCAAAATTGGTAAGATGGCTGCGTTCATCCGCAGTGTAACGGACCTTTATCCTGATATCGTCACTTCCTCTCTGGACCCTGAAGGCCTCCTGCCCGAAAAATGCGGCATTGACCTGCAGGGCAAGATCTTCAACTGTCAGGCCAAGGCTTCTTGCTTCCGGTTTGAGGCTCAAGCGCATTTCATTTTTTCCCGGGCTGAAGTCAGAATGAATCTGGATAACCCCTTCAAAAGTATGCAGCTTTTCCTCAAGTTCCCTGGCAGCGGCCTGGATATTTTTCATATCACTCCCCTGGAGCCATATCTCTATCTCCGCTCCACCAGGACCGGCAGACAGCCCTTCAAAGGTCATGGATTTGACACCTGGCAGGTTCCCTACTTCCTTTTCCCACTCCACCAGAAGTTCATTTGAATGAACGCCACGATTTTCCGAACCCAGAAGAATAAACTGCACACTCCCGTAATTCGGCCCGGTCTTTCTGTTCTGCTCGCTTAGCGTCTGGCCGACCAGGATAAGGCGCTTTTTGATGAGTGGTTCTCCAGTCAGCGTGGGAGTCCTGTCGGCAACACGGACAAATCCCTCTTCAATTTTTTTAAGGGCTTCTTCTGTAACATGAGGAGGGGTACCATCTGGAAACTCGATGGTGGAGGTCACCACAAAACCGTCAATTTTCGGAAAAACATGAAATTTTACCACCCCACCTTTTACCAGGCCGAAGGTCAGGAGAAGGGTGGCGATTGCCGTGGCCAAAGAGACATAACGCCAGTTTAAAACCAAATCAAGAAACGGCATGTATCGTTTGGTCACAAAACGCTCCAGTCCATCCTGCATAATACTCTGAAACCTGACCATCATCCGGCCAAATGGATTTCGGTACCTGACCTGCCGTTTCAAGTCTGGAAGATGATTCAGGTGGGCCGGCAGCAGAAAAAGGCACTCAATGAGAGAAATAAGCAGACAGGAAATGACCACAGCCGGGAGGATCGAGATGAATTTTCCCATTATCCCCCCCACAAAGGCAAGCGGGATAAAGGCGACAATGGAGGTGACAACTGCGGCAAATACAGGCATTCCCACTTCGGTGACGCCCTCTATTGCCGCTTTCAGAGGCGGCTCACCCCGCAGTCGGTGCACATAGATGGATTCACCGACAACAATGGCGTCGTCCACCACGATACCCAGCACCATGATAAAACCGAACAGCGAGATCATGTTGATGGTCTCTCCCGTTGCCCAGAGAATGAACAGCGCACCCGCCAGTGAGATCGGTATACCAAGTCCGGCCCAGAAACTGAGCCGCAGATCAAGAAAAAGCCAGAGCAGAAAAAAGACCAGACTCAATCCTATCAGTCCGTTGCGGCTGAGGAGTTTGATTCTCGCCTTAAGCATGGACGTATTGTCATAAAAATCCGTCAGGGTTGCCCCAGGGGGAAGCTGAAGTTTCTTTGTTGTGACAAACTCGTTAACTGTCCTTGAAATCTGCAGGGAATCCTCTTCAGTGGTTTTAAACACCATGACAAAAACAGAAGGTCTGTCATCAATGAGAGCCGTTACAGGATCTTCCGTAAAGCCGTCCCTGATCTCGGCAAGCCTGCCCAACCTGACCTGCTCACCTGAAGGTTCTGCCAGAACGACTATTTCGGCAAGTTCTTCGCCGGTATATTTTCTGCCGATCGTTCTAACCCGTATCTCTTCTCCCCTTGTCCTTATTATTCCGCCATGAAGGTTAATGCTGGAATTTCGTATGGCATCAGCCACATCTCTGAATGAAAGTCCATACTGGCGAAGACGTTCTTCCGAGACCTCCACGCTGATCTCGAAATCACGGACGCCAAACGTTTCAACCTGAGAAATACCGGGGAGCAGTTTTATTTCATCGCGGATATCCTCAGCCCATGATTTCAATTGCTTTTCACTGAGCTCGCCGGAAAGAGCCAGCAGGATGACAGATTCCCGCATCAACAATTCCGTAATAACCGGTTTCTCGGCATCTAGTGGAAATGTTGAGATGGCGTCAACCTTGGATTTGACCTGATCAAGCACTTCGCTGACATCATACCCATCCTGGACTTCGACAAGAGCTGTTCCAGCATTTTCCGAGGATGTGGTGGTAAACTGATCTATCCCTTCAATCGTTTCCAGGGCGTCTTCAATTTTCAAGGATATCCCTTCTTCAACCTCTTCGGGATCGGCACCGGGATAAGGCACACTGATGGTGATCATATCCATGGAAAACTGGGGGAAGCTTTCACGAACCATTGAAGACAGGGCCATACCGCCTGCCATAAAGATCATGAGCAATACAATATTGGCAAAAACAGTGTTTGCAGCAAAGGATGCGAGAACTTTTTTCATTGCTCCTTATTCTCAACCATTATCACAGAAAGAAGTGTGTTTTCCAGGGGTTGTTCAAGGCGGGTGGTCACGACAATTTCCCCAGGCACAAGGCCATCGGAAATGATTGCCCGCCCCTTTTCAAGCCTGACTACCTTGACAGGCCTAGTCTGCAGTCGATCTTTGACCGAAACGTAGACCTTATTCTCAAAGGATACAGCCTGGCGGGGCAGGACAAATACGGATTCAAGTGTCCGGCCGGAAATTGCGACTTTACTAAACATACCGTCGACCATGGGAAAGAGTGTCTCCGGGTCAGGGACAACCCGAACAGCAACAAGAACTGTGCGGGTCTTGGGATCAAAACGGACCACCCGGTCCACTTTGCCGTTTGCCCTGACCCTGTCATCTTCGGTCCAGACGATCCTACATTCTGCCGATTCCAGCCTTTTAAACCAGTTGGAATTTTCCTGGATTTCTTCTGAAGAAAGCTGAAGCCAATTCAAGACATCTCGGCTGTCAAGCGACACGATGATTTCCAGATCGGAGTCGTCCACTATGGTCACCAGCTTTTTCCCGGGAGTGACATACTCATTTTCTTCAATCATCACCTCGGTAATCCGGGATGTAAAGGGTGCACTGATCACAGAACGCTCAAGCCGCAGTGAGGCCAGGAGCATGGACTGCTCAACCTGGCTGATGCGGTCGATGATTGAATTCATCGCACTTTCTGCCTTTTCAACCGAGGAGAGAGACCCAACCTTGTTCTGCTCATAGAGTGCCTGAAGGCGTGTAAATTCTTTCAAGGCAAGTTCATGATCACGCTGCAGGGTTTTCAGTCTCGACTTGGCAGTTTCATACTCCAATCGGTAATCCCGCTCATCGATGGTAACAAGTAGTTCACCATTACGGATAATCTCCCCCTCATCCAGGCGGGGATGAACAGATGTAACCTTTCCCGCTACCTCAGCTGACAGCGGGACAACCGTGCGTGCGCTTACTTGCCCGAAACCGGAAACACGTACCGGAATGTTTACATGTTCGACCCGTGTAGCTTCAACGACTATTGGCCGCTCTGCCGATGTGGTCTGAACCGGCGGTGTTTTCATCTTTTGAAATACCACAAAACCCCCGATACCGACTGCCAGTATGGCAATACACAAGCTGAGCCTAACCCATACTGTTCCAGACCTTTCTGACGCCTTCATTTGCTTCACATCCCCTGTTCAGACTGACGTTTTTTTAATACCTGCTCAACACGCTCCAGCACCTCGAACCATTTCCCGGCTGTTTCCGGCCCGACCTCTTCTACAAGCTCCACGAACGTTGCTATCATCTGTTCTTCCATTTCTGCAATATGATGGTCTGCATCCGGGCTGACATGAATGACAACCTTACGACGATCACTGGTAGACCGCTCCCTGACCAGCAGACCCTTCTCGACCAGCCGCTCAACCATGACTGAAACAGAAGGGGGAGAGACTGCCAGTATTTCTGCGAGTTCGGACAGAGTTACTTCGCCTTTCCCGCGAACAGCGAGAAGCAAGTTTAACTGGGCAAGCGAAAGGTCACCGTGCTCGCATTCGCGGCTTTCACCTTCAACACGGGCAAGGGTTGAAAACACGTGATGACGAAGCATTTTACCTATCTTGAAAATATATCTGGCCTGCTGTGTTACATTTGTTTCAGGCAAAAAAACCTCCGTCTGTTAGGCTGGTTAATATTTAGACAGTCTAACTATTAGACAAGTGAGCCATTTGTCAACTCAAAATTTGAAAAATTCACTGAAAAAAAATGCATTTGGATGGCTCTGGCCAGTTAAGAAATAAAGTGTGGGATGATTGTACGGTCCCGGTAATCACGAAACGCACAACATGAAAAAAATTTCAGTTTAATTAAACCAAACTGGTTAAGGGAATAAAATAAATGCTTTCACCGCTGGATATTTACGATAAATCTGAAGTCTATATAAGAATAAGAGGGTATTTCCAATATAAATTATTTCCTCTCCCTAATATAATTTGATATGTTTATATTAGAATGAAATACGCAAAAAGAGAAATTATGGAAGGCCACATTTTCACCAAACCAAATGCTCCCAAAAAGCTCCTTCAAATTATCAGCCTTGCTGTCTTCCTCATCACACTCTTTTTTCCTGCCCCGGATCTTTATGCAGATAATCTGGATGAATGCTTGTTGGAGACACTGAAACATGCCGATGATTCTGTAACAGTTGGTCAACTCCGCGAACAGTGCCAGCCGGAGACCGAAACTCGCTCAATAGGCAAACCATCTCAGGACAGTTCATCTGTTGAAAAAAATAATGCTCCCAATAATAATATGATGAGTGAAAAAGCTGACTCACCCCTGAGTTCAAATGGCCCTGAAGAGATGGTCCTGAAAACTTCCCTGGCAAAAAAACCTGCCTACTTCCCCCATAAAACACATCAAGATAAATATACGTGTGGTACATGTCACCATGGGAAAAATACTACTGGCAGCATGGCTAAATATACCGACAAAACAGTTATTTATAAGTGTATGACCTGCCATAACGCTGACATGCCAAACGAGAAATTAAATAGTTTTCAAATGATTGGACATAAATTATGCAGGGAATGCCACAGGACAAACCGGGACAAGACCTCGGCGAAATGTAGTACCTGCCATCTTAAAAACTTATAAAAGTTTATCCACAAAAGCCTCTTTTTCAGTTCCTTCAGAGCCAGTTGCCTTAATTGATTGAGCCAAGAACAAAGTTCGAAAATTGCCTTTTTTGTGATGTTACCCGGCAGGATTCATGAGGAATATGAGCAGTCAAGTCTGCTCATTCATATCCGGGATCGTATAGGGAGAAGCATGAAAATGGCGCTATTTACGCCTGTACCAGACTGGGTCCTGGCCGAACCTGTCCATCCACCAGTCTTCAGCATCGTAAATATCCGACTCTCCAGGAATTAAGGGAAAACGGTATCCCTCGCAGTAGCGCATCAAAAGATTATAGGCCTCGGTCAGCCTGTATATCATTTCCTCATCCGCGGCATGCTCTTCCCCGGCCGTATCAGGATGATATTGTTTACTGAGGCTGTAATAGGCCCGTTTCATTTCACCCAGGGTTGCTTTGTCACCGAGGCCGAGTACTTTTCTGGCTTTTTCAATTGCCTCCCACTCTTTGCGGGTCATGATTTATTTCTCCAGCTTTTTTCAGTGCCCTTTCCCAGACGAAGGATATTTTGATAGTGTTTTATCCAGATCATGAGAACCACAAATGCTGCCAGGGTAACTTTCCAACCGGGTTCCCCTATCAGCCAGAGAACCGGGATGACGGTCAGTGAACCCAGAAGGGACCCGAGAGACACAAAACCTGAAAGAACAACGGCTGCAACAAAAACACCAAGGCTTCCCAGTACTGCCTTCGGTGCCAGGTAGAGAAATACGCCCAGCCCGGTGGCCACACCCTTACCACCCTTAAACCCCAGGTACACCGGAAACATGTGTCCGATTACCGTTGCAGCACCGCACAGTGCCACAACCAGATCGTGGTCAGGACTCTCCAACAGGAGCTGACCGGCAATATACATGGGCAGAAATCCCTTGGCTATGTCGAACAGCAGGGTCATGATACCGAGTTTTCTGCCCAGCAGTCGGCCAACATTTGTTGCACCAATATTTTTACTACCTTTGTTCCGTATATCTACACCGGTGCGCATGGACAGCAGCAGGCCGAAGGGTATGGCACCCACCAGGTAGGAAACAAGGATTAAGACAATTCCAAATGGTGACATTTTCTTTCAGTCGAAGCCATCAGGCTTTGTTTTCTTTTAAAACAAGCTGCAGTTCACTTGCAGCTGCATAATCAGCAATTTCATCCTGCAAGGCCTGGACATAGGGACAGTCAACAACTGCCAGAATTGTCTGCCGGATACGATACGACCGATTATTTTCCACGTACTCCTCCAGCGGTTCAATCATATACGGAAATATTTGCGGCCGCCTGCATACCTCCGGCCGCTCATCGTATATCAGACATCGACCACTTCCATGTTCCAGGTTTGGACACCGGGATCCTCTCGGCAGAATCAGGCTCCAGCCATTCTTCCAGTGGAACAGTCCTGGTTCAGGAATCCGGTAAAAAGGACGCCCGCTGCACACCAGTTCGTCCTCGTCATAGGCACTGCGGCTCCGGGTCTCTTCACTCTGATAGCGACTGACGTCAAACAGGCCAAGCTCTCCCGGCACCAGAGGGATCTCAAAAAACTCCTGATCCATGTTCTTTTCCGGACCTGTACAGCACAAGGTACATTCACAGGGGGCACAGAGAGTACTGTTAATTTTTTCCAGTTGCCTTGACAGAACCTCCTGTATAATATATGCATTCCAGGCTGCAGAAGGATCAACCTCCCTGTTCTCCTCATCCACCACCCTTATTGCCGGCCCCGCTCCCTCTTTCATCTCTTCGTACTGCGAAAGGATATCAAGATATTCCGTCAGGAGTTCTCTCGGGTTGATATACGTCGTCCTGTCCGTTTCAATGGGTTCAGGCAGTTCATCAATCACCTCGGATACCTGTGTAAAAGGACCGGTCATGAACAGAAACTGAACCATTGACACCAGCGGCAGAACCGGATGACGAAGCAGATCTGATCCTTCTTTATATTTAT
The DNA here is from genome assembly GCA_947259225.1 of uncultured Desulfobulbaceae bacterium. Taxonomy (GTDB): domain Bacteria; phylum Desulfobacterota; class Desulfobulbia; order Desulfobulbales; family Desulfobulbaceae; genus UBA10518. The sequence continues at coordinate 104,839 of CAMYLK010000004.1, read as the reverse complement.
TTTCAACCACCTGATTTCCTTTTCATCAAAATCAAAACCATTCGATCCTACACAATTAATTTCATGAAAACAAGCTGCCTCTCATGCGCTTTTCACTGGCGATGAAGCCGACTTTACAGTAATGAGTTTGATGTATACATATAATGAATAATGACTCCTATTTCTTAGTATGGATGTATATATGGCTATCAGGACAATATTGACATACCCCAATCCGATTCTTCGACAGAAAACCGGGAAGGTGACCACGTTTGACGAAGAACTCAAAAAACTGGCCGATGACATGGCTGAGACAATGTACGATGCACCCGGAATCGGGCTGGCTGCAAACCAGATCGGAGTACCGCAACAGATTATTGTGGTTGACATCACAGAACCCGATGGTGATAAAGAATTTACTGTTTTTGTCAATCCGGTAATCTCAGAGGGAGAAGGATCCGTTACTGACGAGGAGGGATGTTTGAGCGTTGTTGAATATACTACACAGGTAAAACGCTTCAGGAAAATAAAAGTCACGGCCCAGGACCTTGACGGGAATCCTCTGGAATTTGAAGCCGAGGACAGGTTCGCCCGAATCATCCAGCACGAGGTGGATCACCTTCTGGGCAAACTGTTCATTGACCGGATCAGTTCTCTGAAAAGAAAGCTATACAAAAAAAAGCTGAAAAAAATCCTGAAATCCCAGGCATGACAGACAAGCCTCTTCGTATAATATTTATGGGTACGCCTGAGTTTGCGGTCCCCACTCTTAAGGAACTGCTGAACGGACCGGACGAGATCGTTGCAGTGGTCTGTCAGCCGGACAAAAAAAGGGGACGCGGGCGGAAGCTGAGCCCGCCTCCGACAAAAATCCTGGCGACAGAACATGGGATCCCTGTCCTGCAGCCCTCATCCATAAGGACCGATGTTTTTCTTGACGAGATTCGGAGCCTCCGCCCGGACCTGATTGTGGTGGCAGCCTACGGCAAAATTCTGCCGGGAACGCTCCTCTATCTTCCCCCGATGGGCACCATCAACGTGCACGGCTCGCTCCTGCCGAAATATCGTGGAGCCGCTCCGATTCAGTGGGCCGTTATCAACGGCGAGGAGGAAACCGGGGTGACCATCATGCAGATGGATGAAGGCATGGATACCGGAGATATCCTCATGCCGTCAGTCATTCCTATTGAAAAGGATGACACTGCCGGAACGGTCTTCAAAAAGTTGGCAGAACTTGGCGGCAAAGTTTTAGTGGAGGCTATTCAATTACTCAAAGAGAAAAAATTACCCCCAATAAAACAGGACGACAGCCTTGCCTCCGAAGCCCCTCTCCTTTCTAAAGAAATGGGACACCTGGACTGGAGCAAAGACGCCCGCGAACTGCATTGCCTCATCCGCGGTCTGGACCCATGGCCTTCTGCCTACAGTTTCCTCGGCAACAAACGGTTCCGTTTCTTCAGACCTGAGGTTATCGAGGGGAATGCTGACGAAGAACCTGGAACGCTTTGCAAGGCTGACAAGAACGGACTCCTCTTTGCCACCGGAAAAGACTATCTGGCAATTCACGAAATCCAGCCGGAAGGAAAAAAACGAATGGATGCCCAGGCCTGCATCTGCGGTTTCTGCTTTACCACCGGGGAGAAATTTACCTGATGCGCATTGCCTATCTTGACTGTTTTTCCGGCATAAGCGGCGATATGCTTCTTGGTGCGCTCATTGACACTGGAGCCCGAGAGGACATCATCATTGATGGCCTCGGACAGCTTGACCTGACCGGCTTCAGTCTCACCTTTGAGACAACCAAAACTCACTTGCTGCAGGCCATCAGAGCCCGGGTTGAAGTGACCGGCAACCACCGGCACCGCGGTTTAAAGGAAATACAAAACATCCTGTCAAACTGTCGTCTGCCCGAACAGGTCCAGAAAAAAGCCAAAGCTGTTTTTCGTCGCCTGGCCAGAGCCGAAGCACAGGTCCACGGGTGCACCATTGATGAAGTTCACTTTCATGAAGTGGGTGCGGTTGATGCCATTGTTGATATTGTCGGGACACTCCTTGGTTTTCATTCCCTGGGGATCGAAAAAATTGTCTGCTCGCCGCTTCCCATGTCCCGTGGATGGGTGAACTGTGAGCATGGTGATCTCCCTGTACCTGCACCGGCAGTCTGTGAACTCCTTAGGGGAGTTCCTGTCTTTGGTGAAAACCTTGACCAGGAACTTGTTACTCCGACCGGAATTGCTCTTTTATTGGAGCTTGCCGATGATTTCGGCCCGATGCCCCCAATGCGCATGGAAAAAACGGGGTATGGCATAGGCTCTATGAAAAGGAATGACGGGCGCCCCAACCTGTTTCGCCTGTTAATCGGTGAAAAATTTTTCCCTGATGAAGCACAGCGGGTGGTGGCCATCGAAACATCTCTTGATGACTGGAGTCCCGAGACCTGGCCAATCGTAGCCGAAAAACTTTTTGACAGCGGAGCCCTTGACGTCATGCTCTTCCCGGTTCACATGAAAAAAGGGCGACCGGGCTTTACCCTCAAGGTTATCTGTGACCCGGCTCACTCATCTGTCCTACAGGCTGTCATTCTCTCTGAAACAAGTGCCATCGGACTCCGGTTCCATTCCGAACAGCGTGTGACCCTGCCAAGGGAGATCATTACGGTCCAGACCCCATGGGGACCGGTAAAGGCCAAAAAAATAGAGACTCCTGGCGGCCAGGTCATTACCCCTGAATATGAAGAATGCCGGCGGGTGGCACACGAACACAACGTTTCCGTCAAAAACGTGTATCACGTTGTTTCCCAGCATAAACCCGAGTGCTGAGCATGGTCCGGATCTACATGTTCATTGCTTCCGGCGCGTATTCCGGATACCTCCCCAAAGCCCCGGGTACATGGGGATCGCTGGTGGGGGTCGCCATGTGGTTCGGATTGCGACGGCTTGAACTGGTCCCCTATATCGGGGTAATCGTCGGTCTCTTTATTGTGGGAACGATCTGCGCAGGTTCGGCAGAAAAAATTCTCGACCGGGGTGATCCGGGTATCGTGGTCATTGACGAGATCGTCGGACAGCTTATTGCCCTGACTGCTTTGCCGGCTCATCCTGTTACTGTTTTGACCGGATTTTTTATTTTTCGTTTTTTTGACATCCTCAAACCCTTTCCCATCAACTGGCTTGATCGTCATATCCATGGGGGTCTCGGCATTATGCTGGATGACGTCATTGCCGGGCTCTATACACTCATCATCCTGCACATCGGCTGGCGCATTATTTCACCATGAGCGGAATAATCGATTTTCATACCCATGCCTTTCCTGATGAACTGGCGGCCAAGGCAATTCCTTATTTAGAAGAAGAAGGTAAGGTTAAAGCTTTCCTCAATGGCACCACCAGCGACCTGCTGCGGTCCATGGATCTTGCAGGAATCAGCAAAAGCGTCATCTGTTCCATAGCCACCCGGCCCCAGCAGTTCCGCTCAATTCTTGAATGGTCCCGAAAAACAAGTTCTGATCGCCTCATTCCTCTGCCCTCGGTCCATCCCGGTGCGGTGGACCTGGAAGAGCAAATTCGCATTATTGCCGAAGAGGGCTTCATCGGCATCAAGCTTCATCCCTATTATCAGGATTTCTACATCGATGCTGACAAACTGCATATTCTCTACGAAACACTTGTCAGGCATAATCTTCTCGTGGTTATGCACACCGGATTTGATATTGCTTTCCCGCGAATAGACCTCTGCGGCCCGACCCGTATTCTCAACATCCTGGATAAATTCCCTGAGCTTAAACTGATCACCACCCATCTTGGTTCCTGGAATGAATGGGAAAAAGTAAGGGAGCTGCTTATCGGAAAACCCATTTACATGGAAATTTCATATGCCCTGGATTTTCTTGATCCGCAGATCGCCCGAGAAATGATAACAAACCATCCGGCCGAGTACATTCTCTTTGGGTCGGACTCTCCCTGGTCAGACCAGAAAAACACCCTGCATCTTCTTGAACAGCTTGACCTTGACCCGGTTCTTTTTAACCGGATTACCGTTGATAACGCTGAACAAATGTTCAGCGAGACATCCCATGGATAGGGATAGATACACACTCCAAACTGTGCATTTGCTGTATTGACATATCTTTTCCAATGCGCTATTTATTTGAGTTTCGTAGGCATGAGAAAGAATTGTTAATCGTCATTTCCTGATTTTCTTCAACACGATTCAATCTCCTCTGTGCGATTCCTGCTGGAGGGTTTTGAATAAATGTACAGAAATACAGGGAAATTTTCTTTACTGGTGACTAAATGGCTAAGAAAAAAACAGAAACAAATGCCCAGTTCAGTGGTGAGGTTATAGCCGAACCGGGTGGTGAAAACTTAAACAGCTGCTTTTCATGCGGGGCCTGTTCCGGTATCTGCCCGGTGAGCCAGGCTATACCAGAGTTCGATCCTCGCAAAATTATTCACATGGTGCGTATGGGCCTGGCCGAACGGCTCCTGTCATCGGACCTGCTCTGGTACTGCTCCAGTTGCCGCAGCTGTGTCTTTGTCTGCCCACAGGATGTAAGTTTCGCGGACATTATGGGGGCACTTTTCAGACTGGCAATACGAAAAGGCTATGTCACAGAAGAACAGCTTATTGCAAAAGGAAAAGCCGCCGAGGTCCAGCGCGATCTTTGCGTTTCGTGCCTGACCTGTGTGAGGGTCTGCCCCTGGGAAATTCCCAAAATTGATGAAGGCGGATATGCCGACATTGATGTTGAGGGTTGCCGTGCCTGTGGAATATGTGTGGCGGAATGCCCTGCCCAGGCTATTGTATTGAATGAATCCGAAGATGAGCGACTCATAGCTGCCTGCGGAATAAAATAACTCAGTGGAGACAAGGATGAGCTTTACTCCGGATATCAGATTATTCAGTTGTCATTATACATCCCAGCAGAGTTGTGCCAATGATGGCAAAGAACTGCAGAATCTTGAATTTCCAGAAAATGTTCGCCTGTCCAGGGTACCCTGCACCGGTAAACTGCTGGAGGTGACCCTTCTTAAGGCATTTGAGGACGGAGCTGACGGGGTATACGTAGTCGGTTGCCCGATCGATTCCTGCCACAACGTCAAGGGCAGTCAACGGGCGGCCAAAAGGGTTGAGGCTGTCAAACAGGCTCTTGGTGAACTTGATGTGGAACCAGAGCGGGTGGCGATGTATCACCTGCCTCGCGGCCTGCACCCTGAATTTGTCGATGCGGCAAAAGAGATGAATGACCGTATCGAAAAAATGGGCCCCAGCCCTTTCTAGGCATTTTTACCGGATTATGTAGTGGAGTACCGCAGACATAGCGGAACCGTTATTCGATAGGAGTTACTGATGATCGTCGCCGAAAGAAAACCCATGGCAGAAATACTGGACATGGTCAAAGATTGCAAAAAAATCCTCGTACTGGCATGCCGTGGCTGTGTCACTGTCTGTTCCGCCGGTGGTGAACGGGAAGCTGAAATCCTGGCATCTCTTCTGCGGCTTGGATTGAAAAAGAACGGTAAAAAAGGGAAAGTTATTGAAGGGTCCCTTGTTCGCCAGTGTGATAAGGAATATATTGATGCCATAGACCAATGGAAAGGCAAGTATGATGCCATCATTTCCACAGCCTGTGGTGTCGGCGTTAATTTCATTGCCAATCTTCGTCCCTCTGACAATGTGTTTCCCGCATTAAATACAACCTTTTTCGGTGGTTCAGCCGAACAGGGCATCTGGAGTGAGCAGTGCGCCGGCTGCGGCAACTGTGTACTGCACCTGACCGGTGGCCTCTGCCCCGTAGCCCGCTGCGCAAAAAGTTTGATGAACGGTCCCTGCGGCGGTTCGGTCGACGGCCGCTGTGAAATTCACAAAGATGTCGACTGTGTCTGGCAGATGATTTACGATCGCATGGGCCGCCTCAAACGGCAGGACGAAATGAAAATCTCCGCGCCCATCCGGGACTGGTCGGTAGCCGGTCATGGTGGTCCCCGCAAACAGACCAGGGATGACCTGACCGTTTAATATTCTAAATATTATCTGTTACTCATAGCCGTTAGCTGTTGAAAAGATTTTTCTCTCTGCTAACGGCTTTTTATTTGTAAAACCTCAGTTTTCCAAACCGAATCATTCACATACCAGAAAATTTTGTCAGACAGTTCACTTGATTAAGTTTTCCGAACAAGCTATTTTTAAGTAGGAAAACACTACCACCTCTTAACAACAGCAACCTATTGAAAAATATTCAAAAAATGCCCAACCAGGAACTTATCATCAGCAAGGAAAGTATCCAAAAAAGAGTACATGAGCTTGCCGAACAGATTTCAACTGATTATGCCGGGAAAAACCTTGTCATGGTCGGTGTCTTAAACGGTGCTTTCATCTTTCTTGCAGACCTTTCCCGTGCTGTGACGGTTCCCCATGAGATAGATTTTATACGGGTTGCCAGCTATGGTGCCAGCGCTGCTTCTTCCGGGAAAATAAGCCTCACCAAGGATGTTGAACTGGACTTAACCGGCAAGCATATTCTGCTGATTGAGGACATTGTTGATACCGGCACCACGCTCGCCTGGCTGTCTGAACAGTTCACCCGTAAACAGGCTGAGTCTGTCCGGATTTGTGCGCTTATTAATAAAAAGGAACGACGAACTACAGAAATCATTGTCGATTACCTTGGATTTACCCTCGAAAGTGGTTTTCTTGTGGGTTATGGGCTTGATTATGCAGAGCAGCACCGGCACCTGCCTGAAATATACAACCTTGAAATTTCATAAATAGAATTAAAAGGAAGGAATATTATGCAACCAAAAATGATCGCTGTTGTCCTGTCAGGCTGCGGCCATCAGGATGGAGCAGAAATTCACGAGACAACCCTTACACTCTGGGCCATCCATAAACACGGAGCAGAATTTCAGTGTTTTGCTCCGAATACCATGCAGCAGCATGTGCTCAACCATATTACCGGCCAGGAAATGGATGAACAACGCAATGTCATGGTCGAAGCAGCACGTATTGCCAGGGGAAAAATAAAGGATATCAAGGAGTTTAACCAGAACGAGTTTGACGGCATTGTTTTTCCAGGGGGATTGGGCGCGGCAAAAAACCTGTGCACCTATGCTCTTGAAGGGCCTGATTGCACAGTTAACCCTGACGTTGACCGGGCAGTCAGGGATATGCATGCTGCCTCCAAGCCCATCGGTGCACTCTGTATTGCACCGGTTATTATTGCCAAGGTGCTCGGATCTATTGAACTGACCATTGGCCAGGACGATAACACAGCACGCAATCTAGAACTAATGGGAGCCACTCATAGCGTGAGCGGGCATGGAGAAATAGTCGTTGACCGGGACAACAAAGTGGTCACCACACCCTGTTATATGCTCCAGTCACGGGTTGACCAGATAGCCGAGGGTGCGGAAAACCTTGTTAAAGCGGTTCTTGATTTGACCGACTAATTCATTTCAACCCACTTTCCGGTCCTGGAAGATTCCAGGCAGGCCTCGCACAGTTTGACAGCTGCCAACCCCTCCTCCGGGGGAATCGGGTTAAATGCCTCACCTGCAAGGTACCCGGCCCAGTCCTCCATGAGAGGTACAATAGTGTTTTCAGGAGATCCGGTTTCAAGCGTCTCTCTCTCGGTTCCGTGAACAAACTCAAGGGTATTGTAGATCTGTTCACCATGGAGTTGACCCTTTTGACCGACAAATTCAAACCGGCCGGAACGGGCATTTCCGACTTTTGAACAATCAACTGTGCCGACTATATTGTCTTCCATTTCCACCAGGACAGCGAGCAAGTCCTCCAGCACAACGCTATGATGCTTGCGGCTGACAGCCATTACCCGGCGAACCTCCAGTCCTGTAATAAATCGAAGGGCATCAAAGACATGCACGGCTGTATGAAAGCTCACCCCTGCCCCGGCCAGGTCAGGATCTTCATGCCAGGCAAGAGTGGAAGGTTCAAGCCGCTGGTTGGCGGAAAAGCCCAACAGCAAGCCAATTGACGGCAACCGCTGGCGCAGTCCCTGGATAACTGGGTTATAACGTAATGTCTGGCCCACGGTCAGCGGCAGTTTGCGACTGGCAAAAAGATCGACAATTTCCCGGGCGGCAATGGTGCTTACAGCAAGCGGTTTCTCAATGAGCAGGGGTTTGTTCTTCTCAACGCAAACCCTGGCAATATCCAGGTGCATGGACGGAGGAACAGCAGCGACAACAGCCTCAACCTGACTGTCCGCAACCATATCACGCCAATCCCTGTACCAGCTACAGTTCCAGAGGTCTCCCTGGTCTGCAACCTCATGAGAGCGTCTGCTGATTGCAGCCAGTTCAAGGCTTTCTATGTCGTTGAAAATATGGTTGGCATAACGGCTTCCATGTCTTCCTGTTCCGATAACCCCTACGCGCATATTATTATCCGTCTGTTCCTTACTGAATCAGCTCGTGAATACCAACTACCCGTACATTTTCGAGCAGTGTTTCTCGGCAGCGAATCAATGCTTTAAGAGTTTCCTCGTTTGGATGACCGATTCCAATGGCCCATCCGTTTTTGCGGGCAATTCTGATGAGCTCTTTGAGCTGACGGCAGATGTCCTCCTGAGTATGAACGTTATCAAGGAAAACATGGCGCCTGGCGGTCTTGATTCCCATCTCATGGGCTTCCTCCATTCCTATACTTGCCGAGCTGGTCGTGGAATCAATGAAAAATAATTCTTCATCCCGGATTAAACCAAGAAACTTATGCATTGCCGGACGGTCCTCGGTAAAGCGGGAGCCCATATGATTGTTTACCCCGATGGCATGTGGTACCAGTGCCAGGTTTTGCCGCACGGTCGAGGTCAGTTTTTCTGAAGAATCATTAATATACAGGGTGCCTGGCCCGGGGTCCCACTGTGAATCCCTTGCTTCCATGGGCATGTGGACAAGCACATCGAATCCCTTATCCCAGGCCTGTTCTTCAAGTTCTTTCGTAAAAGGCGCGTGCGGCAGAAATGAAAAGGTCAGGTTCAGATCAAGGGCCAGCAGCTGTTCACCCAGCCCGCGCCGGTTTCCCATATCATCAATAATAATGGCTATACGGGGTTTTTCCTGCTGGTTATCAGGGGGTGCGCAATCCTCCTCGCCCTGTGGAGCAGACTTTCCGGAAGGAGCTGCAACATCCTTCATCGGCTTTTCGAAAGCGGCCTCAGGTGTTAAAGGAGCAACAACAGCCGCTTCTTTACGGGATACCCTTAGAGGGTCCAGGTCCACTGACCCGGATTCATTTTCCGCACCCTTTGTACAGGCAGCCAACTCAAAGACAACCATAAGCAGGAGGGCGAACGCTCCTGCCAGGGATACACCCGTGAATATCTGCCGGCCTGTTGTTCTGGGCATATCCCCTACCTGTCTCTTTTCAGGACATACCTGGCAATTCCATGCAACATCGCCAGGCCCTCAGGATCATCAGTTTCGGAAAACACATCAAGGTCAGCGATCGCACCCTCAATGAGTGACTCTGCTGTATCCCTGGCCGACTCGAATCCGCCGTTTTCATCAATCATCCTGGAAAGAACTGCATAAGCTTCAGGATCTTTCCTGTCGCCGGAAAATAAATCGACAACATGTTTTCGTGCATTGTCATCTGCAGCTTTCAGAGCGCGGATAAGCGGCAGAGTCACTTTGCCTTCGGCAAAATCGTTGCCTGTCTTTTTACCGGTATTCAGTCTGTCTCCACAATAGTCAAGCAGGTCATCTATAACCTGAAAAGCATTGCCCAGCTTGTGTCCGTATGCTGTCAGTGCAGAGCGCTGCTTCTCGTCAGCTCCGGCAAACAGAGCGCCAATCTCGCAGGTTGATTCAATAAGCAGGGCTGTTTTTCGATGGATTACTGCAAAATACTGCTCTTCGGTAATTTCGCAGTCAGCCGCATAACGCAGCTGTAAAAACTCGCCATCTACCATTCCGGCTGTGGAACGACAGAAAACACCCAGACCTACCTGCCCGCCATACCGGCCGACAAGATGCATGGATCGGGCATGAAGCCAATCACCGGCCAGAATGGCGGCAGCAATACCGTACTTTTCTCCCGCAGATGGCCTGCCACGCCTTTCCTTGGCATTATCTATAACATCGTCATGCACAAGAGTTGCCACATGGAGATATTCGAAAGCCGCGGCCAGCCTGTAGATGGAATCATCCTGCAGAGCGCAGACTCTTGCTGCAAGGATAGCCAGCAGGGGACGTATTCTCTTACCGCCACCGAACAGCGCGTATTCGATCACCTCTATCAGCAGGGGATCATTTTCCCGGAGAGCCCCGGCAAGATCGTCCCGCATCGCCTCTTCAATGGAGGTCGTTTCACTGATTATAAAATCTCGCAGAGCTGTCTTGTCAGCAGGCATTCTTTGCATCATTGTTACCGGTAAAAAAAGTTTCGACGGTCTCCATATCCCTGCATACTGGGCTGGGTGGCAAGCTTTCTAAAAAATAGCGGCCGTATCCCTTGGTAAACAACCGCACATCCAATACCGCCATGACCCCTCGGTCACTGGTACACCGCATCAACCTGCCCACACCCTGACGCAGGCTCAGGACAGCCCTGGGAACCTGAAAATCAAAAAAAGGATTTCCGCCATTGGCCCGGATGCGATTCACTCTCGCCATAATAACAGGGTCTGTGGGGACTTCAAATGGTAATTTATCGATAATAACAAGGCTGAGCGATTCCCCGGGTATATCCACTCCCTCCCAGAAACTGGCCACTGCAAAAAGTACAGATTCCCTTTCCTTGGCAAAACGGGAAAGAAGTTCGCGACGGGGAGCAGTTCCCTGGACAAGCAAGGGATAATCAAGGATATCCCGCAGTGTGTTAAACGCGTTTTCCATTGCATTGACAGAAGTAAACAGAACCAGGGCCCTACCGCCGGACAGGGTAACCAGTTCAGAAATTTTATCCTGCAGCACGGAACTGTATCCAGGAGTCTGCGGCTCGGGGAAGCCCTTCCCGGGGACGTACAACAGGGTCCTGTTTGCATAATCAAAAGGAGACTGGTACACCAGGGTTTCAGTTTCTTCAGGAATACCGAGACGGTCGAGAACATAACTGAAATCACCCCGTGTCGACAAGGTGGCAGAGGTAAACACGGACTTTTTCACAATAGAAAATAGACTTTCCCGAAGGTCATCGGCCACATCGATGGGTGTGGCCGACAGAACCATATTTTTCTCCCTTCTCTCATACCAGTGAGTGTAGCGGATTTCTTCAGGTGGTATATCAGCAAAAGATTCAGCGGTAATACCGTCAAGCCTGGATGACAATTCCACACCCCTTAGACTGTACTGACCCCATGGTTCCTCGCTGCTGTCCAGACCTTCCATTGAAGCGGCCATGCGGCCCAGGGCACTGACGAGGCTGTCCCTGCTTTTTGCCAGTTCGGGGTGACGCTCAAGCAGTCCTTCCAGAGGGAACCTGCCGATTTCAGTTGGAAAATGAGAAAAAAAATGCTCCAGCATTCCACTCACCGACTGGCAGGCAGAAAGCACTTCCTTCTGAATTTTCCCGCTCAGACCGCCCAGGGCGCTTCGCTCCACATCACCAACCAGGTCCAGTACCTGGTAACGGGTGAAAGAATGGCCGAAAAAGGTTGTTGCCACATTTTCCACATGATGCGCTTCGTCAAAGATGACCGAATCGTAACGCGGAAGCACTTCTCCGTAACCGGTTCGGCGAACGGCCAGATCGGAAAAAAGCAGGTGATGATTGACAACCAGAAGACTGCTTGCTGCAGCGTCCCGACGAAGCCTGTTCAGGAAACAGTCAGCAAAGTCAGGGCAGTCGCTGCCCATGCAGAAATGAGGAAGGCAGCAGATTTTCTGCCAGACTGGTGAATTTCCCGGCAGCCATTTCAGTTCAGAACGGTCACCATGGATTGTCTCGCCAAGCCATCCTTTAACCTGTTCAACAATCTGATCATCGAAAAGTCCGCCCTGACGTGCCGCCAGAAACTGATGCCAGCGATAATAACAGAGGTAATTCTGCCTCCCTTTGACGCACATTGCCTTGAGTTCAGGGTCTATATATTCTTTAATAAAAGGGATTTCACCCTGCAGAATCTGGTCCTGCAAATTGCGGGTATTCGTTGATACTACAACCCTGCGGCCGCTCAAAACTGCCGGTACAAGGTAGGCCAACGTCTTACCCAGGCCGGTTTCCGCCTCAACAACGAGACACGAGGCATGGTCAGGATCCTTCAATACCCCTGCAACCGCCTCAGCCATCTGCTGCTGTCCCGGTCTCGGTTCATAACCTGGCAGATGCCTGGCAAGAATGCCTTCCGGTCCGAATATTTTGTCCATACACTCTGTCACTGTTTCTATTGGAAAAATGTGATAATCTTTCAATAAAATTAAAAAAATGGGCACCGAGATGAATCAGCTCTTTTTAAAGCTGAATCTGTGATTATATATTTTTTACAAAACAGGCAAAACACAGCTCACAATTGTTCAACATCCCTCGACAACATTCCAAGTCCTTACCACGCCATGCTTCTGCTGACAATCGAGAATAAATCGTCTTCTTGACACAGGCATCGTTCGCAAGTAAATACTTTGTATAACAGCCTCCTTTGAACGAGAATATTATGCTCATTCCTGAAAACCCAGATCCCATCATATCGTCTCCAGAAAATGCGAGCGAACTGCTTGAGGATGATGAACTTATTCTCATTGTGGACGATTATCCTGATATTGTACAACTTCTCAAAGAATTTCTAGAAGATCAGGGACTTCCGACATTAACAGCAGATTCTGCTGCCGAACTGCACCAGAACCTGGAACATAAAAATATTGCCCTTGCCATCCTCGATATCGGACTGCCCGACGGCAGCGGCATTGATCTGCTGCCGGAGATAAGCAAATGTTACCCGGATATGTCCATCATTATGCTGACAGCTGTAACCGATCTGCACACCGCTCTGGAATGTATGCGCCAGGGAGCGGACGACTACCTGACAAAGCCTGTCCAGTTCACTGAATTTAATGCCACTGTCCGCAAGGTTTTAGAAAAAAGACGGCTGAAAATCAACAACCGTCGGTACCAGCGCCAGATTGAAAGGGCAAATTTCCGGATCAGACTTCTCCATGAACTGACAATGAAAATGAATTCCGCCTACCTGAGCATGGTGGAACTTGATGAAATTCTCCAGGCCATCCTGGTCGGCATCACAGCTGAGGAAGGATTGCGTTTTAACAGGGCCTTCCTCGCGCTTTTTGATAACACCGGTGAATATCTTGAAGGAAAAATGGCCATCGGTCCCGGCTGCAGGGATGATGCAGGTCGTATCTGGCAGGAGATGCGGGAACAGGACCTGAGCATCAACGAGCTTATCGACAATATCAAGGACGACTGTTTCGCCGGTGATTCCGAAGTTAACGAGATTATCAAGTCGTTGAAGGTCAGTGCCGAGGACACTGAACATATTCTGATAAAAGCTGCCCAGAACAGAGAATCAGTTAACGTTATTGATGGGCATTGTCAATTTCCCGTGCCTCCTGAACTTATTGAGCACCTCGGAGAAAACACCTTTGTGGTTGTACCCCTGTATTCGTCCGGACGCTCGCTCGGGGTAATCATTGCCGATCATTTCGTCACCCGGGAGCCGATATCGAAAGAAGTGATAAGCGCCCTGGAAAGTTTTGCAAGCCAGGCCAGCCTCGCAATTGAACATTGCAACCTGTATATGGCAATGGAAAACAAAATATCAGAGCTTGAAGCAGTCAGCCACGAGCTTGAAAAAAACAAGGACCTGCTGGTGGAAGCCGAGCGTTATTCAGCCCTCGGGCATATGGCAGCCCAGCTGGTTCACAACATCCGCAACCCTATTACATCCATAGGTGGGACTGCAAGACTGCTGGCAAGGAAAACAAAAGACCCTGAATGGCTCAAATTTCTCAACATGATGACAGGTGAAGCTGGAAAAATTGAGGACACCCTGCAGGACCTGTTCAGTTTTGTCGACCAGAAAACTCCGGTCAGGGAGGAGACGCCACTCTACCCGCTCATCAGAAAATCGATGATTCTGTTTTACAATGTGATGCAGAGACAGAATATCGAGCATCACCTTAACCTGCCTGAGCCTGACCCCATGCTTACGGCCGACGAGCATCAGGTCCGCCAGCTTTTTGTTCATCTGATCAGAAACGCTATCGAGGCTATGCCTGATGGCGGCACTTTAACTGTGGGTGTAACTTATGATGAACAACAGGTTATTGTCTCGATCCAGGATACCGGTGTCGGCCTTGCCGATCAGATTCTCAACCGGGCAACCGATCCTTTTTTCACTACCAAAACCTTTGGCACCGGCATGGGACTCACCCTTGTTAAACGGATTGCCAGAGACCATAACGGCAGACTGGAACTCAGGAACCGTGAGGAAGGCGGCACGGAAGTAACGGTCAGTTTTCTGCTGCAGCAGGAAACCCATTAACTTTCTTTTTTCTGGCTGCTGATTCTGAATTTTCGTTTTTATACTTCCTGGTTACTCTCTTTTGCGTTTGGCTCAAGTCTCATAAATGATGCAATAACTGCTGCAAGAGACAAAACAAGGCCATACTGAAAGGTCCGCTTGAGAGACACCATGAATTCATGTGTCACTGATGGGGTAAAGTCCTTCATATCAAGCCCGCCGGTTGCCGTTGAAAAATACATGGCAAAGATGAGGCCCGCCAGTGCTGCCCCGCTCAGCATGCCGAAATTCCTGGCCGTTGCCAGCATACTTGCTGTGACGCCGGCCTGGTCCTCGGAAACACCGGCCAGGGCAGCTGCACTGTTGGGTGAAAGAAACATGGCCTGGCCAAAGCCGATCAGGGCCAGCCGCAGACCAACACTCAAGGGGGAAGAGTCCGCTGTCAGGGTAGTCATCAAAAAAAGGCTGATCATGCAGCAGAAAAGACCGCATGTTGCCACCACCCTGGCGCCGATCAAGTCATGAAGCCGGCCGGCCAGTGGCGAAACGATGAACACGCACAAAGGTAAAGCCATCATCACATAACCGACCCGGTCCGGAGTCAAACCGAGTATCCGGTTCAGATAGAATGGTGTTAGTATGATGACCATAAACAGTACCGCAAAGGAAAGCGTGCTGCTGAGGATGGCCATGGAAAAAAAACGTTCGCGAAAAAGCGACATTGGTAAAAATGGGTCCTCCTGCCTCCTTTCATACCAGAGGAAAAATATCCAGCTGGTGAGGAGTAAAACTATCCCGGCATAAAAAATAAAAGAATCGGTCATATTATTACTACAGCACAGAGAGGTCGCATGGGTGAGAAGCAGAAGCGTCAAGGTAATAACCGCGGCCCATAAAATTGCCCCTGCCAGGTCTACATTATTACCCTTGAGAAATCCTGTAAGCGGTATTGTAAATTTTTCCTGTAACGAGTTTTCCGATTTTAAATTTCCAAGCACCCTGCGGCCAGCAATAAAAAAAAACAGGCCCACCGGAACCGTGACCCAGAAAATCGCGCGCCAGTGCAGCCAGTGAATAAGCAGACCGCTCACCACAGGGCCGGCCATAAGGCCAAGCGAAGTGGCGACTCCTATCATACCCAGTCCGCGGCCAAGTCTTTCGGCCGGAAAAATGGACTTGATCAATGCCGGGCCGGTAGCCATCATCATGGATGCGCCCAGCCCCTGGATAAACCTGAACAGGATAAGAGTGGAAATATTCGGTGCCGTACCGCAGAGAAGAGACCCCAGGGTAAAGACAAGCATCCCCACTGAATAAACCCGGCCACAGCCAATCAGGTTACAGAGTTTACCCCAGAACACGAGCAGTACTGTTATGGTCAGAAGATACATAAGGACTACCCATTCGGTCAGAGCAAGGGAGCTGTGGAACGTCTCCATCAGGGCCGGCAGAGCAACATTGACCATGGAACTGTCCATGGTTGACATGAAAACTCCCGTGCAGACTGTCCCAAAAATAATCCGTTCCTTTTGTATGCGACTTACTGGACCGCTCACGACTCTCCAAGGATATAATTTTTGCACAAAACACCGGATGCACTATAGAAGAACTCGCAAAAAGTGTACTAAGATATCCGAGCATCACGCTATTTCAGGCAGTTACGCGCTAACATAGTGAATTTGAATACTTTTTGCTAAACAATCAATTAACTACACCTTATTTTCACCCAAAAAAAGCTCTTTTTTAAAAAAATATTGGACAGATACTTGACATCAGAAATACAGGTGTTATAAGAGATTAAGTAAAATTTTTTGTACCTGTATGATTTTTTGTACAGGCGGTGACGGGAAAGGCACGGTGCCAGTCCCGAAGAGAACAAAAATTAGAGGAGCGAAGAGATGAAGAAATTTCTTTCAACAGCTGTGGCTCTCGGCATGGTGGCCGGACTTGCAGCAACCGCTTCAGCCCTTGAGCTGAAGGTAAAAGGTAAGTACCAGGCTGATGGTTTTTACATCAACAGTGGTGCCGGAATTTTCGGTGGTGTACTGCCTTGGGATTTTGAGACAACATCAAGGATTGTCTTTGGTGAGTCCAACCCGAACCAGGAGCCGACAAATGACGACTGGTACCAGCACATCTTCCGTATTGATCCGACCCTGATCATCAACGACAAGGTACAGGTCAAATCTGACATCCGTCTGGTAGACTCCAACTCTGTCTGGGGTAAGCAGGATGACCTCCAGAGGTTTAACGGTGACGGTCTCAGGGTCAACAAACTGTGGCTGACCTATGACTCTCCGATCGGTAAATGGGAAGTCGGTCGTCGTCCGGCCGGTGCCTGGATGAATGCTTTTGTCAACAACGGTACCGCTGCTGACAGGATCATGCTGTGGGCGCCGAAGATGGACAACTTCAAAGGGTATGCCTTCCTGCAGAAATCTGAAGAGCGTGACGCCTACGACGCCAGCGACGACAACGGCGACGACGATTACTACGAAGTTGCAGGTGCTTACGTGTCAGAGGGTGCCAACTTCTGGCTCGGCCTCGGTACACGGCAGGACAGCGGTGATGCCGATATCGACTTCTGGCGTGTAAAAGCGTATGGTGACTTTGCGATCAACGACAACCATTCCCTGTATTCCGAGTTGGATTACAACTGGGGCGAAATGGGACCGGATGATGCTACTGTTGACATCAGCAGGTTTGCCTTTATCGCCGGCTGGAATGGCAACTTCGGTGACTTCTCCAACCACCTCTTCTATGCCTACATCAGTGGTGATGACGGTGAAGATTCAACCGCCTACAGCACCGCCAAAGGTACCGGTTCTGACTTCGAGCCGCTCTACATCATGACCGGCCAGGCTACCAACGTCCTGAACGGTGACCGCGGAGCCAGCCTTCTTGGTAGCGCTGTGCGCCAGTCCGGTGCACACCTTGTTGCATGGCTCGGTGACTTCAAGGCATCTGAAGACCTGACCCTGCATGGCGGTATCGGCTGGGGCCAGGCTGCGGATGTTGATGGTTTTGAGATGGACGAGGGCCTTTCCGGTGTTGACGATTCATACGGCTGGGAATTTGACCTTGGTCTGGCCTACAAACTGTACCAGAACCTGACCTACGAGCTCCACTTCGGCTGGTGGCTTGTTGGTGATTTTGCTGAGCTTGGCTACAGCGATATCGAAACAAAAGACATCCTTCTGCTCAGCCATCATCTGACCATGAAGTTCTAGTCTCTTTTGAGATAGAAAAAGTCTTGACCCCTGCCGGTTTCCGGCAGGGGTTTTTTTTTCATAACTTTTTGCATTCTCTTACAATAAAGTCGCGTAAATTCTGCGAACAATGATGTTTTTTGTTATTTACCCCTGCAGCAAACTCGGTTAAGACTGAATTTTGAAATGTTTCCTCTATAATATTGTTGATGAAGGACGTCCGAAAAACGTATGGTTGAGCAGCCTTTATATAATATTCTGATGTACTCCCATGACACCTACGGTCTAGGACACATTCGCCGCACCATGGCAATTGCAGACCATCTGCGCTCACTTTCATCCAATATCCTTATTCTCACCGGATCCCCCATTGCAGGTCGCTTCAATTTTCCTGAGAATGTTGATTTTGTCCGTATTCCCGGCATGATTAAAAAAACCAATGATGAATACCAGTCCCTGTCCATCAAAATCAACGCCGAGCACGCACTTGACATCAGGAAGTCTATTATTTTGGCGACTGCAAAGAGTTTTCAACCAGATCTGTTTATTGTGGACAAGGAGCCCCTTGGCCTGAAAAGGGAAGTGCTTCCTGTGCTGCGCTGGTTCAAAAAACACAGCCCCAAGACCAAAACAATTCTCGGCCTGCGGGATATCATGGATGACCGCGAGACCGTCCGCCGGGACTGGCAGCACAAAAAAGTCTATCGCTACCTGGACGAACTCTATTCGGAAATCTGGGTGTACGGTATGCAGGACATTTACGATGCTGCTGCGGAATACGATATCCCTGCGCCCGTGCAGGAAAAAATGTTTTTTACAGGCTACCTTCCCAGAAAAAAGGCGACAGAAAAGACCAAACGCAAAACCCGCAAAAAATTCTGCGTTCATGAAAATGAGAAAATGATAGTTGTCACCGCCGGCGGTGGTGGTGATGGTTTTGCCCTGATGGACACCTACCTGAAAGTAAATGAGCTGTTCGGTGTTTCCGGACTGAAATCCGTCCTGATCACAGGCCCGTTCATGCCGAGAAGCAAGCGCCGCCAGTTGGCCAAGAGGGCAAGGTCCCTCCAAGTGAAAGTCATGCCTTTTTATCCACGCATGGAGGAAATGTTCGGCGCAGCCGACCTGGTTGTTTCCATGGGCGGCTATAATACAATGTGCGAAATCTTGAGCCAGGCAACCCCTTCTCTTATCATTCCCAGGGAAACCCCCAGAAAAGAACAGCTTCTTCGAGCACAAGCCCTGCAAAAACAAAAACTTATCGATTTTCTTCCCTGGGGAGAATTGAATGCAGAAAATCTGCACGAAAAGCTTTATGCCATGTTGAACAGCCTCGATTTATACCGCCATCCAATTTCGAAGTTTCGCCTGGACGGCATTGACTTCATTACAAACAGGCTCCAGCAGTTCAGGGACACCCAGAAATGACCGTACCTGTACTGGGGATGGTGCTGAAGGGCTATCCCCGCATTTCAGAAACATTTATCTCCAATGAAATTCTACTTCTTGAACAGCTGGGAATACAGATTCGCATCTTTTCCATGCGCCACCCCCGTGAACCGTTCTTCCACGAAAGTATCAGGGAGATAAAAGCCAGGGTCGACTATCTGCCCACCGAACTTTTCCTTGAATTTCCGCGCCTGCTACTGCCCACTGCCCTTGAATCAGTCCGGCAGCCGACCCGCTTCCTCAATATCCTGGACAAGGCTGGCAAGAGGTTTGCACGTACCCGAAGCCTGGGGACCGTCAAACATCTCATGCAGGGTGCCTTCATGGTCAATCGTTTTCTCCGCAAATCTCCTGAGATAGTACACCTGCATGCCCATTTTGCCCATTCACCCTCATCTGTCGCCATGTTTGCCAGCATGTTCAGCGGACTTAAATTCAGTTTCACTGCCCATGCCAAAGACATTTATACCTCGGATGCGGACCAGGTTCGGGAAAAGATCAACCTCGCGTCCCATGTCGTCACCTGCACCGAGTATAACAAGCAGTATTTGAATTCCCTGGTTAACGGAACATCCACCCCGATCGATTGTGTATATCACGGAATTGACCTGAAACTCTTCAATGGTGTTTCTGAGCGGAGGAAACCAGAACCGCCCTACCGAATACTTAGTGTCGCCCGGCTCACTGCAAAAAAGGGAATAGATACCATACTTAAAGCGTTGGCCCTGTTGCGGGCCAGAGATATAGATTTCGAGTACACCCTGATCGGCGATGGCGAAGACAAGGACACAGTTCTCAAACTGATGCTTGATCTTGGTCTTCAGGACCGCTGCCGCTGGCTCGGAACCATACCACATGACAAGGTGATACAGGAATTTCACCGTGCCGATCTCTTTGTCCTGGGATGCCGGGTGGCATCTAATGGTGACCGGGACGGGATTCCCAATGTACTGGTTGAAAGTTTGGCCATGGGGTTGCCAGCAGCAGGTACATCCGTTTCTGCATTGCCCGAGATCCTCCAACATGAAAAAACCGGCCTGCACACCCCGCCCGGTAACCCCGAAGCTCTGGCAGAAAGCATGCTCCGTCTCCTTTCAGACCACTCTTTGAGAAACAACGTTATCGAACAAGGACGTGAACTGGTTCACTCCAGTTTTGACAACCGTCAGCTGATCGAACAACTTGCTGCAATCTACTGTAATAATATCCCTGCAATGAATTGTGTATAAGATAAGGAAGGCCCTGTGGTAAAAGTGAAATGATGACAAATTCACAACCAACAACCTTTGGCCTTATCCGTCATGCCACAACCCTGTGGAATGAAAAAAAAATAATCCAGGGCCAACAGGATAGTCCGCTTTCCGAGACCGGCCAACAAATGGCCGCAGATTGGGGGCGACGCCTGGCCTCCTTTCCCTGGCAGCGAATCGTTTGCAGTGACTTGGGACGTACCCGGGAAACAACTGAACTGATCAATCAGACATTGAAACTGCCAGTTTGTCCGGACAAACGTCTACGTGAGCAGGACTGGGGTGAATGGAGCGGCATTTCGCTTGCTGAAGTAAAACAAACACATAAAGAACTGCTTCAAACAATGGTCCGTTCCGGTTGGCTTTTTAAGCCGCCAGGAGGCGAATCGAGAAAACAGGTGCTCAAACGAAGCCTTACCGCACTGCAAGAAACCCACACGTCCTGGCCTGGTGAGTCAATACTGGTGGTCTGCCATGAAGGTGTGATCAAATGTCTGCTCTATCATCTGACCGATCGAAAATTTCTCCCTGAAGAACCGCCGCTTATAAAACGTAATCACCTGAACCTCCTTGAACATGATGACAAGAAACTGTATCTTAAGGTACTGAACTATAATCCACTGTAACAGCGTTCAATGATATCATCCCGGGCCGGAAACTTATGAACATCCTTATCTACTGTCAGCATGTCGTTGGTGTCGGCCACCTGTGCAGAATGATGGAAATAATCAGGGCACTGAAAGACCATGATGTGACCTTGATCCTCGGCGGCCCGCCGGTGGATATTGCCATTCCGGATAACGTCGAGATCGTCAACCTTCCAGGCCTGATGATGGATGCGCAATATACCCGAATGTTCCCGGTTGATCCCGGGCTGTCACTTGAGGAAACAAAATTCAAGCGAAAAAAAATACTGCTTGATCTTGTTACCGAAAGCCGACCGGATATACTGCTCGTCGAGCTGTATCCATTTGGCAGAGGCGGATTTCATTTTGAACTGGAGCCGTTTCTGCAGGCTGTCAGGACAAGTCTTCATCAGCCCTGCCACATCATATGCAGCCTGCGGGATATCCTTGTTGAAAAAAAGAATCAACATGAATTCGAACAGCGGGTTCTTGACCGTCTCAATCCCCTTTTTGATGCCCTACTTGTTCATGGGGATCCGAATGTCCTTGCGCTTGACGCAACCTTTTCCCGCGTTGCAGATATCAGAATCCCGGTAGTCTATACCGGTTATATCTGTCAGAAGCCACAACATGGCGACAGAGTGCGCGTCAGGAAACAGTTTGGCCTGGAACCAGGAGACCTGTTGGTCACGGTCAGTGCCGGCGGCGGCAGTTTCGGGTACCGTATCCTTGAAGCTGCTGTCAAAGCTTATGCATCCATGCAGGCGCCGGCTACCAGGATGCAGGTCTTCACCGGCCCCTATCTCGAAGAAAGAAAATTTACTGCATTGGCACGACTCGCTGCTCCGGGAACCACTGTTGAACGTTTTAGTGATAACTTCCCGGCATGGCTGGCAGCGTCTGACCTCTCCATTTCCATGGGCGGGTATAACACCACCATGAATGTGATTGCAGCAGGCACGCCTGCCCTTATTTTTCCGTACAGCCATGACCGTGAACAAGGCTTGCGTGCCGAGAAGCTCGCACCATTTGCAGAATTAACTGTTCTCGCCGAAGAAGACCTTGAACCAGCAAAGTTTGCTCGGAAAATTGGCGTGGCCCTTTGTCGACCTCATAGAATGCCTGCTGTTCAACTTGATGGTGCCGAGCAAACAGCCGCCTACCTTACAAAATTACAGATAAATTCAGTAAAGTAAGGATATTTAATAACGAGCTCACTGAAGGTTCTTGCGATACATTTTCAGTTCGCAATTTATTCTCGTGGTTGATATTGCCAGTTCTATCAACACCCCTGTTTGACTTTCGTTTCCTCAAAATTGTATAATTAAATTAGAGAAGTTCATGTAACAACTAAGACAAAGCCATACCTGTTGTGAAGCAGGGACGGAAAACTAAGGGTCTGCAAGATAGCCGGGTTGCCTAATTGAGAAGGCAGCTCGGCTTTTTTATTGCCGGTATTCGTTAAAAAGCTGTGAGAAAAAATATGTGAGACCTCTATGAGTCAGACATTGTGTGACAAAGAGTTTAGGCCATTACAAAGTAAATCATACTGATTTTATAAGTTCGGCGTTTTTCAACTACAGCCAGCCGTAGAGTTTCTTTTGGTTGGCATCTTTGTTGACATCTGTCTCCACCACCTCAATTTGTGTAGAGAGAACCATGCTGACAACGAAAACAATCATTAAAGGATTTCTTAAGGGAATCAGGCAAAGCACGGTTGCCAGCATCGGCGCTGGACTGACCGTGGCCATTTTACCAGTCCTTGTTGTGTATGCAGTTATCGAATCGCTTGGATTCGTAGAGAGTCCCCATGTTGGGTTTGTTGTCTACGGGGTGCTGACCTGGGCCTTTATCCTTGGCCACGTCATGGTCTTTATCGGGCTTTTTGTTTTGAGAAGCAAGAAGTATCCGCCTCTTTTTGATCAGGATGATTTCAAAGATCATTTTGCCGAATCTTCCAGGTTCAACAGTGTACGCAAGCTGATTTTGTTTGTTGCATTCGTGACCTTTGCCAATGTCATGATTATCGGGGTGACCGCGTACAACGGTTACCATTATTCGGAGTCGGTCGATTTCTGTGCCAAACTCTGCCATAAAGTCATGATGCCGGAGTACACCGCCTATCAGAATTCTCCCCATTCGCGGGTAGCGTGTGTTGAATGCCACATCGGCACCGGAGCCAAATGGTTTGTAAAGTCCAAGCTTACCGGTACACGACAACTTCTTGCCGTGAGCCTAAATACATATGCCCAGCCGATAGCTACCCCGATACACAGCCTGCGCCCGGCCCGCGAGACATGCGAAGAATGCCACCGGCCCGAATTGTTTCACGGCAATAAATTGAAAATCTTTGATAAATTTCTTGAAGATGAGGAAAACACCCATGTGCAGACCGTGTTGCTCGTTCGGGTTGGAACCGGAGAGTTTCAGGGAAGGCGAGCGGAAGGCATCCATGGCACCGTAAATCCCAAAAGAACAATATCCTTTAAGTATTCCGATTTTAAACGTGAAATTATCAGCGAGGTGAAGCTGGTGCGGGAAGACGGGTCCGAGGATGTCTATAAGACCGAGGAGGATGGCACTGTGGCTGATGCGGGTTCTCATGAAGGCGGAAGCAAGATCCTTGACTGCCTGGACTGCCATAACCGGCCGACCCATATCTATCTTTCCCCTGAAGAGGCACTTGACCAAAAACTGATGTCAGGCGAGATACCCCACTGCCGTACATCAAAAGACAGGCCATGGACGTGATTATACTGATCATGAAGAAGGCGTCAGGGAGATCACCACCGGACTGCGCACCTGGTATGGCGAACATTATCCCGCCCTGGTAAAAGAAAACCCGGTAATTCTGGAAAAAGCCATTGCAGGAGTGGTCCCGGCATATACGGAAAATGTCTTTCCGAATATGAAGATCGGCTATAACACCTATAAGAGCAATCTCGGTCACAAGGATGAAAGCGGCTGTTTTCGCTGTCACGATGAGATGCATACTACCGCTGATGGTGAGACCCTGTCTCAGGATTGCGATACATGTCACCTGATCCTTGCCGAAGAGGAACCGGTCGACACGCTGAACCTTATCGTCGGCTCATCTGATAGGATGCTGAAGCTGTTACAGGGAAGGGGGGAGTAGAGGGAATGGGTAGCAGTTCGGTTTAGTTTTTCTTTAACCGACCACTTCGGCTAGAGCGTAATAATATTGATCATTTTCTGCGGTGCTCGTCAAGTGCCAATGGGAAAAAGCAACCCTATCGTGTTGCATCATACCCTCTCCGAGGAATCAGCTTGAGGTTTTTATTTGGCAAAACTGAAGACTGTTACTACCCTGAGCGTCAGATCTGCTCTACTTGAATTATGGCTTTGGATAACTTCATGAGTTTTTCTTCGACAACACCATAGTTCTTTTCGAGGTCATGCCTCTTGCGGACGTGAGCGGCAGCTTCTTTTCCCATTCTTCTTCTCAACTCACCGTCCAGAACAAGCCTTTCAATGTTTTCTGCAAAAGTTTGTCGGCGGGCAACCTCTGCGAGCAAGCCGGTTCGTTCATGTATTACGGCTTCGGCTGCCCCCCAGTCCTGAAAAGCGACAACGGGGAGACCGCACGATTGGGCCTCCAGAAAGACCATGCCCAATGATTCGTTGATGCCTGGGAAGGCAAAAAGGTCTGCTGCACTATAGTATCGGTTCATTTCCGACCTGGGCATCTTGCCGGTGAAGAGGACTGCGCCTGGCAGTTTTTCCTGGGCAACTCGTTCAAGCAGCTCCCGGGTGGACCCATCTCCGACAATGACGAGCTGCAGCTCAATTCCTCTGTCAACAAGCCCGGAACAGGCGGTAATGACTTCCAGAATACCCTCGGTTTTGACATCGGGCCTGAACATTGCCGCGGTCAGCACTATCGGACGACTGCCAACCTGCCACCTGTCGCGGAGGGTCTGCCTGGCCTGAGGATCAAAAGAAAAAGCAGCGGGATGAATGCCCGGCGGCACGTAGATTACACGGTTGTCCGGCAGCAAGCGCAGCAGGTTTAATTCATCACCTTTTTTGTTTGTAAAAACAAGGTGTGCCGAGAGAAGAGCTTTACGGTTCAGCAAAAAACCCGGCAGGGTTTTCAAGCTCCTGCGCCGCTTGGTGGAGTACACACCCTGAAATAGTACATATGGAATCCGCAGCCGTTTGCAGCAAGCAGGTCCTATCATATCCGGCGCCTTGTAGTATGAATGATAACTGAGCCATACACCCGGATCCAGACGGCGGCATTTTTTCACCGCTTTTGCTCTTTCCAATGCCAACTTTCCCCAGGCCCAGGGCTTCAGGTACAGCCATCGGCAGCGCATCCTGCTGGCCAGATCAATTTCGTGTCCCCTGTCCTGTAAAAAATCATACAACTCCGTTCCTGTAATCAGGTCTCCAGAAGGATTAGAGTGCCCCATTGGTTTGAAGGGCATGTAATAGGCAATTCGCATTGAAGTTCTAAAGGGAGATAAAAACGGTTAAAAATTGTAAATGAATTAATGAATGTACGGAATCAGGTTTCACCCTCAATCCGTACCCGGAAGACGAAATCGCTCCTGCCTCAGCCTGGATTGCAGGGACTCCTTATCGACATCCGAACGTACACCTACCTTTCTGGCCGGGTTTCCTGCCCAGATCTCATAAGGCCCTGGATTAGTCGTCAACACTGCTCCAGCACCGACGATCACCCCATCGGGAATATGGGTCACCTGGTAGAGCACCATGGCTCCATCGGCGATCCAGACATCTGCCCCGATATATTTATCCTGCCAGAGCACTCCATGCTCCTCTTCCATTGCAAGTAGAGGCCTTTTCCCGTGATGAATATGATCGTGGGTATAAATACGGGAGCGTGCGGCAATGTTGCACCAGGGACCAATTTGAATCGATCCGGTGCAGTCAATAAGGGCAAAGCGGCTGATCAGAATATTGGTTTCGCGGCCGGGAGAGGTATAAATTTCCGGTGAAAAAATCAGCTTGCCGACATGCACGTGTTTATGCGGGTATCGTACGGCCTGTTCCAGTGCATCCTGAAGTTCGGATTTTGAAAGAGTTGTAGGCCTGAATTCCACTATAACGCTCTTCCAGGTAGAATATTAAATCTTAAAAAGTTGAAAGCCCGGTTCATTACTTAGGTGTAGGGGCTGCAAATACCACATTTTCATCTTTACCCTCCATTTCCCGAACAGTAGTGGCACCATGAGCCTTCAGCCATTTGATAACATCCTCGACAAGAATTTCCGGTGCTGAAGCACCGGCAGTAACCCCGACACAATGCACACCATTCAGCCAGGCAGGATCGATTTCTTCTGCCTGATCAATCAGGTAGGAAGTCACTCCTCTATATTCGGCCGCTTCCCGCAGCCGGTTTGAATTAGAACTGTTCTTGGACCCAACAACCAGAAGAAGGTCTACCTGGGTCGCCATCTCCCGTACCGCATCCTGACGGTTGGTAGTTGCGTAACAGATATCCGTCCGTTCCGGTTCGTTGAGATCAGGAAACCGCTCACGCAGGGCAGCAAGTAGATCCCGTGTGTCATCGAGGCTCAGAGTTGTCTGGGTCACGTAGCCCACTCTCTGGAAATCGACGACCTGAAGTTCTGATACCTCTTCCGGGGTAGATACGACTTGCACAGACCCGGTAGCGTGACCACACGTGCCCTCAACTTCAGGATGTCCCTTGTGGCCCAGGACCAAAACATCATAACCGATCTTGTTGAGCCTGGTCACCCTCCTGTGAACCCTGGAAACAAGCGGACAGGTTGCATCTATGGTGCGGAGTCCAAGCTCCTGTGCCTGATTAACGACAGCAAGGGAAACGCCATGCGCGCTGAAGATCGTCACCGATCCGGTCGGTATTTCTTCAAGGTGTTCGACAAACACGGCCCCCTTTGCAGCCAGTTCCTGAATAACGTGAGAGTTGTGTACGATTTCATGCAGTACATACACCGGGGGACCATATTCCTCCAGGGCCTCCCGGACAATAGTTATTGCCCTCTTCACTCCGGCACAGAATCCTCTGGGTTTGGCAAGAATGACTTCCATAATTTCTTTTATGCTTGTAAGCGAATTAAGTAAGATTCAGAGAATGAAACTTTTTGCTGGCTGTATATTCGCATCGCCTTGAAAAGTCACCATTGCATTTCTTTATGAGTGTTCCATTTTTCTACTCGTTATGCAATGCCGAACTGCATCGAGGATGTCCTGCCCCTCTGTTGGGATCAAGTTTTCCCAGGTATATTTTCATAATTGTTGCCAATGCAATAGTTATGAAAACCAAGTGGTTAGTACTTTAACCACCTGAATTGTCGTAGTGCTCTTTCATTCCTACAAACTTTTTTCGAGCTTATCAAATCAATCTCATGCTTTATCCTTTTGCGCTGTCCTGCTTTCTGATATAATTAAAAAGAATTATTCACTTTATCAGGATGGCAGAAATACTCCATGGAAAGACTGGTCGCATTACCTTTCATCAAATCCATTGAAATTGCCTACAAGTCCATCCGGGTCAGATTTTTTCGCTCCCTGATCACTACACTCAGCCTGGTCCTTGCTGTTGCCTTTCTCTGTTATGTACAGGCTGGCAACAATATCGCAGAAGGTGTCCTCCAGGTGGGTGGCGAGTCTGCCTTCAGGGCCTTAACCAAGGCAGGTTATGATGTCCAACCGAACGACATGTCCATCGGCGGGAGTGCCAAACAACGATGGCTGGTCATTCTGTCCCTGCTGGTCTGTGTGGTCGGCATTGTTAACGCTCAGCTCATGGCTGTCACGGAACGTTTCCGGGAAATCGGTACTATGAAATGCCTTGGCGCCCTTGACCGGTTTATTATGAGGCTTTTTTTACTGGAAGCCTTTATGCAGGGGCTGGTAGGCTCATGCTCCGGTGCCTTGATCGGTATAATTTTTGCTATTTTATCCTCTTTTTTTCTTTTCGGTACCATGGCATTTGCCAACTTTCCCTTCCTGCAGATTGCCCTGACAATGCTGACAGCTACAGCCATCGGCTGTTTTCTCAGTCTGGTCGGGGTTATCTATCCAGCTTTCAAGGCAGCTCGAATGGAGCCGGTGGAGGCAATGCGGGTTGAAGAATAACTTGAAATAGCAATGAACTCATAAGATAACGATTAAATATTGAACAAACATAACGCTAATTTAACCTGTTATAACTCACAAACCGTTGGCGAAGCGAGGTATCGCAAAGCCGACAATAATCACTTGCGGTAACTTTATGTCTGAACAGCATGCCATAATCCGAACCACCAATGTGGTCAAAACATTTCAGCTCGGTCGCCATGAACTCGAGGTCCTCAAGGGAATCAGCCTGGCAATCTACCCTGGACGCTACATATCCATCATGGGGCCGTCCGGCTCAGGCAAAAGCACCCTGTTTAATATGATTGGCGGCCTGGACAAGCCGACATCAGGTAAGGTTTTTATCGATGAAGTTGATATTGCCCAGCTTGATGCCTATGAACTCGCCTGGCTCAGGTGCAGGAAGATCGGATATATATTCCAGACGTTCAACCTGATACCGGTCATGACCGCCCTGGAAAATGTTACCCTGCCCATGACTTTTGCAGGAATGGGAAATGACGAATCAGTGGAAAAAGGCATGGAACTGCTCAAGACTGTCGGATTGGCAGAACGATATAGCCACAAGCCTTCAGAACTTTCCGGGGGCCAACAGCAGCGTGTCGCCGTTGCCAGGGCGCTGGCAAACAGCCCGGCAATCATTCTCGCCGATGAACCTACAGGCAACCTTGACCTGACTACCGGCGAAGAGATCATTAATCTGCTCAAGCAGATGAGCGAGGAGCGCAAAGTCACCATTATTTCCGCGACCCACGACTTTAAAATGCTGAATGTCTCCGATGAGGTCATCTGGATTCGTGACGGTTTGATTGACAAGATTGAACAACGCGAAGAGTTACACATTTCAGTCGGCACCATCGAATGAGTTTTCTGTCCTGGATAACCAGAATAAGGGAGCTCCTGTCAGATCAGGTACAGCTCATTGCCTGTCTCTCTCTATTGCTTTTTCTTTGCAGTTCTGAAGTTCTGGCCGGCATATCCCCAGGCCTGGAAGACCAGGAAAGCACTCTTGTTTCTCTGCAAAACACAATCGCAACCCTGACTGAAAATGGTGACCGCAGCACAGGAACCGCCGGAAATGAAAAAGCGGCAGCATATATTCGCGAACGGTTATCCGCGACCAACCCGGAACAGCTTGACTCTGTCGGCTTTACGGTGCCGGTACTGGAACACCATGGGAGCAGGCTGGTTATCGGTGACAGAACAGTTCCCCTTGAGCCTCTTTATTATAATGCTGTGACCCCCCAAGGCCTGCCGCCTGAAGGCCTGCAGGGGAAGCTGGTTTATGTCGGCAAGGGAGAGCTTGCCGATTTCAACGGAAAAAAAATAGAAGGCGCCATTATCCTCATGGAGTTTGATTCCGGCCGTAACTGGTTGAATGCAGCTTCCCTCGGAGCGTCGGCTCTCATATACATTAACCGTGGCATTACCCCGAAAAGCCGGTTCCGTAATAAGGAAGAACTTTCACCCTTGCAGTTTCCCTGCTTTTGGATGGAAGAACAGACATTGTCCCAGCTCACTGGCACTCCTGACGTGAAACCGGACTCTTTGAACGGCATAAAGGTTGTTCTCGAATCAACTGTTCGCTGGATTGAGACCAAGGCGAAAAACATTTATGCCCTGTATCCCGGCACCAGCCCAGAGCATAATAACCAGATGGTAATTGTCGAAGCTTTTTATGATTCCAGTTTTTTCATACCCGGCCGTTCTCCCGGAGCAGATGAGGCACTCTCCATAGCCGGCCTGCTTGAATTGGCAGAACACCTTTCACGGAACCCTCCGCGCCATCCCTTTCTGCTTGTTGCCAGTGGCGGGCACGCACAAGGCCTGGCGGGCATGCGCGAAACAATCTGGGCTGCCAATGCCCGCTCCAAGGACCTGCGTGCCATGGACAAACAACTGAAGTCCGACACAAAGGAGAGGGAAAGTTACCTGGAAATCCTGGAAAAATATATACAGAAGGAATTCGACAACAGTGAAACACCCCTTCTGCAGAAAGCCATGGACCATGCCCTCAAACTTCTGGTGGACTCCCTGTCAACCGAGTTGATGCATCTTCGCATGCGCGATGACAAAGGTAATGTCTCTGACAGAATTAAAAGTCTGGCCCAGCAGCGCTTTCTGCTCAGGCGACTGAGCTGGATGTCTGATTTTAATGATATCAGCCGGGAACAGCAGGAGCTCCTGGTCCCCTTAATAGAAAATTCAATCCTTGAACACCGTGCTGTTCTCAAGCAGGTAAAAATCCAGCGCAGAATGCTCAAGGCTGTTAAAAAGCTCCGGACGCTTATAACCGAATATGAACCCAGGGCCGTCATTTCCCTCCACCTGTCAAGCCATGGCAATGGCCTGGGAGCATTCCATCAGGGTTATCTCTACCACCCCCTGCGTCCGAGAATAAACCGGACCGCTGCCTTCAGGGATATCGAGAATGCCCTGCAGAAAGCTGCTGCTGAACTTCCTGTCACCAGTCCGGTTTTTGTGTCCAGCCTGCGGCCCAACCGGCTGCGCCCATGGCAGGACCTTCTTCCAGACAAACCCGCTCTGGGAGGAGAGGTCAGCAGCCTGGCAGCTCTTCCCGGATTTACCCTGGCTACCATTGGCGACATTCGCCAGCACTGGTCCACCCCGTTCGACACCCCGGAACGTATCGTATGGGACTATGCTGCCAGGCAATGGGAAATGGCCCTTCAACTGATTGCCGGAATCGACCGGGCTGAAAAACTTGAACTGGGGTACATGCGCAACGGATTTTCAAGCATAGAGGGAAAGACCAGTCTTCTGCTGCATGGGGAACTCTTTGCAGAACATCCGGCCCCCGATACCACGATTCTTGCCTTCCAGGGACTGCGCCGATACTACATCAAGACAGACCGGCAGGGACGATTTCTGCTTAAGGGGGTTGCTGATAAAAAACACGTTCAGGACAAAATAATCCTCGAAGGATACCGTTTCAATGACAATGGTTCTGTTGATTGGGCTATCGATAAAAAGCTGACCGGAAAATCCGCCTACCGGGTTAAAATGCAGCGCACTTCCATGAAGACGGACCTGGTCATGTTTCAGTGCCGCCAGACAACTATCTTCAATTTGCTTGAGCCTCGCAGTTTCAGATATATGACTAAATTACAGCTTATCGACGGCCGCAGAGAAGCGCCGCCGGTACGCTACTGGTACAGCCGGATCGACACCAGAAAATCAACCATTTCCTCCATTTATCTCGAACCGGAAACACCCCTCAAGCTCACCCTGTCAGATACAGTACTCAAGAAAAAGCTCATCCTGACCAACGGCAGCGTGGAAAATCCTCAAGGGAAAGGATATAACATTTCCCAGTATCCATCTCTTTTTAACACCAGGTTCAGAGCGGCCAGGGACATGTGGACCCTGCTGCGACCCCGTATTGACAACCTTGAGGAGCACGGCATTCACAATGACCGGATCAAGGTCCTTTTGTCAGAAGGAGAACATTCGCTGAAAAGTGCTGAAGATGCGTTAGCGAATTTTCAATATGATGTTTTTTCCGAAGAGTCCAGCAAGGCATGGGCCATAGCAAGTCGGGTTTATGAGCATGTCGAAAAAACCCAGAAAGATGTTCTTTTCGGTGTCCTTTTCTATATTGCCCTTTTTGTCCCTTTTGCCTTCTGTATGGAACGGCTGCTATTCGGCTTTGTCTCAATATATAAACGCATCGCAGGTTTTACAGGCATCCTCCTGCTGCTCATTTTGATCATCGCCCAGGTGCATCCGGCCTTTGAACTTGCCTACAGCCCCACTGTAGTGATCCTTGCCTTTTTCATCATCGGTCTTTCCTTTTTGGTTACCATGATCATAACTCTGCGTTTCGAGGATGAGATGACACTTCTGCAGCGGCGGACTTCCCACAAACGTCCTGCTGAAATAAGCAGCTGGAAAGCCTTTGTTGCCGCTTTTTTTCTCGGTGTCTCCAATCTCCGGCGCCGACGGCTCCGTACAATTCTGACCTGCCTGACCCTGGTTATTCTCACATTCACAATCATGAGTTTCACCACTGTCAAGTCAATGAGCCGTCAAAACAGGCTCCTTTTTGCTGATACAGTGCCTTACCAGGGTCTGCTTTTGAAAAATATAGGCTGGAACGACCTGCCGGTTGAATCACTGACGGTTTTCCACACTCTTTTCAGCGGCACAGCAAAGGTTGCTCCACGAGTCTGGCTGGAGGCTGAGGAACCTGTGAGAGCAGTGCACATAGAACCGGGTTTCCAGGGTCAGACATTCACACTGCAGGGAATATCCGGACTTTCTGCCAATGAGCCCGCTGTTTCTGGTCTTGATCGCATTCTCCTGCGAGGACGCTGGTTTAATCCTGGAGAAAACCAGGCGGTCATTCTTCCCTCGAAACTTGCCGCACGGTTGAACATTGATCCTGACCAACCGGAACAAAGTCACCTTGATCTCTGGGGTATGAAGTTGAAAATCATCGGTATTTTTTCTGAAAAGCTCCTCCAGCAGAGCCCTGACCTTGACGGTGAAATCATTACACCCGCCATCTTTCCCAGTGAATCGATGATGGAGATGAGCGATGTGGAAAAAGAAGCCTTGGAGTCAGGTGAAGACGTGCGCAGTTTTCAGGGTCGGTACCGTCATATCCCCGCTGACCAGATTCTTATTATTCCGGCCTCGACCCTTCTTGAGATGGGCGGTAGACTTAAAGGGGTCGCCCTTAAGCCCGGCGGTGTAAATCCAGCCTCTATCGACGAAATCGAAGCATTCACCGACCGGTTTAACCTGACCCTTTTCAGTGGCGAACCCAAGGGGGTATACCTGTATAATGCCAGTGAAACTATGAGTTATTCGGGGATGCCCAATATCATTATCCCTCTTCTTATCTCCATCCTCATCGTGCTCAACACCATGATCAGCTCGGTTTATGAGCGTAAACGGGAAATCGCTGTATACACGTCAGTAGGTCTAGCTCCAACCCATGTCAGCTTTCTCTTTATTGCCGAGGCCCTGGCATTTGCCATCCTCTCTGTCGTTCTGGGCTATGTCCTGGCTCAGTCCAGTGCCGGCTTGCTCGCCGGGACAAAACTCTGGAGCGGCATCACCGTCAACTACTCATCCATGGCCGGGGTAGCTGCAATGATACTGGTCATGGCCGTTGTCCTCCTGTCGGTTATTTACCCCTCGAAAGTCGCGTCAAATATTGCCATACCGGATGTTAACAGATCGTGGTCCATGCCCGACATACAAGGCGAAAGTATGGACATCACCCTACCGTTTCTCATGCGCTATCATGAAAACATATCGATCAGCGGTTTTCTTTACAGTTACTTCAAAGGGCACCAGGATGTGTCGCACGGGATTTTTTCGACAGGTCCGGTTGAAGTTCTCAATATAGAAGCTAACCCGGAAAAAAACCTCCCCATGGCAACGCAGTGTGTCCACCTCCGGGCCAAAGTCTGGCTTGCACCTTTTGATTTCGGAATCATGCAGTGGGTGGATATTCATTTCTGTCCGGCCGGCGAAGGCCCTGACTTTCTTGAAATCCGTGTTGTCATGAATCGTAGGGCCGGAGAGGTGACACTCTGGCAGCGAGTTAACAAATCCTTTATCAACGCACTACGTAAGCAATTATTGGTATGGCGTTCCCTTGACGAGAAAGGTCACAGGCTGTATGCCGAACTTCTGCCCGAACCGAAAACCATAGCATCTGAAAAAATTATATGAACCCCCGTGAGGATTACCAGCCCATAAGGGCAAGAGCGATCATCACCGGTGTTGTGCTGACAGGGATTATCTGCGCCCTGACTCCAATCAACAATATTTATCATCAAGCAACACCCCTGGGCGGGGGACACTTTCCTCTTGCACCCTTTTATATTCTTCTGCTGACAACCCTTGTTGCTGGCCTGTTAAGAAAATTAATGCCCCGGTCCAGGGTTATAACCGGCAATGAATTGCTGGTTATCTGGATTCAGATGGTCATTGGTTCCGGTATTGCCTACACTGGTTTGACCCGTACTTTTTTCATTAACCTCACTGCTCCCTTTCAATTTGCAACTGCTGAAAACAACTGGCAGGAAATCCTGCAGCCCCTTCTTCCAGGATGGCTATATCCTGGAGAAGGCGCGGTTGAAGGACTGTATAACGGGCTCATAAACGGTCGCCAGATGGGATGGCTCGAACTGATAACCAATATTCCCTGGCACAACTGGTCCCTTCCTCTCCTGGCCTGGGGGCTGTTTATTGCCCTCTGCTATACGGTGATGATCGCACTCATTAACCTGTTGAGCCGGCAATGGATTCACAACGAGCGTATGAATTTCCCCCTGCTCTCCGTACCCAAGATCCTGGAAGATCACTTTGAGGAGAAAACTCTGGGCCGTCTCCTTCTTAACCCCTACCTGCTCTGGGGCCTTTCCATACCTGTTTTTCTGCATACTCTTAACGGTCTCAACTTTTACAATCCGACGGTCCCGCATATCCCGACCCTGGTGCTGGCCGGACCCTATTTCCCAAAATACGGAATTCTTTCCGGTTTCATCAAGCTGAAGATATATTTTTACCCTCTCTTTATCGGTTTTGCATTCCTTGCCGCCCGCCAGATATCCCTCTCCTTCTGGTTCTTTTTTCTGCTTGGCGGACTTCTTTTCGGTCTCCTTGGCGTCATGGGCTACAACATCCCGGCAGCATCGCTCGGAGTTACCTTCGGCCCCACCCTGGCAAGACCTGAAGAAACTCAAATGATCGGGGCATACGGGGTATTCTTTCTCTTTCTGGTATGGCTCGCCCGCCATCATCTTAAAGATGTTTTCATACAGTCAATCCGGCGGGGGCCCATTGATGTGCAGACAGAATGGTTCAGCGTTCGCCTCTCCTTCTGGATTTCTGTTGCAGGTATGGCGGCAATCGTTATGTGGGCGGTCTTTTTCGGTATGCGATTGCAGACGGCCCTGCTGCTTGTGTGTGCTTTTTTCATGATAACCCTGGTGGCTTCCAGGGTCATATGCCAGGGCGGTATCGGCTATTTCACTCTCACGGCGGCTCCCATTGACGGGCTCATTATTCTCTTCGGGCCAGGACTGTTTTCCCATGTTGGTTTACTTATTGCATCGGTCGCCCAGAAGGTACT
Organism: uncultured Desulfobulbaceae bacterium; assembly: GCA_947259225.1. GTDB lineage: Bacteria > Desulfobacterota > Desulfobulbia > Desulfobulbales > Desulfobulbaceae > UBA10518. Next base: position 69,662 of record CAMYLK010000004.1, on the reverse strand, counting down.
CTTTGTTGATCTCAGAGAGTCTCTTATGCCTTCGCTTCTGCATGCAAGACAGATCCATCACTCCATCAGTTCCCGCCGCCTGCTTCTCTTCGGCCTGGGAGCAACCCTGGTTGTAGCCGTCTCAGTCTCATTCATCGCCATGCTGACCCTTTGTTACAAGTACGGTATTCGAGAACTCCAGCTGGAATGGGCCACCCGTACCACCCTCAACGTGTATGAAAATATCGTCCGCCTGAATGAAACAGGGGTTGAAGCCGGTGAGTGGGTAAAAATATTTTCCGGGGCCGGTGCCGTGGTCATGCTTATCCTGGTTATCTGCTACCATCGTTTTTACTGGTGGCCTATCCACCCCATCGGATATCTTACGGCCTACAGCTCGGCCATGCGGATTCTCTGGTTCAGTTTTTTTGTCGGCTGGCTGTGCAATACCATCTGTATGCGGTACGGTGGCGTTGTGCTATTTAAAAAATTGCGCCTCTTTTTTGTCGGCCTTATTATCGGCGATCTCTTTATGGGAGGGACCTGGGCCATTATCGGGTTGTTTACCTACGGCAGCTACCAGGTACTGCCAACGTAGGAGGCTGGAGGCTGGAGGCTGGAGGCTGAGTATAATACGTAAACTCCATGAAGCTTACTTTTTCGAGAAAATATAAATCTCATTACTGTAATCAACAATAGCAGTCTATGTACGACGATAAGGAACTGAAAGAATACCGGGATCTTCTCAAGACACCTGAACAATTCGAAGAGGGGTTTGACTGGAAAACCGTTGTCGGCGCCGTATTTATCGGTTTCCTGATGATGCCCGGTTCCATGTACCTGCAGTTAGTCATTGGTTCCGGCATCGGCCCTGCGGCCCGCTGGGTAACTATTATTCTTTTTGCCGAGATTGCCAAACGGGCCCACACCAACCTCAAACAGCAGGAAATCTTCATCCTCTATTACATGGCCGGTGCGGCATTGGCCTCACCGTTTCAAGGCCTCCTGTGGAACCAGTACCTGGTCCAGTCCGACGCGGCAAAAATGCTTGGCGTTGCAGAATTTATTCCATCCTGGGTAGCGCCCGGCGCTGATTCTGCTTCCCTGGCGGAGCGAACCTTTCTTCATCGTGACTGGCTTATCCCCATCCTTCTTCTTGTCGGTTCCCAGATTATCCAGCGTATCGACCGGTTCGGGCTGGGTTACGCCCTGTACCGGATCACTTCCGATGTTGAGCGCCTCCCTTTTCCGATGGCCCCTGTCGGTGCTCTCGGAACCATGGCCCTGGCAGAGTCCACTGATGAGAAGGACAAGGGATGGAAATGGCGTGTATTCTCAATCGGTGCCGTCATAGGTCTTGCTTTCGGGGCTGTTTATGTCCTTTTGCCGGTGGTGTCCGGACTCATATTCACAGAACCGATCCGTCTTATCCCCATACCCTGGATAGAATTGACCCGCCATACTGAGGAAGCCCTGCCGGCTGTGGCCACGGGACTCCAGCTTGACCTGGGCCTGGTATTTATCGGCATGGTCCTGCCTTTCTGGGCTGTAATCGGCGGGCTTATAGGATTAATCATCACGGTATTTCTCAACCCTATTCTCTGGAAGCAGGGTATTCTTCATCGCTGGCACCAGGGGATGGGTACCGTTGACACGGTCTTTGCCAATAACTTTGATTTTTACATGAGTTTTGGTATCGGGTTGGGGCTGGCAATTGGCGTTATTGGCGTCTGGACGGTTGTCTGGTCATTCAGGAAAAGCAGTGAAGATCGAGGCAGCTTCAGGGACCTCTTCTCACCTCCACCTGGCAGAGGAGACATCAACTTCTGGATTTCCATAGCTATCTATTTCTTTTCCACTCTATCTTATGTTTTTCTCTGTGTCTGGCTGGTTCCTAACTTTCCCTGGATATTTTTCCTGGGCTACGGTTTCATCTACACCCCGATAATTTCATATATTACAGCACGAATGGAGGGTATAGCCGGTCAGTTTGTCAGTCTGCCCCTGGTACGGGAAGCCAGCTTTATTGCGGGAGCAAAATATTTCGGTTACCAGGGGATAGAAATATGGTACGCCCCCATCCCCATTCACAACTATGGTGAGGCCACTGTCGGATTCAGGGAGGTGGAACTGACCGGCACTTCTTTCCGGGGAATCATCAAGGCGGAGTTCATTGTCTTTCCGGTGGTCATGATCTCCAGTCTGCTTTTTTCACAATTTATCTGGCGGCTGGCACCGATACCATCCAGCTCCTACCCATATGCTCAGGAACTGTGGCATCTGCAGGCCCTTAACACCCTGCTGATGCAGACCTCGACCCTTGAAGGAAATTCTCTGTTTTTTCAAGCACTTAATGCGAATTACGTGTTTTCCGGACTGGGACTCGGACTGCTGATGTATATGGTTCTCAGCCTGTTTGGTCTGCCGGTCCTGCTTATCTATGGTGTTGTCAGGGGACTCGGGCAGTCCACCCCCCACGGTATTGTCCTGGAAGTGGCTGGAGCAATCCTGGGTCGATATTATTTCTATAAACGGTACGGATCCATGTGGCGGCAGTATGCGCCGGTACTGCTGGCAGGATTTTCCTGCGGCATGGGTTTAACCGGTATGTTTGCCATGGGTTTTGCCCTGATCTTGAAATCACTCTCCTATATGGCATATTAACATTATTGTTCAATTCTTTAATGATTGCTTGTCTAATATAAAACTTTAAAACCAGGCTGTCCATCACTGTAATACCTGATTGTCAGCATTGCCCGCCAACCCTTATTATGTTTCCATGAGTAGTACAATACTCAACAAATACCTTGATTTTCCCATTCACACGACCATATACTCATTAGGGATAATTTGTTTGTATATCTACCGCAGGGCTACTGAACAAGGCCCTGTTTCCGATCCGGGAGCTGACCGTTGAGATTCAACCTCATCACCAAAATAACCATGCTTGTACTGGGAATATTCCTGGTGACGGCCCTGCTTATTTTAACGTTTATCGACACCCGGGTACGCACTATAATAGACTCTTCACACAATACTCTATATGAGAAGCAGCTTGATATTGTCCTCAAAGAACTCAAAAAAAATAACGACCGGCTGAGTTCCTCTTATGCCCAAAAGGTACACTTGGGGACAGTAAAGGACTCCGTCCTTGAAGACCTTCGCCAAAACTACCTGACACTCAACTCTCAGGATATTTTCCCTTTCATTGTTGATGAATCAGGCAGCATAGTCCTGCACCCCTTTCTTCCAAGAGGGGACCGATCACTTGTTGAGCTCTTTTCCCTTGAACATCTTGATTCAAATCGCGGTAAAATATTTTCCCAGGACTCGACTGGAGAGGAGCGGTGGGCTTTCTATGCCCGGTTCCCGGACTGGCGTTGGATAATCTGCTGGTCGGTTCCTGTTGAGTCAACAATAGGGGCCTTTAACCGACTTTTCAACCAGCTTGTAATGATCATGGGTGGCGCTTTATTGATCATGGCTCTTGCTCTGGCATACTGTGTCACCAAAATGCTCCAGCCAATTTCAAAGCTCACCAGAGCAACCAAGGCTTTTGCAGAAGGAGATCTGGGCCAGCATATTGAAGTAACAGGGAATGATGAAGTAGGAACCCTTGCCCGTGCTTTTGCCCAGATGCAGAAGACACTTGCCACTAAAATGGCACAATTACGGACGAATCAAATTAAATACCACGGTCTCGTCGAGCATGCGAATTCGGTTATTCTTCGTTGGGATAAGAATGCCCGGGTTACTTTCATCAATAATTTTGGCCAGAAATTATTCGGCTTCCGCCGGGAAGAAATTATCGGCAAAAGTGTCGTCGGCACCATAGTTGCTGAAAACAAATCAACCGGCCGGGATTTGACAGATATGATTGACGAAATCATCCAAAAACCGGGGCATTATGTTGTCAATGAGAATGAAAATATATGCCGGGATGGTCGACATGTCTTGATCCAGTGGAGCAACACTGCGATAGTCGACGAGGACGGCGAATTCCTGGAAATGCTCAGCGTCGGCATAGATATTACCGAGAGAAAAGAAACTGAAAAACTTCTCAGGGAGACAGAGAACCGGTACCGGGCTCTGTTTGAATCGGCCAATGATGCCATATTGATCCGTAGCGCTGATGGCATCTGCATCGACTGTAACCAGAAAGCCCTGGAAGTCTTCGGCTGTTCGCGGGATGACCTCATTGGTCACCCGCCGGAATATATTACTCCCCCAACCCAGCCCGACGGATCTGATTCTCACCAGAAAGCTGAACAATTAATCGAAAAGGCTCTGGAAGGAGAGCCGCAGAGAGTTGAATGGCAGATAAAAAGGCCTGACGGAAAGTTGCGGGATCTCGCTTCAAGCATCAACTGCTTTGAAGCGAATGGGAAAAAATATATCCAGTCCGTACTGACTGACATCACCCGCCAAAAAAGGATGGAAACAGAGCTGCGGCAAGCCCAGAAAATGGAAGGCATCGGTACCCTTGCCGGTGGGATTGCCCATGATTTTAATAATATTCTGTCTGCCATTATCGGATATACAGAGCTGGCCCAGATGAAGGTCGACTACGACTCCGAACTGGCCAAGGACCTGAACCAGGTAAGGAAGGCCTCGGAAAGGGCCAGGGGACTTGTCAGGCAGATTTTAACATTTTCCAGAAAGGAGAAACACCAGGAAGCCATACTCCAGGTCAACCTGATAGTAAAGGAAGCCTTAAAACTGATACGTTCATCTATTCCATCCACAATTGATATAGTTCAAGATATTTCATCCAATGCCGCGGTATTAACCGACCCGACCCAGATTCACCAGCTTATCATGAACCTGTGTACCAATGCCTACCAGGCCATGCTGGAAACGGGGGGCACGCTGACCGTTTCCATGGATGAAATTGCTCTTAATGCGGAAGAACACCCGACCTTGGACCTGCCGGAAGGAAGATACGTTCACATAGGAATAAGTGATACCGGCTGCGGCATTGAAGAGGATACACTTGACAACATTTTTGACCCTTTTTTCACTACAAAAGAACAGGGACGCGGAACGGGATTGGGGCTGGCTGTTGTCTATGACATTGTAACTGCAATGAACGGGGGCATATCGGTTCTGAGCAAACCCGGTACCGGAACAACGTTTCATGTCTACCTTCCGGTTGCCGAGGAAAAGAAAACAAAATCCTTCAAACCTTCCGACCGTAAACCTTCAGCTACGGGTAATGAACGAATCATGGTAATCGATGACGAGGAGGCCATCAGAGATTTGCTGAGAGCTATCCTTGCCAGTTCAGGATACGAGGCTCATATGTATAGCAATGGCAGTGAGGCCTGGGAAGCATTCCGGGAGGACCCGGACTACTGGAACCTTGTCATAACCGACCAGACCATGCCCTATATGACCGGTGGGGAACTCGCCGTAAAAATGATGGAACTACGCCCTGACATACCTGTAATCCTCTGTACAGGATACAGCGAAAGTATCAGCGTGGAAAAAGCCTTATCTCTTGGGATGAAAGACTATCTGCACAAGCCGATATCATTGAATGAACTATTGGCCTCCGTTCAAAAAGCCATGGATACGAGTAAAAAACAGGCAGACTGAGGAATTCCAGAAAACTAACCTTCAAATAGACTATACAGCTCCCGGCCTGTAGCAGTTCTTATTGATCAGGCATATTATTGAAAAAAATATTGCAATGAACCACCCGACAAGATACACCTGTTTGTAATCCTCATCACCGAACCCTTGGAGGTCTTCTTGCGCATAACCCAGCGCCCATTATTTTACTGGATTCTCAGGCGGCATCGTCCGCTGCAGTTCCTGTTGCTGCTTATCATCCTAGCAAGTCTTTTTTTCAAGGTTTTTCCTTTGGAGATGCAGAAAAGGATAATCAACGAAGCCATCCATCTCAGGGATGAAAAACTCCTCTTTCTTTATTGCGGGCTCTATATCGGTGCGGTAACCCTCGCTGGAATCCTAAAGTTTGTCACCAACACCATGCAGACCATTATCGGCCAGAAAATACTGGTCGAGATGCGAACCGAACTGTACCATCACATCCTTCAGCTTCCCCTTCAGTTTTATCGAAAAATGCAGCCCGGCACCGTCATCTCGGCCATGACGGCAGAACTGAATGCCATTGGTTTTTTTCTTGGCGGGGCACTGGCTATCCCGGCAACAAGTATCCTTAGTTTTCTGGTCTTTCTCGGCTATATGTTCAGCTTGAGTCCATTGTTGGCCATACTTGGTATCAGTGTGTATCCGTTCGAACTTATTGTCATCCCCATGCTGCAGCGCCGCTATAACCGACTCAACAAAAAGCGCATAAAAAATTCCAGGGCCATGGGGAATGTTGTCAATGAGGCCATTTCCGGAATCCATGAGGTCCATGCCAATGCCAGTTACAGGGTTGAGGAACAAAGGATGTCTTCATACGTGAATAAACTGTACGGCATCCTGAAAAAACTTTTCATTGTAAAATACGGCATCAAGTTTGCGAACAATATGTTTCAGTCTGTCGGCCCCTTTTTTCTTTTCCTTGTAGGCGGATACCTGGCAATAAACGGCGAATTTACCCTTGGTGCTCTGGTTGCCTTTCTATCAGCCTATCAAAAAGTATACGATCCCTGGAAAGAAATGTTGGAATACTATCAGTCGTATCAGGACGCTTCTGTCCGGTATAAGCAGATAATGCAAATTTTCGATCTGGACCCTGAACACCCAATTTTGCCAGAGGGAAGGGAGCCATACAAACTTGAGGGAAATATTGAACTTCGGGACGCAAGTTTTTCCGTTGGTACAGGGGTAAAACTACTCGACCGGATTACAGCAAAAATAAAACCGAACGAACAGGTTGCGCTGGTCGGTTTTTCAGGATCAGGAAAATCCACGCTCGCACTCCTTATTGCCCAGCTCTACAATGTCAGTAAGGGTTCTGTTCTCGTGGATGGCAAGGATATCAATACTCTTTCCAAGACTGACATAAGCAAGAACATAACCATGATTGCCCAGCATCCGTTTATATTTACCGGAACTATCCGGGAAAATCTCCTCTATGCGGTGAAAGCATCCGTTGATGGTGATGAAGACCTGCCCGGGAGAGAAAAGCTGTTTCAGGTCGTAAACGATGTGGGGCTGGAAGAAGATATCCTCCGTTTCGGTTTCAACATGATCCTGCCGAAAGACAGAGTAATGCTCCTTAAAGATAAATTCCTTCATATGCGCCGTATTATCCAGGGAGAGCTTGGCGACCAGTTTTCAGCAGTTGTTGAATTCTACAATCCTCATCATTTTCTTCACTACTGTTCCATTCGGGATAACATCATTTTCGGTGACAGTTTAACGGGAGAGTTTGATACCGATATGCTGCCGGAGAACCAGATTTTCCGGAACTACCTTACCTCTCATGGTCTTGAGGATGACCTCATTGAACTTGGCTTAAGCATTTCGAAAGGAACCGTAAGCCTTCTCAAGGATTTTGGTGACGATGAATTCTTTTTCCATGGTAGTCCCATGGAACCTGATGAACTTGAAACGCATCAAAAGCTTCTTGAGAACCTTGGCGAGAGGAAGCCGCAGAGTAAAAATGAAAAGACCCCTTTTCTCCTTCTTGCCCTGCGATATATAGACGGTAAGCACACCATTGTCGATATGCCGAAAGAGCTGGCCGACAGGATCGTTGAAGCCCGTCACACGTTCCTCAAGGATGTAATGGGAATTGATATCGATGCGTGCTTTGATGCGGTTACCCAGCTCAGAGAGAGCGGTGCATTAATAGCCCTTCCAATGATTGAGGAAGAAAAACACTTTATACCTTACTGTCCGACTGAGTACCTGTATAAACACAGCCTGAAAGACAATATACTTTTCGGCGGTACTATTACTGATACACCCGACGTTGAACGACTGTACCTTGTTGCCATGAAGACATTCCAGCGTGAAGGACTCCTGGATGAAGTCATGGACATCGGTCTTGATTTTGAGGTGGGCTCAAAAGGCGACCGGCTCTCAGGTGGCCAGAAACAGAAAGTGGCCATAGCCAGATCCCTGCTGAAAGACACTCCCGTTCTCATAATGGACGAAGCAACCGCGAGCCTTGACAATAGATCCCAGGCGCGAATCCAGGAACTGCTTGACACAAGATATAAAGGAACAAAAACGATTATTGCGGTTATTCACCGCCTGGACATGACACCTTCTTATGACAGGATAATAGTCATGAAGGCAGGTTCCATTATTGAACAGGGATCCTATGAAGAATTGATGGCCAGTAAAGGAGCGTTTTATGAACTCGTCGAAAAATAAACATGTTGAGGAATCCGGTCAAAGTACTCTTGACGAGAACCTGGCATTTTTGAGGCAGCTTCCCTTTTTTGCCAATACTCCACTTGAAACGATTCGTCTCTATGCCTATCTTTCTCAAAGAGAGAACTATTTGGAAAACGAACCGCTTGTGGTTCAGGGAGAACCCAGCGACCGCATGTTTCTTATCATGTCAGGCAAGGTTGCTATCTGTGAAGACCATCACGGTAGAGAGTTTCATTTGCAAATGCTTTCTGCGGAAGGATTTAACTATTTTGGAGAGCTTGCCCTGCTGGCTCAGTTCGACTGGTTTTTCTCTGCAAGAGCCATGACTGACGTCAAGCTGCTTACCATTACAAGAGAAGCCTTTCATAAAGTCATGGAAAAATATCCTGAGCGGTTGCCTGACACTGTTTCTCATATAGTTCAGTTGCGCATTCAACGCTTTGTTGACCAGACGCATTACCTTTTGCATAATATCAAGGAAGATGCGTGGCAGGAATGTATTTTTGATTCTCAACAGAAGGACAATGAGGAGTGAGACAATGGTCGTGTATCGTTTAGCATGGATACTCTGCGGGTTTCTTTTGCTTACTGCATCTTTATCGTTTGCCGGGGAAAACGTACCTCGCGAAATTAATGGCTTCAAGCTGGGATCATCCATTGAAGAATATGATTTCATCACGTACCGTAATTTTCTCAAAGAAGTAATCGTAGAGGATATAGGAGGGTTTCGCAAAGGGACAATATCCTACGGAGTCTGCGACCGGCCTGGTGAAATTGTCAGGATCAAAATGAAGTACAGGGATTCAAGTCGGAAATTCTACAATCAACTGCTCAAGCGCTACAAGAAAAAATTCGGTAAACCAGATGAATTTACAGGTGATTCCTTTGGCATTGTTCTGGAATGGAAATGGCGCTTCACTGACAAGGACAACAATTACGTCACCCTCAGTCTCCAGCATAATCTGAAGGACATCGAACAAAATATCGGCAATATGGTCAAACTCACCATGCCCGACCGAATAAAGGCTGAGCGGTTGTGCTTTAATAAACAATGTGAAAAAACAAGAGTGGCATGCCCGGTCAGTATGCAGGAAGAAAACTGGGAAAACATGATCCCCCGATGAACTATGGGTGATTCTCCGGAACATTGGCAAGAGATCGGATGGGACGGGGTGACCTTTCAATTGCCGGCCGCCTGGCAGGCAACTGCTGTCCGTAACTCCTATCTTTTTTTCGAACAGGATGGACAGCCTGCCTTTGAGATAAAGTGGAAGCAGATCAACGGCAGCTTTTCGCCTGATCGTACCCTGAATAAAATCCGGGACGCCCTTCAGGCAGCTGGTACGGTTGTCACATCCTGGGACATACCGCCAGCACTGCGGGACTCTATCAAAAATTACTCGCTATCCGGATTTAAATGCGTCCATGATCAGCTTTCAAGCCTGGGCTTACTGTTATTCTGCCCATCCTGTAAGCTGGCTACTATACTTAGATTTTACGGGACACACCTTGAGGATTCACACGTTCTGCAAAATGTATTGCAATCCTTTTCAGACCATAATGAAATGCAGGACAAAATCTGGGCGATGTATGATATCAGGGCGCTTCTCCCTGCCAGGGCCAGCCTGAAATCACCTGAGTTCCTGGCCGGCCGCTATACCCTCTCATTTGAGCTGGATGATTCATCTATCACCCTCTACAGGTTCAAACCGGCTGCCGCACTTCTGAACGGCAAGAGTCTTGAAGAATTCGGTTCTTCCCTGTCGGAAAATGCACTCTGTACTGAAAGTGCCGATACCTGGGCAACCTGGAAATATTCTGCTTCGGGACTTGATCGCTTGGCAGTTATACTGGGCAGGAAAACGGGCTGGATCTGGTTGCGACTGTGGCATATACCTGGCAACAATGTCATCCTCGGAGTGAAGGGAAGCGGGAAAAAAGCCGTACAGCAGGAACGCCTGGACCATATCGTTTCCAACTTTACCGCCCTCGACATACCCTAACAATTCAATTTCATTAATAAATCGTGACTAAAAAAACTAAAAATACCACCCAGGCTGGTGCAACGCACTCGCGACATCATGCACTTGACTGTGTTCCTGTAAGAAACCCCCAGGTAAAAGAAGAGGCAAACAAAAAAGGGGAGCTTCGACTTGTCTATCAGGTGCAGGTACGGCCCTGGTTTCAGGGTGTACTGAAAAAAATAACCAGGCAAGAAAGCTCTCTTATTAACCGGACACTCCAACTCGACCCTCTCGGTGAATCCGTCTGGCGAATGATTGACGGTGAACAGAGTGTCAGAAAAATAATTGATGAATTCCAAACCACCCATCAGTTGACCCGCCGGGAAACAGAAGTCTCAGTTACCACCTTTTTCAAAGAACTTGGCAAACGTGGGCTTATCGCGATGAAGTAAACAAACGCCGTGCCAACCTCTCCAGTGATTTATTAAGCATCCACATCTGACCAGACAGCATACTCGTTGCCATTGGGATCGGCGAAGTGAAAGCGATGGCCACCTGGAAAAAAAAATATTGCCTTAATGATAGAACCGCCAGCATCAACAATCTTAGCTTGAGTTTGTTCTAAATCCTTACTGTAAAAAATTATAAGTGCACTTCCTTTTTCGATAGATACAGATAAGTCTGATTGAAAAAAGCCGCCGTCGATTCCTTCATTTGAGAAAGCAGTATATTCAGGACCATAGTCAACAAATGACCACCCGAATACGGTTGTGAAAAAGTCTTTGGCTGCTCGAATATTGCTGGCAGGAAATTCAACGTAGTTTATTTTCTCGTGCACATTCATTCCCATGTTCCTCATTTATGCCTTCGTTGATGTTGGCCTGCTCTTTGCTCGACTCAGACCAACCTCATAATACCTTTTTCTAGCAGTAATTAACCACTAACTATTTAAAAATAATACAAAATTTGTTACCGCTGTTAAGTAGTGCGCAGCTGTCTTTGAATAGTCTGCAGGTCAAGCCAGGTCGCCTTTTTCATTTCAGTATTCCGTAACAGGAAACGTGGGTGGTATGTGGGCATCACGAGAATCTCGGACTCTGACTTGTAACGATACTTTGAGAATTTACCACGCATTCGGGCGAGTGGTTCGGAACTTCCGGTAAGGAGTCTTGCCGCGACTTCTCCCATGGCACAGATAACCAGGGGTTTCACAAGGGCAACCTCTCTTCCCAGAAAAGAAAAACAGCTGCCCTCACATGTCCTGTCGGGCAGAGATTCTTTGCCGGGACAGCACTTGAGACAGTTGGTCACATATACTGCTTCAGCATCGAGCCTTATAGCTGCCAGCATTTTCCGGAGCATTTCATCCTCTTCCGACCCGAATAATATGTCCCCGGAATACCCGTTTGTTTTCTGCTGTGACCAGTCGCCGACCACCATAAAATTACATGAGGTGTGCCCTGAACCGACAACACTGCCAAGCCTGTCTTTGCGTAGGTAACATTGGGTACAGGTTATCATTTCCTGTCTTAGGGCACCCAGCTTTGTTTCATTTTCTCCACCGTCTGGCTCCGGCATGGAAAGGGTTGAATCTTTTCGTGCTGGTGCTTTAGCAGGAGATAACTTATCTGTGCTTTTGTCTGTCAACTCAAAAAACCGGTTCAGATCTTCCCCGGCCGGATACTCGGTAATACCCAAGGCCTGGTGAAGCTTTATCTGATTTCTAAGCCAGATGATACGCTTCTCGGCTGCTGATCTCTTTTTCCGGCCATCAATTTTTCCTGGCAACATGCTCCCCAATGCTTAATAGTATGAGTTATGCTATAGATTATAGGACTTGTTTCAAGTTATCAATATAGAAGAAATGAATAATTAAAGGTTACGAATATGCCCATTTACGAGTATGTCTGCAAAGATTGCAAAGAACATTTCGAGGTACTCACCTCCTCATCATCGGTAGAAACAGTCAAATGTAAAAAGTGCGAAAGTCTGAATGTTAAAAAAACCATTTCCGCGTCTAGTTTTCGGATGGGCCGGGGAGGTACTTCAATTCCGGCCGGTGCGCTTTCCGGATGTTCATCAAGATCAGGTTTCTCCTGAGCTTGAGCTGGTGAACCCGTGAGGTTCGAACATAGATTGATTATTTCTTTTTAGGGGACGGCTTGTACTCATATATCATTTCGTTTTCCTTGAGCATACCGTACTTTTTCCGGGCAAGCTCTTCGAGATAAGTGTCATCATTTTGCAGCCGCTCGATCTCTTTTTTCAAGTCAGCATTACGCTCCTCCAGGGTTCTATTTTCCCTGGAAAGCGTATCAATCTGATCCTGCAGCCGGTGATAATGGAGAAATCCCCACCCAGGAGCAAAAATGAGCCAGAGCATGCCGAAAACAATTGTCAGCAGAATCACCCGCTTTATCAAGCGCCGCTCTCCTATGGTTAGACCGCTTTGCTTTCTATATTTCATGATTGGAACAGGATCATAGCATGCCTGTCAGTACTGTGAATAAACCTGAACTCCCAGAAAAATACCTGGTCAGCGCCTGCCTTACTGGGCTTTGTACACGTTACGATGCCAGGATCAAAACCTCTTCCGCCTGCATGAAGCTACTGAAAGGGGCTCTTTGGATTCCTGTCTGCCCCGAGCAACTGGGTGGGCTTGCCACCCCAAGAACTCCTGCGGACCTGGTCGGCGGAAATGGATCGGATGTGCTGGCCTGCAAGGCCAATGTTGTCACCCGCTCAGGTGAGAACGTGACAGCTCAATTCATCAAAGGAGCACACCAGTGCCTTGAAATCGTGCAGGCCCAGCATATACAAACAGCCTGTCTCAAGGCAGGAAGCCCCTCATGCGGCCTTAACCCGAAGATCGGTGTCACCGCCGCCCTCTTACAGCATCATGGTATAAGAATAATCGAATTTTAAAAAACTCGCAAAAAAACCATAATGGTTGAACAATTACCCTGCTTACTCAAAAACTTAAAACGCTGAACCGTTGGTTTTGATAAAATATCGAAATCAACCACTCTGATGAATGGTGCAAAATACTTACTCTTCACCAGGCTTGACAACTTCCCTGCCCGGTTGTTCGGCAAGCTTTTCATCCTGAACATCAGTCTTTTTATCGTCCAGCTTCAGAACCCGGATAATCAGGATTCCCGCCTCATAGAGCAGATATAAAGGACCTCCCATCAGGGCCATATTCACTATATCCGGGGTGGGAGTCAGCAGGGCTGCGAGGATGGCAATCGCCAGAATGGCATACCGCCTGTTTCTTTCAAAAACCTTCCTGGAAACTCCAACCCCTGCACTGAAAATCATAAAGACCGGCAATTGAAAAATCACGCCAAAGGCGAGAATGAATATTGTCACAAAATTAACAAAACGGCCTACGGAAATTACGGGCTTCAAATCTTCGGACTGGAAACCGAGAAGAAAACTTACTCCATAAGGAAGTGTTACAAGGAAGCAGAAAAGCGTACCGGCGTAAAACAGAAAACAGGTCGCAAAAACGAACCAGAATAATTTTTTCCCCTCGAGACCAAAAGGGCGGCCTATACCTTTCCAGATGACATACATAATCCAGGGCATCAGGATAAAAAGTGCACCGAAAAACGCTAACTTGACATGGGCGAGAAAAGGCCCTGCCACTGAAAAAAAATAGAGTTTTTCATTCAGGTGCTCCTGAAAGAGAAGCAGCAGGCTGCCTGACATGAGAAAAAGACCGAGTGTCAAGACTATAATAGATACTCCAAGTGAGCGTACTGCATTGCGAAGCTCAACGAGAAATACGGCTATGTGTTTATGAGTTTCCAAGAGAATAATATAGAGTTAATAGTCTTCTGTATTGAGTATTTCCATTTAGCAGAATTACTGCATGTTGCGTGAGAATAGCAGAGAGGTACACGAAAATCAATTGCCGGCCTCGCAATAATCGCTCCGCCAAGGGCTTCTACGTTTTAAATAGCTGAATTTACGCTATGTTCATTCCGCCATTATGACTTGTTACAAGTTCATCCAATTTGATTAGAAGTTGCTTTCCATCTGTCACCGTGCTATGAAATCCATCAGTCTGAAAATACAACCTAATTGACAATTGTGGAACCTGTGTACCATGCTTGAACTACGTTTTATTCGTGAAAATATAGAACTTGTCCGTGAAAAAACCGGTCTTCGTGGTCTTGACACCGCCATTATCGACCGTTTTTCAGAAATTGACTCCAAACGTCTGGCCCTGCTCGGTGAGGTTGAAACGCTGAAGAACAGACGCAATACCGTCTCACGGGAAATTGCCGAGTTAAAACAACAGGGCGATAACGAAGCTGCTGACCCCCTCATTACTGAAATGCGAGAGGTCTCCAGCCTCATAAAGGGAATGGATAGTGAGCTTGCAGAAGTGCACGAGCAACTCGATGACATTGTTATGTCCATTCCGAACCTGGCCGACGACAGTGTACCGCAGGGAAATGATGACAGTGATAATATCGAGGTGAAAAAATGGGGTGAAAAGCCTGCATTTTCATATGAGCCTCTTCCTCACTGGGAAATTGGTGAGAAACTCGACATTCTCGACTTTGAAACGTCCGCCAAGCTTGCCGGAGCACGATTTGCCCTGTTGAAAGGTTTCGGAGCACGTCTTTCCCGGGCTCTGGTCAACTTTTTTCTGGACCTGCATACCCAGAAACATGGGTATCAGGAAGTTCTGCCCCCATTCATGGTCAACACCAAAACCATGACCGGCACCGGCCAGCTTCCTAAATTCGCAGAGGACCTTTTCAAGATTGACGACTGGGACCTGTGGCTTATTCCGACTGCCGAAGTACCGGTCACCAACATTCACAGTGGAGAAACTCTTACCGAGGATCATCTGCCTGTCTGCTATACAGCATATACACCCTGTTTCCGTTCTGAAGCCGGATCCTACGGCAAGGATACCCGAGGGCTTATCCGCCAGCACCAGTTTGAAAAGGTTGAGCTTGTCAAGTTTACAACCCCGGAATCGTCAAATGAAGAACTGGAATCACTTCTTGCTGATGCCGAAGAAGTACTGCAGTTACTGAAACTGCCATACAGGGTTGTTACCCTCTGCAGTGGAGATCTCGGCTTTTCCGCGACAAAGACCTACGACATTGAAGTCTGGGTTCCGGGTCAGAACACCTACCGTGAAATATCTTCCTGCTCCAATTTTCTTGATTTCCAGGCACGAAGAATGGGGATCAGGTACCGTCCTGAAGGTGAGAAAAAAACCAGGCTGGTTCACACTCTCAACGGCAGCGGCCTGGCAGTTGGAAGAACACTGCTTGCTATTCTTGAGAACTATCAGCGTGAAGATGGAACTGTTGATGTTCCCGAGGTTCTCCAGCCTTACTTTGAGAACAGGTTCCAGGGCAACGGATAATGGGATCAGCCTAAAAAATTATACAAGCAGAATGAAAAATGTATCATTCTGCTTGTACCTTTGACTTACCTGTTGCGGCTGAACCTCTGAGCTGACAGACAACCAATATATCATATGGGTTTTGCGGCGAGCGGCTGACTGAATCCATTTACTAATTCTTTCCAACCGTCAGGAATACGTTCAATTTCGGCACCGATAACGAATCCCTTCCCGGCCAGTCTTTTCCATCTGGGCCTGGCCAATACTGTGTAATCCTTTTGTCTGGTTTTGAGGACAACTCGTACAGGGCTGGTTTCCAGGTACATTGAGCTGGGGATATTTCTCAAGCATATACCGCTATTTGAAATATTAGAGACATAGGCCTTGCAACAGTCGCAATCTTCGTCTATGCAGGCTTTTCCTCCTTCAAGGCGTACACGGGGACGAGTTCTGTGTTCGACCTCACCTGTACCTTCTTCACCCAGGTTGTTCAGTACAATAAACCCCCTTATATCTCCTAACCTGGTGTGTTCAGCAACTCTGTAAAGAGTGCCGAACAGAGCCCAGAGCAACGGTAAAACAATAAAACCCAGAACCGGCAGCATCCACAGGTAAACAATTATGTCTTGTACGTTGAACATATAACACCTCCTCCGACTCTCTATTATGTTCAATTAACTGGTACTGCCCCTCAATCCGACCAGAATATTGTACATAATTTTTTACAAGTTATGGCTCTTTCATTTTACATCTCACCCCCTTTCAGAACAAATTACCCGATCAAATTAACAACAACTATTGTCAATTAATTTGCACCGTTGTTTTGGTAAAAATGAATATTCATTCATTACCTTTTATAATAAATTTGGGTATGGACAGCCCTGCTGTCAAGAAATAAATTACGATTCGTAATTTAAAAGTGGAGAAAAAAAGAGGCAGTTAAAATTTTACTTCAACCTGCCCCCTTTCTTACCTATTTAAATGAGGTGATTTCCTAAGCGGCCCGAGCAAACCGTGACCTGATAAAACTACTGTTCAGTTCTTTCCATCCAGCAGGAACCTTTATAAGTTCTGCACCTATCATATACCTGTTACCGTTCATTTTTTTCCATCTTGGCTTGGCCATCAAGAAGTAATCTTTTTGAGGGGTTCGAAAAACGAGCCTGAACGAGCCAGATTCCAAGAACATTTTTCGTGGGATATTTTTCAGGCATATTCCCTGTTCGGAAATATTTGCCACAAACGCCTTGCAACACCCTTTATATTCATCCACACAGGCTTTCCCTCCGTCAAGCCGTATTCGCTGATATTGCCTACGGTCAGTTTCTTCTCCGTCCTCGGTATCCCGCTCATCTATCTCGATAAAACCTCTTACATCTGCCAGCATTGAACGTTCATATCCTCTATAAAGTGAACCGAAAAATGACCAGAGAAGAGGCAAGATCACCAATAAAAATACCGGCACTATCCACAGGAAAACAATGTAATCGGGTTGATAAAACATAACACACCTCCTATTAAGATGATAATTATGTTCAATTCACCTGGCTCGATTCCTGCCGCGACCGGCAAACTGCACAATAATATTTCTCCTTAAGTATTTTACATAAAAGCTTGTCCACCTTTTTATGGGACACATGTCTCAGCCAATGGCTTGAAACAGAATTGATATAATTTGATGAGTAGCCACACCCTGATTATTCTATTTTATCATCTGAGTAATACCTGTCAAGGTATCAAATTACACAATGTAACTCAAATATAAATGGAAAAACAGGGAGCTGGCCTTTATTATACTGTATTCTCAATTTTATAGAACAGCAATAAAACGAGTAAAAGCAGAAGGAAGGTCCAGATAACTATTGCGATTCGCGTGACTTTTTTTGCTTTCTCAGCTTCCCACCAACTTCTTGGCCGAATTCCCTGTAGCAGGAACGTTATGATTCCGGAAATATTAATGCAAATCATGTTTACAGTCAGAAGCAGAAAAGCATCCATGGATTCGTGAAAAAACCCTGAACCAAGAAGCATGCCTGAAACCACAAGTGGAGGGATCAGTGCAACTGCGACCATTACTCCTATCAAAGCAGTAGAGACTCCACTGGTAAAGGCCAGGGCCCCAGCTACACCCGAAGCAAGAGCAAGAATAATATCTCCGTATCCTACTATTGTCCTGGATATGATTTCCGGCTTGCCGGGATCAATTTCAAGAAAAAAACCAAGAATTATTGATATGGCGAAAGCAAAGGCAATACCGCTCAGGTTTGTCTTTAAAGCACTGACCCCGAGTTTATAATCTCCGAGAGTGGTGGCCAATGTCATGGCAACGTTCGGACCCAGAAGCGGTGCTATGACCATTGCCCCGATAATTACAGCGGGATTGTCTTTTACTAAACCTACAGCGGCGACAACTGTAGACAGAAACACCATTACTAAAAATACCCTGGTGAGCTTGGAATTATCAAAAATATCATTGTACAGTTCCTGCCTGCTTACTCGTAAAGAGGCTTTTGATGAGTCGCCTGAGGTGGATTCTTCAAATTTTTCCTCTATTTCTTTAGGGCTGGGAAAAGATGCCTCCAGAGGATACAGGATTAGACGAAAACTATCCAAATGCTTATATTTACTTTCGATTTGATCTATGATTGCCTCTGTCTTCTCGACCTGCAGAATTATTTTAAAGATAACAGAGAATTCACAGCTGCAGGTTCGCCAGAAGTCAGATATTTCATTTTGTTTCAATACTTCTGAAACTTCATTGAAATGCTGTTCCGGGATGATAACTTCTAATAATCGAAGAGCCATATGAGTCAGTTTTCAGTTTTCGTTTGGGTTAACCGACTGGCCGGGACAGGACTATATACTTTGCAAAAGAGAGAAAATGGTGCGTAGTTAAAAAATGCCGGAAAAGCTGCGAGGGTGGTGTCAAGTGCAACATATTGTTATACTGGAATATTTCTCAGAGATTTCACCCTGTTTGATTCACAGGCTTCCTCCTGCCTGGGTATTAATGGATATTTTTTACAAATTCCTGGTCTTGCTTCATATACACTACAAGAATAACTGCCACTATTGTCATTTAAGAAAAAACAATCTCCATTATTTTTAAACTGTAAATAATATTCATCAACTGCTTTACCTTTTGCGTTCGTGAACTCGCCAAAACGTAATCCTGTCGCTTGTTCCAATACACTGATTTCAGTTTTAGATAATTCTATAAAAGGATAATTTTTACAGCATTCAGCACATTTTTTACATGTCCTGGTTGAGATAATATTATTCATAACGTAAAAATATCCGTATATGGTGTATAAGATCCGGGAAAAATTTCGTAATTTATTGGCATTAAATAAACCTCATGCTGACCATTGATTATCAGGATAATTTGCCCGGGTAAACTGGCAATGGTTATTAAACCGGGCTCAATGACCCTGTAATTATCAATAAATTCTGTGCTATATAAATATACTAACTATCAAAGTATGCCAACAATAATTTAAACATGAGATGCAGGCACAACTAAACTGACCTCCTTTCAAGCTTGAAATATAGGGCATTAATTCTCAAGCACAAAGGTACAAAACAGCAACCCTGCTGGACTTTGCAGGACCTAAATACCACAAATAGCATATAGGTTAAATTAATGAATCAACTTGTATTAATCTATTTAAACTATTCAGAAACGATACGGAATTCGTGAAAAATACTATAAAATCCAATATATACTTCACAGTTACAAATCAGGCGAATCTCTAAAGCGGCTCACCCAGTGCTTCGACCTCCTTCCTCATTCTTTCAGCATCCTCTGCCTCCAGGGTAATTTTACCTGCAGCAGCGTTCTCAATAGCGTTCTCTGTTTTGCGGGCCCCGCAGAGAGCAAAAGTTACTCCGGGCTGATCAACTGTCCAGGCAATGACCAGCTGCGCCAGGGAACAGGCATATTTGTCTGTTAAATCGCTCCAGCTCTCCAGCATGTTGAGAACGTTTTTCCTGTTGAGGGGCTGCAGCCAGGGGAGATTATTCCTATATTCCCCGGAGGAAAAGGTCTTGTCCATGCCGATCTTTCCGGTGAGCAGTCCCTGCTCTAAAGGGGAGTAGACCAACGAACTGATGTTATTTTCAATGCAGTAAGGAAGGAGTTCCTTTTCAATCTGCCGGTCAAGCATGCTGTAGCGGGGCTGAATTGCATCAAGAATGCCCAACTCCTGGTACTGTTTTACCTGCGTCACATCAACATTCGAGGCCCCGATCGCCCGAATTTTACCCTCTTCCTTCAACCGGAGGAGACATTCCATAGTGTCTGAGATAGGATCATTTTCCGGTTCGGAAGACTGCCAGTGGGTCTGGTAGAGATCTATGTAATCAGTACCCAACCGCCGCAGGCTGTCTTCAAGTTCATGGCGAATTGTTTCCGGATTCAACCACCGGCGAACGGTATAGCCTTCCAGTTCAAAAAACAGAGGTCCCTGGTCATCATGCCACCACAGGCCGCACTTTGTGGCCAATACAACCTTGTCCCGCATTCCTTTTATTGCCTGGCCGACAACCTTTTCACTTCGACCCCAGCCATAGACCGGGGCGGTATCAATAAGGGTAACCCCTTCATCAATAGCAGCCCGGATAGCCCTTATTGATTCGTTGTCAACCGTTTCACCCCACCAGGTCCCCCCGCCAATTGCCCAAGCACCAAAGGCTATGACCGAGGCTTCAATGCAACTCGTGCCTATTCTACGTGTTTTCATCTTTAACTCCTCCACAGAAGTAATCAGCTTCCATCTCACACCAGTCATACAACATGATGGAACAGGAAAATGGCAACTGAAAAATCCCCTTCCTTTATCTCCACAACATACAACTTGTTGATTTTGCCCTGTAAACGATTATGATATTTTACTAACCATCCACCACATAATACAAGAGGTGAAATATGAACCTGCCAGCACGACAACTCTTCATTATGTCCCTTGTCCTTTCTTTCTGCATGACACTCATGTTCGGCTGTGCCGGTACAGGGAAGTACAAAAAAAGCCCCCGGGTCACCCTTGCCGATATACAGATACATGAAATAAAAACCCTGGAAACGGCTTTTCAGATTGAACTGAGAATTCTTAATCCCAACGAGACCCCTTTGGATGTTAGCGGAATAGAAAGTGATTTGAAAATAGACGGCAAGGACTTTGCTTCAGGGGTGGGCGGTGATCATCATGTCATACCTGCATATGGTTCGGCGATTGTCCCGGTAACAGTTTATGCTTCGGTGCTGGATATGGTATCTAATGTGGTCTCGTTTGTACAGGATTCAGGATCCCAAACCGGTCCGATCAAACCCCTCCGCTATGAAATATCCGGTCATGTCCGCTTGGGTGGAAAAAATGTAATGAAAAGAACCCTCCCTTTTCAAACCAAGGGGGAGCTTTCACTTGGCGGAATTCGGTAACGTTATCCTGTCAGAGCATTGATCCAGAATATATCGTCCACGCCCGCCCCAACCTTGTGGGTAATAGTATGTTATCGCTAAGCATACGCAACAAAGTCTGTTTTTTCTATTTATATTAAATTGTTAGATGCTTTAATTTATTTCTATTTTTCCCCTTTAGGCAAGGTTTTTCATCCATCCAGGCTACTGTTTTGTGCCTGATGAGCTGTCGATAGCAGCTCTTTTCATAACAGTTGTTATTGCCTGGCAATAATCCCTTTGGGCTTTTATATTAGAGAGCTTACAGTAGTGCTGAGTGGTCTTTATCCTGTTGTGACCAAGCAGATCCTTGATATCTTTACTTATCAGGGAAAAATGAACCCTTGCATTAATGCCAATGGTCTTACATAAAGCCAATGAAAGATTTATTTTAATGTTGCATTGACCATAAATTTAATTATTTGGTATGCCGTGACCAAGTCTCCCTCATTAGAAAACTAAAATTTTATATCATCCCTGACATAATAAAAAATGGCCTCAATTTTATCCTCACTGTCATTAAGCCGTTTTGTGAGAATTAAAGGCTTTTTTTCACTGTCTGGCTTTCATAGTCAGCCAATATTTTAATATCGGTATTCATAATCCTTCTGTCTCATAATGTGTGTGCTTCTGATGTTGTTGTCTGAAGTCTGTTTAGCAAAGGTAACTGTGTCATTCGAGCATCCCTTAATTCCTATTTTCCTGAGATATAGAAACAATCTTGCTGTCTTCAAAAGAGATATTACCTGGTAAACGAAATTTTACTGTTGCGTTCGCAATACCCTCAATTTTCATGCCCTCGATCACTTTGCAGCCGCTTGATTTAGCAGTATCACGAACTGTTTCAACCGCAGAATCACAACCTAAAACTATTGCAGCGTCATATTGTTCTGTATATTCCCTCAACTTACTTTTTCGACCTTGAGTGCACATGCAAAGGAACCATTGGTGAGGCAGATTGCTCTTGAACACTGTTGAGGTTACACCCTTTTTCCTTAATCGGGACTGCAATCTCTTGATGTGCTGTTCAAATGGTGCCGACTTGAGAAAATTTTTGAAAATTTGAAGAAATGGTTTTCCTTCGTTTATAGCTACAGTAGCTGCTGCGCACATATTGCAAGGAACGATCAGTGCAGAACTCAAGCCTTCAACTTCGGGAATTATGTCCACATCTTTAAGATGGAGTGGCATCTTAACACCTCCTCTTTTTTAATTTTGATGAGCTTCTCTGAAATATGTCTGCTGCAAGGTTTCGCAACCCCTCAATTCAAATTATACAATTCCATGAAAAAAGAAGTCAAACGTGGTGGGTGGCATTACCACTGGCAGTATCAACTTGTATGAAATGCAAACTATTTTTTCATCTGAACAGCCAATTTCAACAACTCTTCTTTGCGTGGACGGTAAAAAATCATTGCCAGGGCAGAAATAATTAACAGTTGATAAAGAGATGGAGCGTCCTGCGCAATGAAAAACATGACCACACCGTATATTCCTATACTCTCCAGCAAGGCCATAGTGATTATTATGGCGACGGTATATCTGGCGACAGCGGGATGTTGGACAGCTGTAGAACTTATAGAACCTAAACCTGTGCTGCGTGTCCTCAGTAAAAATCTCCGCAGGAAATGAGCAGCAACAAGGGTAGAGATCGACACTCCCCATAAGGCATATTTAATCATATCAACCGGAATATTCGCCTTGTCAACATTCTGTAATTGATCGCCGATTGCACGGCAGACTATCAGATATATGAACAAAGAGGCAAAAATCGCCCACCAGATCACAAGAATGACTTTATACCCGCCAAGCAGCTGTTTTTTTTCTTTAGGTTCAATATACATGCTAGGTACCCCCTTACTACCGCATCAATTACATTCAACAGACCAAATTGTTATAAACCTGTTTAAACGAATCAGCTGAATTGACTTGAGCGAAAGTGTATCATTCCAAGGAAAGTTCGATCAGCCTGTCAAGCAGGGCGGAAAAACTTAAGCCAAACTTCTCTGCGGCCTGGGGAAGCAGGCTGGTCGGTGTCATTCCCGGGATGGTATTGGTCTCAAGTATAATTATGTCATCTCCACTGACAATCATATCGGTCCTGCTGTATCCTCTAAGCTGCAAAGCCTGATGAGCAATGAGGCCGTACTCCTGTGCTCTTCTGGTGACCGACTCGCTGACCTCGGCAGGACAGACTTCCAGGGTGGCCCCGGGTTTATATTTTGCTTCATAGTCAAAAAAATCGTATTGCTCACCCGGGATGATCTCGACAAGAGGCAACGCTGCAAGATCATCGTTTCCTATCACTCCGACCGTAATCTCACGGCCGTTGATAAATTCCTCCACCATTACCTGGCTGTCATGTTCAAACGCTAATGTCAGGGCTCCGGATAGTTGCCCTGATTCCCTGACGATAGTCATGCCGATGCTTGACCCCTGGCGCACTGGCTTAATGACCAGAGGAAGCCTTAATGAGTCCATCAGCCTTTGCGGATTTGGAATATCATTGGGACTGGCCATTTCCCACTCGGCAACCGGAAGGCCATGCAAACGATACATTGTTTTTGCCAGATTCTTGTCCATGGCCATAGCACTGCCTAGAACTCCGGCACCCTGATACGGGATGTCCAACAGTTCAAGAAAGCCCTGCATGGTTCCATCCTCACCATGAATCCCGTGGAGCAGAATAAAAGCAACATCAATGCTGCCAGCCTCTGCGGCAATTTTTGGCAGGTCGGTGGCAGGGTCATAGCGAACCACTTCATATTTTTGCGGGTCAAGGGCTTTTTCAACCCCGGCCGCCCCGTTCAATGAAACATCCCGCTCTCCTGAAACTCCGCCGGCAATCAGCGCCAATCGCAACTTGCTCATAGTTACCCCGTAATATTTTCAATGTTTATAAATTCCAACACTCCAGTCTCCAGTCTCGTAAAGTACATCATGCTGCGATGAACAGCAATTTCAAGGATTTTCTGAAAAAATATGGTTTCTAATGTCTCTTTTCAGTATCATTAACAATTATGAACAAGTCAATTATACACGAATTAAGAGGTATTGTCGGCAGCGGTGCCCTTTTTACCGACCCTGAAGAACTGAGCTGTTACAGCTATGACGCAACGGGGCAGATCTTTCTTCCCGATGGTGTTTCCTTTCCGGAAACCGCTGAGCAAATAAGCGCGATTCTCCAGTTGGCAAATCGGCATGATTTTCCTGTTGTCCCTCGGGGTGCCGGGAGCGGAATGACCGGCGGCAGCCTGCCTGTTAAGGGTGGCCTGGTCCTGGTAACAAGCAGGATGAACCGGATAATTGAAATTGATCCCGACAACATGATCGCAATCGTGGAACCGGGTGTTATTACGGGCGACCTGCAGGATGAACTGAAAAAACACAACCTTATGTACCCGCCGGATCCTGCCAGCCTCAAGTTCTGTTCCATTGGCGGCAACGCTGCCGAATGTGCCGGAGGGCCGAGTGCCGTTAAGTACGGTGTAACAAAAGACTACGTTATCGGACTGGAAGCTGTACTGCCCACCGGCGAAATAATACAAACCGGCGTACGCACCGAAAAAAGTGTCGTCGGCTACGACCTGACTCGACTTTTTATCGGCTCGGAAGGTACCTTGGGCATCTTTACAAAACTAACGCTGAGGCTTCTTCCTTTACCGGAATCCAAGACAACTTTTTTACTTACCTTTACCTCGCTCCCTGAAGCAACAGAGATGGTGTCCAAAATTCTCGCTGCCGGCATCATCCCCTGCACGCTAGAGTATATGGACAAAACAGCCATCTCCATTGTCAGGAGTCATACACCCGACCTGCTCCCGGACACAACCAGTGCCCTGATAATTCTTGAGATCGACGGAACGGAATCCCAGGTACAGCATCAACAGCAAAAAGTCGTAAAATTCCTGAATGACAGAGGCACTGCCTACAGGTATACAGAAGACGATGACGAGCGAAGCGAACTCTGGCAGGCCCGTAGATCCATCTCGCCGGCGTCTTTCAATCTCAAACCGAATAAGATAAGTGAAGACGTTGTTGTTCCACGTACAAAAATACCTGATCTTGTACGGTTCTGTGAAAAAACAGCCAATGATCTCGACCTGGCGATTCTCACCTTCGGTCATGCCGGTGACGGGAACATTCATGTCAATATCATGGTTGACATTACGAATGAAGTGGAGCTGACAAATGGACGAATGGCCAAAAAGCTGCTTTTTGAATTTGTGGTTGCCCTGGGCGGCAGCCTGTCCGGAGAGCACGGAATCGGCATAACCAAATCAGAGTTCCTCCCTGTTGAAATAGACCGGACTGCCCTTGAGGTTATGAAAAAAATCAAAAATCTCTTTGATCCCAACAACATCCTCAACCCGGGAAAAATTTTCCCGGAAACATAATGCATGGTTCCTGACCAACCCTGTTTTCCTTGACAAAGACTGCCATTCAGAATAAATTAAATATTTTACTAACCAGACGGAATCAAACGTCAACAGCAAATCAAAGGATGTGATTTTTTATGATTGAAGTAGAAGTAAAGGGCGACCTTGAGTACGCTATCCGTCAGCTGAAAAAAAAGCTGCAGATAGACGGAATCAAACGTGAGCTTAAACGACGTGAATACTACGAAAAACCGAGTGTTAAAAAACGTCGCAAAAGCGCAGAAGCTCTACGTAAACTTCGCAAGTTTAATCGTATGAAAAACAGAATGTAACTTCAAAGCCTGCCGGTTTCGACCCGCAGGCTTTGAAGTTTTTTTACCATGTAAATTTACCGAACTAATCCCCTGAGCAGACAACTTTTCACCACTTCTCTCGATCGTTTCCTGCATTACCTCATTGCCGAAAGACGGCTTTCCCACAATACGGTTAATTCCTACGGGTCGGACCTGCGTTTTTTTTTCGACTTCATTAACGGAAAAAAGATCAGTCGCCCCTCTGGAATTACCAGTGAACATATCCGCAAATTTTTACGTCACTGTCATCGTCGAAAAATCAGTTCCCGCAGTAATGCCCGCCGACTTGCCGCGCTCAGGTCTTTTTTTGAATTCCTGCTACGGGACAAAGAAATCACAGTAAACCCGGTTTCCGATATTGACTCCCCAAAAACAGGCCTGAGCCTTCCCAAGGCCCTGAACATTATAGAGATCGACAGGCTTTTGGAAGTTCCGGTGCAGAAAACACCTCATGTCCTCCGGGACTATGCCATGCTTTATCTCTTGTATGCAACAGGGATGCGTGTTTCAGAACTTGTTCTGCTACCGGTGAACAACTGTAACCTGACCAGCTGTCATGCGCGCATCATGGGTAAGGGCAACAAGGAACGAATCGTTCCGTTTGGAGGAATTGCTGGAAGGCGAATATCGGATTATCTTGAACAGGGTCGACCTGCCCTGATGAAAAAAAAATCAAGCCCCTACCTTTTCCTGAGCAACAGGGGCACAGCCATGACCAGGGCGCGGTTCTGGCAAATAATCAACACCATCGCGGTCAATGCCGGGATCCGCCAGCGGATAAGTCCGCATATGCTGCGCCACTCCTTTGCCACGCACCTGCTTGCGGGAGGTGCTGATCTGCGGGCCGTACAGATGATGCTCGGCCATTCAGACATTTCAACCACTCAAATCTACACCAAAATCGACACTGGGCGTCTCAAATCAACGCATCAGCGATTTCATCCAAGGGGGTAAAACAGGTTTAGAGGCTGGAGGCCGAAGGTTTTCAGTAAAATCAGGTCCCAAGATCGTGGTTTTAGTTAACCCTTCAGGGGCTTATTAAGTAATCCCATTGTCATTTGGTGAGCACCGCAAAAGATGCTGGGAAAGGATTTTATGCTGTTTGAGCACCCATTCGGGCATAAACTCCGCGAGTTTTTAAAATCCCAGCAGCTTTGAGGAGCACAACGAAGTCCTCAGGGCCAAATGACACAGGTGCCTTTTCTGTAGTGGTGTGGCAAGACCACACGACGCTCGTTTTCTTTTGGCAAACAAAGAAAATGAATAATAATATTTGTATTGGCAGCGAGTAACAACTCTGACTTGGACCAGAGAGCCGTTTTGAATTTTATGTAAAGCAAACAATATAGTCCAATTTACAGCAGACTCTTTTCATTAAGGGTACATAACTCCGTTTAAAGCTGCTCCTCCTGATTCTTATATTTTCCACTTATAGACCTGATTTCATTTCAAGGGAGGGTTATTACAGGAGCCGGTTTGTTCTGGGTGGCAGGTACAACCTCAATACATTCCGCATACTGTCCAAGATATTTTCCGGCAGACTTCATGGCCAGTTCAGGCAGGTTGTTGACTTCACTCAGGTGAGCCAGAACAACATGATTCAGAGATGATTTACCGGCAAGTTTTTGCAGGAGCTTGCCGGCGTCTTCATTGGCCAGGTGGCCTTGATTTGACCCGACCCTCTGTTGGAGATGGATAGGATAGGGCCCTTCACGCAGCATCTTGGGGTCATGGTTGCTTTCAAGAACAAGCACGTCACAGCGTCTGAGGTGGTATTCGATCAGGGTTGTAACCTTACCCGTATCAGTGCAGTACCCCACGCTGTTTTTTCCATCTGAGACAACATATCCAACCGGGTCAACCGTGTCATGGGAGACTGCAAAAGGATACACCCGTAAATTACCTATTTCAAACTCCTCTCCATTCCCAAATTCAAGCCGGGAAAACAGTTTTCCCACTCTCCGTTCAGCCGCCAGGTGCGTTGCCATGTTTGCATAAACCGGAATTCTGCCGCGCCGTGACACAACACCGACGCCGCTGATGTGATCATTGTGCTCATGGGTGACAATGATAGCGGTGACCGTTTCGAGGTCACGTCCGATGGACTCCAGCCGCCGGCTGATTTCGAGTCCTGAAAAGCCGGCATCAATGAGGAGACTGGTATTTCCTGACTCTACCAATGTGCAGTTGCCCTTGCTGCCGCTGCCTAGAACACAAACTTTCATTCTTGTATGCCCGGAAAATATCTTGATCAGCAGTTATACACCGGTATGACCAAAACCGCCGGAACCGCGCCCAGTCACTTCCAGGCTGCCAACAACTTCCAATGTTGCCTGGCAGACCGGTGCAACAATTATCTGGGCGATCCGATCACCCCGGGATATTGTAAAAGGTTCCTTGCCATGATTGATCAGGCCGACCTTGATTTCTCCCCGGTAATCGGCATCAATTGTTCCCGGTGTGTTGATGATGGTTATCCCTTTTTTCACTGCAAGGCCTGAACGTGGACGAACCTGGATTTCGTAATTTGGAGGCAGAGCCACTGCAAACCCTGTGGGAATGAGTATGATATCGCCCGGCTCAATGGTTACCGGTTCCTCTACAGCAGCGCCCACGTCCATACCGGCAGCCTGCTCAGATTCGTAACGCGGGAGACTCAGGTCGCCTGATCGTTCCGGATCAAGCCAGGTAAACTGAACATCCACCTTAAGCATGGCAGTTCTCCAAGTAGTTAAAAAAAAAGCCGGTTCTCAGCGTGGAGAAACCGGCTCATAATGAACATAATATTAGTATTACTCTTGATTCTCATCAAGTATTGCTTTCCGGCTTAACCGGATACGGCCGCGATTATCTACTTCAATGACCTTAACCTTGACCATTTCACCTTCCTTGAGGATGTCGGTCACCTTGTTGACCCTGTGATGGGCCAGCTCTGAAATATGGACCATGCCATCCGTACCTGGAAGGATCTGAACAAAGGCGCCAAAATCCTTTATGGTCTTGACTTCCCCCTCGTAGACCTTCCCGACCTCCGGTACTGCCGTAATTTCTTCAATACGTGTCTTCAAAGCCTTAGCTGAGACGTCATTACTGCAGAAAATCTTGACTGTACCGTCATCATCCACATCGATCTTGGCATCAAACTCGGAGCTCATTTCCCTGATGATCTTTCCGCCAGGGCCTATGATATCGCGGATCTTGTCCGGATGAATTTTGATAGTAATATATTTTGGAGCATGTTCTGAAACATCCTGGCGAGGAGCAGTGATAGCCTCTTCCATCTTTCCAAGGATGTGTTGACGACCATCGCGTGCCTGAGCCAACGCTTGGGACATAATCTCACGATCAACTCCGTCGATCTTGATATCCATCTGCAGGGAGGTGATCCCGTTGCTGGTACCAACCACTTTGAAGTCCATGTCGCCGAGATGGTCCTCATCTCCGAGTATATCACTCAGGACCACAACCTTGTCGCCTTCCTTGATCAGGCCCATGGCAACGCCTGAAACAGGAGCCTTCAGAGGCACACCTGCATCCATCAGAGCCATACTGGCCCCGCAAACCGTTGCCATTGAGGATGAACCGTTCGATTCCAGCACCTCGGAAACAACACGCATGGTATAAGGAAAGCTCTCTCCATCGGGAAGTACTGCCTGTATTCCTCTCCTGGCGAGATTGCCATGTCCTATGTCACGGCGACTGGGGCCGCGCAGGAAACGAACCTCACCCACACAAAAGGGAGGAAAGTTATAATGAAGCATGAAATTACGATACACATCTCCTTTCAGACCTTCCAGGTGCTGCTCGTCCCGTTCGCTGCCCAGGGTACCGATAACCATGGCCTGGGTCTCACCGCGGGTAAAAAGTGCAGAGCCATGGGCCCTTGGAAGGGTACCGACTTCACAGCTGATCGGCCTGACTTCGTCAAATGAACGTCCGTCGATCCGCTGACCTTCATTAACGATGCGGCCACGCATGAGGTTTTTCTTGTAATCACCGAGCAGCTCGGAAACTTCCGACTCGCTCTCGTACATCTCCTCGTCGATCTGATCCAGCACCGAAGCTTTCAGCTCATCATATTTCCCGTAGCGCTCCATCTTGTCCACGGTCGTTACCACGGCTTCCATTCCGGCTGCTGCCAGTTCCTCGACCCTGGCCTTGAGTGGCTCATTGACAACCGGCGGCTCAACCTTTCGCTTGGGCTTGCCGATCTCATCACGAACCTGGTTTTGCATATCAATAATTGGCTGGATACCCTGATGGGCAAAGAATATGGCATCAAGGATTACATCTTCGCTCAATTCTCCTGAACGTCCCTCAACCATTACCACCGCACTCTTCGTTCCGGCAATGACCAGGTCCAGGGCTGATTTTTCCAGCTGGCTGGTGGCGGGGTTGAGCACATACTCCCCATCAATGTAACCAACTCGTGCCGCAGCAATTGGCCCGTTCCACGGAATATCTGATATGGACAGTGCAAAAGAGGCACCGTTCATGGCCAGGATATCCGGGTCAACTTCAGGGTCTGCAGAGAAGACCGTGGTAATTATCTGGGTCTCGCACATGTATCCTTCAGGAAAAAGCGGGCGAAGGGGCCTGTCCGTAAGACGGCAGGTCAGCACCTCTTTTTCACTGGGCCGGCCGATCTCACGGCGGAAATAACTGCCAGGAATACGTCCGGCAGCATACATGCGTTCCTGATATTCGATTGTCAGGGGTAGAAACCCCATGTTTTTTGATTTTTTTTCTGCAACGGCTGTTACCAGAACCATTGTGTCACCACAGGTGACGACAACTGAACCGTCGGTCTGTTTAGCTAATTTGCCGGTCTCGAAGGTAATCGCTTTACCTCCGATCTCGATCTCTACTTTCTTATACATGCAAACTCCTTGCAATCATAAGCGCTCGGAACGCTTTGCCTTCTCTCAATGAAGGCCTTTCCACAGAGCCCGCCCATCGGGTTCTGTTTTCTTCTGTATCACTTCACCGCTCTCTTACCGAACGCTTGCTGACACACCCCTGTTTAACGGTGCAGGAGGTAAAACCGACCGTATCAAACCCAACATTCCTTTTCAGGGAGATTGATAGCTGTGTAAGGAAACCTGCTTACTCTCCGAGAGGAAGCGCAGAAACATTTTTTCCTTACTTGCGGATCCCAAGATCTTTAATCAGGGTACGATACTTGTTGATATCCTTTGTCTTCAGATAGTTCAGAAGGCTGCGGCGCTGACCAACCAGCTTGAGCAGTCCACGGCGGGAATGATGATCCTTCTGGTGAGTCTGAAAATGGTCCGTCAGATAAGTAATCCGGTCAGAAAGCAAAGCAATCTGAACCTCAGACGAACCGGTATCAGTATCGTGGGTTTTGAATTTTTCAATTATTTCTTTTTTCTTTACTGTGTTCTGTGCCACAACGCACCTCCATCTTCTGTTCACTTGGTCAGAATTATAATAAATTCGTAAAAAGCCTAAAAGAGTAAACGAGGACTATGATAATTCACATAGCTACAACTAT
Source organism: uncultured Desulfobulbaceae bacterium (assembly GCA_947259225.1). Classification (GTDB taxonomy): domain Bacteria; phylum Desulfobacterota; class Desulfobulbia; order Desulfobulbales; family Desulfobulbaceae; genus UBA10518. The sequence continues at coordinate 38,336 of CAMYLK010000004.1, read as the reverse complement.
TACCCGTTGTTTTCATACCTTTTCACAATACCTATAATTATGTCTCCACTCTATACCATTGAATGAAAAACATTCAACTGAAACAAACAGGCACAACCGCTCAAATTTTACGGTAAGGCCAGTATTTATTATCCAACTTCTTCACGGGAGGACCCTTCCCGGTCGTCAAGCATAGCAAGAGCCTTATCGATCGAGATCATACCAGCCGTCAGGCGCTGGAGACCATCAGGACCAGTTAAAACATCTCCGGGCAGGCTGTCAGCCACCGAAAACTTCCCGCTGTCAAGACGCCTGAGCTCTATCAGGTACGCCCCGCAACCCAACTGACGCCCTATATCAGATGCCAAAACACGTATATAGGTGCCACGGGTGCACGTTACCTCAAAGTCAAGTCTGTGGCTCTGCGAGTCATAACTGCAGAATTCAAGAGAAAATATTTCAATCTCTCGAGGATCTTTGGTAATTGTTATCCCTTTTCTCGCATAATGATACAGGGGTTTCCCCTTGTACTTTACAGCTGAAAAAGGGGGCGGCACCTGTTTCAGCCTGCCTGTAAACATCTTCAGACAGTTCTGAATAGCCTCCTCTGTCAAATCAGGAACCGGGGCAGTCCTGACAACCTTGCCCTCCGGGTCCATAGTGTCTGTCTCAACTCCAAGCTGCAGAACAGCCCGGTATTTTTTCCTCCCGGCCATAAACCGCTCAATCAGGCGGGTGGCCGGTCGGCCGGCACAGATAATCAGCAGGCCGGTTGCAAACGGGTCAAGCGTGCCAGCATGGCCAACCTTTTTGATACCAAGCAGGCGGCGAACATGGCGAACCAATGAAAAAGAGCTTGCACCACTGGGCTTGTCCACGAGAAAAACCCCTGCAGAGAAACCGCTTTCACTTTTTTCACCAGGCTGGCGGTCTTCCATATGTCAATGATCCATCCCCTGCTGCAGAACCGGAAACAGTCTTTGCCAGACGCTGTCCACAGTTGTGTCAGCAGCCCTGAACCCCGCCGCGTTTCGGTGGCCGCCACCACCAAATCGGGAAGCTATGTCGGCAACATCGCATGTATCTTTGGCGCGCATGCTCACCGAGACCATATCCTCAGCTGTTTCTTTTAAGAAAACAGCGACCTGAACGGTAGTTATTGCCCGCGGCAGGTTGATAAAATTTTCCGTGTCCTCCATTGTACATCCTGTCTGATCCAGCATTTCACGGGTAACCAGGATAACCGCGATACGTCCGTCATGCAATATTTCCAGAGTAGCAAGAACCCTCTGCATCAGCTGCAGCCGTTCCGCTGTAAAATTATCATATATGTTTCTGGAAACCAGGTCCGGCTGGACCCCCAGGTTTACCAGTTGCCGCGCAACATCAAAGGTGTGCGCAGTGGTTGATTCATATCTGAATGAACCTGTATCGGTAACAATAGCTGTAAACAGGGCATAAGCTGCTTTATCGGATACAGCCTGACCCAACTCTGCGGCCAGATCAAAAATCATCTCACCGGTTGAGGAGCGCTTGGGGTCAATCCAGGCGAAATCGCCAAATCCGTCGTTCCCCTTATGGTGATCAATGACCAGAAAAGGCCTTATCTTCAGCAGCTCCGGTCCGTATTTCCCCAGACGCTTCCTGTCACCGCAGTCAAGGGCGATACACATGATATCATCACCTGACTGACGGACAAACTCAGCCAGATCATCCAGGCCGGTTTCAGCAAGATCACTCCCCGGAATAAAACTGTAGAGTTGCGAAACCGGCTTTTCCAGGTAACGGAAAACCCGTTTGCCCATTAACTCCAGGATGTCTGCCAGTCCGAGAAGCGACCCCAAAGCATCTCCATCCGGGTTCAGATGTGTAGCCAGGACGACGTTGCCCTTGGTACGAATGGGTTCCAGCAATGGTTCAAACTGGGTCGTCATCAGTTTTCTTCTCCTCGGCTATTTGACGAAAGAGCGTATCAAGACGGCCGGTTTCTTCATTATGCCTGTCATAGAAAAAAACGAGTTCAGGTGTATAGCGAAGATTGATCCGGGCAGCCAGCTGGCTGCGAAAAAACCCTTTTGCCCTTTCGAGGCCTTTGAGAGCTTTACTGCCATTCCTGCCATCCGGCACAACAAAATAAATTTTCGCCCGTTTCAGGTCCGGAGCAATGTCTACCTTTGTGATGCTCACTTCCTGCAGTCGGGGATCTCTGACTTTCTGAACCAGAAGTATGGAAAGTTCATTTTTTATGGCCTCGGCAACGCGTTTAGGCCTGGAACTTTCAGGCTTTCCCAGCCCCGGCAGTGTAAAATCAAATTCCATTGGATCAGGTAAAAAGTATGAAGTCGATCTCTATAAACCGAAACTACAGGGTAGCTTCAACCTCATCCATGACAAATGCTTCAAGCTGGTCATCGACCTTGATATCATTGAAGTTCTCGACACCTATCCCACATTCATAGCCGGTAAGCACTTCCTTTACATCATCCTTGAACCGCCGCAGCGAATCAATGTTGCCAGTATACACAACGACTCCATCACGGAGCACCCTGACTTTGGCATTGCGTTCTATCTTTCCGTCAATGACAGAGCAGCCGGCAATCGTCCCTATCTTGGGAACCTGAAAAGTCTGCCTTACTTCCGCTGTTCCAATAACCCGTTCCTCGAAAGTCGGCTCGAGCATGCCGACCATGGCTTTTTCAATATCCTCCAGAGCGTGGTAGATAACATCATAGAAGCGAATATCCACCCGCTCCTGCTCAGCCAACTCCTTGACTTTAACAGAAGGTCTTACATTGAAACCAATAATTATTGCATCGGAAGCAGCCGCAAGGTGCACGTCATTTTCCGTGATGGAACCTGTCCCTTCATGGAGCGACCGTACCCGGATCTCTTCGGTGGACAGTTTTTCCGCTGCCTGGCCAAAGGCTTCAAGGGTACCCTGTACATCGGAACGGAGTATAACCCGCAATTCCTTCAAGTCCTGCTCTGCCATTTTCTCGAAAAGATTGTCAAGAGATACCTTTGAGGCAGATGCCAGTTCAAATTCTCTGGCTTTGAGTTGACGGGACTCACTAACATTTTTGGCCATCTTCTCATCCGTAACGACTACAAATTCATCGCCGGCCTGGGGTACGCCAGAAAGACCTTGCACCTCAACAGGTACGGAAGGACCGGCCTCCTGAATGTGTACACCCCTGTCGTTAGTCAGGGTCCGCACCTTTCCTGAATATCTGCCGGCCACAAAATAATCACCGTTAGTCAGGGTACCTTCCTGGACAAGAACTGTAGCCACCGAGCCGCGTCCCTTGTGCAACTGGGCCTCAATGACAGTTCCGCGTGCCTTGCGTTCAGGGTCAGCCTTGAGTTCAAGAATTTCAGACTGCAGCTGAATGTTCTCAAGCAGCTCATCAATACCGATGTTCTGCTTGGCTGAAGTATCACAGTATATAGTGTCGCCGCCCCAATCTTCAGGAATAAGACCGAACTCACCAAGTTCCCGTTTGACCCTTTCTGGATCGGCATTGTCCTTGTCAATCTTATTGACTGCTACCACAATGGGTACTTCCGCCGCCTTGGCATGTGCAATAGCCTCGCGGGTCTGATCCATCACACCGTCGTCGGCAGCAACCACCAGTACGACGATATCGGTAACCTTTGCACCACGTGATCGCATCTCGGTAAACGCAGCATGACCCGGAGTATCAACAAATACCAGGTCACCCGAAGGGGCCTGCACAAAATACGCGCCGATGTGCTGGGTTATACCGCCTGCTTCTCCTTCGGCGACATCAGTCTTGCGTATTGCGTCAAGAATTGAAGTCTTGCCATGATCAACATGCCCCATAACCGTTACCACAGGGGGGCGCGGTTGGGGTTCGCCACCTTCCTCCTGCTCCTGGAGATTAAGAACCTCCTGCTCCTCTGTGAACGCCTGCTCTACTTCAAAACCGAAGTCAGAAGCCACCAGAGTTGCAGTGTCCAAGTCCAGAGCCTGATTCACGGTGGCCATCACCCCCAGACCCATAAGCTTAGCAATGAGTTCGCTGGACTTGATTCCCATTCTTTTTGCCAGGTCACCAACGGATATGGTTTCGAAAATCTTTATTCGCTTTTTTATCGCCTTGGTTTCAGCTGCCGGTGCAAGAACCTCTGATTCTCTTCGACCGCTATCTTTTTTCTTGCGGCTCCTTCGAGGGCGCATATATTCGACTTCCCCGCCACCAGTAAAATCGACTCTCTGTCGTCCTTTTCTCTGAAGTTTTCCAGGCTTTTTGACACGGTCCTTTTCATCCATTATCGAAACGACCCGCTTGCCTTTTTTCTTCCCTTTACCTACTGCCAGTTCAGCCTGTTTATCTACAACACCGGCAACTCCATTATCCATTTTTTTGGCAGGACGCTCGGGGCGTCGTTTCGGTTTAGGCTTTCTCTCCGGTTCAATCTTTATCTCTACCTTGCCAACGACCTTGGCAAGCTTCTTCGGTTTCTTTTCTTTCTGTTTGGCAGGTTTTTTCTCTTCTTCTTTTTCCTCAACAGCTTCTTCCGGCCCTTCCTTCCCTTCTTCGGCCACCTGTTCAGTTGTTTTCGCTTCTACTTCTGACGGCTCGGCAACTTCCGCTTCCACCTCAAGAGCATCCTGCTCATCAGTAACCTCAACCTCTGAGACATCAACGTCATCTTCCAGTTCCTTGACAGCTTCCTCGGCTTCAGCTTCTTCGGCCTTGCGGGCCAACTCTTCTTTATCCGCCTTTGATCGACGCCGGACTACTGTTGTCTTTTTGACCGCAGTTGTCTTTTTCTTTACAGTTATTTTCTGGTCAGTGACCTCGACCGTTTGCTGCTGGCCGAAAACATTTCGACGGATATCTTCAGCTGTATCCTCGTCCACAGTTGAACTGTGGCTCTTAACCGGATAGCCCAAGGCTATAAGCTTATCGGCCAACTCTTTACTTTTGAGCCCGGCTTCTTTTGCCAGTTCATAAACACGAACTTTGCTCATTAATCACTCCTGTCCTGATTCCTTATCTGCACTGAAGGCGTAACATCACTTTCAGTTTCTTTTTATTTTTTAACAGCCGATCACGGCATGTCTTCTCCGAGCAACTGTAAACCCCGCGGCCGGTTTTATTTTGTTGTGTATCTTCCACGATTTCTTTTTGCCTTGACACCCAGCGTATCAGCTCATTTTTCAGAGCTTTTCTCCCGCAGGCCCCGCAGGTTCGCTGAGGTCTGTGATCCCGTTTCACAAGCTGTCATTATTCAGGTTGATCGCCGGGATCCTGAACCACATCATCAGGCATCTTTTCCTCAGGTGATTGCTCTTCACTGGGGATTTCCTCTGTATCAGAAGATTCTTCAGGCTGGTCCTCCGAGGCTGCACTGAGAGCGGCACGATCTTTTAACTCTTCTGCCCGATCTTGCTCAAAACCGGTAGCGGCCATTATCTCCTCAATATCTGCGGATGCCAGCACTGATACTGAAGTTATTTCTGCGGCAAATAATCTATCCGCCATATTTTCATCAATTCCCTCCAGCGCAACCAGGCTTCTATACCCTCTATCCTCAAGGTTCGCGTAACGAGATTCACTCTTCACATCAATACGCCACCCCATCAGCCTTGATGCAAGACGGACATTCTGACCCTGGCGACCAATAGCCAATGACAGCTGATCATCCGGTACAACAACCAGCAACTGATTATTCTCTTCGTCAACAATAACCATTGAAACCTCAGCCGGTGCCAGAGCATTGTACACATATTTTGCCGGATCCGGGCTCCAGGGAACTATATCAATTCTTTCACCCTGCAGCTCTTGGACGACATTCTGCACCCGCGACCCTTTGAGGCCCACACAGGCCCCTACCGGATCGACATCAGACTCGGTGGAGGACACGGCAATTTTTGCCCTGAAGCCGGGTTCACGGGAGGCACCCATAATTTTAACAATTCCTTCCGCAATTTCCGGGACTTCCATTTCAAAAAGCTTAATGAGAAATTCATTACAGGTACGACTCAGGATCAGCTGCGAGTCGCGACTGTCCTGGCGTACTTCCAGCAGGTAAGCCCTGATTCTGTCACCCTGCTTAAAGGAACGTTTGGGTATCTGGCCGTCCCTCTGCAGAACCGCATCGGTCCGACCGAGGTTTACAACCATGTTGCCACGCTCAAAACGCTGGACAATACCGTTGACAATCGTGCCCTGACGATCACGGAACATCTCATAAATTACGTCTCTTTCCGCATCGCGCATCCGGTGGATAATGACCTGCTTGGCTGACTGAGCAGCAATCCGCCCAAGATCAGCTATGTCGAGGATTTTTTCTCCAATATCGTCTTCCAGTTCGACCTCCGGGTCAAGCTCCCTGGCTGCTGTCAGCGAGATCTCTGTTTCCTCGTCTTCAACATTATCAACAACTGTACGGTACTGAAAAACTTCTATTTCGCCTGTCTCTTCATCAAAATGCACTTCGATATCACGGCGGCTTCCATACTTTTTCCGTGCGGCAGACTTAACAGCCTCTTCGATTGCCTCTACCAGCAATGTGCGTTCAATACCTTTGTCTCTGCTGATCTGGTCTATAATCCGCTTTAAATTATCTGTATTCATTCAATTTGCTCCATTTGACACAATGGCCGCTTACTACTCGGGGTAAAACTCCCCTTTTCTCTCGATCCGCAACCGGAAAAGTCCCATGTATTTACAAAGCCAATCTTGCCTTGGCTATTTCATCAAAAGCAATATGCACCTTATTCTCATCAACAATCAGGGTAATCTCGTTATCTTGTACCGATTCTAAAATACCGGTAAATACACGCCGTTCGTCCCTTGGCTCTTTTATCTTGACCCTTGCCTTGCGTCCCGCAAACCGCTTGAAGTCATCTATATTCTTCAGCGGCCTTTCGAGGCCTGGCGAGGATACCTCCAGGTGAAAGGCGTGCTCAATCAAATCCTCCACATCCAGCCAGGTGCTGATGCTCCTGCTAACAGCGGTACAGTCATCAATAGTGACCCCATCTTCCTTATCAATAAAAATCCTCAGCACCCATCCATGACCTTCCCGCCTGAACTGAACTTCCACCAGTTCAAGTCCGAGTTCATCCATTAAGGATTCGGCGTATGCCTCAATCACTGCAATTGTTCTTTCAGCTTCGTTACTCACTGTCCCGTCTCTATTCCACTCCGTTTTTTCCGGTCTGCAGACAATAAAAAAAGCGGGCAAAGCCCACTTTCATATCAACGGTAAAAAACCGTTATGACCTGGCCATTCCGTGGCAACGAAAAACGACCGGAGGGTTAAACAAACTTTCCCCTGGAGCGGGCAACGGGACTCGAACCCGCGACCCCAAGCTTGGGAAGCTTGTGCTCTACCAGCTGAGCTACACCCGCTGTAAACCCTGCAGAAAAAGTACTATATAATTGACAAATGGATATTTGTCAACATTGTTGGTTTTGTTAAAAATGGTATGAAAACTACCTGTTCAGTAAAGTATCTGCATGAAAATATCCCAGCGATTTTTACCTGGGCAAACTTGATACCTACTACTCAATACTCACTGTGAACAAATCCTTGGCAACCTGTTTGCAGAAAAAAGTATCAGTCGGACAGTTTACTTTGCACGCTGGGGAAGAGGCTCATGTCGGTATGGGGCAGGAACAGAGAAGCCATATAATAGGTCATGAACTCAGGGTTCTCGGAAAGTTCCAAATTGGTGATCAACTGACGGACCTTGACCCTTTCACGGAACCGCTTGACATCTGTAAGGCTGATCTGGCAGCCGAGCATGGAAGCGTTGCCCAGGTAGTAAAAACGGCCCCGGTCTATATCAGGCAGCAGGCCAATACATATTGCCCGCTCAAGGTCAATAAAAGCGCCAAAGTTCCCGGCCATAATGATCCGGTCAAGATCATTGAAGCCAAGGCCGACGGAACTGAGCAGCGTCTGGTAACCGGCATACATTGCTCCCTTGGCACGCATCAGGTTGTCCAAATCAACTTCGGTAATGACTATATCCTCTCCAAGCAGCGAGTCCTGGCTCCAGGCCAGAACGTATTCCCATCCATCCTGGCTCTCACGGATCCTGGCATGGTTGAGATTTCGGTTAAACTTTCCCTGCTGGTCGATAACCTTTGCCTCGAGCAGTTCGGAAACTATGGAGATAAGACCGGACCCACAGATCCCACTCGGCTTGATCCGGCCGATGGTGACGATCATCGGGTCATAGGTTTCAGGGTGAATATGAAAATTTTCTATGGCGCCGTTTGAAGCCCGCATGCCGTACTTGATGCCGCCTCCTTCAAATGCCGGTCCTGCAGAACAGGCCGCACACACCATCCATTCTTCATTGCCGACCACAATTTCGCCATTGGTGCCGATATCTATGAAAAGACTTATTTCATTTGACTTGGCCATCTGGCAGGCGTGCACGCCGGAAACAATGTCCCCCCCTACGTAGCTTGCGATACAGGGATAGAGGAACAAGCGTACGCTGGGGTGTGCATAAATGCCAAGTCCAGCAGCTTTGGTCAATGGAAACTGGCTGACACTCGGTACATAGGGTGCCTCACGGATATATTTTGGGTCAAGTCCCAGCAGCAGATGAGACATGACCGTGTTGCCCGCGGCCATGATATAGCTGATGTCTGCCGGGCTGATGATCATGCTCTTGCAGATATCATCAATGATGGTGTTAATAGTGGACACCACTTTGTCCTGCAGGGCCCGCAAACCACCCGGCCTGGCAGCATAGATGATCCGGGAAATGACATCCTCGCCATACCTTATCTGAGCATTATAGCCTGAGCCCTCAGCTATTATCTTGCCATTATTAAGATCAACAAGGACCCCGCTGCAGGTTGTTGTCCCGATATCCACAGCCAGACCGTACAGGCGTCCGGTTGTGTCTCCGTGTTCCACATCGATAATCCTGTCCGGTTCCTCCTTGTTTTTAGCGTGCAGCAGCAGCAGGGTAACCTTCCATTCTGATTCGCGCAGCACCGATGGTAGTTCGCGAATCAGTTCCGGATGGTCATAGGAGGGTTCCGGGTCGTCAGGCCTGACATGTTTTACACCGCGCAAGACACGCTGCATGTCTGAAATATTATCATCCAGGGTCGGCGGGTTAAGTTCAAGGTACAATTTAGTGACCGGAGGAACCACGTCCCAGGTTCCTATAAGGGTATCAAGGGAGCGGGCTGAAATGGTCCTGGTGGTTTTCGGTTTTCGCTTAAGAGCCTTGCCGCTGGAAGTTGTTTTCTCTGGAACTGTAATTTTCAGGTCTGACTTGACCGTTGCCTGGCAGGCAAGCCTGATCCCTTTGTCCCAATCCTCCTGCTTCAGTGTGGCCCTGTCGGAATAAACTTCTCCTTCTTCGATTATCACCTTGCACTTGCCGCAGACACCATCACCACCACAAAAGGCATCGATATATACTCCAGTGGAAGCCGCTGCAGACAATAAATTGTCGCCCTTGTCTACGGATACGGTTATATTATCAGGCTGAAACTCAATGGTCTGTTTCATGACTGTTTAAAGCTCTTGCATAATGACGGAAAAGTTGATCACACCTTCTGGAATCATGAGCAAAACTAATACCACATAACTGTTACTGATTCAATGAGGAGTGATAGCAGTCGGGATGACAAACCCAAAAAAATGGTTAAGAATTACTTTTTCCTGCCCGGATAAAATTACCGAGGCTGCTGCTGATCTTGTCGGAATTATAAGCGGTGTAGGTGTGAATATCCGTCCCAGTAAGAGCATATTACGAAACGAGATCTCCGGATATTTTAAACTTGATGCTGGAGATAAAAAAGAAAGGGATAAAGAATCCTTTACCATTCTTTGCAAAGCCGGGAGAGAACTTGTTCAGCTCTTTAAAATATACAACCTGCAGCAACCGGATCTGGAAACAGAAATAATAGACGATCAGGACTGGGCAACCAGCTGGCAGCAGTATTTCACTCCATTTGAAATTGTACCGGGCCTGGTTATCAAACCCACATGGGAAGAGTATGCACCAGAAAAAGATCAACACGTCCTGGAAATGGATCCTGGAATGGCTTTTGGAACGGGCCAGCACGAATCAACGAGACTGGCCCTTTCCCTTCTTTCGTCCCGCTTTAAAATGGATAGAGACAAGTTGCCGGGAAAGGTACTTGATGTCGGTACCGGTACTGGTATACTGGCCATGGCTGCTGCAATTTTCGGTGCAGAACAAGTCACCGCCATTGACAATGACCCGCAAGCAGTAGATGTCGCAGTTGCAAATATTAATCTCAATGGTCTTGACAAAAAAGTGAGGACTTCGGATAGTCCCCTTAACGATATCCAGGATTCATACGAACTCATCTGTGCCAATATCGTTCATGACGTGCTCATTGCAATGGCTCAGGATTTCAAACGGATTCTTGTTCCGGGAGGACACATTATCCTCGCCGGAATACTTCAAGGTGAACAGGAGAGCAACATTTTAAATATATACAATAAACTCGGCATGGGGCCTGTTCAGGTAGAGCATGAGGGAGAGTGGACCGGTATACTGTCCAGGTCCACGGGCTGAAACAGCGTCGTTGTCTTTGCTGAATCCATCTGCTATTGAAACAAATATGCATGATTTTTCGTATGGTTACGCTCCTCTCCATGCTAGATATTTCACTCATAGAAAGTACCACGATGAAGTATTTCCGTTCAATCTCTTGCAGTCCTTTCAACGATTGGGTATAGACGTTCTAGTAAAAATTACTATTTTTAAGCAACCTGTTCATAAGGGAGTAAAGAATGAGCACCTATGAGACAAATTTCAGGAAAAGTATTGATGATCCGGAAGAATTCTGGGCGGAAGCAGCAGAAGGTATTGACTGGTACCAAAAATGGGACAGTGTGGTTGACCGTTCCAACCCTCCATTTTATCGCTGGTTCAGGGGTGGAGAACTGAACACTTGCTACAATGCCGTAGACCGGCATGTGGAAAGCGGACGGGGTGACCAGGTCGCCATCATCCATGACAGTCCTGTAACCGGTACTATTACAAAAATCACCTACAGAGAGCTCCAGGAACGGGTTGCAGGGTTTGCGGGAGCACTTCGTGCTCAGGGCATAAACAAGGGTGATACAGTCATTATATATATGCCGATGATCCCGGAAGCTGCCGTGGCCATGCTGGCATGTGCCCGGATCGGGGCTGTCCATTCTGTCGTTTTCGGTGGATTTGCGGCCCATGAGCTGGCCATCAGGATTGATCACGCGCAGCCGAAAGCAATCATAATAGCGTCCGGGGCAATCGAAGGCAAAAAGACACTGGCCTATAAACCTCTGGTTGACACTGCCATTGAACAATCTGATCACAAGCCGGACAAATGTATCATCTTCCAGCGTGATTGTGTTACCGCTGAACTCAGTAACAGTCGTGATGTTAACTGGGAAGACATTATCCAGGATGCCCAGCCGGCAGATTGTGTTCCGGTCCAGGCGACCGACCCACTGTACATTCTGTATACATCGGGAACCACGGGTATGCCCAAGGGTGTCATGCGTGACAATGGTGGACATGCAGTTGCGCTCAACTGGTCCATGAAAAACATCTATAAAGTTAAACCCGGAGATGTGTACTGGGCAGCTTCGGACGTGGGCTGGGTCGTCGGCCATTCTTATATTATCTATGGCCCCCTGTTCTACGGATGCACAACCATCATTTATGAAGGGAAACCCATCGGAACTCCCGATGCCGGAGCATTCTGGCGGGTCATCAACCAGCACAATGTTAAGGTTCTGTTCACTGCGCCTACTGCTTTTCGAGCTATCAAGAAAGAAGATCCCAAAGGCGAATTTTTAAAAAAATACAACCTTGATGGTTTTCAAACCCTTTTTCTTGCCGGTGAACGGCTTGACCCAGACACCTACCACTGGGCCAGTGACCTGTTGAAGGTACCTGTTATCGATCACTGGTGGCAGACTGAAACTGCCTGGGCAATTGTCGCCAACCCCATGGGTATCGAACAGTTTTCGGTCAAGGCAGGGTCACCGACCAAACCCGTTCCTGGTTATGATGTCCGCATTCTCGATGATGCAGGTAATGAACTTGAACCGGGACAGGAGGGCAATATAGTGATCAAGCTGCCCCTTCCTCCCGGTACCCTGGCTACGCTGTGGCGTAATGACGAGCGTTTTGTCAAATCATACATGGAAGCCTTCCCCGGATACTATGAAACCAGTGACGGCGGATATATGGACGAGGACGGCTATATTTATGTCATGGGGCGAATAGACGACGTTATCAATATTGCCGGTCACCGGTTGTCAACCGGCGCCATGGAAGAGGTTGTCTCTACCCATCAGGATGTGGCCGAATGTGCAGTTTTCGGGACAGACGACGAACTGAAAGGCCAGAAACCGGTCGGCCTTATTGTGCTGAAAGCAGGTGTTTCAAGGGATGAAGAGGAGATCAAGACAGAACTGGTCCAGATGGTTCGAAACCAGATCGGACCCATTGCCTGCTACAGGGAAACGGCTGTTGTCAAGCGACTGCCTAAAACCCGCTCAGGTAAAATCCTGCGAGGTACGATGCGGGCCATTGCTGCCGGCAAGGAATACCGTATGCCGTCGACCATCGACGACCCGGTAATTCTGGATGAAATCACCGAAGACCTGAAGAAGTTAGGGTATCCCGGGTGAAAATTCACGAATACCAGGCCAAGGCATTATTGCGCAGTGGCGGTTTGCCTGTTCCGGAAGGAAAAACCGTATCAAGCGTCAAAGATGCAGTGAGTGCTGCGGATTCAATGGGCTATCCTGCTGCTGTTAAGGCCCAGGTCCATGCAGGTGGACGAGGAAAAGCAGGCGGTATAAGGGTCGTTAACAATGCCAGTGAAGCAGAAGAAGCTGCTCGTGCCATCCTCGGCATGATCCTTGCTACGGCACAGACTGAAGGTACGGGTCATACTGTCTCACGGGTACTTGTTGAACAGGGGTGTAATATCGAACAGGAATTGTATCTGTCTGTCCTGCCGGACCGTGAAAGTGCTGCAATTATGATTATTGCCTCCCGGGCAGGAGGAATGAACATAGAAGAAGTTGCCGAAGCAACACCGGAAGAAATAATCCGCGTTGCTGTAGATCCCCTTACCGGGATACAGCCCTTTCACCTCAGGCAGACAGCTTTTGGCCTGGGCCTGACCGGGGCACAGTTCAAGGAATTTACCGTTCTCCTGAAGCGCCTTTTCCGTCTTGTTGTTACAAAGGATTTGCTGCTCGCAGAAATCAATCCGCTGGCGGTAACTCCGAAAGGCAATTTCATTGCACTGGATGCCAAGGTGGAGATAGATTCCAGCGCCCTGTTCCGACACCCTGAGCTAGCCGAGCTGCATGACCCTTCAGAAGAGGACCCGCTTGAGGCTGAGGCCGCCAAACACAATCTCAACTATATCCGCCTCGACGGCAACATCGGTAACATGGTCAATGGTGCCGGTCTCGCCATGGCCACCATGGACATGATAAAACAGGCAGGCGCGGAGCCGGCTAATTTTCTGGATGTCGGTGGAGGTGCCAGCAAAGAGATGATTGAAAACGGCTTTCGAATTATCCTCTCCGATCCCAAAGTAAAGGGTATCCTTGTTAATATATTTGGCGGTATCCTTCGCTGCGATATACTGGCTAACGGGGTGGTTGAAGCTGCAAACAAAGTCGGCCTGCCGGTACCGGTTGTCGTCAGGATGGAAGGGACCAATGTAGAAGAAGGAAGAAAAATACTCAATGAGTCCGGGCTGGAGCTGATAAGTGCAGCTGACCTTTCCGACGCTGCAGCTAAGATCTCTGAGTTGGCAGGTACCGTATGAGCATCTTTGCTGATAATAATACCAGAGTTCTTGTGCAGGGTATCACCGGTCGGGAAGGCAGTTTTCATGCCCGCCAGTGTATTGACTACGGGACGCCTGTTGTCGCGGGGGTAACCCCTGGAAAAGAAGGACAGCAGGTAGATGGTGTTCCTGTGTTCAACACAGTCCGTTCCGCAGTGGAGGAAACAGGGGCGAACACGTCTCTTATATTTGTTCCTCCAGGATTTGCTGCCGATGCGATCATGGAGGCGGCTGATGCCGGTGTCGGACTTATTGTCTGCATCACAGAGGGTATTCCCCTGCATGACATGCTGCAGGTCAAAAACGTTCTTAAGTCTTCCGGCAGCCGGCTCATCGGGCCCAACTGTCCTGGCATCATCACCCCGGGAGTATGTAAAATAGGCATTATGCCCGGTTCCATCCACACTCCTGGAAACATAGGAGTTATCTCCAGGTCAGGGACCCTGACCTACGAGGTCGTCTACCAGCTCTCACGTGAAGGACTGGGCCAGTCAACCTGCATAGGTATTGGGGGTGATCCGGTTATCGGAACGAATTTTATTGATTGCCTAGATGCATTCAAGAATGACGAACATACCGAAGGAATTGTCCTGGTCGGTGAAATCGGGGGTAATGCCGAAGAGGATGCTGCCCTCTTTATCACAGAAAATCTCCGCAAACCCGTGGTCGGTTTTATAGCCGGCCTGACCGCACCGCCAGGCAGGCGAATGGGCCATGCCGGCGCAATTATCAGTGGCGGAGCCGGCACCGCAGACGGAAAAATAAAAGTGATGCGTGAAAATGGTATCCATGTTTGCGAAAATCTTGGTAATCTTGGACAGTTCTGTAAGCGTATCTTTCAACAATGAGAAGCTGCAACTTTTCTTAAATAAAGATACACGTCACATATTCAGGAGATAACTGACATGGCTGAAAATTTCAGAGTTCTCATCGGCAAACCGGGATTAGACGGCCATGATAGAGGAGCAAAATTTATTGCACGTGCTCTTCGCGATGCAGGATTTGAAGTCGTCTACACAGGTATTCGGAGAACACCTGAAGAAATCGCTGCGTCTGCTGTTCAGGAAGATGTCGCGGCTGTTGGGCTGTCATCAATGTCCGGAGCACATCTGCGGCTTTTTCCGGCTGTGGTTGAAGCCCTGAAACAGGCAGGGGCTCCAGACATACCTGTTCTGGGCGGGGGCATAATTCCGCAAGAAGACTTTGACAAGTTGAGAAATGGCGGCATTCATGCCATTTTCACTCCGGGAACACCGGTGCAGGAAATTATCGATGCCTTTACTACAGCCTGCCGTTCTCAGCACAGTCAAAGAAGCTGATGAAGACCACAGAAATCCTCCAGCGGGTCCACGACGGTGACTCCAGAAGTATTGGCAGGGCCATCTCCCTGGTTGAGAACCAGGATGAGCCCGCTGCACAAATCCTCCAGGGTCTTGATCAGGAGCGCATCGAGTCATCACTTATCCTTGGCATTACAGGTCCACCCGGTGCCGGCAAATCAACCCTTACCGGCAGACTGATCGAACAGTTACGCCAGCAGAATGAACGTGTCGGAATCATTGCCGTCGACCCCTCATCTCCTGTTTCCGGAGGAGCACTGCTCGGTGACCGGATACGGATGATGGATCATGCACTGGACAAGGATGTTGTGGTCCGCTCCATGGCCACCCGTGGGCGGTTAGGCGGACTCTGTGCCTCGGCTGGAGCGACCGTAAGGATCATGGCAGCGAGCGGTTGCAAAACAGTTATCATTGAAACTGTCGGTATCGGACAATCAGAGATGGACATCATTCGGTTAGCAGACATCACGGCCATGATCCTGGCCCCGGGTTTCGGTGACGACATCCAGGCCATGAAAGCTGGAATTCTCGAGGTTGCCGACCTTATTGTCATCAACAAGTCCGATCAGCCGGGAACAGAAAAAATGCTGCTTGACCTTGGAACTGTTTTTTCTAACAGTGATGACCGGCACACCCGATTGCTGAAAACAATCGCCAATGAAAATGTGGGCGTGAAAGAGCTGATGGAACAATTCCGGGTTATAGAAAAAAAATTTCGCGGGGACGGCACGCTTGAAAAGAGACGCCAACAGTCCTCTTTTCTTGAAACGATGGATTGGGCCGTTGAAATCATGCGCCCTCGCCTGGCGCGCCTTATTGACTCACGGGAAACAGTTCTTGACCCGCGTTTAACAGCTGAAGAAATTATCCGGCAACTGGTAGGGGACAAAATCTGATGACAAAAAAACATCCCGCTGTCGAGAACTGGGAAAAAGAAGAACTCGCCAAGAGTCTTGCCAGGTTCCCGGAACGAAAAAAACAGTTTGCCTGTCACGGGGGTCGAACTGTATCCCGTCTGGCCCTGCCTGAAGTCATGGATGACAACTATCTTGCAGAACTTGGATTTCCGGGACGCTATCCCTTTACCCGGGGTGTACAGCCAACCATGTACAGGGGGCGTTACTGGACCATGCGCCAGTATGCAGGTTTCTCTACCGCTGCCGAGTCCAACAAGCGTTACCGTTATCTCCTTGACCAGGGACAGACCGGCCTGTCAGTCGCCTTCGACCTTCCCACCCAGATCGGATACGATTCTGATGATCCCATGAGCCTGGGTGAAGTCGGCAAGGTAGGAGTTGCTATAGATACCATGGCTGATATGGAAATTCTCTTTAAAAAAATTCCCCTGGATACAATCTCCACTTCCATGACCATCAACTCCCCTGCCATGGTTCTTCTGGCAATGTATGTTGCGGTTGCTGAAAAACAAGGAACCAGCAGCGGCAAGCTGCGGGGTACCATTCAAAACGATATTCTCAAGGAATATGTTGCCCGGGGGACGTATATATTTCCTCCCCGTCCGAGCCTTCGTTTGATCACCAATATTTTTCAGTGGTGTGCTGACAAGGCACCGCTTTTTAACACCATTTCCATTTCCGGTTATCATATTCGTGAAGCAGGTTCTACTGCAGCCCAGGAGGTAGCTTTCACCCTGGCGAACGGTATCACCTATGTTCAGACTGCCCTGGACGCTGGGCTCGAGCTTGATATCTTTGCCAGAAGGCTGGCCTTTTTCTTTAACGCCTCCTCCAACCTGCTGGAAGAGGTTGCCAAGTTCCGGGCGGCCAGAAGAATGTGGGCCCGTATCATGAAAGAAAGGTTTGAAGCCGAAAATCCAGCATCCATGATGCTGCGCTTCCATACTCAGACTGCCGGCAATACACTCACCGCCCAGCAGGTTGACAATAACATTGTCCGGGTCACAATTCAGGCTCTTGCTGCCGTTCTCGGCGGAACCCAGTCCCTGCATACAAATTCCCGGGACGAAGCCTTAAGCCTGCCGACTGAGGACTCGGTTCGGACGGCGCTTCGCACTCAGCAGATTATTGCGCATGAATCCGGGGTTGCGGACACGATCGATCCCCTGGCCGGTTCATACTACATCGAGCAGCTCACCGACACCATTGAAGATGAGGCCCGAGAACTTATACGGCACATTGACGAGGCCGGCGGAGTGGTTGCCTGTATTGAAAACGGTTTTATCCAGAGCCAGATTGAAGATGCCAGTTATCACTACCAGCAGGAGATAGAGGGGGGGGGTCGTATTATTGTCGGGGTAAACGAATTCCAGGTTGAAGAGGAATCAACCGTGCCAGTTCTCCGTGTTGACGAAGAGATCGAGGACCAACAGGTAAGACGGCTGGCCGATATCAAAGCCGACAGAGATAATGAAGCTGTCCGGAAAGCCCTCAATGAACTGGAGCAAGCCTCCCATACCGACAAAAACCTCATGGAGCCGGTCCTCAAGGCCGTTCGCCTCTATTGCTCCCTGGGAGAAATCTGCGGTGTATTACGAAAAGTATTTGGAGAGTATCGGTAGTAGCGTGGTACAATAATAGTATGTTAAAAAAAATTGACCACATCGGTATTGCTGTCTATTCCATTGAAAAGGCACGCAATTTTTATGAGGATGTCCTTGGGCTGAAATGCGAACGTATTGAAGAGGTTCATTCGCAAAAGGTTCGGACAGCTTTTTTCACTGTAGGGGAAACGCATATTGAGTTGCTCGAACCGACAGATCCCTCAAGCCCTGTAGCCAGATTCCTGGAACAGAAAGGGGAGGGGATACATCATATCGGTTACCTGAGTGACGATATTGAAGGGCAGCTTGAGCAAGCTGAAAAAAAAGGCTGTACACTCATCAACCCTACTCCGGTTGAGGGTGCGGGTGAAAAACGAATAGCATTTTTACATCCCAAATCAACTCACGGCGTCCTTACTGAAATCTGTGAGAAGAAATAGACTGAAAAGGTGAGGGAACACCATGCAGGATATCATAGAACAGCTTGAAGCAAAGCGGGCAGCAGCAAGACTCGGCGGCGGCCAGAAACGGGTTGACCAGCAGCATGCCAAGGGAAAAATGACGGCCCGGGAGCGGATCGAGCTTTTTCTTGATGCCGGCAGTTTTGAAGAATGGGATATGTTCGTCGAGCACCGGTGCGTCGACTTTGACATGGACAAGAAAACCGTGCCCGGTGATGGCGTTGTGACAGGCTATGGAACGGTATGCGGCCGCCTGGTTTTCGTCTTCAGCCAGGATTTTACGGTCTTCGGGGGGTCGCTTTCCGCAGCCCATGCCGAAAAAATCTGTAAAATAATGGACCATGCTATGAAAGTCGGAGCCCCGGTTGTCGGCCTCAATGACTCCGGCGGGGCCCGCATCCATGAAGGTGTTGACTCGCTGGCAGGTTACGCCGACGTCTTCCAACGAAATGTCCTTGCTTCAGGTGTCATTCCGCAGATCTCGATGATCATGGGGCCTTGTGCAGGAGGTGCAGTCTATTCTCCCGCCATGACCGATTTTATATTCATGATCAAGGACAGCTCATACATGTTTGTTACCGGCCCTGACGTAGTGAAAACTGTGACCCATGAAGAAGTGACGGCGGAAGACCTGGGTGGAGCACAGACCCATTCCCGCAAATCCGGAGTAGCGGACCTGGCCTTTGAAAATGGAGTTGAAGGACTCCTGATGCTGAGGCGTTTTCTTAATTTTCTCCCTTCTAATAACAAGGAGAAACCACCCATTTGGCCCTGCAACGACCCTGCTGAACGTGTTGAAAATTCCCTGGACACCCTGATACCTGGTGAGCCAAACAAACCCTATGATATGAAGGAACTCATCTTCAAAATAGTGGACGAAGGAGACTTTTTCGAGTTGCAGCCGGAGTATGCCGCCAATATCATTATTGGCTTTGGCAGGATGGAAGGCTCGACTGTGGGTATCGTTGCCAACCAGCCCATGATTCTGGCCGGCTGCCTTGATATTGCTTCTGCCCGCAAGGCAGCCAGATTTGTACGGTTCTGCGATGCCTTTAATATTCCTATCATCACCTTTGTCGATGTCCCCGGATTTTTGCCCGGCACATCACAGGAATACGGGGGGATAATCAAACACGGCGCAAAACTTCTGTATGCCTATGCTGAGGCAACAGTTCCCAAGGTAACCCTTATTACCCGTAAGGCATATGGGGGGGCGTACGACGTAATGTCATCCAAACACCTGCGCGGTGATGTCAACTTTGCCTGGCCAACCGCCGAGATTGCTGTCATGGGCCCCAAGGGAGCTGTGGAGATCATCTTTCGTAAGGATGCCGGAGACCCGGAAAAAATTCTGCAGAAAACAGAAGAATACACCAGGCGGTTTGCCAACCCTTTTGTAGCGGGAAGTCGCGGCTTCATAGATGATGTCATCATGCCACGCCATACACGTAAACGCATCTGTCGATCCCTGACCATGCTCAAAAACAAAAAACTGAAAAACCCGTGGCGCAAGCACGGGAATATTCCTTTGTAAGGTTTATATATGTTTACAACGATCCTCATTGCCAACCGGGGTGAAATTGCCTGCCGGGTTATAAAAACTGCTCGTGAAATGGGCATTGCAACAGTTGCTGTCTATTCAGATGCCGACAGAAGAGCCCTGCATGTGAAAATGGCTGACGAGAGTGTTAATATCGGTCCTCCAGCCGCCATGGACAGCTATCTCAATATGGACCGGATAGTCCAGGCCTGCCGTGAAACCGGAGCCGAGGCCATACACCCGGGTTATGGATTTTTATCTGAAAATCCGGAATTCTGTGAATTGCTTGAACGTGAAGGCATAACCTTCATAGGTCCTTCAGCTGAAGCCATCACCTCCATGGGTGACAAAATCACCTCGAAAAAAATTGCCGCCCGGGCCGGAGTTAATACCATTCCCGGATATGATGACATAATCAGTGACAAGAACCATGCCGTTGAGGCTGCCCGTGAAATTGGATACCCGGTGATGTTGAAGGCATCTGCCGGTGGCGGAGGTAAGGGTATTCGTATCGCATTCAATGACGATGAATGCCTGGAAGGATTTGAGCGATGTGCCAGCGAGTCTTTATCCTATTTCGGTGATGACCGGATTTTGATTGAAAAATTCATCGAAGAACCCCGGCATATTGAAATCCAGATAATGGCAGACAGCCATGGCAATATCATCTACCTTGGCGAGCGGGAATGCTCCATCCAGCGCCGTCATCAGAAAATCATTGAGGAAGCCCCCTCCCCCTTTATTGACGAACTGACCCGCAAGGCCATGGGTGAGCAGGCGGTGGCACTTGCCAGGGCAGTCAGCTACGTTTCAGCCGGCACCGTTGAGTTCATTATCGACCAGGAACGCAATTTTTATTTTCTGGAAATGAACACCCGGCTGCAGGTGGAACATCCTGTCACAGAATTGATCACCGGGCTTGACCTGGTAGAGCTCATGCTCAAGGTTGCGGCCGGAGAAAAACTGCCACTTACACAGGATGATGTCACCCTCCACGGCAGTGCGATAGAAGCCAGAATTTATGCGGAAAACCCTTTTCGTGATTTCCTGCCCTCAACCGGGCGCCTGGTCCAATACCGCACCCCCAGCATTGAGCCTGGCAGGGTTCGCGTGGACACTGGTGTTTACGAGGGGGGTGAAATATCAATGTATTACGATCCGATGATCTCCAAGCTGATAACCTGGGGAGAGGACCGGCAGACTGCCATGAGCTTCATGGGTGACGCCCTGGATGAATATCTCATCAGGGGAATCAAGCACAACATTCCTTTTCTCGCCGCTATCATGGCGCATCCACGATTCAGGGCGGGAAGATTGTCTACCAACTTTATTGCCCAGGAATACCCTCACGGCTTCAAGTATACGGACGTTGTCCACGACAACCCGGCCCTGTCCATTGCCGTGCTCAGTGTCATGCATCGTCTGTATATGGACCGTGCGGCAAAACTCAGTGGTCAGCTGGCGGGACATGAGCGGAAGGTGCTGGATGAGTGGGTGGTTATTATTGACGGTGAACACCATCTGGTCAAGGTCAAGCCTGTCCAGGCCAATGGGGAGCATCACGTCGAGTATGACAACGAGAGTTATGTCATTCATACCGACTGGTGTTTCTGCCAACCCATCTTCAGGGGAACAATCAATGGTCAACTCTACTGTTTTCAGGTTAAACGGCGCGGTATCAGATACTCAGTTACCCACCGCGGCTTAAGAAAGAACGGCCTTGTCATGACTCCCAGGGGAGCCGAACTATACAGGATCATGCCTCTGAAAGAAAAGAAAGACATTACCGGATTTCTTCTTGCACCTATGCCCGGACTGCTCGTCAAACTTACCGTCGAGGAAGGCCAGCATGTAAAGGCCGGAGAGGAACTGGCCATCATTGAAGCCATGAAAATGGAAAATGTCCTCCGCGCACAACAGGATGGAGTTGTTGCTAAAATTGTTGCCGGTCTGGGCGACAGCCTGACCGTTGACCAGGTCATTCTCGAATTCAAATAGTCTATTCTTGAAATAGAATTATCAAATATAATACCTCTGCTATGGCACAGCTATCCCTTGGTAATATCAAAATTAACTGGTTATGCGGAGGAAACTTCGAGCTGGACGGGGGTACAATGTACGGTGCAGTTCCCAAGGTACTGTGGCAGCAAAAGTATCCGCCAGACAGAGACAACTACATCAAAATGCTCAATGCCCCGCTCCTGGTCCAGACAGGTGAACACAATCTGATTATTGATACCGGGCTTGGCAATAAACTGACCGACAAGCAGCAAAACATTTTCAGGATTTACGAGCCGTGGTCAATACCCAGTGACCTTGAATCTCTGGGGTTGAAAAGAGAGGACATTCACTATGTTATCCTGACCCATGGTGATTTTGACCATGCCGGCGGTGTTGTAATGCACAATGATAACGGAAGTCCTGAGCTGACATTTCCAAATGCCCTTCATATCATCCAGGAAGCAGAATGGTATGATATCGCCCATCCTAACGCCCGGTCAGCCCACACCTATTGGCCGGATAATTTCACCGGCCTTTCTTTACATGACAACCTGGAGACAGTTAATGGTGACCGGGAGATCATCCCGAGAGTAAATATCCGCTTGACCGGCGGTCACACCAGGGGACATCAGCTTGTCGAAATGCTTGGCAGCGAAGGCTGTGCTGTTCATCTTGCCGATGTCCTGCCCACCCACACCCATACGAACCCACTCTGGATTATGGCTTACGATAATTTTCCACTTGAGCTGATAAAACAAAAGGAGAAGCTCCTGCCCCACTACCTGGAACGGGGATGCTGGTTTACCTTTTATCACGACATCTACATGAACGCCTGCAAAATTGATCCGCATGGCAGGGTAATTCATCATATTTCCTGACCCCCTCTCTCCTGATAAACAGTATTAGAAAAGGAGTACGTATTCTGATACAATTAACATGAGAAACACGTAACCTCTCATTACTGAAAACAAACCGATCATTACACATATTCCAAGGCAAACCCGTGTCATAATACCCGGCATGGAATAGATCTGTTAGCTCGTACTGCTTTTTTAAATACAGCAGGGAAAGGGTTGCCGCCCCTATTAAAATTAACCGACCGTGGTGTCAACATGGAAAGCCTGAGCCCAAAAATTCTTTTTCTCGGTTCCAATGTGACCATCTTTAACGTTCCTGTGAAGGAGGTCAGCCTCCTTGAGGAAGGCAGCCTTCCGGCTTACGGGTATAATCCTGGGGACGATATTGATCTCCTGGCCGGAAAGGTCAACAAGGAAAATGGACGGCTTGACCAGTGTCTCACCTGGCTGGCTTCTTACCTGGCCGAATCGGAACTGACGCCAAGACTCAACACCCTGAGCTACGGAGAAGAGAAACAAGTCTACCAGATTTACAGTAAATGCAAGACCGGCAGGACGGAAAAACCCGATCACGGCTGGTTCATGACCAACCAGATACTGCCGGCCCATGGGCGGGGCAGCAAGGTCGCACCCTTTGTCATATCAGATAACAACATAGAGACTATCAGCAACAATAATGGCATGCTGCTCATTGACGACTCCGGGGTACCGCCGCAAATCTGCAATGACATAGTAAAACTTAATCCCGGCATGTGGTGTATCGCTCTTGGTATTTCGGTGGCCTACTGGCAAAAATGGGCCGCCATACTCAAAGAGCGTTTTACCCTTTTCTGCCGTCTGTCAGATCTGGAAACTACCCGCATGGAAATGGACGCCTCAGTAAACTGGGAGACCATCGTTGCTATGTGCTTGCGGGCACTTCGTACAGAAGAGGTTGGACTGTGGGACAATGAAAACCATCGATTTACCTGTCACATAGTTGTGGAAATGTTCCCGCACGGCTTACTCTACGTGGGACCGGACGGCACCTTTTTCCGATACCGGAAAAATCATTTGCCGGAGAAGAGCTCTCCCCGCCAAAGGGGGGCAGTCCCCTGTTACGACACCATGGTCACCTCAATGCTGGCGCTTGATGCCATGCGTTTCAGTGGATTTGAATTCTGCCGTAACTATTTTTATGACTTTTCAAAACGCGTCCTTCTCAACTGGCAGGTGTTGTATGAACATGGCTATTATTTCAATGACGGCCTCGAATTCCCCAATCTCGATTTTTCGTCGACTTTCCCGGATGGCTCTCCCTGCTCATTCATCGACCTGACGACACCTGATCCGAATTTCATCATCCTTCCCCCATATTCTGATGAATTTGAAGAATCCCTGGAACTCGTTGCAAGCCAGGCCTGGAGCAGCGAAAAGAAAAAAGCACTCCGCTCGTTTTTCAGTTCCAAGGCATGGTTCTCAAGCAAAAATATCACTTTTGATGCCATTGATATAATTGTCTCGGTTCTTCACTACCTCAAGGAAGAGGTCAACCGTGGTACCGGATTTGAGCAACTCCCCATTTTCCAGATAGGGCACCTGCGGACAACAGATCCTGCGGAAATTGATCCGGTTATTACCCTGCACAATGTAATGGACTCATATGTCTCCAAGGAAAGTGTGTTTCGGCCTTTGTGCATAGGGGTTTTTGGGCCTCCGGGTGCCGGGAAATCCTTTGCAGTCAAGCAGGTTGCCAGTCAAATTTCTCATAAATTTACAGGGAACCCCTTTGATTTTTATGAATTCAACCTGACCCAGTTTGCAAGTCCCGACGAAATCAATTCAGCCATCGACCCGGTCAGGGCCTCTGTTGCCCAGGGCAAAGTTCCCATTGCATTCTGGGATGAGTTTGACTGCAGATATAACGACGATGAGTTCGGATACCTGCGTTATTTTCTGCCCGCCATGCAGGACGGTGTCACCTATGTGCACGGCATACCTTATCATATCGGCCGGGCAATATTTGTCTTTGCCGGTGGGGTAAAGTCAAGCTATGAGGGCATGGAAGAGCTGCTGGAAATCCAGGACCCTTTTGAAAGACAGCAGATAAAAACCCTGAAAATTCCTGACTTTATGAGTCGCTTGAGGGTCGTGCTCGATATTGACGGCATTGAAATAGATGAAGAACTTCTCAGGGAATCATCCTCTAACGAGGATCTGGAAGAACTTCGACGCATCCTCCTTAAAAGGGCTTTCATCATCGCTCATCAGATGCAGACCCACTGGCGCACCGCGGCCAGAAAAACTTCGGGCCTGCTGTTGCGATTGCTGCTTGCCGACTACAAGTTCGGCGCCAGATCCATCGAGGCAGTCATCGAAGCCAGCAGGGCTGCTGACAGGCTGGTCTATGGGCTGCCGGAATTGATTGCTCCATCTGCAGCCAGGATCCATGCCAAATGGAGAGTAGAACTTGAGCGGAAGGTTGATGCTGTGAGAAAAACGAAAGGGTTAAGGGCAGTTTGGTAATTGAAAAGAATACTTGGCATTTTTTCAACTTTAACCATACTGGCGCCTTCCTTCAGAAATGTGATCAAAGAGGGATGTAATAAATCACTGACAACGGAGAAAAATTACCTGCATAACAACAGGAAAATCATAACGCACATTGCTGTTTCCCCATTCCTTGTAGCCTATACTGGCCCATTCCCCCTGTTCCTCCCACTCTTCGAAACCGAAGTTCCATCCAGGCCATTCGCGAATTTTGTATTCACGGTCAGGGCCATAGTAGGTAAAATCAATTTCTGTTTCAGTGGTGCATTGGCGTGATTGACCGATCAGCATCATGTCCGCCCCTTTTGATCTTGCTTCTCCAGATACGGCCTCGACAAACTCCTGCCCCGTGTACTTGGCCGGCATCGTGACAAACAGGTGGGCAAATACCCTGCAGGAATCCGGTACCATACTTGTCTGAAAAACAGTCTCCACCTTGTCAGTTTGAGGATATTGCATAACCTTGTCAGGTGTGTCTTGTTTCGCACATGCAGCAAAGAGTAACATTACCGCCGCCAGAAGGACGAGGTGATTAATCTTTTTATTCATTTCTAACGTCTCCAAATACATTTCATATAAAATCATAGAATGTAAAGAATACATACTTAATAATCTGTAATACAGAGAACGACAACAAAAAGTATATATTGCCGTTTCATCATCTATCTTATCGAATTTTGCACAAAATTTGACCAGAATAAAACTGGATGTTACAACTATAAAAATTAGATTTACGTTTATCCCCATCCGCTGTGGAGCATTGAAAAATATATGTTACTGAACCTTGCTGCTTTTATTATCGTAGTGGCCGGAATCATGTCGGCCAAGTCCATTATCATCCCCTTCCTGCTGGCAGCATTTCTTGCCATCATCTGCGGACCGCCACTTTACTGGCTCAGAACAAAAGGTGTCCCCCCGTTTCTCTCAATAATAATTCTTGTGCCAGTTTTAATCATTATTCAGATGGTCATAGCTGGCCTGGTCGGCTCATCGCTCTCTGAATTTTCCCAAAATCTGCCTTTTTATCAGGCCCGGCTCAAAGAGATACTTGCTGGGGCAATCGCCTGGCTGGAGGGTCATGGCCTGGAAGTAACCGATAAAATTATCATGGAGCAGTTTGATCCCGGCAGGATCATGGGGATTGCGGCAAACACCCTTAACAGGATGGGCGGCCTCCTGACAAATACATTCATGATAATCCTCACCTTTGTCTTCATTCTCATGGAAGCTGCCGGTTTCCCGGACAAACTGCGTGCAATAGCCGGTGACCGTGACGCATCCCTGGATGAGTACGCGCAGATCACCAAGGGAGTCAACAGGTATATGGTCCTCAAAACCGTAACCAGTCTGGTTACCGGAATCCTGGTCGCTGTGTCGCTAAAGATTATCGGTGTTGATTTTGCCGGTATGTGGGGTCTGGTAGCATTCCTGCTCAACTTCGTGCCGACTGTAGGCTCGATCATAGCGGCCATCCCTGCCGTGCTGCTGGCGCTGGTTCAATTGGGACCAGGACCGGCAACTGCGGCGGCTGCCTGTTACCTGGCCATCAACGTGATCATCGGCAATATTCTCGAACCCAGAATAATGGGATCAGGAGTCGGGCTGTCGCCCCTGGTCATATTTGTTTCCATGGCCTTCTGGGGCTGGGTGCTGGGTCCTGTTGGAATGCTTCTGTCCGTTCCCCTGACCATGACCCTGAAAATTGCCATGAACGGCAACGAGAAGACCCGATGGCTTGCCCTGCTTCTTGGGTCTAACAGAGACGCAAAGACTATATTACCGGGGTCTTTAGTAGATCAAAATCCCGAATAGGACTGAAGCGGGATAAATTCCTCAACCCCCTCTTTTAGCCACACACCAGTCATAGGCATTGCGAAACATCTGCAGCCAGGGGGAGACCTCCATTTCCTTCATGTCCTCAGGCAGCCAGTGCGCCTGCCAAGGGAGGAAAACTCTTTCAGGGTGCGGCATCATGGCCAGATGTCTGCCGTCAGATGAACAGAGCCCTGCCATCCCCCCAGGAGACCCATTTGGGTTAAAAGGATACGCCTCGGACGGGTTACCGTCATCGTCAACATAGATAACCGGTGCCAGTCCCTCTGCTTCAACCTTGGTCCTGATTGCCGGATCAGGGAAATGGAGGCGGCCCTCACCATGGTCAACATGGATACCGAAGACAAGGTCCTTCATCCCCTCGAGCATTATGGATTTACTTTCCTGCACCTTGAGGGTTACCCAACGCGACTCAAAACGGCCCGAAGTGTTTCTGACAAACCTCGGCTGCTTTTCTGCATCAATGCCCTCCCATGGAACCCAGCCAAGCAGACCGAAGAGTTGACAACCGTTGCAGATTCCGAGGCTGAATGTATCCGGACGGTTATAAAACTCTCTGAACATCCCTTTCAGCTTGTCGTTAAACAGAATGGTTGCTGCCCAGCCCTTTGCTGATTCAGGCACATCGGCATAGGAGAAGCCGCCCACTGCCGCCAGCCCCTGAAACATATCGAGGTTCACCCGCCCCTCCAGGAGATCGGTCATGGACACGTCCCAGGTCTCAAAACCTGCTGTATAGAAGGCTGAAGTCATCTCCCTGTCGGAATTGGACCCCTCATCACGCAGGATGGCAACCTTTGGTTTATCGGTTTTGCTCAGAACCTCAACAGGAGGAAGCTGCGGTGTAAAACTCAAATGATATGACGGGCCCTTGCGATCAAAAATATTTTTCTTTTCCTCATCGGCGCAGGCGGAATTCATCTGCAGCCGCTCCAGCTGGTAACTTGTTTCCTCCCACCACTGCCTGAGAACAGGCATGTCCTCATCAAGGACAGGTTCATCATTGTAATGGATAATAACCTTCATGTCCGGTGTCGTCAGTCCCAGGTTCCGGTAGGGAATTCCCTGCTCCCTTAAAGTCTGCATAACCTGCTGGGCATCGAACTCTCTACATTCAAGAACCAGGCCCAGTTCTTCGGTAAACAGAGCTGCAAGTGGGGAACTTTCACCTTCTATATACACCTCAAAACCACAGTTTCCGGCAAAGGCCATCTCAAGAAGAGTAGTAACCAGACCTCCATCACTGCGATCATGGCCGGCTGTGATCAGGTCACGGTCGATGAGCTCCTGGATGACCAGAAATGTTTTCTGGAGGAGGACAGGATCATCCATATCCGGTGACTCGTTACCCAGGTGACCAAGGGTGTGAGCGAGTGCCGTTCCGCCCATCCTGTTTTTTCCGTAGGCCAGATCAACAAAAATGAGGTTGCTCTCGCCAGGATGCTTCAGGTCAGGT
This sequence comes from uncultured Desulfobulbaceae bacterium, assembly GCA_947259225.1. Lineage (GTDB taxonomy): Bacteria > Desulfobacterota > Desulfobulbia > Desulfobulbales > Desulfobulbaceae > UBA10518. The sequence continues at coordinate 9,966 of CAMYLK010000004.1, read as the reverse complement.
GTCACAACTTTGGTAATATCCTGCATGGCCGCGTATGCTGATATAACAAGTTCACGTGGAGACTTCACGGTTTCGTCGCCAACCATGGTTGCCATGGACAGGCTGTCCTTGCCGCCATCAACGGCCATGCCTATGCTTATCATGGCATCCCGCATAGCCATTGCCGCATCGTTCATTGCGGCCCCCTCACCGGGAAGTTTCGGTGCCCACATCCAATTGGCCGAGCATTTGACCTGGTTCAGGTCGTCCACCTTTGCCCAGACGAGGTTGGTCAGGGATTCACCGACCGCCATCCTTGCACCGGCTGCAGGGTTGACCAGCATCTTGATGGGCTGCTCACCGATAGCCGTTGCTCCCCCGCTTCTACTGAAATGACTTTGTGAGACAACCGCCACATCACCAACAGTAAGCTGCAGCGGACCACAGCATTGCTGCTGGGCGACAAGCCCTGTCACTGCCCGGTCCACCTTGTTTGTCAGGAACCGTTTCGAGCCGACTGAGACCAGGCGCAAAACGTCATGCAGTGCATCTCGAACAGCGAGATCCTCGGGCAAGGTGAGAGGGGACAAGTTTGATTCGACTCTGGTATCCTGAAAAGTCTTTTGCGGAATATCGCCAAGTACTTCTGCAAGCTCCAGATCAACAGGCGTTGAACCGTCCTGTTCATCGTGCACCACAAAACGAAGATCTCCTGTCACCTCGCCCAGAATTTCACAGGCAACCTTTTCCCGTTCACATATTTTCTGAAACTGCTTTATATTTTCAGGACTGATGAGAAATCCGTTTCGTTCCTGGTATTCGGCCACATAAATTTCAAGTACAGACATTGTTGGATCGCCGACCCGTATATTTCGAATCTCGATACGTCCTCCTGAGTGCTCGACCAACTCCTTAAGAACGTTTGCCGGTCCGCCCGCACCCTGATCATGAATCACATCAATGAGGGTTTTATCGCCCATCTCGTTGCAGGCCCGGATAACCCGGTTCATCTTCTGCTCCATTTCGGCATCCCCGCGCTGAACAGCGTCAAAATCAAGTTCTGAGACATTCTCGCCCAGCAGCATTGATGAAGCCGCACCGCCGCCAAAACCGACCCGATAGGCCGGACCGCCAACCTGGACGATTTTCATCCCCTTCAGTTCTGCGTCTTTCTCCGTATGCCGTTCATCTATCTGGCCGATGCCGCCGGTGAACATAATTGGTTTTAAAAAACCCCATCGTTCTCCGTTATCAAGGCGCATATCAAAGGAACGGGTAAAACCCTGGATTACCGGTTCGCCAAACTTGTTACCGTAGTCAGATGCTCCATTGCTCGCCTCTATTTCAATTTCCAGCGGGGATGCCAGGTTTTCGGGAATTGCATACTTGTTTTCCCATTTCAATTCATAATCCGGTATATTCAGGTTGCCAACACAGTACGCAGCTGTTCCAGCGACGACCAGCCCACCCTTGCCGGTTCCCTGGATATCGCGGATCCTGCCGCCAGTCCCAGTTTCAGCCCCCGGAAATGGAGCAACCCCTGTGGGAAAATTATGCGTTTCCGCTGTAAAAATTACATGGTAGTTGACCGTCGCTGCGGTGAATTTTGATGGTTTTCCAGGGTTTTCCGGAAGAATCGTTCTGATCTCATGCCCCTGCACTCCACTGGAGTTGTCTTTAAAGGCGATCACGCTTCCCTTGGGGTTTGCTTCCAGGGTATCTGTCACAAGCTGAAAAAGGGTTTTCTCCAGTGCAACACCGTCTACAATCTGTTTGCCCCTGAAAAACCCGTGCCGAGAATGCTCGCTGTTTGCGTTATTGAGGTCCATGATCTCAACAATGGTCGGATTGCGGTCATGTTTTGTTACAAAGTAGTCATAGTAGAAATTCCGGTCCCATTCATCCATGGAAATACCGGGAATATGAAGCAGGGCATCAGGGCCGCCCCCTTTGAGATCGACTTCATACACTGCCTCCGGAACAATACCGGTCTCAAAAGTCGTCAAGGGTTCCGGATATGGACACTCGGTCATCCGATCATGGTTTGCAGCCACAAACTGTTCGATGTCCTCACTCACAGGGACATTATAGCGCCGGGAGCGTTCCACCCTGGTGACCTTGTCCAGGCCTATGGCCCGGCAGATAGACACCATATTTGATGACCAGGCAGTGGCAAAATTCATACGGGGCCCTACTTCCACCACCCGTTCACCAACCAGGTTCGGAGAGTCCGATACTGTATCAAGAAGAAAACCGTCTGCCAGCAGCAGCTTCAGACGCTTGAGCTCAGTACCGGCAAAGGGGCCACCTGTTTCCACGTTAAAACAATATTCCATGTGTTCGTCAACTCTGCGATAGAGCTGGCTGACTGTCATACCCATGACCATAACCCTTGAGAAATATTTAACTAAATTGCCTTGTAGATATTCTGACCGATGTTTCAACTACATTAGTATAAAATCTATCACTAAACAGTAATTTTTTCTGTAGAAACTTCCTGTTTCGTTAGAAAAATTACTGTCCCGGTTCTACGTAGTGAATAAAAAAAGGGGAAATTGTTGAAATAAATTACAGGTACATGAACTTAGACGAGATCTGTCATAACTCTGTTGGCAAGCAGCAGGCCTTTTTCCGTCAACCTGAGATATCCATCCCTAATAGTAACGAAACCGGAGTCCTCCAGGTGCTGAAGTGTTTCACCGTAATAATCCGTAAGATTTTTTCCGAAACGACCGGACAGTTCCTGAATCGAGACACCTTTTATCATTCTGAGCCCCATGATCACTGTTTCCCGGAATCGAGCTTCATTACCCAGATCCTCTATATCGGAATGCGGAGGCTGTCCATACTCAATTTTACGGCAATATTCTTCAATATCTGCAACTCCTGTATAACGCCGTCCTGACCGGCATGACACAGCTCCTGCGCCTGCACCTAGATAGGAGCCATTCTGCCAGTAATTGATATTATGCAAACACTCTTTGCCCTGCCGAGCGTAATTGGATATTTCGTAGCGTTGGAAGCCGTTTTTCGATACTGCATTCATGGTGATATCCATCATATCCAGAACCTGGTCATCATCGGGAATGGATAATTTTCCCCGGTGCCGCATGGTAGCAAAAACAGAGCCCTCTTCAATCATCAGTTCATAGATTGAAAGGTGATCCGGTTCAAGTTCCAGAGCACTTTTGAGTGTTTCCCGCCAAACCTTTACAGTCTGGCCTGGCAGGCCATACATCAGGTCAAGGCTAATGTTTGAAAAACCTGCCCTGCGTGCACTGGTGACTGCTCTTCGCGCATCCTCTGCTGTATGGGGACGGCCAAGCAACTGTAATTCCCGATCAGAAAATGACTGGATGCCGATGGATAACCGATTGAAACCAGCCTTTAAAAGCTGTTGGAGGTCTTGCTCGTTAACAGTAGCCGGGTTCACTTCCAGTGATATTTCAAATGTATCGTCTGTTATGTCAAAAGCTTCGCGACAGGTATCCAGCAATGAGATGAGTAAAGAGGGCGGTAGGATGGAAGGGGTACCCCCGCCAAAAAATATCGTACAGACCTCTCGACTTTCGGCCCACTCATACTTCGCAAACCCCTTGAGCTGCTGCTGAACTGCTTTACAATATCGCTCGTACTTTTCATTGCCGTTTGCGATAGAAAAAAATGAGCAGTACAAACACTTGCGAACACAAAAAGGAATATGCAGATAAAGACCGAAACCGCGTTTTTGCATTAATGGATTATGAGGTCATGGATTGGATAACAGTCCGGCATTCCTCTCTGATCCGTGACATAATCCCGTTATCGGCAAAACTGTACACCTTGTCATCTTCCCCGATGATCAAGTGGTCAAGGAGATTGATGTGCATGAATGAACAGACAAGATGGAGGGTCCGTGTAAGCTGCTCGTCCTGTGTTGATGGCTCCAAGTTGCCGGATGGGTGGTTATGGGCTATGATCAGGGATGCGGCATTCCTCTTGAGTGCCGATAGCACGACTTCACGCGGGTATACTGTATTTACTGTTAACGTTCCCTCACTCAGCACCTCCGAATCAATGATGGCATGGGATGCGTCAAGATAAATAACAACAAAGGCTTCCCGCTTCAAACTGCGTAAGAGATGGATGAGATATTGGCCAACTTCACGTGAAGAGGAAATGAAATTTTTTCCCGTTAAACGCTGCTTCAGGTACCTGCGGGCAACACCCTGAATAAAGTGGAGAGCAAAAACGTTTTTGGGGCCGATGCCTTTGATCCTCGTCAGCCTTTCTTCAGAAGCATCGAGCACCGCAGGCAGGGAACCAAATTCCTGCAAGGCCTCCCTGGCAGGAGTCTTGCAATCCGTTCGAGGTGTGCCAAAGGTAAGAAGCAGTTCAATAATTTCATCATCGCTGAACGCCTCTATACCGTTCTTGAGATACTTGTCCCGAAGTCGCTGCCGATGGCCTGCTCCCTTCTCCTGCCACTCGCTCTTTTCCACGTTCAGTTACCTGTGAATTTTTATTAATCAGTGTCCAATCAGAAACGAGCAATTTCGTTGAAAGTCAAGGACTTCGAAAAAAATAACCACAGGCATATAGTTTAATATTCCGAGGATTATTTTTTGAGTATGACGCAGAATTTCGGCGAAAGGGCCGTTTTCTGGTGGACACTAACCAAGTTCTTGTAGGAACAGTTTGTTGGCCAACTGAGGATTGGCCTGTCCTTTGGTCTTTTTCATGAGCTGCCCGACAAAAAATCCCATCACTTTTGTTTTACCGTCCCTGAACTGCTGGGCCTGGTCAGCATTTTCATTTATAATCTCCCGGACAAAAGCCAGGAGTTCACCTTCGTCGCTCATCTGGACCAGATCTTTTTCCTTAACTATGTCATCCGGGTCAGCACCAGATTCGAGCATGTCCACAAAAACGTTTTTGGCAATTTTACCGGAAATCGTACCCTCTTCCACCATGTTCAACAGCCGGGCCAGCTGCTCTGCGCCCACAGGACAACTGCCAATGTTCTCAGGGCTGTATTCCCGCAGAAGCTCCGTCCCTATCCAGTTGCCGAGTTTCTTGGGGTTGTTGTATTGGCTGAGTGCCTCCTCAAAAAAATCAGCCAGTTCACGTGAAGATGTGAGGATCCCTGCATCATACTCGGAGAGCTCAAAGTCATCGATAAAACGCCGGCAACGCTGAACCGGCAATTCCGGAAGGTTTTCCCGGACCCGTGTGATCCACTCCTCGTCTATGACAATGGGCACCAGGTCCGGATCGGGAAAATACCTGTAATCATGTGCCTCCTCCTTGCCGCGCATGGATTCGGTACACCCTTTGTCCGGATTCCAGAGGAGAGTTTCCTGAACAATATGGCCGCCATCAAGGAGGATATCGCGCTGTCGCCGCACTTCATACTCAAGTGCCAGCTGGACGTTTCTGAAGGAGTTCATGTTTTTAAGCTCGGTACGGATACCAAACTCCTCCTGACCCTCTGGACGCAGGGATATGTTTGCATCACAGCGGAAGCTGCCTTCCTGCATATTACCATCACTGATGTCAAGGTAACGAACAATGGCATGAATTTTTTTCAAATAGGCTACGGCTTCTTCAGGAGAGCGGATATCGGGCTCACTCACAATTTCGAGCAGCGGGGTGCCGGTCCGGTTGAGGTCAACATAACTTACCGGCTCTTTTTCATCATGCACAAGCTTGCCGGCATCCTCTTCCATGTGCGCTCTGGTGATACCAATTTTTTTCCTGGTGCCGTTCACCTCTATTTCAACCTGGCCATGTTCAGCAATGGGAAGTTCGAACTGCGAAATCTGGTACCCTTTTGGGAGGTCCGGATAAAAATAATTTTTCCGGGCAAAACGGTTTTCCCTGTTAATGGTTAAGTCTGTTGCCAAAGCAAGCTTGATACCATTTTCAACGACTTGCTTGTTGAGTACAGGAAGCACTCCGGGCATACCGAGGCATACAGGGCATACATGTGTATTTGGCGGAGCCCCGAACTCAGTGGAGCACCCGCAGAAAATTTTACTCTTTGTCTTCATCTGGGCATGGATTTCCAGCCCGATTACCGTTTCAAACTCCATCTTCCTCTCAACTCATCCCTTACGCTATTCCCAGGCTGACCCACTTTTGAATTCTGGCCAGTTCATCCTGCCACCTGTCAGAAGCACGAACCTCGATATACATTCGAAACAGTTCATTTATCAACTCTGAGAGTTGTTCAAAAAGCGATACTCGCTCAAGAATCCTGCCTTCCATGGATTCCGGGTCATCTCCTTCGTCGCTTCCGGCAACTGTTTTCGGCAGCCTGACATTACGAAATTCCATGGTTGCCGCCGTAAGGGTAACATTAAATTCATACTCCCCTCGTGCCAGCCTGATCCTGGCCTGTTCAGGCTTCTTACCCATCAACAGACCGGCCCTTGCCTCTTTCAGCTCCGTTTGCAGACCCCGGCAAATTACTTTTTCACTGGAATCTCCCTCTCCATATTCCAGCAGCATATGCTTTTCAAACACTACCAGGATGTCCCCGATTCCAGGTAGTTCTACGGTACCGCCTCGCTCCTCGCTCTTGTACCAGAGCCAGGCCAGAAACTCCTGTCCTAGAAATTTTTTCTCCTGAATAAGATCGACCAGATCCATTACAATATCACCTTATGCTTCACAGGAAACACTGTTCCTTTCAGTCGCCCGTAATAGACTTGTTTTTGTCATCATCAATATCTACGTCATCCTTTTCCATTTCCACGAAATCACCATCCATTCCCGGAAGTTCGAAAAGGGAAAAAGCTCGCTCCTGGTAAAGAGCCGCATCCTCTTCCCTCCCCATCTGGCTGTAAAGTTCTGCCATGTTGTTCAATATAACGGCAAGGTTGGGATGATCTTTACCCAGTTCCTGCTCAGAAATATCAAGCGACCTTTTAAAAAGCGGTTCAGACTGCTCAAGCTTCCCCTGATTTCTCAAGAGTTCGGCTAAATTACTGAGTATCACTCCAACATCATGATGATCTTTACCCAAAACTCTTTCCTTGATGGCCAGGGCCCTCTCATAGAGAGATTCTGCCTTCTCGCCGAGTTCCAGCTCTTCATACAGTCCGGCAAGCTTATTCAATGTCGCGCCGAGTTTCGGATGGTCTATGCCACACCCTTTCTCCAATGCTTCCAGGGCATTACCATAAAATTCTTCAGCCTGTTCATACATACCGTTGTTTTCTAAATAAACAGCATAATCGTGCATTACAGGCCCAAGATCCGGATGATCTCTACCCAAAACCGCTTCGCCTATCTCAATCGATTTCTTGAACAGGGTATCCGCTTTTTCTTTCTCACCCATCCGAACACAAACCAGGCCCAACTCATGCTGGGCGTTTAACTGCTCAACAGTCTGCTCTTCCCCGGCAGTGCCATCACGGACGAGTTTTTCCAGCCAGAATTGTGCGTCCTGATCATTCCCCAGCTTTCTCGCTATACCACCGGCCGCTAAAAGATATGCGGAGTTGTCTTTGTCAGCAGCACAGGCATTCCGATAATCCTCAAAAGCACTGTCATAGTCCAGACGCTCTTCTGCAAACTGGCCGCACAGATAATAAAGAGAGGAGTATAATTCAGATTCATGATCCAGCTGCAGGGAAGCCTCAGCCAGCATGGTTTCTACCTCCTTGTAATTGCCGAACTGGAGTTGTCTCTCAACTTTTTCGATCTGCAGCCCCGGTAAATCTTTTTGCAGCAAAACGCTCTGGACCTTTTCCAGCACCTGCCGGGTTGTGTCGATCAGCTGTATCTGACGGTGATAGTTACCCTCAATACTTGCCTGCTTTTCACATATAACCTGGAGTTTCTGCTCAAGGACAGAGCGCCTGTCAGTTTCATTTTCCCCTTTTACAGCGGCAAGCTCCTGACGTATACCTGCTTCAATATTTTGCTGATTTTCAGCATATTTTTCCCGGGTCAATTCGGCAGCAACTTCTGCCTCTTCGAGGGTCAGTTCTTCGCCTGCAACTTCAGGTACGACTGCCTCTTCCTCCAGCCCTGCCTCCTTCTCAACAGTGGGAGATTCTGTAAATTCACCTTCCTGGCCCTCGTAAACAGCTGACTCCTCTTCTTCAGCAGGTAATTCATCAGCTGCTGCTGATTCTGTTTCTTCGGAAGGAGGTATTTCATCTTTGCCAAAATAGTAATCGAGCTTGTCGACAAGTTCTTCAGGCGGCGCTTCTCCCTGAATTTCACTTTCTTCAAGGGAGCCGGCCAACGCAGGAGCGACATCTGTTTCTTCTCCGGTATCTTCTGAAACGAGAGCTGTATCTTCAGGCGGTTCTGTAACAGTCTCATCGGCATCTAATGAAAGTTCAGTATATTGCTCTTCTTCTACATGCTCTCTCCCTTCCTGATGAATCTCTTCGGTGTCTAAAGATAGTTCTGTATATTCATCCTCCTGAACTGTCACATCTCCTTGTATTTTTTCCTGATCGGTATCGAAAGAAAGTTCTGGATATTCCGCATCCACCACAGTCTCTTGTTCAACGGCAACATCTGAATCCGTATAATCTTCTGCTGCAACTTCCTTTTCTGGTTCTTCAACTGCCAGTTCATCAACTGCTGCACTCTGATCAGCTTGTGACTCTACCCCAGGCGAAACAAGCTCTCCTTCTCCTACAGATTCATCCTCGGGAAAAAGTATTGCAGGTTCATCCTCTTCTACAGGCTTCTCAACCTTTGGAGCACGAAATAACAAGATCAGTACAATAATGAGAATGAGCAAAACAGCTGCGATCAAGTAGGTCATAATTACTCTCCTGCGTGTTAATTCTCTTTAGACAATAGACTCCATGGAGACATAGCTTCCATTTTTACCTAGAATATAAACTTTAAACCAATATAGCCGGCCGCAAAGCATCAAGCCCATCTCTTGTCTCTTCATCTGCGACACGTCCTGCAACCAGCCAGGGAACCTGGAGAATGAGAGACAGGCCAAATGTCTCCTTGAACAGTTCCTCCAGAAGGACAATGGCTTTCTTGCTTGTAGAAAAAAAGAACACTGTTCCATCGGACAGGTTCCAGCAAATGTCATATACAGCCGGAACCGGTACTGATTGACGGATCAATTGTGTACGTACCCTCTCTTTGATCTCCATGACAGCACTGCGGTTGAGCCGGGGAATCTGTTGTTCCTTCTTGATCCGCTCTTCTTCTTTCATGACATATTTTTTGAGTACGGAGGGTGATACTTTCCGTTCATCAATCCGCATGGATAATACCACATAATCACCTGCAGCATATGCACCGTATTCAAAATCAACGTCAAACATGTTGGCCACTGACACCCAGCCGATTGAGTATTCGTCAAAAGTGTCGTCAATATCCTGAAATGAATGGGCAGCCACCCGCTCAGCGACGAAATCCCAGAATGAATCGGGCAGGTCGCCTTCGACGGAAAAACGCATAAATGATGCGGCACCTGACAATAACCCCATAGTACCTCTATATTGTTTATTACCCGTGAATCGGGAAGCAGACTTTAGAATTCTTGTCCCTGTTTCTGTTCATATAGCAAACATAGGCGCAACCAACAAGGAATTATGAATTTAGGGGTCTGAAGTCGACATAAAAAGAAAATCCAGGAAGTTTTTTGCATATTTTTTATTGACACGTTATATAGAAAAGTGTAGAGAATTTGTTCTCTAAAAAAGGGTCGTTAACTCAGTCGGTAGAGTATCTGCCTTTTAAGCAGAGAGTCGTTGGTTCGAGCCCAACACGACCCACCAAAATAAAGACAACGTCCCCATCGTCTAGTCAGGTCCAGGACACCGGCCTTTCACGCCGGCAACACCGGTTCAAATCCGGTTGGGGACGCCATTTTAGATAAAGGCTTGCTCTTCTACCAGGGCAGGCCTTTTTTGTTGATAACAAACCGGCCTTTCATGTCCCGATTAATCATCGGGATTCAAATCCGGTTGGGGACGCCATTTTAGATAAAGGCTTGCTCTTCACCAGGGCAGG
>CAMYLK010000003.1 GCA_947259225.1 uncultured Desulfobulbaceae bacterium | reverse complement strand
AAAAATATTATCAAGTAATGTATTATTTTAACAGATGTTCTGTATAAGTGGCAAAGAAACATTATTAAACAGGTATTCCATGACAGGCTGATACTTGTAGTAATATTCAAGCGAGTGGATAATTGCTTAAGCAGAAACGGTAGTTCATCTCATCTAGTTTTCAGAATTTGACAGAAACATTACTTTTGTACTTAATAACAGAGGGACCAAATTTAAGTAGAGCCTGTTTAAGAGAGTTACAATAAATGAATAAAAAGAATGCGCGGGATGAAGTGAAGAAAAACCGGGTAGTTCGCGCGGCATCTCGCATGAAAAATGTTTATGTTTTCTGTTCAATTCAGCTGGCAACTGTAGTGCTATTGTATGTTCTGCTCGAAGCCGGTGTGAGGATTTTTTTGGAGCCTGTTGTTCCTGTAGATATTAATTCCCAAACAGTATTTACAGCCGAGGGGCAGGAGCCCTATTTTCAGTACCATCCTTTCGCCGCCTTTAGCTGGATACCCCATGCTAAATTTCTTCGTCAGACTGTGAATTCAAAAGGATTTGTCAGTACGAGAGAAATTCCATTTGAAAAAGAAGACAACGAAATAAGGATTATTACATTAGGAGGGTCATCTACGGTAGGTAACGGTAACATAGACGAATATACATATCCGCGAGTCCTGGAAAGGTTGCTGCAGGAAGAGTTTCCCGATAAAAAAATCACAGTTATCAACGGGGCTGCTGGTGGTTATTCAACTATAGAATCTCTTGGATATCTGCAAACGAGGTTGCTGTATTACAAACCGGATATCATTCTTGTGATGCATGCCTGGAATGACATGTATTATTTTAGCAAAAGTAATGAGGAAATATCACAGTGGAGGAAGGATTTCAACCTGCAGGTCATGTGGAATACCAATGTCAGTTCGAAACTTGAGGATATGATGCCCAAAGACCTTCAGTATCTCTCCTGGTCCCAATTATATCTCCACATTCGTGAATTTACCAGAAAAGGTGAATTTTTCAATAAGGACCAAGGAGCAGATACCATCGAAAAGAGATACGACAATCTTGAAATGGTTGATAACGGATTATACCGGATAAAGTCGAGGCAGATAAATACCGAATCATTTGATGTGTACAGGAAGAATCTTGAACAGATTTTGAATGTTTGCAGGATAAATGATATTAAGTGCTTTTCTGTCCTGCAGCCGATGTTGATTCTAGGTAAAGTCAACATGGAGAGCAGCAAAATCAAAAAAAGTATACGTACCGCAGCCGTCTATCATGGATTTGGATATAAGGAACATGTAATGGCCTATTCTAAAATTTATGCGATAAACAGGTTGGTCTTTGGAGAGAAAAACATCATTGATCCTACTAAAATGAATGGACATGAAGCGTTATTTGATGATCACATTCATCAGAGTTATCAGGGAACCCATATTCTTGCAGCATTCGTTTTTGATAAAGTAAAAAAGGCAGTAGATGTACTTTAGGAAATGAATATCCAGTTGGATTCCCAAATAACAAATTTACTGAACTCCCTTACCTGGATCAGCAGTTCATGAAAAATGGGTGTGTTTCGAAATTAATGACGGAAAGCTGTTTTCTAAAGTAACAACAGATGAGTAAAGATACAAATTACAAAAGAGAACAGGATTATTGGGATAGAAGGGGTGAAGAGGAGTATATATCTTTGTCAGCCACGGACCAGAAGCGTCTGGTCGAAAGGATAAAATGGCAAGGATATGGAAAAGTTCTGGATCTTGGCGGCGGTTCCGGCATGATCAGCCGGCTTATAGCAGATTCTCCCGAAACTGTATGTGTGTGCCTTGATATTTCATATAATTTATTAAAATTTTCACCAGTTCCTTCAGTTCAGGCAGATGCCTTTGGGCTTCCATTTGGTGACAATTCATTTGATTTGATTGTTGCCGCTGCTTTCCTGCACCATATTCCAGGGCGAGAAGTTGAGTTGTTGGAGGAATGTTCCCGGGTACTGGTTCCCGGGGGAGTTATAGTAGGATACGATCCGAACGGTCATTGTATCCAGAATAAGATATTTATGTCAGATGGTCCATTCAGGTTGCAATTTTTCAGCCCGGATGAAAGACCAATTATGCCAGAAAACATGCAAAAGTATACAGCTGGAGCATCGTTTAAGGATTTTGAAAGCTTTTTATTTACTTTCAGGAATCCGAAAATTACGGTTTTCGAATTTATTCAGCGATATATCCTGAACTTTTTTGCTGTCGGGTTTTTGAAAAAATATTTAGACCGTTGGTTTTTCTGGAGAGCATATAACTAATTTTTTTTCTTTAACAATACTGTAACAATGTTGGAATACACATTAAAACAAAAATTACGGCGCTTTATATCAAAATTGCCTGGTGCCAAAAGAACATATGATTTTTACAGGCTGCATTTTCGGGCTGCGTATAATGAAGATGGACTCGTCACAGTGCATAATGCTGATTTTCTCAAAGATGATCAATTTTTAAAGGCATATAATGCTGCTCTTCATCGTCAGCCGGGTACATACATTCATTGGCGGGCACATGTGACGCAATGGGCGGGTTACCATGCAAAGCAACTTGAAGGTGATTTCGTTGAATGTGGCGTTAACAGGGCTTTTCTTTCCTCTTCAGTAATGGAATATATTGATTTCAAGGCCATGCATGACCGGAAATTTTATCTTTTTGATACATACTGCGGGCTGGTAGAAGATTTGGTTTCTGATGAAGATCATGCAGCTCATAGAAATTTGTATACTGATTGTTATGAGTATGTGAAAAATAGTTTCCTGGACCATGAAAATGTGATTGTTGTGAAAGGAATTGTCCCGGACTCCTTACATACTGTCAGCATTAAGAATGTTGCTTATTTGTCCATAGATATGAACTGTGTCCAGCCGGAAATTGAGGCATTGAGATTTTTTTGGCCGAAAATGGTGCCAGGGGGAATTATTGTTCTCGATGATTATGGCTTCTCGGGTCATGAAGCACAAAAAAGGGGGGCAGATGAATTCGCTGACCAAGCAGGTGTGAAAGTCCTCTCAATGCCGACAGGTCAGGGATTGCTCATCAAGCCTGCATCTTAAATTCCAGCCTTTCTTTGCAGGTATGCAAGTATTTCCATACTTGTCAGACTGTTAGCCGGACGGAGCTCGGTTTTTCCCCCTATGATGATTTTTCAGAAAGATATTTTGATAATAAAATACCAAGGCTGAGGGTGACGATCATCATCAGTCTCAATGAAACAGTCGCAGCCAGTATAGGTGCTGGCTCTATGCCTATGGTACTGAATAAAAAGATGTGGGAAGCTTCAACCGTACCCAAACCGTTAAAGCTGATTGGAATATAGGCTACCATTCCACCCATGATTGAAAAACAGAGTGTAGGCAGAAAAGGTAAGGATGGACCATAGGATTTTATCATAAGCCAGTACGCACCGCCTAAGAATATAGTTCTTATCAAAGTGGTGCACCAGTTCAGAAAGACGGCCTGCTTCCCCTTGCTCAGGTATTCTTTAAGCAATCTGATCCAGTTATTTATACGTTCCTGGGAGATAAATTTTTGCTTCAGGTAGATGAGGAACGCGCAACTTACAAGAGCGATACAAAAAAATATGAATTTTGCACCCGAGATGAATTGTTCACTCGCTGGCAGGTTGAGCTGCCATAAAGAATCCTCAAGCAAATAGATTCCATATGAAGATAAAACAATATACCAGAATAATGTGATTAATTTGTCAATACTAAAGATGGCAGCACCCTGGACCAGAGGCACAGAGAGCTGTTTGAAAAAACCTATCAGGATAGTATCCCCGATCTGTCCCGGTGTGACAAGAGCGAGCATGTTTGCCTTGCAGTAAAACCGGAACACAGCTAAATAAAGAGGGGTTACAAGGGGTTTGAGCATTATTTTAATGTTAAGAGCTCCCAATGCAACCCAGCAGGATAATACCGCAAAAACGAATATGATAAAATGGGGCCTGGCCCCTAATAAACTTTGGAATATATCGTTGAATCCGATCCTGTAAATACAAAACAGTAAAATCGAAAAACCAACCAATATTCCAATTGGTCCCCGACTCGTTTTATTGAGAATATACAGGACATCTTTCTGGGAATTCTGTGAGTCCATCTTTGCAGCTTATTTCACTGCTTCAATCATCAGGTGCCAGCCAATACTTTTTCCCAGGCTGCGATGGAGAAATATGGGCATGAAACGATTTACCGTGCCGTATCCTGTTCCAAACAAATAATCGACAGATATGTTACTGGTTGAGAAGTTCTTAAACATTTCCATTATCTGCTCTTTGGTATAGGTGTGCTCTACAGGACAAGGATCCTTTCTGCTTCCATCAAAAGGATAATTTAAAACCCGGTGTACTGCGTAGTTTAATGATTTTCTGTTGTACAGCATTATGAGAGCTTTTCCGCCTGGCTTAAGAACCCTGAGGACTTCCACTATTGTTTTAGGAGTGTCCGGGCTATGGTGCAGCACTCCGAATGAATACACAATATCAAAGGTGTTGTCAGGGAAATCAAGGTGTTCAGCGTTCCCTTGTTTCACTTCAGCGTCCAGACCGCAAATCCTCAGCCTTTGTTTGGTGCATTCAACCGCAGGTTCAGTCAAGTCAATAGCCGTAACCTGCATATCTCTTTTTGCCCACTGGGCTGTATCGTCACCCATGCCGCACCCGATCTCCAGTAGGCTTGCACCGGGTTGATCCCTCGAGATTCTGTCGAATAGGGGAGGGAGGTGATAATGATACTTGTATCGAAAATCAGATGCGGTCCAGAATTGTTCTGCATTTTTCGGGAAAGACTCAAGAAATTTCAAACCATTAAGGTTCTGTGTCCAGAAATTTTTAACATCATCTAACGTGGCTGCCATGGCTGACTTCCTTTTATATTGTAAGTGTATCCATTGCTGTCAATGAGATTCTTGACGCTGTCAGGAGTTCTACTGTTGAGGTCCGTCTGCTTTCCTTTATAAGGGAAGCAAAATGTTCCAGTTCTGCCTTATGTCCCATGTCCCCGAATTGGTTGCGATGAGATTTTTTTACTTTACCGGAGATGGTCAGTTTTTTGAAATCTTCTAGTACCATGGTCTGCTGGCTTTGCATGACTGTTATTTTTTCACGGGGTGAACCGGGAGCTGCATACGAAGTATATGTTACTGTTGCAAGGGCTTTGCTGTCATAGTTGAGGTTGACAGTAAAATTGTACTGGGACTCCGGTGTTTGTCCTCCGATAAGAATGCAATCGGCTGACACTGATGGAGTATTTCCACTGGCAATAAAGTTGCAGAAATCAAAAAAATGTTCGGCTTCACCTACCAGCCTACCGCCGCCTTCAGTTTTGTTGAGGGTCCAGTGGTCAGGGGGAACTTCCGGAATGCAGACGTGATAATTGATTATAACCGGCAATGTGCTGTTGGTATACTCCTTCAGCTGCACTGATAAAGGTGCATATCTCCTGTTGTATCCGACCATGTACACTCTATCGGTTTTTTCCAGTATCTCCCGCAGTTGATTATGCTGCGCCCAGTTGAGAACAGCAGGTTTTTCAACAAAAACATGCTTGCCAGCTGCGAGGGCTTCACACGCGATTGGCCCATGAAGATTATGACGGGTTGCAACAAGTACTGCGTCAATTTCCTGGTCTTTGAGGAGTTCCTTGTAGTCAGTTGTACTGTATTCGATACCGTATCTGGAGCCTATCGAGGCGGCAGAGGTCCCGGTTGCCGAAGCCACCCCTCTGACGAGAAAGTCATTGTTGTTATGGAGGTTCGGTATATGTGTGCTTCTCGTAAAATTCCCGCAGCCAATGATACCGATCCGGATATTCCCGGTAGTCGTCACCCGGGATTGTATGGACTGTTTTTGAGAGATGTTTTCTGGGGGTGATTCCTTGTACTCGAGGAGCGCTGCTGTCTTGAGTAAAGATCCGTCTGAAATGGAATCATACGCCTTTTGTGCATCATCCAGCTGAAAAACACCCCCGATAAGCGTATTTACTTTGACCCTGCCCTCGGCCATGAGCTGGATGAATTCTTCCAGGTTCCTCTTCTCCGTCCACCTGACATAATGCTTGGGATAATCAATCCGGCCGGCATCGTAGTCACTGTCATAGCTGCCCGGTCCATATGCCCTGGAAAAACGCAAATCAAGTTCGTTGCGGAAAAACGGCATCCTCTCCAGATCCATTTTAACAATGCCAACAAAGACCACCCGACCCTGTTTTCTGGACATCTTCATCGCCTGGTTGGCGATCAGGGAATCTTTTGATGCTGCACAGATTATCACGGCATCTGCGCCAAAATTCCCGGTCAGTGAAGTTACCATCTGTACAGGATCATGTTCTGAAGCATTGACAAGTTGAGCATGCGGGAGAATTTCCTTTAATTCATCCAGCCTCTGTGGATTGACATCTATTCCAATGACATGCCCTCCTGCAGCGTGTATGAGTTGTGCGACTATCTGGCCGACCAGTCCAAGACCGATCACAGCTACTTTTTCACCAAGCTGAATCTCAGCTCTCCTGACTCCCTGCATGGCAATGCCGCCAAGAGTAACGAATGATGCATCCTTCAGGGAAACATTTTCAGGGATGGGTACTGTCAGATTTCCGGATGAAGCAACAATTTCTGCATGGCCCTGGGCAGCAAAAGCAACCTTGTCACCGGGACTGATATCCCTGACGTTTTTGCCGACTTCCAGAGCTATGCCGGAGCCGCTGTACCCTATAGCCCGCAGCTGGGTAATTTCATCCCAGACAATATTTTTTATGGCCTGGGGACTTGCCCCAAGTATAAGGTTCTTGACTGCATTTCGCATCCAGGGGTCCTGCAGGGATTGCTTCACCAGTTCCGGGAAGGTTTTACTCAGGGTTGCTCCCTCGGTCCCCACACTTATGACAGTATACCTCGTATCAACGAGTACCTGATCAGGCCCGCAACCCGGGGAGGGGACCTCTTCGATCTGTATCTTCCCCTTGGGGTCAAGTACTCTTCTGAAAACCTGGCGCATTGATCAACCCCTTTTTTCTGCTATGATCATGACACCTGCACCCTTTGCAGGTTTCGAATTCCGGCCCATCCAGGCCATAAAGTTGAGTAGTGGAAACAAGATGGCGTAGATCATTTTGTTCTTGGCTTCTGCTCTTGTAATGAAATATGAGATGTTATTACTGATATTCTCAAGCCAACCGTAGGTATGATATGCTTTAACAATACGGAGCCCGGTTTTATTAATTTTTTCTGAAATATCTTCCAGTCTATACCCAGGCCTGAAATGACCCGGTACGTCAAAGTTTGTCCTGAATGCGAAAAAAACCCACCGTCTTTCATAGGCTGGAACGTGCAGATACAGTGTCCCGCCTGATTTCAGGCTTTCTGCCAGACAGTTCAGGGCCTTTTGATCATCTTCAATATGTTCAATATTATCAACTGACAGAACGATATCAAATTCCTCTTTATAAGGCAATAATGCTACGTCCTGACATGCATAGTGAACATTATGCAGTTTAGCTGTTTTGGATATCTCCCTGTTGACAGTGAGCTGCTCGTTGTCCAGGTCTACACCGTGTATCTCTGCATCCGGGAATTTTTGCGCAAGAAGCATTGAAAAAACCCCTCTGCCGCAACCGGCATCAAGTATTTTTGATGGATACCCATCGATTACAGGCAGAATCCTCCGTATACGTATGCGGAGGCCATTGATTGGTGCACCGAAAACCCTGATGTACGATTTTTCAAAAAAACCAAGCCCGGGTGTGTGTGCCAGTTCTGAGCCGTTCAAGGTACAGTTTCTTCCTTTTGTGTTTTCCTGATGGCATAATGATATGCAGACAATGCTCTGAACATCCAGGCGTTACACCACCGCAGGAGAGTAAATTTTTTTGTGAAATATTTGTTCTGTTGATAGTAGAAACGTCCTTCAGGATCGTACATGTTATTCATTGCCCAATTATGGATCTTCTCCAGAAGCATGGCATGATCATACCCGTTTTTCAAGGCGAGTGAAAATGTAATCAGCCCCTGTGCCGCTCCATGGATGTCGTATGGGTAGTTCTTGTCGCTCATCCAGCGTGGTGATCCGTCCTGGTTGAAGAGTTTCCCGGCATAGAAATCCAGGCCAAGGTCATAACGTGTTTTCCATTCCCAGTTGCCGGTCGCATCCATATAACGCCATAGCGCATCAAGGATAAACCCGGTATGATAATTGTCATGGCCTATAGGAGAGTCTTCGGGGGGATCGGTGTAAAACCATGCTCCATAATCGGTCTGCCTGCTGACAACAAAATTTACCAGTTTTTTTGCCTGGACAGTATATTCTGCAGTATCTGCCAGCTTTCCGTACTGCGCGAGTACAGCGCCGACCAGAATTGATACATCCATTACTCTCATCGTCATGGGGAGAGGCATATAGCCCAGGCAAAGAATTTCGGCAGTCTCCTCAATAACCGTCAGGTCTTGAAGAAAGAAACGTAAAGCACTTGATACAGTATCAAGGTATTCGGTTTTTCTGGTTATGCGGTAAGCCTGAAGATAAGCTTCACAGACAAAAGAGGTGACAACAGCATTCGGCGTATTTGTTGGAGCAAAAAAACCAAGGTCCTGCCAGGGGTAAGGATATCCCCAGCAATTGCCGGACCATGTTTCCCCATCACTCCTGCATTCATACAGGATCTGCAGGATCCTTTCAGCTTCGGAAAGATATGTGTTATTTTGGGATACACTATACCTGTGCAGCAGGCCCAGAGTGAACAGTGCCAGTCCCTTGGGGTTGATTGTTCGTTGAACTCCCAGGAGAGGGCGGATGTTTACAGGAGCCCGCATGACACTCTGGATTGCTATAATGCGGGGCCATTTTGCCCAGCCCAGGAAAAACCTCAGTACGGGGCTGTTCAGTCCATCGTGTTTATTAAAGCCTCTGAGATCCTGCTTTGTGCTCCAGGTGTAGACCCAGTCAAGGACTTGATCAATATCAGCGGCTTCAGGGCCATGCGGGGGGTGGTTCATCGTTTTCAAACAAGTCAATCCAGATTGCAGTACCGATCATGAGATACAATAAAAAATAATGCCATCGGAGCCGTTTATCCGGCTTGGCGTTGAGCACACTTGTAACAAAAGAAGGATTAAAAAGCCCGTCTCTTTTTATCCTATTGACACTGAGATACTCTTGGGTCAACGGTTTGAGATGGGTGTTGAATACATGATGAATGGGAAGCTGGAAACCGCTCTTCGGACGATCGAGGATGCTTTGCGGAAGCCATGCTGCAACCGTCTCTTTCATGAGGCCTTTCAATTGCCCTCTCGGCATACGATGCTCAACCGGGATATGAGTTACCAGGTTAACCAGATCCTCATCAAGGAACGGTACCCTTACTTCGAGCCCGTAAGCCATGCTCAGCCTGTCCTCCTGCAGCAGGAGGTCATTAACCATCTTGTTCTTCAGTTCGAAGGAAGCACAGCATTGGACAGGATCTACGCTTGTCTCATCCCATTCCTTTTCAAGGGAGGAAAATGCATTGTCAAAACGTTGCTCCAGCATACGCGGTCCATATATCCGTTTTCTGTTTTCAGGCGAGTCCCACACATTCCTGATAATGGCATATACCTGTCTGAAATCCGGCAGAGCTGCAAGTGCCTGAAAGCCCCTGGCATATTCTTCAAAATGTATGCCCAGCCTGGAAATGAGGGGGTGAGATATCTTTCCCAGTAAAGCAGGAAGGTGGGGAATGGTATTCTGGATACTGTGCAGCCGGTGAAGGTAACGATGAATGGTATATCCCAGAAAAATTTCATCCCCTCCCAGGCCTGACAATGCCACTTTTACATGCTTCCTCGCGAGACGGGCCACCAGGGCCGACTGGTAAGCGTTGACCTTAGGTACTTCGAGGTGCCATATGACATTTGCAAGATGTTGTTCGAGGTTGTTTTCAACTTCACCCTGATAGTTCGTGACCTGCATTATTCCGGCTGTTTCAGCGGCATGGATATGCTCAAGAGGGGAATCACCGGTCTGTATGGTAAAAGTAGGAAAGTTATGCGATGCTGTATCTCCGCCCTTAAGAGATAAAGCAAGAATTGTTGCAGAGTCTATTCCTGCAGACAGGTAGCTGCCTAAAGGGACATCGCTGACAAGTTGCCGCTGAATTGCCTTTTTAAGGCTGGATCGTATACTCTCAACCGATAGATGACTATTGTCAGAGGACTTTTTATCCCACTTTTTAACAGTAAAGCGACCCTCTTTCCAGTGAAGGAAATGACCGGGCATGAGATGAAAAATGTTGTGGAACAGGGTTTTTTCTCCGGGTATATACCGGTAGTTCATCATGAGGTGGAGGGATTGCAGGTCAAGGGATTTTCTGGCCCCGGGAAATTGCAGCAGAGCTTTTATTTCTGACCCGAAAACAAGCTGATCGTCATGATTTGTAAAGAAAAGCGGCTTTATACCCATGCTGTCCCTGACAAGGAATCCTTCCTTTGATTCATCATCCCAGAGAGCAAAGGCAAACATGCCTCGAAACTGCTTCAGGCATTCAGGACCACTATTCTTGAAGGCATTCAAGACAACTTCGGTGTCCGAGTGGGTCTGAAAATCTACTCCGGCCTTTACCAGCCCCTCTTTAATCTCAAGAAAGTTGTACAATTCACCATTATAGGAAATCCAGAACCGTTTGTCAGGGGTGCTCATCGGCTGGATGCCGCCTTCGATGTCAATAATTGCCAGCCGCACATGACCAAGATTACAGTTGGCAAAAGAGGCTTCTCCTCTACCGTCAGGCCCCCTGTGCTCTATGGCATCGAGCATTCGTGAAACAATAGAGGCAGGCTGATAAACACTGTCAGCACTGAAGAATCCTGCAATTCCGCACATCAGGTCGTCCCGGGATGTGAAAAGGATTTCTTGTAGCGGTTTACAGAACCGGGGTAATTACAGACAAGGTCCGCAACAAATTCTGCAACATTTGTCTTTTTGGTTAGAAGTTTCTGCCTTCTGTTTTTATATTCAGCTGAATGGATTCCAAGCATTTCCATCATGGAGTTGTGCAGTTGTTGCCAGTTCAGTTCCCGGACGTTTTTCACAAGGCCGAATTTCTCCTCCTGTTCGTCCGTGTAACCACGCCCGGTATTGGCAGCATATATTGATGGTATTCCGAGTACAGCACATTCGGATGCCATAGTGGCGCTTTCCCCCACAAACATTGTCAGATAGGCTATCAGGTGATGAATCTTTTCAGGTGGTCCTGTATAGGCAAAAGGCTGCAGTTCTGCAGGAAGTTCTGCTTCAGCGGAGACCATGACATTTCCCCGTTCATGCAGGAATTGAACAGTTTCGGAGAGGAGTTCCACATCCCAGCCCTTTTCCCGCAGGTCATGACTGGCCTGCCAGGATACCACTCTGATCAGGAAGTTTTTCCGGTCTGGATCAAGACCGCATTCGACAGCAGTTTCACGGTCGGGCGTGAAACAATCCGGATGCAGATAACTGAGTTCATGATATCCCGGATATTTCAGACGCCATGGCGGAAGCCAGGATCCATAACACTCTGGTGCTACCACCAGCGAACAGAAAGGGTAGGTGATCATGTTCTGGAGATGGGCATTTTCAGTATCATAAAATACAATGGAGGGGATTCGGCGAAGAAAACCTGTGTGGGCTATTGAAACGCCGCCAACGGCGACCATTATGTCCGGTTTGACCCTGGATATAACCTTCAGGAGTGAACGATCCCGTTTTATCAGTTCCTTGCCCATATTGATTACTCCTCCGCTGCTCATGGAGGAAATGACCTGATGGGGAATTTTGAGGGCATCAAGAAGGTCCGTCGCGATTTCCTTTTGTCTGGAGGTAATAAACAGCTCACAGCCTTGAGCCTGCCAGATTTTAATTGGATTTATGAAAAAATGGACATGGGCCGGGTGGCTGATGTCAATCAGGATATGTGGTTGTTCAGAAGACATTTACTCAGTTCGGTCATACCTCAACTGGGTTATCTGCTCTGAGACCAGTCCCATCATAAATATTATAATAGCTGTCGTCAGAAGGACTGCCGACATGTTGGAAAAGCGATGAGTTGTAATGAAAGTGTAAAGGTAATACAGCAGGCCTGTCATAAAGAAAAGAAAACTGACAGGAAGAAAAATCCGTAACGGTGAGTAGAGCGTTGCAATTTTTGTAATGATCAGGAAAAAGCGGGAACCATCCCGCAACAGTTTTATTTTACTTTTTCCTGAACGTTCATGCGTTTTTATTGGGATATATTTTAACGTATGACCACTTCTCAGAAAAGCAATTGTTATTGTTGATGGATAAGAAAACGTGTTGGGCAGGAGGTTCAGGAACTGCAGAGCTGTTTGTTTTCGTACAAGGCGGAAACCGGAGGTGAGATCCTGAATCCTGAAATCACAAACGAACGAGGCAAGCCAGTTGTAGAACTTGTTGGCAAGGTCTCTGTGGAATGATGTTTTCGATTTTTTTGATCTTGCCCCTACAACCATGTCATATTTGTCAATGTTTTCCAGGAACCGGGAAATGTCGGCCGGGTCATGCTGACCATCCGCATCCATCATGATGATCCATTCTCCAGAGGCGTTCCTGATTCCGGTTTTTACGGCAGCACCATTGCCGATATTATAGGGATGCGGCCAGACTGAAGCGCCTGCTTCAATTGCTTTACGCATGGTACCATCTGTAGAGCCGTCATCAACAACCAGGATTTCGATGTCCGGATGAAGTTCCCTGATTTTGCTAATGGTTGTGTCGATGCTTTGTTCTTCATTATAGGCGGGAAGAAGTACAGTGATTTTATATTTTTGATTTAGCTCCATCTGGTTCCTCGGAGTATAAATATAGTTGGGTTAGTTGCATTAATAAAAATTCTTGCAGAGTTTTAGTGAAAAAGCAAGGAAGTTCGAATTGCTGTTTCTTTACAACATTATTATTCAGGTAAAAAGGGTGGAGTAGAATTAGCTTCACTTGTCTGTTTGCTGTTAGAGGTTGGTTTGAATTCGTATAGCCAGAGTTGATTACTCACCCGACACCTTAATTGAACGAGATCAGGATAAAGTTCGCTTAACAGTGTACTGTTTTTTAGCCAATCAGCATGGTTGTAATGTTTTTTATCAAGTTTGTCTCCATTTGAATCAATAAAAAGCCACTTCACTCCAGTTTTTGATGCATAATTTGAAATTTTTTCGAGGCTATCGTTTGGAAGTACACGAAACCACCCCCCAAGAACATATGAGTCAAAAGGATGTATGGTAAAAATGGGACTGTTTTGTTTGATTAGCTGTGAACAAAAGTAATAAGGAGTTTCATGTTCAAGAACTTTGGGTTTAGTTTTCACTCCCACTGATAATCGAGGGGTTGAAAACAGGAAAATAAGTGCTAAAAAAGAAATAAAGCAAAAATGGGCTTTGGGGCCTAGTTTGAAAATTCTGTAACGCAATAAATGGTTTATTTCAATGAGGATTGTAATCGTAACAAAAGGATATATTACATTAATATATCTTACGATTGAACTCCCGCTTATAAAAGATATTAATAAAATATAAGTCAGAAGAAACAATGGCACAAAAGCTTGGTGTAAATTGTCAGTACTTTTCAACATCCTGATAAAAAATGTAAACAAAGAGATCACAAATAGAATGGTCAGTACTAATCCTACAGTAATTTTTATGTGATTAATATTTCTAAATAAGTTGTAAAGAAGTGAAGATGGTGAGGATAAGAACTTATTTGTGGCTATTTTAATCGAATGGCTATCTTTTTTAGTGAAATTAGTTGCGTGCCCAAGCATTTCTGATGAGTCCGGGGTAAGTTTGCGTAGCTCTCTTCTTTGTTTGTATCTTTTATTGTAGTCTTTCAAATCAATGGTTTCGATTTGTGAAAGAATTTCATTTGGTGCAGTAACACTGTATTTGCCCAATCGGTACTGATTGGTTAAAAAACTTTTCCCTGTCTGATTATAGAGTAATATGCTGTAAGGTGTTATTATAAACAAAAATCCAACAATAAAATAAGTTGTAGATTTTAATATTTGCTGCTGGATTATTTTTGTTGATGATAAATACAAAAGAGAAATATACAGCATGAGAGTTAAGATAAAACTGATACCAACGTGTCTAGTGAGAACGATAAGGGATGATGCCGTACCGAGAAAAAAAGAATATGAGATTTTGAAATTAGACGATACGTATCTCTCGATTGCAAACAAACCTATACTCAACGAGAGAATAAATGTTGCTTCAGAAAGTACACTGGTACCGAATGACAAAAAATAGTAATTCAACTGGATTAATAGTAACGCAACGAAAGCACAAGACTTTGAAGAGGTCCTTGAAATATAGAAATACAAGGGGATTGTTGAAAAGATTATACATGCACTGCTGACGAATTCTGCTGTGATGATTCCTCCCTTTATATATAATTTTCCTATGGCAATGAGGATTGGATAAACTGGCGGTAGGATTAAAACAGAATCAACGTGTCCCCAACCACGCAAGTATAAGATTCCTGACCTTAATATTTCATCAGCCATTTTTATATAGGCAATTGAATCTGGAAATAATATTGCGACACGCCTGTCAATGTTCCAGATCACAGGGTTGCATAGAAAGAGAACGGCTATGAGCGCAGCGTCCCCGAAATGTTTTTTTTTTTCGTCCTGTATCATCGGGTTACTATGGGAAAGGATGTTCCGGAGTGTCAGAGTCATCTGCAATGCCCGGAAACTGAACACGTAGTTTTATACCATAAACAACAGGTTGGAATAAAAGTATATTATTAATACGCATTTTCTTTGTTATAAGATCATAATATTTTTCACCTGAGAGTTGAAGGTATAAAACACATCCTATGTTGCCGCCTGGAGAAGGAATAAACCTGAAGCCAATACTATCCTGGTATGCGGAGGTCTTGGATGCCAGAGCAGTAATCCAAGGTCCGGTTAAGGTGAAGAATAAAGGGGGGTTATATGTCCGAGTCATCAGATTCCTCGAGGTTTTTGAATTGATAAAGCCAGATATTATTGCTTATCCTGCATCTTAATTGAATGGTATTTGGAAAGCGCCGAGTGAGTTTCTCCGGTTCATCGAGCCATGAAGCATTTGTATAAAAATCTATTTCGGTTCTATCTCCCAGGGTGTTAAGTATCATCCATTTAACGCCAGTTTTTTCAGCATATGCAGCTATTTTTGGCAATGAATCATTCGGTAGGACACGGTACCATCCACCCAAAGAGCTGGAATAAATGGGGTGCATGGTAAATATGGGGCTGTTTTGTTTGATGAGCTGTGAACAAATTATTAACGGGGATTCATATTCACGAATTTTGGGTTCAGTTTTCACTCCCACAGATAATCGGGGGGTTGAAAACAAGAGAATAAAGGCCAAAAACGAAATAAGGAAAAAATGGATACTGGCACTTTGGCTAATAAGCAGGTAACGCAATATATAGTTTATTTCGATGAGGACAGTGATTGTAATAAAAGGATAGATTACATTAATATATCTTTCGATTGAACTCCCGCTTATAAAAGATATGAGTACAATATAAGTCAGAACAAATAATGGTAAAAAAGATTGGTGAATATTATCAGTACTTTTCAATAACCTTGCAAAAAATGTAAACAAAGAAGTAACAAATAGAATAGTTAATACCAGTCCTTCAGTAATTCTTATATTATCAATATTTCTGAAGAAGTTTTTAGGCAGTGATGAGGGAGAGGATAAGAATCTATATATGGCCCCTTTTATTGAATGGCTATCATTTTTTGTAAAATTAGTAACGTATCCAAGCATTTCTGATGAGTCTGGGGTAAGCTTGCGAAGTTCTCTTCTCTGCTTGTATTTATTTTTGTAGTCATTCAAGTCAATCGTTTCGATTTTTGAAAGAATATCATCCGGTGCAGTAACACTGTAATTGCCTAATCGGTACTGTTTGGTAAGAAAACTTTTTCCTGTCTGGCTATAAAGTACTATGCTGTAAGGGATGATTATAAACAAAAAACCAACAATAAAATAAGTTGAGGATTTTAATATTTGTCGCTTGATTGTTTTTATAGACGATAAATACAAAAGGGAAATAAACAGTATGAGGGTTAAGGTAAAACTAATGCCAACATGTCTCGTGAGAATGATGACAGATGATATCGTTCCCAGAAAAAAAGAATATGAATTTTTGAAACCAGAGGATATGTATCTCTCAATTGCAAATAAACCTATACTCAACGTGAGGATAAATGTTGCCTCAGAGAGAGCACTGGTACCAAATGACAAAAAATAATAATTCAACTGAATTAATAGTAACGCAACAAAAGCACAAGAATTTGAAGAGAGTCTCGAAATATAAAAATACATGGGGAGGGTGGAAAGGATTATACATGCACTGCTGACGAATTCTGCGGTAAGGATTCCTTCCTTAAAATATAGCTTTCCAAGGGCAATGAGGATTGGGTAAACCGGTGAAAGTATTAAAACACTATCAATATGTCCCCAGCCACTCAAGTATAAGATACCTGAACTTAATATTTCGTCAGCCTGTTTAATATAGGCGATTGAATCAGGTAAAGCTACGGATAAACTTCTGTCAAATTGCCAAAGTACTGGATTACACACCAAAAGCACAAAAAGCTGTAATCCATAGATGTGCCATTCTTTCAATTTTTTGTTCATTTACAAAACCATTACCTGGATTGACTGAATACATTAATATCATAGTATACTACTTGGATTTTTTTGTATAGCTTCAGCCGGAACTAGATAAAGACATACTATATTGTTGTAACTTTGATTCCAAATATGGTGTTGGATATGTAAGCCTGAGGTTTGCCTTGAGTATTATTCACATCTAACCTGTAGAGCCCCTTAAATCGAATTGAAACTGAAATAAGGGTTAGGGTGATGAATGTTTCACGAACGCAATAATGAATAATTATAGTATGAGTATGGAAATTAGTGGATTGATACTTGCTTGGTTCTTGAAGAATGAGCGGAACCTGCCATGGCGCAAAACCTATGAACCGTACCAGGTCTGGATATCCGAGATTATGCTTCAGCAGACCCAGATGGACAGGGTGGTTGAGTATTTTGCACGCTGGATGAAACGGTTCCCGGACGTGACCACACTAGCCAGGGCCAAGGAACGATCGGTGCTCAAAGCATGGGAAGGCCTGGGGTACTACTCCAGGGCCAGGAATATAAAAAAGGCGGCTGAAAAACTGGTCAAAGAACATAACGGCACAATCCCGGAAAACTATGATGCATTATTGTCTTTGCCAGGTATAGGCCCATACACTGCTGCAGCCATAATGTCGATAGCGTATAATCGGTCATATCCAGTGGTGGACGCCAATGTGGAGCGTTTGTTCGCTCGCTGGGAGGATATTGACCTTCCGGTGAAGCAGAAGCAGGTGCATAACCATATTACAGGACGTGTCCAGGAGATGATGGATCATGCTGCCCCCCGTGATTTAAACCAGGCTCTTATGGAACTGGGAGCCCTGGTATGTACACCGAAAAATCCCGATTGCGCGAACTGTCCGGTCCGGAATCAGTGTAAAGCCCTGGCGGCTGGAACGGTAGCGGAACGTCCTGTCAAGGGGAAGAAGAACGAGACCATAGATATTGTCATGGCCTGCACTATCCTCAAAAAGAATGGGAAGTTTTTTATCCAGCAGCGGCAGTATGATGATGTCTGGGGAGGTTTATGGGAGTTTCCCGGGGGAAGGATAAAGGACGGTGAATCTCCCGAAAATACAGCAATACGTGAACTCCTGGAGGAGACCGAATTGCAGGCCGGATCAATGGTAAGATTTAAAACCGTAATTCATTTCTATACCCGCTATCGGGTCACGCTCCATTCATTTTTAACCGACATAAAGGGAGATGCACAACCAAAGTTGCACGCAGCCCTACAATATCGGTGGGTCTCTCTTGAAGAGCTGGAAGAATATCCCTTTCCAGCGGGGCATCGCCAATTGATCTGCAAACTGAAGGAATTATGAACTAGTGACGGAAGGTTGGGTGAAATGCTTTATTTTAACCTCTTTCCGGCCAGCCATATCAGAATTAATACCGGACCACCCATCAGCGTTGTCATCAGGAAAAACCACTCATATCCCCAGGCCGTGACCATAGTACCGGAATAGCCGCCAAGCAGTTTGGGTAACAGCGTCATCAGGGAGCTGAAGATGGCGTACTGGACAGCGGTAAAGGAAATGCTGGTCAGGCTGGAGAGAAAGGCGACAAAGGCTGTGGTTGCAATGCCGGCACTTAAGTTGTCTGCTGCGATGACGAAGGTGAGCAAGATGATGTTGTCGCCGACGGCTGCAAGCAGCATAAAGAGCAGGTTGGTAACGCTTGAGAGCAGCGCTCCCAGGAAAAGAATCTTGATGACTCCGTGACGCACAGTAAGCACTCCTCCCAGGAAACAACCGGCAATGGTCATGAACAGACCAAAGGTTTTGGTAACGCTGGCAATCACTGATTTGGAAAAGCCAAGGTCCTGATAAAAAACATTGGAGATTACGCCGAGAACAATGTCGGAGATGCGGTAAAGTCCAATGAGGGCTAGAAGCAGCAGGGCTGTATGGATTCCGTAGCGAACCAGAAAATCGGTCAACGGTCTGATATAGGCCTGCCTCACCATTTCCCGGTCCGCGACTTTGAGATAAGCTAGGGTTGCGCCGGTGGTTAATGCGCAAAATATGGCCATGGCCAACCGGGCGGTTTCAATGACAAATGAAACAAGCTTGGCGTGCCCGGTCATGAGCCCATTGACTGAGTTTTTTATATCCGCAACCAGGGATGCGCTGAGGAAAAAAACAGCAACAAAGGCGGTTACGCCACAGATGAAAATGAAGAGAAAACGAAGATAATGGAAAGCGGAGTAGGCAAAATCTTTTTTACCGGTTTCCGGTTCTGCGATGACCAGGGTTGTGGCCACGCCGATGAGCATGACCACGGCCATGGCGAAATAGCTGTATTGCCAGGCCAGGTAGTTATAGGCTTCCTTGGAGGTACCGATCCAATCCGCCAGATAGAGGACGCCTGCCCCGGCAACCAGCATACCGATGCGGTAACCGGTAATATAGGTTGAGGCGAGAAGTGCCTGGAGGTCTTGTTCCGCGCATTCAATTCGATAGGCGTCGATGACAATATCCTGGCTGGCGGATGAAAACCCGAGCATCACTGCGGCCAGCGCCATGATGGTTATATTCTGTTGTCCTGCAGCAGGGTCGGTCAGGGCCATGAGGCAGATTGCCGTGATTACCGCAACCTGGGTCACAAGGAGCCAGCCGCGCCGTCGGCCAAGTTTTTTGGTGAGGAAAGGTAGGGGCAGAGTATCGATGAGTGGTGCCCATATAAATTTAAAGGAATATCCGAGTGCCGCCCATGAAAAAAAGGTGACCGCTGAACGGCTCACTCCGGCTTCCCGCAGCCAAAGTGACAGGGTGGAAAATATAAGCCAGATGGGCAAGCCGGCCGAAAAACCGAGAAAGAGCATGGCCATTACCTGGGGGCGGGTCCATGCCTGCATGGTCTGGTGCCAGGTTTTTTTAGGGGCAGAGCCTTGGTTGTTCATTATAGATGACTGTGTTATCTTATAGCAAAAATTGTATGCCGCAATGACAGGCATGTATTATTGGATGATTAAGCAAGACGGTTTGCAGATGAATATCAAGATATATAACACCCTGACCCGCAAAAAGGAACCCCTTCAGCCGATTGATGAGGGTCATGTCAAGCTCTACGTCTGCGGGATAACATCCTATGACTACTGTCATATAGGGCATGCCAGGTCTTTCCTGGTCTTTGACATGATTGTCCGGTACCTGCGCTACCGGGGCTACAAGGTTACCTTTGTCCGCAATTTTACAGATATTGACGACAAGATCATCAACCGGGCCAATGAACAGGGTGTGAGTTCCGAAGAACTGGCCAACCGTTTTATTGATGAATTTTACACTGATACGGACCGGCTCGGCATTCTGCGACCAGATCTTGAACCCAAGGCAACAGAGCATATTCCCGAGATGATCGAACTTATCCAGGAGCTCATTGACAAGGGGCTTGCCTACCCGTCCGGCAGTGATGTCTATTTCAGGGTTGACCACTTTGCAGAATACGGAAGCCTTTCCGGTCGTAATCTTGATGACATGCAGGCAGGTGCACGGATCGAGGTGAATGAGCAGAAGCAGCATCCCATGGATTTTGTCCTGTGGAAGGGCAGCAAGCCGGGGGAACCGAAATGGGACAGCCCGTGGGGTGAAGGACGTCCCGGCTGGCATATCGAATGCTCGGCCATGAGCAAAAAATACCTGGGAGAGACATTTGATATCCACGGCGGCGGACAGGATCTTGTCTTTCCGCATCATGAGAACGAGATTGCCCAGAGCGAAGGTGTTTCAGGCAGACCTTTTGCCAATATGTGGATCCATCATGGTTTTGTGACGATCCGTGACGAAAAAATGTCCAAATCGCTCAATAATTTTCTGACCATTCGCGAAGTGCTGGACCAGTATCCGCCGGAAGTTGTCCGGCTGTTTATTTTCTCAACCCAGTACCGCAACCCCCTTGATTTCTCTGAGGCTGCGCTGCAGGATGCCGAGGCTGGCCTGGATCGGATGTATGACTGCCTTGCCCGTATTAGGGGGTGCGAGACGGGGAATGGCAAATCGGCCATCTCTGCCAAGGACCGTGAGAAAATTGAGTCTCTTGCGCAGCGGTTTGATTATGTCATGGATAATGATTTTAACACCGCCCAGGGGCTCGGGCTCATTTTTGATACTGTCAAGGTGTTGAATAAAGTTGTACAGGCCGTTGGTTCAAAACCTTCAGGGGAAGATCTTGATCTTTTGAGGAATGGAGGGGAGACTGTAAAGGAACTGGCAGGAATAATGGGGTTGCTCCAACAGGACGCGGTGGCATATATTGAATCAAAAAAGCAGAAGCTGCTGGCTACGCTTGATATAACTGTTGAAGATATTGAAAAAATGATCCGAGACCGCGCTGAAGCCAGGCAGAAAAAAGACTGGGCTGCCGGTGATTCCATTCGGGACCAGCTCCTGCAGTATGGCATTGAATTGCAGGATGGGGCTGATGGAACTACCTGGGATGTCAAACTTTGAAAATAATCCGGGATAACCGGATTGAAAAATCAACCCCCGTCACGTATTCAATTTTAAGGAATTTTTCCGCTTTAATTACTTCTTTACAGGTTTGTTCCCTGCCAAATTGTAAAACTCACTGTTTCATTATAAAATATCAGTATAAGTAATTCTTGTTTGTTGGTCAAATTTTGACATACCAGGAGGGAGAATATGCGTGCACCAGTAGTAGCCAATCGATTTTACCCCGGGAGTGCCGCTGCCTTAACAGGTACCATCAGTGAAATGGACCCTGGCATCACTGCAGATGACAAACAGGATGCCGTAGCTGTTATTGCTCCCCACGCCGGGTATATTTATTCCGGCCCTGTTGCTGCTGAAACAGTTGCCAGGGTCAATGTTCCGGATACGGTTGTCATCCTCGGGCCGAATCATCACGGCAGGGGCGCATCCCTGGCTTTGGGAACAGAAGACTGGCAAATGCCCATGGGAGACGTGGAAATCAACAAAGAACTTGCCGCACTTGTACTTGACAGGTCAACGGTAATAACCGAAGATGAGGCTGCCCAGGAATACGAACATTCCCTGGAAGTGCAGGTCCCTTTTCTGCAATATTACAACCCGTCCCTCCGGATAGTACCTATTGTCGTCTCCCATGTAACGTATGCAACATGCCAGGAAGCTGCTCATGATTTGACAGCCGCAATTAAGGCTTACGGCAAACCTGTTCTGCTGGTTGCCAGTACCGATATGACGCACTATGAATCCCGCCAGGATGCGAGCAGAAAAGACAGCCTGGCCCTGGAAAAGATAGAAGCCATGGATCCGCAGGGGTTGTATGATACGGTTATCGGCAACCGGATTTCGATGTGTGGCATCATGCCGACAACCATCGTTGTGCTGACAGCCCAGGAACTGGGAGCTACCCGGGCCGACCTCGTTCGCTATACCGATTCAGGGGAAGCGAGTGGTGATACGGACCAGGTTGTCGGATACGCCGGCCTTATCCTATCGTAGGTCAATAGACTGAAGGCTGTCAGGCTATTAGGGACAAGTTTGTAAAGTAGGAGTTTTGGTTTGGAATCTAATGCATTTAAATCAGTGTTAAAATTTGGATCAATAATTGGTTTTATCCTAAAAGCCTTCAGCCTAAATGACTAACAGGCTAATTATTATGTTCAACAAAATCAAAGTACTGCTTGAGATGATCAAGTTCAAGCATACGGTCTTTGCATTGCCTTTTGCCCTCATGGGGGCTTTCCTGGCGGCAAGGGGCATGCCTGGAATAAAAGTATTTCTCTGGGTGATTGTTGCCATGGCCGGGGCCAGGACCTGTGCCATGGGATTTAACCGTATTGTTGACCGCAGGTTTGATGCAGCTAATCCCAGAACAAGCAACCGGGCATTACCTGCCGGGGAGGTATCCCTTGCGGAATCCTGGCTCATGGTCATCATCTCCGGAGCAATATTCTTTTTTGCCTGTTATCAACTGAACCTGCTGGCACTGCAGATAGCACCGTTTGCCCTTGGTTTGACACTTCTCTATTCTTTGACCAAACGGTTTACCTGGCTCTGTCACGTAGTGCTTGGTGTTGCTCTCGCTTTTTCTCCGCTCGGGGGATGGGTGGCGGTCAGCGGCACTTTTGAGGGGTATCCCTGGGTGCTGTCACTCGGCGTTTTATTCTGGGTGACGGGGTTTGATACAATTTATGCCTGCCTGGATGCGGATTTTGACCGGGAAGCCGGCCTGTTTTCAATGCCGGCCAGGTTCGGACGCAGGAGGGCGTTCCAGCTGGCAGTGCTTTTTCATGTTCTTGCCTTTGTATTTTTTGCGGCAACAGGATACATGGCCACTCTTAACATCTTCTACTTTGTCGGTATTGCCATTACCGGTGCGGCACTTTTTTACCAGCATATCGTGGTGGCTCCCGGAGACCTTTCACGCATTCAACTCTCCTTCTTTTCCCTGAACGGATTCATAGCACTGACGCTTTTTGCTGCAACATGGCTATCATTGGTGACAAGTGGTTGATTGAAATGGGAATGAACGTCGAACATCGAACGTCCAACTTTGAATATTGAAGCAGTAAAATGAGGTGCCGGAATTTATTCCCATTCGACGTAGGACGTTTGGCGTTGACTGTTCAACGTTCAAAAAGACCATCGCACCTTATCCATTCCCTGCTCCTCACGGTTTTCTTTTTCTTTTTCCTTTTTTCACTAGACATCAAGGCTGCCGACTTGACACCTGGTGTACCTGATCCCGATATTTTTCGGGTTATTTTTTCCGGTAACGAGGTTCTGCATTATGAAATTTCCTGGAGCGGTGGGATCAAAATCGGGGACTTGTCCCTACAAATCAGAAATGAAGAAGACGGCGGCTATGCAATACATGCCCGGGTTACCGATTACGGGGTTTTTAAATTTTTCTACCCTGTTGACGACGTTTTTGTCACCTTTG
Source organism: uncultured Desulfobulbaceae bacterium (assembly GCA_947259225.1). Classification (GTDB taxonomy): domain Bacteria; phylum Desulfobacterota; class Desulfobulbia; order Desulfobulbales; family Desulfobulbaceae; genus UBA10518. Next base: position 193,937 of record CAMYLK010000003.1, on the reverse strand, counting down.
TCCGGGGTGACCTGAAACTGCCATACAGATACGAAGTGCTGCAGCGCGAGGGGAGGGGATCTGTTACACGAAGACTGACCATGTATGACCAGCAGGGTTTTCACGTGAAATATCAAAAAAACGAGGAGCCTGCACAGGAATTTGACCTGAAAGGTCAGGTGCATAATGAATTTTCTTCATTTTACGCGACCCGGGCGATGGAACTGATTTCTGAACGTTCTTTTATGGTACCGACTTTTGCCGACAAGAAGAGAAACGAGGTGAAAGTGCAGGTTAAAGGGACAGAAGAGGTTGAGTCGATATTGGGCAGGGTCAGGACAACCCGGGTGATGCCTATAATGAAATTCAAAGGGCTCTATGATAAGGACGGCGATACAGTTATCTGGTTTACCAGTGATGAATGCCGGGTTCCGGTAAAAATTAACTCAAAGATCCTCATAGGATCTCTGACAGCAACACTAGTAAGCTACAGCAATTCGGCCTGTCAAAAATATTAACCCGCATTTATTGCTGCGATCGGTGCAATAAATGCGGGTTTTAAAAAACTGCCTGTCACTGCACAGAGAACATGAGCAGCTTTCAGTTTTCAGAGGGACTAGTTGCTAATCCACCCTGATTTCGATTTTTTTCGGTTTGGCCGGCGCCTTCTTAGACAAAATGACAGTGAGCAGTCCATCCTTTAATGAGGCCTGCACATTATCCTGATCAATTATTTCGGCAACTGTAAAGCGGCGCAGGTAATGGCCTGTTTCAAACTCCTGGAGCAGGGTTCTGGTTTCCGGAAGTTCATCTGCCTGTCGCATACCTCTGATTGTCAACAGGTCGTCCTCAAGGCTGACATCTATCCCTTCAACCTGGACACCAGGCATTTCGGCGACGATCGTTATCTGGTCGTTATTTTCAAAAATATCCACGGCAGGAACAAAATGTTTTTCCGGCTTGGTGGTTTCCCCGCTCTGCTGAACTTCCTGCTTCTGTTGAACTTTCAATTCCTGGTCACTCATGGGGCACCTCCGTGTTAGTCGGTAGACACTGAAACCTGGCGGGGCTTTACCTCGGCAGCCTTGCCTATGGTAACAGTCAGGATACCATCCTTCAAACGGGCAGATACATTGTCTGGATCTACTTTAACCGGCAGGGGAATTGCTCTGCTGAAATTTCCCCGCTCAATCTCCCTGCGATGAAACGAGATTTTTTCATCATCGTGTTTTTTTCGCGTTCCCTGGAGTGTAAGAGTATCACCCTCAATGGAAATATCAAGATTAGCTGAATTCACACCGGGAATTTCCGCCTTAACAATAAGGCTTTCCTTGTCCTCATAGAGGTTGACCGGAGGAAAAACTGTTGCCCTGCCATAGCGGACATCTCCTTCAGCAAAGCTTTGTGAAAGTTGGTCAAGGCCCTGGCGAATACGTTCAAATTCAGCCCAGGGGTTCCTGAAATGGGGCCGTTCCGTCAAACGAATAATTGCCATTTTTCTCTCCTTACGGGTTGGTTGAAAATACGAGTGCAAAGCTGGTCAGATATTCCGTAGCGCTATAATTTTATGTTTTACAATCAAAAAAATAATTCTTAAAATGAGGTTGTCAAGATGTCCGGAATGTCTCTCGAAACTTCATATTTTACCCTACCAACTCACGAGGTAATCGTGTATAGTGCCGCCGCGAATACTCGTTTTTATTTATTATAATTATAGTTAATTAAGGAGGGCATGATGAAGCTTATTTTACTCGGAGCTCCCGGGGCAGGTAAAGGGACAGTGGCGAAATTACTGACGGCAATTGACGGTTCGGTGCAGATATCAACCGGAGATATTCTCAGGGGAGCCGTCCAGGCCGGCACAGAACTTGGGAAGGAAGCAGAAGGGTATATGAAACGAGGTGATCTGGTTCCGGATTCCCTTATTATGGGAATAATGGAAAACCGCCTCCAGGAGCCGGACTGTGAGAAAGGATTTCTGCTGGACGGATTTCCCCGGACAATCCCCCAGGCCGAGGCATTGAAAGAACTGCTTGCAAAGCTCGGGATTACCCTTGATATGGCAGTGGATATCGAGGTGCCGAGGGACGTTATCCTGGACCGGCTCTGTACCCGCCGGACCTGCGAGAATGCTGATTGCCAGGCTATTTATAACGTTAAGTCAAATCCGACCAGACAGGAAGGTATCTGCGACAAGTGCGGTTCCAGGGTCATTCAGCGTGAAGATGAGACAGAAGAGGCCATCAGTCATCGCCTTGAGACGTATAACGAAAAAACATCACCCCTGATTGGTTTTTACGAAAAAGAGGGGCTTCTCATCAGTATTGAAGCACTCAACAGTGATGCCGTTGTCAACGGGGTCAAAGAAAAACTCGGTTTATAATTTGAGAGACAGGCGGCAGTGTTTCATGATTGCTGCATGCTGGATTTGGAGGACATTATGAGTGTGCCGGTCGTTCGTACCGATTTGAAGGAACTGGATCTGCTTCATCGCGGAAAAGTAAGGGATATGTATGAGATTCCCGGTCATGTGGATAAACTTCTCCTCGTTGCAACTGACAGGATATCTGCCTACGATGTTGTAATGGACGACCCCATACCGGGAAAAGGGTCAATTCTTACGAGGCTGTCACTTTTCTGGTTTGACCTGCTCGGCGATATCGTACCCAATCACCTTATATCAGCGGATGTGGACGAGTACCCGGCAGTGTGCCATCAATACCGGGAGCAGCTTGAAGGCCGATCAATGGTTGTCCTGCGCTCCCAAGTCCTGCCAATTGAATGTATTGTCCGAGGATACCTTTCGGGTTCGTTCTGGAAAGCCTATCAAAAAGATACAAACGTCTGCGGATTTCAACTCCCACCCGGGATGCAGGAGTCAGACAAATTTGAAGCCCCCCTGTTTACGCCTTCAACCAAGGCTGAGCAGGGAGAGCATGACGAGAATATTTCAGTTGACAGGATGAAAGAGATCATAGGGGAAAAACTTGCCGTACAGGTCGAGGAAATAAGCGTTCGTCTGTATGAAAAAGCTGCAGACTATGCGAGAAGTAAAGGTATTATCATTGCTGACACAAAGTTTGAGCTTGGCCTTGTAGATAATGAACTGATACTGATCGATGAAGTTCTTACACCGGACTCATCCCGGTTCTGGCCTCTGGATCAATACAAACCGGGTCAGGGACAACCGAGCTTCGATAAACAGTTCCTGCGTGATTACCTGACATCGCTTGACTGGAACAAGCAGCCTCCACCGCCAGTCCTGCCCGAGGATATCATTGCGAAAACCAGGGCCAGGTATGTTGAAGCCCTCCAGAAAATAACAGGGTAGTTTTTCAGGCGCCTGTCAGTCGTGTGATTGGCAGGCGTTGTTTTTCAGGCAATCAGCTACCCGCAGATTGTACCTTCAGGGGTTATACAACATCCCGGTCCTTTATTTCATCTGAATTCCTTCAGGTTGGAATAATGATAGCACTTCAGCGATATAAAAATTTTTAACGTTTCCAGGCTAATATGATATAGTACGCGTGATGCGTATCCATGTTTGTCAGTGTGTTTATTGAATTCTCCCCAAATTCTTTATCACAGATTATTCCCTAATCAGGTGCATGTATAAACACCATTGAAAGAGCCGAGAATACTTATAATCGACGCAGATGAGTCTATCCGCTTTACCTTTGAGAAATTTTTAAACAAAGCGGGTTACGGGCCGGTGGTTTCTGTCGGGACAGCTGCAGGAGCACTTGCTGCAGTGAATAACGCAAAGTTTGATCTGGTTATAGGTGATATCCTCCTTGAAGATGTCAAGGGCCCTGAACTCCTGAAGCAACTGAGGCAGGCCGGTGTAGACTGTCCTATTGTCATGATTACCGGGGCGCCGGATATCGATTCCGCTACGGAGATGGTCAGACTTGGTGTGTTTGACTATATTCACAAGCCCATCAACAAGCAACTTCTCCTACGCTTTACCGGCCAGGCTTTACGCCACCGAAACCTGCAAAAGGAAAAGATCAAGCTTGAGTCTGAAAATGAAAAATATCGTCGCTACCTGGAGGCGGTATTCCGGTCGGTCCAGGATGCTGTTATAACAGTTGACCGTGATATGGGAATAATTCAACTGAATGAAAAAGCCAGGAAGTGGATCTTACAGTCTTCAGAAGCATCAACAAAAATTCCTGACAGCCTGACTGACATACCCGGTGAATTTGGAGAATCCTGTCAGCATGATGCCGCGCTTGTTGTTGATCAGAGGACAGATGTGAAGGAACATAGAATTGAATGGGTCAGGCAGGATGGAGAAAACAGGATAATAAGCTTAAACGCAGCCCCTATTCACGATGATACAGGTTCTTTTTACGGTGTTGTGCTTGTAGCTCGCGATATCACTTCAGGCGGTTTCCTCCCGGACAGGGATTTTACAGGCAGTTTTCACGGATTTGTTGACAACAGTCCTGCCATGCTGGAGGTTTTCAATCTTATTCAAAATGTAGGGAAGGTCGATACCACAGTTCTCATTACCGGTGAGTCAGGAACCGGCAAGGAGCTGACTGCTGAGGCACTGCATGCCGAAAGCCCGCGTTATGATGGGTCCCTTGTTAAAGTGGATTGCGCCTCAATTCCTGAAGACCTCCTTGAAAGTGAACTGTTTGGTCATAAAAAGGGAGCCTTTACCGGAGCTGATAGTGATAGAACCGGGAGGATCCTTCAGGCTGACGGTGGCACGCTTTTTCTTGATGAGATTGGAGATATTTCTTCACGTCTGCAGCTTCGACTGCTCCGTTTTCTCCAGGAACGAACTTTTTATCCGGTTGGCCGCGATAAACCGGTTCATGTGGACGTGCGTGTAATTACAGCTACGAATGCTGACCTGCAGGACAAGGTAAATAGAGGTATTTTTCGAGAAGATCTTTATTACAGACTCCGTGTAGTGGAAATTAATCTGCCGCCGCTCCGTGCAAGGCGGCCATCCATACCTCTTCTTGTTAATCATTTTGTTTCCAGGTTCAGTGATAAGCTGGAACGCGAAATAGATGGCATTTCCGACCAGGCAATGCACTATATGGTGAATTATTCCTGGCCTGGTAATGTCAGGGAACTCCAGCATACCATTGAAAGGGCTTGTGTTTTGTGCCAGGGTCCTACATTATCTGCTGATTGTCTACCGCCAGAAATTCTTACCAGTGAATCCCATGGCACTGAAGTATCTTCTGGTAAACCATATGAAACAACCCCATCCTTTCTTGCCCCTCCCACCCCTTTATCAGTTGATCCTACGAAGGTCCAGACCACACTGCCCCATAAATCAGGATTAAGTGATGTTGAGGAAATTCTTGACGCCCTCCAACGGGCTGAAAACAACAAAGCAAAAGCCGCCCGTCTTCTTGGTATTGACCGGTCCACTCTTTACAGACGAATGCAACGTCTTAATATTTCACCTGTCGCAAAATAAGTGTTGCGCCGCAACGGTAAGCGTTGCATAATTATGTTGCCTTGCAACACATGTTGCGCAACATATTACCTTGTATCTGTGTGGGCAATGTTGGGTAAAATTCAACAATTAAAAAAAATAAAAGTATTAAAAACGAATAATTAGAAATATTCTTGTATTTTTTAGAACTGTGGTAAAATTTTCTGGCACGACTGATGCAATATAAAAGGCAACAGTGAGCAACTCAGAGTCACAGTAAAGACATTTAAGAAATAAAAAGAAAAAGAAAGAAAACACAGAACAACCAAGGGAGAGGGAAAATGAAAAGAACAGACGCAGCAGTAAAAGTCAGAACAAAAAAAGCAGAAAAAGTTAATTCCGGCGCAGAAGTTAACAAGGCTGCGATCACTACAATGGCTATAGCAGCCGGACTGGTTGGTGCCTGGGTTGTAACAGCTTTTGTTGGAGCTATCCTTGCAAGCGGTGGGGTCATGCCTCTCATCTCCAACTGGATTCAGGCGGTTTTTGGCTAAGACTTCTCTCTAATTATGGGTTTTTAATAAATAATAGAATTATCTGGAGGAAAGAAAATGAAAAGAACAGCAGTTGATACCCGGGTCAGGACTCAGGCAGGAGAAAAAACAACAGCCACGGCAGAAGTTTCCAAGGCCGGTATATATACAGTGGGAATCGCGTCAGCACTTATCGGGATCTGGGGCCTGGCATGTTTTGTAGGTGGTCTCGTAGCAAGTGGCGGGCCTCTTTCAATGGTTGGCAACTGGTTCAAAGCCGTAACAGGAATGTAACTCTAAAGTACAATTATTACATTTACTACTGAGGGACGAAAATGAAAAGAACAGCAGTTAATACCAGGGTCAGGACAAAGGCAGTCGATAAGGCTACAGCCACAGAAGAAGTTTCCAGGGCTGGTATCTATACAGTGGGCATCGCATCAGCACTTATCGGGATCTGGGGGCTGGCATGTTTCGTTGGCGGGCTGGCAGCGAGTGGCGGGCCGCTTTCCCTCATAGCTAGTGGTTATAAAGCGGTGACAGGATTATAGTTGAAAAACACGCGTAGTTGATTTAGTATAATTATTTGATGAGATACACTGTAGTAGTTATGTAGGCAGTAAGACACTTCAAAATTGCAAATAAAACAGTCCGTTTGACTCCTGGTCAGAACGGGCAAGCCGGGGAGATACTTTCTCTCCGGCTTTTGTTGTATATATATGATGGTGGATAAAGAATGGTCTCGCTGCGGAAGATTTTGTTCGGTGTGTTCTGTGCGGTTGCCGCACTTCTCGCACTGGTCGTTATTCTGGGTCTTCTGCAGTATAGATTCACTCGGGAATATGACACAATTATCTACCAGGGCGAAAAAATATTATTCAGGTTTGACACACTGCGTGAACACCTGACCAGAACTATGATAACAGGGTCTGCTACTGATGCTGAAGCCGCAGCAGGAAAAGTAGATGCCCTGAACAGTGATCTTTCAAGGCTCCTTGAAAATTCTCTTGTGCCGGGAGAGTATAAGCTGGCGCTCATTAATCAGGTAGATCTGGCTGGTATAGCATTGCTTGCCAGAAAAGTGGCGGAGGACCCGCAGGATCGGGAAACGGCCTTGCAGCTTCATGTTCAGCTGCGGACACTTTCAGATAACCTGATGCAGTTTGACCGGGTGTTAAGCAGCCAGATGAAGACAAGGCTGGTGCGGTTCCAGGGACTGGCCATCGGTGCCCTGACTTTTATGATAGCAAGTGTATCACTGCTGGTACTTTTTTTATACCAGAAAGCATTGATACCGCTCATTTCAATTGCCCGCTATCTGGAGGAGCCTAACCCGCAGGAACCTTTGGCTGTTGATCCGAAGTCCTGCAAGGAGATTGCGGATTTGACCCGTCAGGTTAACCTGATGATTGCCGAGGGTGCTTACGTCGCCACGCACGGGGGGCAGGGTAAGGGGGTTTTTAATCTTTCCCCGAAGGAGTTGAATAACCTGAGCAATTACCTGACAGGGATAATTAATTATACGCAGTTGTTGATTGACCAGAGTGTTGAAGTTGATGATCAGGAAAGCTTGGAGCTCCTGAGGAAAGTTCTTGAAACCGGCGAGCGAATGAGTTTGATATTACACAATAAGATAGGAGGAAATAAGGGAGATGGCTAATCAAAACGAAGAAACCAACCAGAGTGGAGAAGGGTTAGTACCGCCTCCCCAGATACCGCCTGATGGACTGTGGGAGAACTGCCTGTACGCAATGTGGCGTACACCCCTGGGGCTCATTGGTGTAGCAACGACGACTATCAGTATTGTCCTGATGCTGATCGGATTGGCCCTGGATATGCTGGGTCTGGTTGAAAATCCTTACTTTGCCGCACTGTGTTATATGATCCTGCCGGGATTCATGGTTGTCGGCCTGCTGATTATCCCGCTTGCCTGTTATGTCAACAGAAAACAATGGTTAAAGGATTCGCTTGGCGCTCACCTGGATGACAAATCACTCTGTATTGACCTGAGTAACCCACGACATAAAAAATATATGGTCGGTTTTACCGCCCTGACTGTCCTTAATGTGGCCATCCTCACCATTATTGGCTATGAGGCATATCATTTTACCGATTCTCCGTATTTTTGCGGTAAACTATGCCATAAGGTAATGGCACCTGAATATACCGCGTACATGCGATCTCCTCATTCAAAGGTAAAATGTGTTGAATGTCATATCGGTCCGGGTGCTTCCTGGTTTGTGAAGGCAAAGATTTCCGGCCTGCGCCAGGTTGTAGCAGTTTTCACGGACAACTTCAGCCGTCCTATTCCCGCCCCGGTTCATCATCTTCGTCCGGCCCGTGATACCTGTGAAGAGTGTCACTGGCCAGAAAAGTTTCACGGTGAAAAGGTGAAGAAATTTTACTCCTTTTCAAATAAGGACCAGGAGAATCCTGAGGTTCAGGAAATATCCCTTCACATAGGTGGGCAGAACCCGGTAACTGAAAAATTTGAAGGTATTCACTGGCATGTAAGCAGTGATGTCAAGGTTGAATACCAGCCCCTCGATGACAGGAGAACAAAGATAGGTAAGATCAAGGTTACCCATGCTGACGGGGTCACCGAAGAGTATGATATTGGTCATGGTGATGAGACCGAAACTGCAGGTGAAGAGCATGAGTGGCGCACAATGGATTGTATTGACTGCCATAACCGTCCGACACATGTCAATGACAGGATGATGGAACGGGTGGATTTCGGATTGTTGAGTCGTCGGATAGATCCGGGCCTGGAGGGTATTCGCGAGGACAGTATTACTGTGCTTGAAAAAGAATATACCTCACGCGAAGAGGCAGAAGAGCTTATGATCAAGACCCTTATAGAGCTGCAGGCCGGGCGACACGGCAAGGCATATGTTGATGAAAACGGAGAGCTTCTTGTCAAGGCCGGACAGTTCCTGCTTGAAACCTGGATGAACAATGTATGGCCCGGCATGAAAATTACCTGGGGTACATACCGACAGCATCTCGGTCACCAGGATGCTGATGACGGGTTTGGATGTTTTCGGTGCCATAACGACGAGCATACAACTAATATCGGCAAGGTTATCCCCCAGGATTGTGACTTATGCCACGATGAGCCGGAGTAAATCATAAACCGTAAGTATACACTGCTTACTGAATAATCAAGCCTGATGCCGGTTAACCGGCATCAGGCTTTTTTTGTCTAAAAAAATAACTGGTGTTCAGGGGTAATCAACAGGTATTTAGCATGATGAGGAAGGCGTGATAGAGCTACTATTTGTTTAGAACAACGTATAAATAAACGGTGCTACAGCCGTACCCTGGGTCAGTACAATAAGGACACCCAGTAACATCATGATCAGAATGATTGGTGCCAGCCAGAATTTCTTGCGGACTTTCATGAAGCCCCAGAGGTCTTTGAGGAATTCAAACATCAGTACGGTTTCTCCACGTGTTTTTTGTCGGGAACAATGCTTTTTACGCGGTAACTTTTCTGTTCCCTGTTTATTGATCGGGCCATCGGATCTTTCCCGGCCAATCGCATGACAGCCCCTACCGGCAGGATGATGAGATAAAACATAATTGACAAAATAATCCGGGTATTGATCCAGCCGAGGCAAAGTCCGATGGTCATCCAGACCCGGTAGACAGGTTTGAGGCTCATGGGCAGGACAAGTGCCCAGGCGACCAGGACCACAGCAACGATCCAGGGCCACCTGGGAAAATTGTGCCCAAAGAGCCAGGGAAGCAGCAGCCCGAAAAACGCCGGGGTCAGCCCGCCGGTAATGAAACCGAAATTCCGCAGCTCTTTTTTGTCCGGTTGTTTGTTAATACTCTGCAAAACTCTATCAACCTCTCAAAACGTATAAAGAGAGATGGCTAAGCAGATAAGTGAACGAAGTAAAACTTCGAAAAGCGCCAAATGCAAGGCGCTCAGGTAAGCGAGTTTGCGAGACTCCGAATCCTGAGGAATGAGGCGTACATACGGTACGCCGCAGTGACGAAGGAAGTACGCAGGTAGCGTAGACTCCGACGCAGAAGTTGGGGAGTTTTTGCTTAGCCATCAGTCAAGTTCAAATTCCTTCTGCCATGAATCATCGCGTTCAATCTTCGGCTGATCGGTCTTGGCAAGAAGAACATTCTCCAGGACAAGGTAATCCATCTCAGTTCGCATGAAACAGCGGTACGCATCCTCGGGGGTACAGACAATGGGTTCACCCCGTACATTGAACGAGGTATTTATCAATACCGGGCACCTGGTGATTTTTTCAAATTCGCTGGCCAGGTCGTGGAGCCGGGGGTTGGTTTCCCGGTGGATGGTCTGGACCCTGGCCGAATAGTCAACATGGGTAACTGCCGGTATCTCTGAACGGGAACATTTGAGTTTGTCCAGGCCGAACAGGTTAGTGTCCATTTCATTGTCGATACGCTTGTCAGGTTGAACAGGAGCTACCAGTAGCATGTAGGGACTCTCGCCCTCAATTTCGAACCAGTCAGATACCTTTTCCGCCTTCACTGCAGGAGCAAAGGGCCGGAAGGATTCCCTGTACTTAATCTTCAGGTTCATCTGGGTCTGCATTTCCGTATTGCGCGGGTCACCGATGATTGATCTACCGCCCAGAGCTCGTGGTCCGAATTCCATGCGGCCGTTGAACCAGCCCACTACATTGCCCTGATCAAGCAGTTCTGCCAGTTTGGGCAGGAGTTGCGAATCATCCATTTGTGTAAAGACTGCCCCGACATTCTCAAGATAGCTTTTTATCTCCTCATTGGAGAAACTAGGACCCAGGTAGGCCCCCTGCATACTGTCTGTGGTGCCATCCGGAATGCGCGGTTGATCAAGATAATTGTGCCAGATGGTCAGGGCCGCCCCCAAGGCACCGCCGGCATCACCGGCAGCCGGCTGGATCCATATGTTGTCAAAACCACATTCACGTAAAATGCGTCCGTTGGCAACACAGTTCAGGGCAACGCCGCCGGCCAGGCAGAGATTATCAACCTGTTGTTCCTGCTTGATTGTTTTAGCCAGACGCAGGACGATTTTTTCTGTAACTGCCTGAATGGAACGGGCAATATCCATTTCTTTCTGTGACACTTCTGATTCCGGTTTGCGAGGTGGTCCTCCGAACAGTTCATGGAATTTCTTGCCGGTCATGGTCAGGCCGGTGGCATAATTGAAGTAGCTCATATCCAGGCGGTACGTCCCGTCTTCCTTGAGATCAAGCAGATTGTCCAGAATGGTATCAACATATTTGGGTTCGCCGTACGGAGCCAGGCCCATAAGTTTATATTCACCGGAATTCACCTTGAAACCTGTGTAATAGGTGAAGGCTGAATACAGCAGACCGAGACTGTGGGGAAAGTTTATCTCCCACAAAGGCTTCAGGCTGTTTTCCTTACCGTGCCATATCGAAGTGGTAGCCCATTCACCAACCCCGTCAAGGCAAAGGATGGCTGCTTCGACAAAAGGGCTGGGGAAAAAAGCAGAGGCAGCATGGGATTCGTGATGGGTGGTGAACAGAAGGGGCGGCAGTTCTTTGGTTTTGATGCCGCCTAGAGCTGCCAGTTCTTTGCGCAGGGTTGTTTTCAGAAAAAGTTTGTCTTTGAGCCAGATAGGCATGGCCGCAATAAAGGAACGCAGTCCCTTAGGTGCATAGGTGAGATAGGTCTCAAGCAGTCGCTCAAATTTGACCAAAGGTTTGTCGTAGAAAACAATGTGGTCGACATCCTGTAACCGGATTTCAGCCTGCTCCAGGCAGGAGGATATGGCATGAACCGGAAAAGCGGCATCATGCTTCTTGCGGGTGAATCGTTCCTCCTGGCAGGCGGCAGTAATGACGCCGTTTTGGATAAGTGCTGCCGCACTGTCGTGGTAATATGCTGAAATTCCTAAGATATTTTTGGACATGGAAGAGACGGTTGGGTTTTATTCAGATACCGGTTCAGGGGTAATTCCACCTGTCAATCGGTTCAAAACAAAGGGATAGAGTTCATCTGCTAACATTCTGTGCGCCATAGGTGTCGGGTGATAATCATTAAAAATCAGCACATCAGTATTTTTGTGTTCCCACAGAGCCTTTTTCATGGAAGGTATCAGCGACAGATAGGGTACACTGTGCTGATCGGCCCATTGTTTGACTCCGATCTCAACGTTTGAGCAATGTGTTGTATACTCCTGAACCTTATGAAAAGCAAGCGTCACTGTACATAACGAAGTCACCAGCAGGTCAATATCCCTGCTCTGCAATGTCTCAATAACATATGTTAAGTACTTTTGACTCATTTCCCATCGCTTGTCAATTTTAGAAGAAGGTACCACGAAACTTGATTTTTGTTGTGAAGATTTTTGATCTTCATCAGCCCTGCCAGGAATTTGAGAGTTGGACTCAATAATTTTCTCCAGAGGTGTTCTGGATAATTGCTGTTGCGTTGCTTTGAGGAAGCTGAATAACCTCGATTTTTCGTACCATGAATGTAAAGTTCCTCCGGAGTAGAGAGTTTCACGGTTTTCCAGGACAGGCAGACTGAAATAGGATTTTTCCCGGAGCTCATCTTCGTACAGGTCATTTTCATGAATCATAAGTAATACGGCATCAGGATTCAGGTACAGGTATCGTTCGAGATTTGCGGCAAAATACAAGGGACTCGCACCCTGTACGCCCAGATTGATAACTTCCCAGTCTGATTCAGCAAGTTTGTTCTGAAGGTGATATGTAAATGTCTGCTCAGGTTGTACTCCATGTCCTTCAACAATTGAATCGCCGATAACTGCTAACCTTTGTTTGTTACCTGAGGGTTTGGTTGTAAAGTTATTTCCGCGAAAACCCATTGAATTAATGGAGTACTCGTTTGAGTAGAGTGCAAGTTTCTGAGAATATCGAGACTCTGGAATGTGAAAATATGAGTAGGGCCGCATGTTTACAATATAATCGTTTGAGCGGTATGGATTGAAGTTACTGGGTGGGGGAGGTGCAGGAATAACGTGAGGGGTGACAAACAGTCTGATGCAAATTTCTCCAACTATGAGAGTAATGAGTAAAGTAAAACAGGTTGTTATGATGAAAAAGACAATGTTTTTATTCGACACGACGTATTTCGACCTTATTTCTGATATGTTCTTTCACCTCCCCAATCGATACCTCCTGGCGGTGAAAAATGCCTGCGGCAAGGGCTGCTTCTGTTTTGGTTTCAGTGAAAACCTCCAGGAAGTGAAAGGCATTGCCCGCCCCGCTTGATGCAATGACAGGAATGGAAACCGCACTTTTAACAGCATTAACAAGTTCAAGATCAAAGCCAGAGTTGGTGCCATCCTTATCAATGCAATTGAGCAGTATCTCTCCTGCGCCAAGCTGTTCACAGATTTTGACAAAGGTAACCGCGTCCAGTTCACGGCCTTCCCGTCCTCCCTTGATCGTGCATTGATACCAGCAGTATTCTTCTCCCTGCGGTCCAGAAACAGTTGTTCTGATGGTATGGTGCTTGACTCCATCAGGCGTTTGTACATAGATCCGGCGGGGGTCGACCGAAATTACAACAGCCTGGTTCCCGTACACCCTTGCTATCTGCTCTATTGAGCTCAATCCGGTTGCTCTCCCGGTCCGTAATACTTCCTCGGCGATAAGGACCGCATCGCTGCCTATGGAAATTTTGTCTGCACCGGAACGAAAATACTCGGAAGCGACTTCAAGGGCGGAATAGTTTCGGCCGTCTTTATCTATATAATCGCGGATGCCTCCACCGATGGTCAAAGGGACAAAGACATTTTTAGATGTATTTTCAAGTACTTCAAGCATTGGCATGTCTTTAAGGGGAAAATCCCGGAATCCGGTAATGTTGAGAAAGGTAATCTCATCAGCACCTTCTTCGTAATACCTGCCTGCTAATTGAACCGGTTTGCCGAGGTTACGGACATCTCCCTCTTCCCGGACGTCATACTGGTCACCTTTGGTGACGACAAGATCGCCCTGGTCATTTGTCCGCACATCGAGACAGGCGATTATCCGCTTGGCCAGTTCGGTTTTCTGCGGGCATGATGCCGGGATTATCTCTTCTTTCGTTTTCGCGAGGAAATTTTCAAGCAGAGCGAGTCCGGCCCTACCGCTTTTTTCAGGGTGGAACTGGGTGGCAATAATATTACCTTTCTGGATTGCAGAGACAAATTCATACCCGTAATCAGTTGCAGTCAGAATGAATTCGTCTGAGCTTGGAGCAACATGGTACGAGTGGACAAAATAAAATTTTTCGTCACCGCTCATCCCGTTGAAAAGCAGGGAAGGCTGGCTGACCTTTACCCCGTTCCATCCGATATGTGGAACCGCCAGGTCAACGTCGAACCTCTTGACAGATCCGGGGATAACAGAAAGACCAGCAACATCGGGGGCTTCTTCACTGCTGTCAAAAAGAGCCTGCAGGCCCAGACAGATGCCGAAAAAAGGCTTCCCGGATTGAAGATACTCTGTAAGGGGTTCGACAAAGTTCTTGGCGCGCAGGATTTCCATCATGGATCCGAAACTGCCAACACCCGGGAAAATGAGCCGGTCTGCATTACGTATATCCTGTTCGGAATTTATTGTCTGAACAGTCTCGCCAAGCTTTTCGAGTGCATTAATAACTGATCTGACGTTACCGGCACCGTAATCTAACAGAGATATCATACTCTTATTTCCAAAATGTGAGTAACAGGTTATTTATCTGGACACTGATTCAACGACGTGGCAGTCTAGCTCAAATGTAGAACCGTCTGCAAGAGAAAGATACAGGTTTTACCCGAACCCTTTACAAAATATTCAGAGCCATGCAATCAATGCTCCTCGCCGCCGGTTTAGGAACCCGCCTGCGACCCTATACGTTCCTTCGGCCCAAACCACTCTTCCCTGTCCTCAACCGGTCGTTGCTTTACATTCTTGTCGAGATGCTGCAGCAGGCAGGGTGCACAAAAACCATAGTCAACGGCCATCACCTGGGGCATCTCATTAAAGGGGCAGTGGGACCTTTGCCTGATGTCAGCTTTCAATATGAACCGGACATCCTCGGCACGGGGGGAAGCCTTCGCCAGGCCCTGGGAGAATTTTCAGGGGAACCGATTCTCGTCATGAACGGGGATATATTCCATACTGTTGACCTGAGAGCATTGTACAGCCAACATGTCGATTCAGGCAATATAATTACCATGGCAATGCATGATTACCACCGTTTTAATACTGTAGAGGTGCAGGATGGCCGGGTTGTTTCCTTTCGACCTTCCAACGGTTATTCTGACAAGGAACTCCTTGCTTTTTCGGGGATCCATATTGTTGAGCCGGATGTATTAAAGGAGATACCCTATGGACAATTTTACCATATCATCGACCTGTACGAGCATCTTGCCCGATCCGGAAAGAAAATAGGATGTGTACGGGTTGATGGCAGTTACTGGAGGGACATCGGGACTCCGGAGGATTATTTACAGCTGCATGGGGAACTGCTGTCCGGGAAATTGGGAGATGCTTATCCGCTTCCGGAACTACGGGAGAAATGGGTAGTGAGTCACCAGGCCAGACTGGCCGATAATGTAGGACTTGCAGGTTGGGGCGCCATTGGCAACGCTGAAATTGACACTGATGTGAGTTTAAAGAACTGTGTTGTCTGGGACGGGGCAAGGGTGGAAAAAGGCACTCGGCTGGAGAATACCATAGTAACCGAACCTTTACAGTAGAGCAACCGTGCCTGTTTCAAGGATATAAACGGCAGGAACAATCTGGAGTTTTTGTTGGTTGACAAGGTCTGGCAGGATAGGTTCCGCTTTGCGAAGCAGTTCCGCAGTCATGCGTGCCGATTCCCTGATGGCATTGTCAATGAACTCTCCTTTCATGTTTGCGGCCACCTCCAGAGCGGGAAGAATAGACGGTGCCAGGCTCGTAATATGCCCCTCAAGCTTTTCCCCGCTCGCAACAGCTTTCACCGCACCGCAGTCAGTGTGACCCATGACCATGATGATGGGGACTTTGAGTATAGCAGCCGCATATTCCAGGCTCCCCAGTAACTGGTCATTGATGATGTTGCCAGCAACCCGGACGACAAACAGGTCACCCAGGCCTTGATCGAAGACCACCTCCGGTGCAACCCTTGAATCCGCGCATGTAAGGATGGCCGCATATGGAGCCTGCTGGTCTTTAAGTTCCTCAATCCGTTCTGCATCACGGTTGGGGTGAACAGATCGGGCAGAGGCAAAACGGTGATTGCCATCCATCAGGCGCTGCAGGGCATCTTTACAGGTGATTTGCGGTGTTTTCTCTTTCATATAGTTGCGATCCGCCAGGAAGGAGTAGTCTTGCATTCAATCGGGTAAACAGGAAAATATACATCACAATTACCCTACACCTGGTAATGATTCAAGACAACTTTTACTGAATAATACAGCTGTTTGTTGTGGAACTATGTAATATATAGAAATTTTTGTACATTTACGTGAATACTGCATGTTATAATCTTGACAGGTTTTTCTGCAAAGGGCAGTATGTAAATAAAAAAAAAGGCATTTGATAAAGAATGGACAAGCTGTTGCTCTACACTGGAGAGTGTATGGAAATTTTGTCTGTTACAGGTGATTTGTGATAGCATTTATTCGTAGTTTATACATCCTGGTGCTTATCGGCATTCTCGGCGGCATCGTTATGCTGTTCTGGAATATGGAGAATAAGCAGCCGGCTGTCAGTTATAATGAATTCCTGACCAGTCTCGAGAACAACGAAATTGCCCAGGTAAGGTTCAAAGGCGGTACCATAAAGATGGTAGACACCTTTGGGCGGGAGTTCACAACCTATTCTCCGGATGTCCCGGAACTGCTTCCCAGGTTACTTGAGAAAAATGTTATAGTCCATGGTGAAAATGACCGTCCCGCACCACTCTGGAACCTGCTGGGTATTGTCATTCCTGTACTGCTTGTCATGATGGCCTGGTATTTCCTGGCCAGTAAGCAGGTCAAAAAGGCGGCGGAAGATGACACCGGTAAGGACAAGGATTATTCGTTTTCGCCAACTTCAACGACATGTACGTTTCGTGATGTCGCAGGGGTTCCGGAAGCGAAGGAAGAGCTTGTCGAGATAATTGATTTCCTCCAGAAGCCAAAGAAATACAGTAAACTTGGCGCGGTCATTCCCCGCGGCATTCTTTTTCAGGGGCCGCCGGGCACCGGTAAAACGCTTCTGGCCAAGGCTGTTGCCGGAGAAGCTGGAGTCCCTTTTTTCAGTATAAGCGGCTCGGATTTTGTCGAGATGTTTGTCGGGGTAGGGGCTTCCCGGGTTCGCGATCTGTTTGGCGAGGCCAAGAAAAGCGCCCCTTGTATTGTGTTTATTGATGAGATAGATGCTGTGGGCGGCCATCGTTCAGCCGGAGGTGATTCTGCGGGACAGGATGAAAGGGGCCAGACCCTGAACGCATTGCTTGTTGAAATGGATGGCTTTGCCACTGACGAGACCATTATTATCCTGGCTGCTACCAACCGGCCTGATATTCTTGACCCTGCTTTGAGAAGGCCCGGTCGTTTTGACCGTCAGATCAATATTCTCCCCCCGGATGTCAAGGGCCGCCTCCAGATCCTTAAAGTTCATTCCCGAAATATGCCTCTTGCCTCGGACGTTGACATGGAAAACGTGGCCCGCAGTACACCCGGCTTTACAGGGGCAGAACTGGCTAGCCTGGTCAATGAAGCCGCAATTATTGCTGGCAGGACTTCCAAGAAGGCTATCAACACTCAGGATTTTGATGTGGCCAAGGACAGGATACTCATGGGCATTGAGCGCAAGGGAATGGTTATCAGCGATCGGGATCGTCAGACCATGGCCTTTCATGAAGCCGGCCATGCCATTTTAACCCAGTTTCTGCCTGAAGCGGATCCGCTTCACAAAATCACCATTATTCCAAGAGGCAGAGCCCTGGGGCATACCCAGCAACTACCAATGCAGGACCGCCATGCCTATCCTAAGGAATACCTGTTGACCCGCATCACCATACTAATGGGGGGGCGGGTTGCCGAAGAGATTGCTTTGAACCAGCAGACAACCGGTGCAGAGGATGATTTCCAGCAGGCGGTAGAGATCGCCACAAATATGGTCTGCAAGTGGGGCATGGACAAGGAAATCGGGCCTATGTCCTATGTTACAGATGCAGGCGGATTCCTTGGCGAACAAATGTCAAGTGGACATTACAGTGAAGAGACCTCACGAATAATTGATACGGAGGTCAAAAGAATAATCTCAGAATGTTATGACAAGGCCAAGCAGATTTTAACTCGGGAAATAGATTTCCTGGATTACATGGCGGATATGCTTCTCGTAAATGAAACGCTGGACAAAGAGGAGATGGAAATAATTTATACCTGTACCGCCAAGAGAAGGGAAGAAGAGTTGCTGGAAGCACAACAAGCGTGGGCACAGGACTCGGATAAAATTAAAAATGACTGAGTTTCCGGAGAAAGTATTCAAGGAGTGAGAAATTGGCACAGGTTTCTTCAAAAATTGTAAAAGGCATTATTAATTTCGTCTCACGCAGCAAGTGTTCTCTTGTCGGCGGGATAATTGTCATTATCCTTTTTCCCATACTGTTGATTTCTATCCTGCTAGACATGCAGGGGGTTGTGGAGAATCCTTATTTCGGTTTCCTGATTTACATGGTCATGGGGCCGGTCTTTGTTGTCGGTTTGCTCATGATCATAGGGGGGGCTCTTTTTTGCGGAGAAAAAGAGGATATAGGTCAGCTGACTTTTGAGTATATCGAGGAAGAGCTGAGCCGTCCAGGTAGATTTACCCGTATCCGTAAGTTGATGCTGATTACATCGGTAACAACATTCGTAACGATTATCATAGTAAGTATTCTCCTGTACACCGGCTTTCACTATACAGACACGGTAAGTTTCTGCGGACAGTTCTGTCATACGGTCATGGAGCCTGAATACGTGACGTACAAGAATTCGGCCCATTCACAGGTCTCCTGTGTAAAGTGTCACATCGGCGCAAGTTCAGAATGGTTTACCAAATCGAAATTTTCCGGAGCCAGGCAGCTCGTTGCAGTTACCTTTGATTCCTACAGCCGGCCGATTAAAACTCCAATCACAGCCTTGCGGCCAGAACGGGAAACATGCGAAGGTTGTCATCGCCCTGAAATCTTCCATGGTGATAAACTGTATATATATGACAAATTCCTGCCGGATGAAAAAAATACCCATATTCAGACAGTCATGGTGATGAAGATAGGTTCCGGTGATATAAGCGGCAGGGAAGCACATGATATTCACTGGCATATTTCCGATAACAATCAGGTAGAATTTGTCGCTTCAGAAGATCACATGGATATAAGCGAAGTGACCCTGATTGATAAAAAGAACAAGGATGAAACCGTTTACCGTAAAAAAGGTGCCATTTCAGGAAAGTCAGAGGGCATGCATACGAATGTCATGGATTGTATGGATTGCCATAACCGCCCGACCCATGTGTTCCTCAGTGCCGAAGATGCAATGGACCAGAAGATAGTGAATGGCGTGATTCCTCGTGAAATACCTTATATAAAGAGACAGGGCCTTGTGGCAATAACAAAGAAATATGCTTCCCAGGATGTTGCCAGGAGGGGTATTGCCAGGGAACTGATGGACTGGTACCGAACGGAATATCCTGAAATTGTTGCACAGAAAGAGGATCTGTTAAAGCAGGCTGTAATAGGAGTCCAGCAGGCGTATGTGGAAAACGTTTTTCCGAGCATGAATATTGATTGGAACACCTATAAGAGCTTTGCCTCTCACAGGGAAGATAAAGGATGTTTCCGTTGTCATAACGATGAATTTGGATCAGAAACCGGCAAGAAAATAACCCAGGACTGCGATGCCTGTCATATCATCCTGGTTGAGGACGAACCGGCCAGAGACATTTCAGATATTTTGAGAAGTTCAATTATAAAAGAAGGTGAATAACCGGCCGGATATCAGCTCGGAAGCTGCAACAGATTGAGGAGCATATTAAAAGGGGGGGAGATTTCGGCCTGGCTCCCCATTTCTTCATTATTATAGAAAAGTTGGTCCTGGCGTTGTTATAATTACTATTTCTTAATATTACAGAACTCCAGTATTTCAGGGGTCGGCTTACTTAAACAGTCTACCAGTTTTTTCTGCTCTGCTTTATCAAGTTTTGCTCCCTGCTTAACCATATTTTTAACAGTCCTCTTCCAGGAGCTTTTTCCCTTTTTACGCTGTACTTTCTGACATACCCGGGTGTTGTAATGACATACTTCGCAACGGTTTGTCAGTAATTCTGAACAGCTTTCTTCAGCAAGACCTGGAATTGGACCTGATGTGAGTATCAGCAGTGGAACGATGACAGTCAACCGGGGGATATACAATACCGTTTTCAGGTAAGAGAGTGGATGCGGTTGTGAAAAATGTCTATTGCTCATAGAAGTCATAGTTTGTCTGTTACTGGATGTATGGATTAGGATAACGTGCTGTCATCGCGTAAGTATTACATATTATATCGTTATTTGGTTCCTATTCAAAGATAAATTCTTGTTAAATATTTATTCGTACGGGCAATTGGGGTAGGTATATGGTTTGCCCAGGTAATTCAGGAAGTTAAGAGTATTGTCGTCAAGTGATGTAATGAACTCCGGGGTTAATGGAATTTTTCCACCCCCGCCCGGTGCATCAACAGCATACGTCGGTACAGCCATACCCGAAATCCTGCCGATGAGATGGTGCATGATTTCGAGTCCGGATTCAATAGGGGTCCGGAAGTGATCCGCCCCCCTGGTTAAATCAGCCTGGAACAAATAATAAGGTTTGACTCTCAGCTTGAGAAGCTTACACATCAATTCCTGCATGATGTGCTTGTTATCGTTGACACCTCTGAGCAGAACCGTCTGGCAACCAAGTGGGATGCCACCATCAGCAAGTTTTGAACACGCCAGTTCGGCTTCCTGAGTGATTTCTGCGGGATGATTAAAATGGGTGTTAATGTAGAGAGGATGGTATTTTTTCAGCATGGCGACAAGTTTCTTGGTGACGCGCATGGGCAGCGTGCATGGAATCCTGGTACCGATCCTGATGACTTCGACGGAGTTTATTTCCCGGACAGCGTTCAAGATTTGTTCAAGTCGATTATCGTTCAGCATCAACGGGTCTCCACCGGACAGTAAAACCTCACGGATAGCTCTGTTCTTTTTTATATAGTCAAGCCCTGCACGGATGGATTCATCATCAATAACCATCTCTTTACGACCCACCTTGCGTTTCCGGGTACAGAACCTGCAATACATTGAACACTGGCTGCTCACTAGGAAAAGGACACGGTCAGGGTATTTGTGAACCAGATTGGGGACCGGGCTCAGGTTTTCTTCATCAAGCGGGTCTTCCATGCCGGTCTCATCATGGAGTTCCAAAATGTCCGGAATGGCTTGGCGCCAGAGAGATTTACCCGTCTGTTGAATAAGTCCCATATAATATGGGTTGATTCGCATGGGATAGATACTGCATACCTCTTCGATTTCCCCAGGGTCAACATCAACTAACCGGGAGAGCTGATCAGGGTGGGTAATGCTGTTTTTTATCAGTTTCTGCCAGCTTGTCATTGCCTCTTGAAGGTCGAAAGTGATAAGATCAACAACTGTTTTTGACGATCTTTTTATACTGAGACAGGTTATAACAAACTCAACAACCCTCCACAACCATTCAGGAGACTGATCCAATGACTGAGCATTCCTATATGTTGAAGTACGACGAGTACGGCAATACCAGGGAAATTTATGTGTACAGCAGCGGTCTTGCTATTCATGGAAACAGTTACGTCAACAAGGGGGCTGCGTTTACCCGTGAAGAACGAGATAAGCTCGGTCTCACCGGCATGCTGCCACCGACAATACGCGGCCTGGAAAAGCAGGTGCAAAACAGCAAAACCAAGGTTGAGGAAAAGGAAACCGATATCGAGCGCTTTATTTACATCCGCTCTCTTTTTGACCGTAATGTGACCCTTGCCCATGCCCTGATAAAAAGTGATATTGCCAGGTACATGTCAATAATTTACACTCCGACGGTTGGTCTTGCCTGTCAACATTACTCCTCTATGTTCCGTTCAGCTGCAGGTCTGCATTTTTTTCCTGATAATATCGATCATGCCGAAGATGTGCTGCGTCGTTTCATGCATCGTGACATCCGGGTAGCGGTGGTGACTGACAATCAGGGTATTCTGGGGATAGGCGACCAGGGAGCTGGCGGGATAGCCATCTGTCTTGGCAAACTCATGCTTTATACCCAGGGCGCCGGAATAGCACCATGGCATTGCCTGCCCATTTCCCTGGATGTTGGAACAGACAACGAGGATCTGTTAAACGACGATGAATATCTCGGCTGGCGACATCGCCGTTTGACAGGTGATGATTATATAAATTTTGTTCAGCGATTTGCCCGGGCATTCCGCAATGTATTTCCAAATGCTTTGTGTCAGTGGGAGGATTTTTCGAAACAGAACGCCTTTGCAATAAGGGATTCGTATCTGCACGACCTGATTTCATTTAATGATGACATCCAGGGGACCGGTTCAGTGGCACTTGCAGGAATTCTCACTGCAATGAAGATCAAAAAGGAAAAGCTTACGGACCAGGTTTTCCTGATTCACGGTGCCGGTGCGGGCGGAGTGGGTATTGCCGAACAGATAGAAACCGCGCTGTGCGAGGAAGGTTTGACCGTTGAGGCCGCCAGGGAAAAAATATTTACTCTGGATTCAAGAGGGCTCATTACGACTGAACGAACGTTGCTCCCTTACAAAGAGAAATTTGCCAAGGACCCGTCTCATCTTCAATGGCTGAAAGACGAGAGTGACCTGTCACTTTTGAATGTTGTCCAAAAAGCAGGCATCACGGTGCTGGTTGGAACTTCGGGACAGGCAGGATGTTTTGACAAGGATGTGGTTTGTTCTGTTCTCGAAAACACTGATCGGCCCGTGGTAATGCCGCTCTCCAATCCAACCGTCATGTCTGAGGCCATACCTGATGATCTGTACCGATGGACAGACGGAAGGGTACTGATGGGAACCGGCTCTCCATTTCCTGATGTTGAGTATAACGGGAAAAAATATAGGATTGGCCAGTGCAATAATGTTTTTGTTTTTCCAGGCGTAGGTCTTGGTGTACTCGCCTCAGGGGCGCGTGAAGTCCTGCCTGAATTTTTTACTGCAGCAGCCAGGGCAGTCTCGGACTTTGTAACCCATGATGAGATGAAACAGGGGTGCCTTGTTCCGGATGTGACGAAACTAAACGATGTCACCCTTATGGTCGCCCAGGCCGTTGGTGATGCTGCTATACATCTCGGTGTAAGCAGGCCGTGCGCGTTTTCAACCTTTCACCATGATAACGATACGACACGCCTGAATGAGCTGATTCGTAAAATGAGATGGGAGCCAGATTATCTCCCCCTGGTGGCCATGTAAATTAACTTCAACTATTGCTCATAGTATTTTACGCCCTGAAAAATGTAGTTCGAAATGAAAAATCAATTTGAGTATAGGGTTTGATTTAATATAATTAAACTATCAGTTGTTCTTCGAACGGATTAAATTAAAAGGGTTGTAAGACAAAATTCAATTTGACGTCCTGTCGTTTCGTGACTAGTAGTTGTTGATGTAAAGGCGTGTACCATATTGTGGTATTCTGCTTGGCGTAAGTCTATCTGCAGTCAGCTTAGTTGACTGCTGAATAACAAACAGTGAGGGAAAACAAAATGAAAAATGTATTTGGCCTTATGGCTGCCCTGTGTCTTGGTCTGGTAATGACCCTGGGAACTGTGAATGATTCCTCGGCTAAGAAACGAATTGTATTCGGCGGAGGCCCTGCCGGAGGTACATTCCAGGTTGTTGCCAATGCCGTGCAAACCTATCAGCCTGTGCAGGATATTGCGGAGTTCACTGTCAAGGCCCAGTCCTCGGCCGGTTCGGTAGAGAACCTGCGTAAAGTCAATGCAGGCAAGTCTGATTTTGGAGTTGTCTATTCTGGTCACGTTTATCTCGGCCGCAACGGCATGATGAAAAACGATACCAATAAGTATGAGAATGTTATGGCCGTAAGTTTTCTTTATGGCGCACCTGGCCAACTGGTAGTCCGCAAGGGTTCCGGCATCAAATCGACCAAGGACCTGGTCGGCAAGAAAGTCGGCGTCGGTAATGCAGGATCAGGTGCCTTCGCCAACTGTGAACTCTTTTTCACCCATATGGGTGTCTGGGACAAGATCGAGCGCAACGCCATGGGATATAACGATGCCGCACAGGCGTTCGGCAATAACCAGCTTGATGCTTTCTGGCTCTTTACCGCCTTCCCGTCAGGAGCGGTTATCATGGCAGCCCAGACCAATGATATCGATTTGATCGATCTTGGTGCAGATGCAACAGCTTCCGGGTTCTACGAAAAATACCCTTACTTCTCTAAACTGGCAGTCCCTGCCGGCACCTACAAGGGTGTAGACAAAGAGACTCCTTCGTTCCAGGATTCAGCTCTCTGGGTTGCAAACAAGGATGTCCCGGCTGACGTGGTCTACAAGCTCCTGTCGCTCATCTATACCGACGAAGGATTGAAGCATATGGTCAGTCAGAAAAAGACTTTTAAAGCAATGTCAGTCAAGGCAGGCGCCGACGGTATAGTAACCCCGATGCATCCCGGCGCCGAAAAATTCTGGAAAGAAAAAGGTATATTGTAAATACAAATACCCCTTACTCAATATCTTATACGGCAGGGCGATACATTTCGTCCTGCCGTGCTTTTTGTTTCGTGTTGCTAAATGTGTTCAATATAAACATTACACCACATCGAAATATCGGTCGGAGTGTCTTTTTATAGATAAAATATCCTAACTTAACTGTAAGGAGTGACTGTGTATTCCAAACTGAACCGGTTTGAGCAGATCCTGTTTGATATCTGTTCTATAGGATTGTTGCTATTTTATTCTTACTCTGCCGTTATTTCACCAGCCGCAACCCAGTATCATCGCGGCATCTACGTCATCATCACCTATGTCCTTGTTTTTCTGCTGTACCGCTCCAAGTCGACTATCATGCGTATTGTGGACTATATTCTCATTGTCCTGTCGATCGTTACCGTAGGCTACTGGATGTATAATTTTGAGGCGATCAATTACCGGACCGGGATGGAGACACAGCTCGACATGGCGGTCGCCATGGTCGGTGTGTTGATCGGCATAGAACTGGCCCGCCGCGTTGTCGGTAATATCTTTGTCATCATCGGTGTGCTGATGCTCATGTACGGCATGTTCGGTGATTCCATGCCTGAGATCATATCCCATGCAGGTGATACTTTTCCAGCGCTCTGCACCTCGATCTTCTACAAAAGTGATGGCGTATTCGGCATCATGGCCAATGTCCTGGCAACGTATATTTTGCTCTTTGTTCTTTTTGGAGCCTTTTTGGAAAAATGCGGAGCACAGAAATTTTTCATCGATTTTCCACTTGCCGCAGTTGGTCATAAGATTGGCGGCCCCGCAAAGGTTGCGGTTATCGCTTCCGGGTTGTTCGGCTCAATTTCAGGCAGTGCTATAGCTAATACTGTTTCAACCGGCGCTTTTACTATTCCCATGATGAAAAAGGCTGGTTTCAGGCCGCATGTAGCAGGCGCTATTGAACCGGCAGCATCTATCGGCGGGATGTTTATGCCGCCGATCATGGGTGCGGGCGGATTCATCATGGCAGAGCTGACCGGTGTTCCATATTCACGAATCATGCTGGTCGCACTCTTTCCTGCGCTCATGTATTTTTTCTCGGTCTTTGTGATGGTTCATTATGAAGCGAAAATGCACAATGTTATTGGCGAGAAGTCTGAGTTCAGCGCCTGGGAGATCCTGAAGAAGGAATGGTTCTACATCATGCCCCTGGTGGTCATCACCATTTTCATGCTCACTGGCTTTTCACCTGGATATTCGGCTATTCTCGGGACCCTTACATGCATCCTGGTCAGCTGGTTTCGCAAAGACACAAAGATCGATCCGACACTGGCTATTATCGCCACTGCGGTCATTATTGGCGCCCTGTTGAAAACTTCTCCTTTGAAACTTGATGTTTCACCGCTACGCTGGGCTATTGGCGGAGTGCTTGCGGCAGCAGCCTTTCAGTATGTTTTCCGGAGAGACATGAAAGCTGGTTTGACAAACTTTATCGAAGCAGCCAGGTCCGGAACAGAAAGCAGCCTCAAGATCGGCGCCACAGTTGGTGTTATCGGCATTATTATTGGAGTACTGACCTTCAGCGGGCTTGTTCTTACCTTTGCTGATATCGTTATTGATCTGGCAGGGGGTTCTCTCATTCTTACCATATTTCTTATCGCCCTGGCGTCTCTGGTACTTGGCATGGGAGTTCCTGTTACCGCCGCGTACCTGATTACCGCAGTGGTAGCGGTCCCGGCTTTGACGCATCTGGGCGTCAACGAGATCGCCGCGCATATGATAGTTTACTGGCTTTCTCAGGATTCAAATATAACACCGCCGGTATGCATTGCCGCTTTTGCGGGAGCAACCATTGCCAAAGCCAACATGTGGAGAACAGCTTTCTCAGCTTTTAAATTTGCCAAGTTTCTCTATCTCGGACCGTTCCTGTTCGGCTTTGTGCCCGGTTTCTCTCTGGACGGTTCGACCATGGACATCGTTAAAGCCTTTGTGCTGATTATTCTCGGTACCTATGCCTATTCATGGTTTCTGAGCGGTATCTGGCTTAAATCCTTAACAAATAAATTTAAAAAATCACCTGTAACATAAGGTATAATTGTCAGTTGTTTGGAAAGGGGTGAAAAGATGGATGTTCCTGTCATAGAATTTAAAAAGATTCTTTACGCTGCCGACTTATCCGAGAGCGGCCGTTATGCCTTTAATTATGCTGCAAGTCTCACGAATAAATATAATGCCGAACTTTTTGTTATTCATGTTGTAGAAGAGAATCCCGAACTTCTAAAGAGCCTCTCAAGTTACATGTCGAAAGAGTTATGGGAAGAGATAAAGTACAGCAATCTCCAGGAAGCACAGGAGATTCTCTTTGCACGGAAACGTGATAATGTTGCCATTAAGGATTGCGTCGGCCAATATTGTGACGAAATTCAACCGGCCTCATCAGGTGAACCATATGTCACCTATCAAATTATAGTAAAGGCAGGAAACCCTGTAGAGTGTATCGTTGACGAAGCGGCAGAAGGTAATTTTGACCTTATTGTCATGGGACGACATGGACACGGCACTTTAAAAGATTCGATGATGGGAGATACTGCTCGCAGAGTGTTACGGCGGGCGAATATTCCTACTCTTCTTGTACCCCTTCCTGAGGATGAATAATCGGTAAAATAGAGGGTAAACTGTTTTTCACAAAGAAATTTCAATTTTAACGGCATTTGTTTGCAGTTTTTTCAATGCATTAACAAGGCTGAGTAGCGGTCCAGCTAATTGGTCTCTCTTTCACTCCCCTTTTTTTTCTAGTGCAGGTTGAATCAGTTACGATATCTCAATACATGGGAAGATGTACTTTTTGAACAGCCTGGTAAAGGATAAGATTATCCTTACTGACAAAATGTAGAAGGCAGCTCGTGTGTTAAACAAACTTTGTTAAACAGGACCCGTTGGATTTCTGCTCAGTCGGTCGGACTGCTGTTTTTAACCCTATACTGCTGACATGATCTTTTACTGGATGTCTCAGGATTCAAACATTGCACCGTCAGTCTGTATTGCCGCCTTTGCCGGTGCCACAATTGGCAAGGCCAATATGTGGAAAACCGCCTTTTCGGCCTTCAAGTTTGCCAAGTTTCTTTATCTTGGGCCATTTCTTTTAGGATACGTGCCGGGATTTTCTCTGGATGGTACGCCGATTGATATCATCAAGGCCTTTGTGCTTATCATTATCGGAACCTATGCTTATTCCTGGTTCCTTAGCGGGATATGGATTAATAAGTTAAAGAAAATCTTTGGCGGCAGCCAGGCAGCAGAATAAAGTTGGCCTTCATTAGTTAAGGGTGAACCAAAATAGCCAGCAGATCATGCCCCCAAATTGTAACTACAAAGTATTTTCCGGGTATTTGATAAAAAATGTGACCTTCAACATCTGCAGACGTATATACTTATATAGGATTGAAGAAATCATCAGTCTGGTAGTTACGGTCACAAACAGAAGTGAAAGTTCATTTTTGTCACGGGCTCAAGATAATTATATTTAAGTGTGATAAAATAAAATATTAAGA
This sequence comes from uncultured Desulfobulbaceae bacterium, assembly GCA_947259225.1. Lineage (GTDB taxonomy): Bacteria > Desulfobacterota > Desulfobulbia > Desulfobulbales > Desulfobulbaceae > UBA10518. The sequence goes on along the minus strand of CAMYLK010000003.1, from coordinate 165,788 downwards.
GTGAAGAAGCAGGAGGGATGGAATACCTTGACACTTAAAAGTTAGAAGGGCGTCCATGTAAAGTAACTAAAAGAAATATTTTTTAACAACAGGGGAGAACGGAGGATTTTATGAAAAAAATGAAAGGAAAATTATTTGCTGTTACTGTAGGGGTTGTTTTTTTAGGCAGCAGTGCTTTTACTCCGGCACAGGTCAGCGCTGATGAGGTGATGTGGGTAAATCACCTTGATTTCCTGGCCGGCGACCCCAGTGTTATTCTCTCGTTTAATGCGGGTGATTCCGGTGTCGGGGGTGGTTTAAGCGGCTTGATTATTAATTCTACCACTGCTGGAGAAGATGATGATGCCGGCTGGAACAAAGTTATTCAAAAAGGTCTGATTGTTCCGCCAGGGTATCTGGTCAATGGAGTTCGTGTCTGTTATGAGCTTTCAAGTGTAGATGGCTTTATCAGTCAGATACGTCTTGCGCAGGTACAGGATCCCCCTGCAACAGCCTCTGTTCTGCTGGATGATACAACTGACCTGACAAACCCTGGTCCGGTATGTGTTGACAGTTCTGCTCCTACCTTTGGACCAATCGATCCTTCTGCTGGTGCCCTGCTGCTCAGCTTTAGGGTCAATGTTACCAATCCCGCTGATGATGTGACCGACGGCGACACAATTGTTATCCGCGGTGTTGCATTAAATGTTATCCCTCAGGCTGTTGAGGATTTGCAGGAACAAATTGATGGTTTGGAGGATGGCCTCATTGAACTGGAGGATGGCCTTCAAAATCATACTCACGAATATTTAACAGGCAAAGGAAGTGGGCATAACAATACAACTGCCACTTCAGGGCCTGCAGATATTTCAGAGGAAACAGTACCTGAACCCGTACCATTTGAAGACAAGAAAGAGAAAAAACAGAAAAAGAAATGAGTTGACCTGAACTTTCAATACTCCCAAAAAGCCTTTCTGTAATTCAGCAGGGCTTTTTTGGAGCTAGCTAAGTTTCTCGAATAAGTTGAAAATCAAAATCGAATATATTTATATTGGGGCTTGGGAAGCTTTTACTTCCTTGGCCCTTATATGTTTAAAATTTTGATACCTGGCCCTCTGAGCCGGGTGCTTTGCTACCTGTAGTGTTTTAACGGAATGAAGAAGTACTGTGATTTTAGTTGATCAGCATAAATAGCCGACCAAATGTCAGTAATCAGATTATCAGCTCATTAATCTTCTTTTATAGCGACAAGAGGCTCAAGCCTTGCCAGCCTAACAACCGGTATTGCTGCACCGACAAGGCAGACACAGATCCCGACCAGCATAGCTATAATACTGAAGAGTATATTGAGGGCTGAAAAAGAGGCATAGGCACCAAGTTTGCTCAAGAGGTCGAAATTTCCTGCCAGGTGATGGATAAGGTAGTTGCCGATAGCCACACCAAGGATTCCGCCTAAAAGGCTTATTATTGCCGCTTCAGACAGAAACATTTTCATGATGTGGGATTTGTGAGCACCAATTGCCCTTAATATCCCAACTTCACGGCGCCGTTCATTGGCCAGGGCAGTAAAGGTCGACCATGCAAGCAGGACTGCCAGTGCTGATGAGATCACGATGGTTATCGAGAAAACCCTGGTGATATCTTTGAGGGTGGTCCGGACATCAGCCCCTATCGTGCCCCGGGTCATCATTCCTACGTTGGGAAAATTCGACTGAATCTTATCGGTAAACAAGTCAAGATTAACACCTTCTTTCAGCTTGATAAAGATGATCGAGGTGTCTCCTGGTTTATACTTTCCTGTGGCCTGGGATGAAATTTTATTCAGATCCTCAACCCTCATGAATATACCATGGTCTAGCCCGGTACCTGTTTCGTTGAGGTCTCCGACAACATTGACTTTCTGGTTAAAGAGAGTCGGTGTTTTAATCAGGCCTAGATATTCATACACATAACTGCCGATGTAGACCTCACTGGCTCCAAGGGGTGGAGGTGGTTCGCTGAACCAGGGAGCAATGACAAAATCTGTTTTCGGATCAAAGGCCACCACCTGAGCCTCGACAACACTGCAGCAGCCGGATTCAAGTGTCTCAAGGTAGATCTGGAAGGTGGCTTCTTTCACCTCGGGCATTGCCCTGACAGACTCAAAGATCTCCATGTCCATGTAGAAGTCTTTTTTCTTGCTTTCCAGGATAAACTCTTCAGCCATTTCTACTGCTTCAACGGGGACCAGAACAAGATCAGCCCCAAGTTTGCGTGAGGCCGCTTCAATATCATCATTAACCGCCCGGTTGAACAGCAGGGCAAAAACGAGCAGGGATACAAGCAGGCCGACAGCAACCGCCAGAACGATGTTGCGGAATATCTTACGGGAAACAGTTTTCCATGCAATACGGAGGATGGAATCTAGACCTTTCTGGGACATGTTCTACTCTATATGTTGAAGTCAGTTTTAATCAGGAAAAACAGGAAGTTTATATACAGGAAATGCTGTCCGGATACAACAGTAAAGTTGACTGGGCTCTTAAGATAAAAAAAACCGGGAGGTTACCCTCCCGGTTTTCTATGTTGAGTTTGTCTATTTAATAAATACTATTTGAAGTTAGCGTCAAGACCGCACAGAACAGCATGTGACTCAAGACCTTCTTCATTGTGACAGGCAAGGCAGGTTGAGGTAGCTGCACCAATGAAATCACCTTTTTCGACAGAGTAGAGCTTCAGGTGGCCGTCCATGGTGAAGTCGTCATTGCCAAGCTTCTCTGGCGCATCTTCTGCCTCACAGGAATAGTTATCCCTGGAGATTTTAGGGGCCAGGCCGGTTGCCAGAGTCTTGGTCCTGGAGGTGGCGACGACATACTTATTGTCCGGGGTGAACATGGCATCATGATTATGCTCAAGTTTACCCATGGGTTGAGCGTCAACAACCTTGAGGGTCTCAGCGTCAATAATGTACATGGTGTCACCACCGGACATAGCGATCAGCTTGCCGTCATGTGAGTAGGTGGACCTGAAGTTGACAGTTTTGCCGGCATTCCCTGGGGCAACGCCTTTTTTCACAAGCTTGACATTCCCTTTTTCCAGTTCTTTGGCATCCAGCAGCACCATGTGAATTTTGCCGACCGTCTTGCCGTGGTCCTTGTCAGCCTCGTTAATGGTAATCAGCATTTTTGTCATATCGGGTGAGTTTACACCGTGTAAAAATTTGTAGGGTACACCAGGATCAGCTTCGGTGCCTTCCAGGAAGACACTTTTTACCCTTGACATATCTGCCTTCTTGTAGACATCGATATATCCCTTGCTGGTCATTGCAATCGGGAAATAGTAATCCTTGGTCTGGCCGGAACCACAGTACAGTGACTTGGTGTTTGCCTGGCCCATTTCAGGGATTGGAGCATTGACGTCCTTAACAATCTTGCCGGAAGCGAGATCAGAAACACCTACATGCGGAGCACCGGTTTCAGGGTCTTTTTTGTAGGTGGACCAGTACAACATGTTGCGGTTGTTCGGGTCGATACGGGCATCATGAGTTGGATGGCTTTCGTTGTCACCGATGTCAATCTTATCAAGGGCCTTCAGATGAATCGGAGTCTTTGCGTTGGGGTCAATGCTTACTTCAGCCTTGGCGAAATGACCACCCATTCCGGCCACATACACTGTTGCATCATAAGCCTGTGCAGATGCTGAGAGGCCCATGGACCCAATTGTCAGGGCACCGGCAGCTACGAGTGAGTAAAAACAGGTTTTCTTGGATATGATTTTCATATACTCCTTCCTCCGTCACAATGTTGTTGAATTGGCGCCTGGATCCCCAGTGCAAAGGACTTGAACCGGGTTCAGGGCCGTCCACAAAACGTCAGTCGGCTTACTGTTGTCATGTGGAATAATTTCCTTCGTGTGGTACATGTACCACGGTGTGTGGTACAAAAGCAAACAAAAAATGTTTTTTTATTTATCCCAAAAAAAACAGGTGGAATGGTTTAATGGTTACTTTGTGATACAAGATGAAAAAAAAGCTGGATAATCAGCAGCATTTTGCCAATTCGTTTCATGTATGATCAATAATTATAATTGCTCATCATTAAAACTGTTTGTTAAGCTACAATATAAACTAGGAAAATCCCAGTTTTTTTTCTTGCTCCATATTTAGTGATCATAAGATAATATAACGGGTCGTTCCAGAGTCGAATTCATCCTGTTTATTCATTACCCGCCTGCTGATATAAACTTTCATGAGCCGCTTAACAATTAATAAGCATTCTTGCATAACTGTTATGCATCGGATATCATTTTACCACTTTTCACTATTCAACATTATTAACGAGGGAATAAAAAGTGCTTATTGAATGCCGCAACCTGAAAAAAGAATATCTCTCCGACAGCACAATGGTAACTGCAGTTGACAACGTTTCGTTAAAAATTGATCGGGGAGAGTTTGCTGTAATCCTTGGCCACTCAGGGTCTGGAAAAACAACCCTGTTAAGTCTCATAGGTGGCCTGACTGTTCCTGACAGTGGAGAAGTTGTTGTTAACGGTGTGGAAAACTGGGGACAAAGTGATGATGCGCTTTCTGATATGCGTAACAGCACCATTGGTTTCATTTTTCAATTTGCCAGTCTCATACCCACGCTAACCGCACTGGAGAATGTTCTGCTTCCACTCAGTTTCGGGAAGCAGCCGAAGGGAAGTTACCAGAATGCCATGGACATTCTGGACCATGTGGGGCTGCAGGATAAAATTAATTCTTTCCCCTCCCAGTTATCGGGTGGCCAGCAGAGACGAATTGCCATAGCCAGGGCATTTGTCAACGAGCCTGATATCATCCTGGCGGACGAGCCCACAGGAGATCTTGACGAAGATACGGAGAGGGAGATTCTTCAGATATTTAATGATTATAATACGGGCGGAACAACCTTTGTTGTGGTTACCCATAATGTTCGTCTTGCCGAAACCCAGAATAATGCCCGGGTCCTTCACATGCGCCAGGGCGTGTTGAGTGAAGGCACTGCCGTGTGATCAGGTTGCAGATTATGGGAAATGAAAATACCCCTCTGATGAAAAGAGACAGAACAACACTTTCAGGTAATATTGCGCGTTTGGTTCTGTTTGTTTTACTTGTCAATTCTTTGCCGTCATGCAGCCAGGATAAAAAGGAATCCCTGAAGATCGGCGACTCCGCTCCGGGTTTTACAGTGTCTGATCTCGAAGGCAACGAGATTTCTCTGACAGATTACAAAGGATATCCTGTAATCCTGCGTTTTTTTCTGACAGACTGTAAGTTCTGTCGTGCCGATACTCCGGTATTTAATGATTATTATGCCAGGTATGGGAACAAAGGTTTGAAAATAATTTATATTGATACTCTTGGAATTGACGTCAATGTTCTGTCTGCTTTTAAGAAAGAACTTGATATTACCTTTCCGGTTGCGCGTGATACGGGCGGTACCACTAGCATGAGTTACAAGGTGAAAGCACTTCCTCAAACCATTGTTCTGGATCCTCAGCACAAAATAATAGCGGCTATACTAGGCGGGGTGAGCGAACCGGAACTCAACGGGCTGTTGTCTCCTTTTTTAAGCCCTAAATGAAAGTCACTCAAATCAGGTTTGAGTATCAAAAGAAGAGGTTTTTGTACCTCACTGGATCTCAATCAGGATCAAGGAGCTTGAGATGAGTCTGAAATCAGGATCTAGGGTGTGTTGTTTTCTGCTCAGTTTGTTCATCGTTTTTACAGGAGTGACATACGGGGCGCCTGAGGAAAAGGTGGGTTCCAAAGAACGCTGTTCTGTCTGTGGTATGTTTGTTGCCAAATATGATGAGTGGATTGTTCAGGTCCGGCTGGCAGACGAGTCAGTGATGTTCTTTGACGGGGTGAAAGACATGCTGGTTTTTTATTTCAGTCCAGAGAAGTACAGTTCGGTTACCCAAAAAGATGTCAGAGAAGTATGGGTTAAGGATTATTACAGCCTGAAATGGCTGGACGGTTTGACAGCACATTATGTTGTCGGCAGCGATGTTTATGGTCCCATGGGAAAAGAATTTATTCCATTTTCGACAAAAGCTGCCGCTGAAAATTTTCTGAAAGATCATAAAGGGACACAAGTTCTCAATTTCGTTGAGATAACTGATGAGTTGGTACAGTCCATGCGGACAAAATCCAAAATGCGTCATGGAAGCCAGTGAACGTTCAGTCCGGCACAGCAACACGTAGACCTGCTTGTTTCCTTGTCATTCTGATTATTTCCATGCTTGTGTTGGATGGAGGTCTGCTGATATTCTCTCTGCACAGGAAGGTGCAGCAAAAAGAGAATCAGCTTCTCTATGATATTGCCACTGCCGGGCTCGGCCTGACTGATTTGTGCGTAGCAACAGAGGCCAGGTATACCCGCCATCCGGCCGTTTCCGACTGGATCGTTCCCTTTATGGACCACCCCGGTGCTATTGAACACTTCCCAACCGGATCGTTCTGGGCCCCCCCATTCCTTGACATTAGCCCGAAGGAGAAAAAATGACAGGAGGACTTACCAAACACCTCAATATCCTAGACTATTCTCTATCGTCACTCTGGCGCAGGAAAATGAAGAATATAAGTGTGCTGGTTGTCTTCACCGGGGTAATTTTTCTTATCGCCTCTTTTCAGATGGTTACACAGGCCTTGACTGAAACAGCAGCTCTTGCTCTCAGAAGTGCACCGGAAATTACCGTACAAAAAATGTCTGCCGGAAGGCAGGTTGGAGTGCCGGTCAACTATGCCGAGAAGCTTTCAGGTATCTTTGGCATAAGGGAAATCGTACCCAGGGTATGGGGATATTATTTTGATGAGGTTCAAGGTGCAAATTATACCGTCATGGGCATTGATTCTCGCCGAATGCCCCTGGGAGACAAGCTCAAACTTACCCTTGCAGAGGGAAGTATGCCAAGTCCGGATACGGGCGGAGGCGCAGTGGTTGGGAGGTCGGTAAAAAAGATTGTGGAGGAAAAAGGGGGCAGGTTGCTATCCCTGTTCCGTCCTGATCTTTCACAGGTGTCCTTTGAAATAACAGGGGTATTTAAACCGGACACTGATATCCTGACAAACGACCTTGTCGTATTGAATATTAACGATGCAAGGAACCTGTTCAATATTTCTGCAAGTATGGCGACCGATCTTTGTGTTTACGTGGCAAACCTGTCCGAGGTTTCCACTATCGCAAAGAAGATTGCAACAGTCCTGCCCGATACACGCGTGCTGACAAGGTCACAGATAAGCAAGACGTATCAGGTGGTTTTCGGTTGGCGCAGCGGATTTGCATCGGTATGCCTGCTTGCCGCCTTAACTTCCTTTGTCATTTTGGCCTGGGACAAAGCATCCGGCCTTTCACCGGAGGAAAAACGTGAAATCAGCGTATTAAAAATACTCGGGTGGGAAACAACGGATATTATCGCTATTCGGTTCTGGGAGGGATTCCTTGTATCCGGTTTTGCATTTGTCGTAGGCTGTACACTGGCTTATATTCACGTCGCCTTTTTCGAGGCATCCCTTTTCAGGCCGGTTCTGGTCGGCTGGTCTGTTATTTATCCTTCTTTCAGCCTGATACCGTCACTGATGGTTACTAATTTTCTGCTGATTTTTTGCTTTTCAGTGCTACCTTACCTTGCTGCAACAGTTATTCCCGCTTGGCGAAGTGCCAGTGTGCCGGCTGATTCAGCATTAAGCGGTATGTAGTGTTTTCAGGGTGTTCTGCATGTTGATCGAACTTGACGAAGTAACAAAAATTTATAACCAGGACCAGGTCAACGAGGTAGTTGCCCTGGATTCTGTCAACCTGCAGGTGGAGAGTAACAGCATGGTCTGCCTGCGCGGGGCAAGCGGTTCCGGTAAGAGTACCCTGTTGTCGATCATCGGTTGTGTTTTTCAGCCCACCAGTGGACGAGTGGCAATAGCTGGCAAACAGTTGTCGCGCTTGCCGGACAGATTCATGACCCTGCACAGAAGACGCAATATCGGTTTCATTTTTCAGAAATTTAACATACTTCCCGCGCTGAACGTCCGGGATAATATAACCCTGCCTCTTATACCGCTTGGTATTCCTCCAGCTCAGATGAGGGAAAAGGCCGAGAAGCTGATGGAACGTTTTTCCATCACTCACCGCCAGAATTTTCCTGCCGGACAGATATCAGGAGGAGAGCTGCAGAGGGTCGCCATAGCAAGGGCACTTATAAATGATCCTCCTCTTATCCTCGCAGACGAACCAACAGCCCATCTTGACAGCCGGTTAAGTGAAGAATTCATGTCCATGATGGCGGCTTTGAAATCAGCCGGCAAAACCATCATTATCACTTCACATGATCCCTTGGTCACTAAACATTCCTCAATCGGCAGGATTATTGATATAAAAGACGGGCGCATCCATGTTTCTTAACTCCTGGAGTATTGCACTTGTCATTTGCAATCTGGTCGTCCTTTTTCTCATGGTACTTGCATCACGGAGTGGTGTCCGGGTTTTACTCTTCTGGGACCCTGAAAGTGATGCAAACCGCCAGATTCAGTTGGAAAACGAAATCTGGCTGACATCCACCCTGGTTGAATACGCCCTGGCAGTCCAGATTATTTCTTTGATGGTTTTTGTCCTTGCAGCAGACTATTTCAGTAATTCCATAGCAGGGGCCATGTGTGCCACCGGCAGCCTGCTGGCAAATGATTTCGGAGTGCCGGCACTGCTCGTCAAGATTGGCGCTGTATTTTTTTACGGTTTCTGGATAGTCCTGCACCAGATTGACATTCGTTCTGAGAGTTATCCCCTGGTGCGGATGAAGTACCTCTACCTGCTTCTTCTCCTTCCTCTTCTCATACTGGATATCTCTCTGGTTATGATATATATCGGGGGTTTGAAACCGGATATTATTACATCCTGCTGTGCGGTTGTCTTTGGCGATTCAACCGGGAAGGGGACCAACCTGCTGTCAGGGTTTACCCATGAGATGAGTATCAGCCTGTTTTACGCAACAACACTGGCAATAATACTTGCAGGTGTATTCCTGATTATGAAATGGCGCCCATGGGTCGGGCTTGTGTTCAGCAGCTTCTGGCTCTGGTATTTTCTGCTTGCCCTGATGGTGACAACGACGGTTTTTTCGCCATATATCTACGCCATGCCTTTTCACAAGTGTCCTTTTTGCATCCTGAAGCCGGAATACCATTATATCGGTTTTATGGTTTACGCTGCACTGCTTATAGGCGCTTTTTTCGGTATGAGTACAGTGATTGTCGAACCCCTGAAAAAAATAGAGGGGTTGAGGGGAGTGGTATCTCGTTTCCAGTTAACTGCTGTGAAGGTGGCCCTGGTAACACTGACCGTTTTTACAGTCCTGTCGTCCTATCATTTTTTCAGGTACATGGCCATTGGCGGTGAGGGATGATTAATTGTCCGGAGGATATTTGTTCAATTTGCGCTGCAGAGTTCTGCGGTGCAGGCCGAGTTTTTTTGCAGCAGCTGAAATGTTCCCTTTACAGTCATGCAGGACCCTGTTGATATGTTCCCACTCCATTCTTGCAAGCGATGGAGCTTGAAAGTCTTTTTCCGGTTCAGGAATTTCCAGGTCGGTTGTCATGGTAAACGCAGTAATGATATCATCAACATCTGCAGGCTTGGGCAGGAATGAAACGGCACCAAGTTTTACCGCATCAGTTGCAGTTGCTATGCTTCCGTACCCGGTTAAAACGACAATCCGCATGTCGGGATGGATGGCAAGAGCGTCCTTTATTAATTCCAGTCCCGACTTGCCGGGCATGCGAAGGTCGACTACCCCCAAGTCCGGCCTGTCTTTTTCAACGATTTGCATGGCTTCGTTATAGTCGGCCGCAAGGTATACCTTGTAATTTCTTTTATCGAAGGCTCGTCCCAGCCGTTCGCGGAAAAAATTTTCATCATCAACAATGAGGATTGTCGTCGTCATAGGTATTTTTTTATTCAATGAATAATTTGAATTATTGTACCATAAAGATCAGATACTCTTAATCTGTTTTAAGGAAAAACTGATAACAGCAGTAGTTCCACTCCCCGGCGAGGAGGACAGTTTGAGCGTTCCACCAAAACGTTCGGCTGCCGATTCAGCAAGAAAAAGACCGAGCCCCAGTCCTTTTCCGATATCCTTGGTTGTAAAGAAAGGTTCAATTGCTCTTGAAAGAGTTTCTTTATCCATACCCGTTCCCAGATCACGAATTTTAATCTGGAGAAACCCTTCGTCTTTTTTGCATGATACAAATACCGGATGATCAGGACCAGAAGCGTCGAGAGCATTCTTTATGAGCCCCCTGATGATACGTTTCAAGGTACGGAACGGCATTCGAATGGAAAATTGTTTCAGCTCACATTCAACCCTTATCTGCCGGAGTTTATCTTCCGGAAATAATGCAAGAACTTCACTGAATAATTCTTCTATGGTGAAATCTCTAAGTGCTTCAGCCAGATGCTCTCCCGCATCAGCAGACATCTGATAAAGAATTTCACGGCACCTTTCGACCTGCGTCCTGATGAGTTTTGTGTCAGAAATGAGCTCGGGGTTGGTTTCCTCATCCTCCATTGTGTCAAGCATCTCGCCTGACGCAATAGCGATTGTAGCAAGCGGTGTTGAAAACTCATGGGCCGCTCCGGCGGCAAGGGTGGCAAGGGAGGCAAGTTTTTCACTTTTGGTCTTTTCAATCTCAAGGGCTGAAACGGTTTTCAGATGATCTTCCAGGTCTTTCTGGATCTTGTTAACAAAGAAAACGACAAAAAAAACAGTGATGGCGAAAGCAAACCACATTCCCTGCAGGTGGAGGGACATTTGGCTGTGCATATCATCGGGGTTTACCTGGCAGATAATTTTCGGGCCTTCCTGTGTGACAAGTTCGGAGGTGATAGCTGGCTCCGGCAGGAAAAAAAGGATGCCGTAACAGCTTATAGTATAAAAGGCCAGCGACCATGCCCAGAACGGACGCATCAGGATGGCCCCCAGACACGCATGGATGAGGAAAAGAAAAGTAAAGGGATTCATTGCCCCGCCTGTATAATAGAGCAGGACGGTAAGTAGCAGAATATCAAGGGACATGACCTGGGCAAACAGCCAGCCGGGTATAATTCTGTTTTTCTTTAGAAAAATGTGGTGAAAGCAAAGATTACTCCCTGCCCCAAAGAAAATGATAACGAAAATGATTAAGAGGGGCGGTTTTATTTCAGTGAGGAATATAACTGCCAGTACAATGAAAGACTGGCATGCCAGGGCCCCCCATCTGAGAAGTAGCAACCGGGAGAAAGCAATGCTTGATTGAACTTTATCTTTACCGATACTTTCGATCAGGATATTAAATTTTTTCCCGGTCTGCAAAATCGTCCTTTGTTAAGAGAAACACGCTTTTTACTTTCTGGTATTGTGTAAATTTATCATACGAGCCGGGCCATTACTACGTTCTTCTTATAGAACCATATAAAACAACTTGAGGGCAAATAGGCAGATTGGACTGTTCACCTGGAATTACCCCGCCCCGGTCGAGCACGAGGCGGGGAGTAATAGCAGTGGGCAGTATTGAAACTGTCAGAAATAATGAGGGGTTTTGTTATTTACACGCGATAAGTTATTTCATCATGTGACCTTCCATTTTCATTTCCCCCTTCATATGCATTTTACCCATGAGCGGCTTCAGGGTCTCCATGGTAATTACATCATACTTTGCCAGGTGACCTCCATGTTCTTTCTGGAATGTCTCTGCTGCATTCTGCTCCAGGAAGGGGATTAGTTCCTTGCCCATTGGACCCATCACATCACTTCCAATGACAAAGCTGGCAGAAGTGGCGTCAAGCCATTCACCGGAGTTGAAATCGCGTACCCAGATATTTGCAATATCATGTTTACTGTGGGCCGCATCAAATTTGCTTATATTGTAAATAAAACCAAACATGCACTTGCAGCCGTCAAAGGCGCTCATAGTTCCGTCAGTAAATATTATCTGGGACTGCCATTGGGGGTAGCGGGCCGGGAACATCCCGCATTTCCCGCAGGAGAGGTCATCGGGTATTATCTGAGGTGTTTCCTGGGTAGCAACAGCGGCCTGGTACATCAGCATTGTACCAACCAGGAACGATCCAATAGAGAAAATTTTGATAATTTTTGAGAGGTGATGTGAATACATAGTTTATTCTCCTTTATTTCTTATTTGTCGCTGAACAGAGTCAATGGATAAAAATTACAATGTTTCTAAAATATCATAGGAATAGCATAAAGTCTGTGTGGCAAATTGTCGCAGGCATGGAGGGGGAGCAAGTTGGTGTTGCTAAAAAAATATAATGATATCAATTTGTTGAATTACCGTTTTCGAACGGATGGGTAACAGGTTTTTCTTTTGATCTATGGTGCGACAATTTGCCATATTTTCAAATTGATATTCATGCGATATAGAATGGACAGTTCTCTTTCTTCCAGCGTTCTCCGGATGGATATTTACTCATCAGTCGGCTTACTGTTGAGGAAATGTGAATAACCATCTGGAGAACGCTATCTTTTATTGCGTAGCTCGGGTCTACTACCCCGTCGCTTGCGGCGGGGTAGTTCATTGTTTCTGCATGATTTGTTCCTTCCCTTGAATTCAGGTTGTTCCCTTTGCGTAGCAGGAAAGATAAATAAGTTGATTTTTTGGCCTTATGTTTTAGTATATGAACATATGCTCATATACTAAAACATAAGATATGGATAAGGATATTCAAGGTTCAGCTGAGGATCTCTGTCAATTCCGTTGTATCCACGAGGATAGGATAGAGGGGGCAAGAAAAACAGCATTAAGTGAAGAGGAGGGTGTCAAACTCGCTCAGCTTTTTAAAGCATTGGGTGATTTGACTCGATTACGCATAATCATGGCCCTGGAGAAAGGGGAAATGTGTGTTTGTGATCTTGCAGCTTTCCTGGAAATAACCGAGTCGGCTGTCAGCCATCAACTTCGGTTGTTGAGGCAGCTCCACCTGGTTACCAACAGGAGACAGGGACCGATACTCTATTACCGGCTTGATGATAATCATGTCAGTCAGCTGGTTACACTGGCCCTGGTTCATATCAGGGAATAACACTGTATGCAGGAATTAATTTCATTTACAACTGACGTGATGTCTGCTTCCTGGCACATGTTGCAGGATGCGTCCATCTATATCATTTTTGGATTGCTGGTCGGCGGTTTACTCAAGGTTTTTCTGTCACCTGCTTATGTGGCATCTCATCTTGGTAAGGGACGTTTTCGATCGGTTTTCAAGGCGGCACTTTTCGGCATTCCTATCCCTCTATGTTCCTGCGGTGTTCTGCCGGCGGCAGCATCACTCAAAAAACAGGGGGCAAACAATGGAGCTACAACTGCTTTTCTGATCTCAACCCCTGAATCCGGAGTGGACTCAATATCCATTTCCTGGGCATTGCTTGATCCTATAATGACTGTTTTCAGGCCGCTGTCCGCTTTTGTATCAGCGTTTGTTGCCGGTTCTGCGGAGAACCTTATCAATCCACCCAAAGAACAGGACAAACTCGAGGTTGACAAGAGCTGTCAGGAGGATAACTGCTGTGACGGCAGCGAATGCTCCACTGATGAGCATCGCCAGCATCACAGTTTCAGAGAGAAGGTCACTGTGGGGGTTCGGTATGCATTTACCGAACTTTGGAGTGACCTGGCGCTATCATTTTTTATAGGTGTTTTACTGGCCGGGATAATTTCCGTCCTGCTTCCTGATGAATTCTTTTATACGTATCTTGGCGGTGGTATTTCTTCGATGTTGCTTATGCTTGTCATAGGTATACCACTTTATATATGTGCAACGGCCTCAACTCCAATTGCAGCAGCCTTTATCCTGAAAGGAGTCAGCCCCGGTGCTGCTCTGGTATTCCTGCTGGTCGGTCCGGCAACTAACATCGCGTCGCTCTCTGTATTAACCGGCATACTCGGGAAAAGATCCACTGCACGATACCTGCTTTCTATTGCAGTGGTCAGTGTGCTTTGCGGCTTGGGGGTTGATAAACTCTATTCATTGCTCAATATTTCTCCCCAGGCTGTTATTGGCCAGGCCGCGGAAATCACCCCGCTGTGGCTCAAGACAGCCGCGACTGTTCTCATATTGTTTTTGTCGGCAGGTCAACTTTTAACAATGATCAGGGAAAAATTTTCTCCCCAACAAGATGATTGTGGCTGTTCTTCATTGTCGTGCTCAATTGAAAGAAAAAAAGTTGTTACCCCAGCATCTCATATAGCGGGTGATTTGAGTTGTGAACATGGGAAACATCATCAAGGATAACATTTTTTATTAATAGGAGAAATTGTATGTCGCCGTATTTATCTTATGAACATATAAATAACTGGTTCTGCGGGCCTGGTTTATTTTCTGGTTTCTGGCAGATTGTTTTCTGGATACTGGTTGTTTTTTTGGGAGTGAAGTTATTGAAAGCAATATTCAGCTCAAAAGCTGCTGACAGTGAGACCCCTCTTGATATACTCAGGTTCCGGTATGCCCGAGGAGAAATAAACCGGGAAGATTTTGAAAAAATGAAGAACGAGATTGCCGCTTAAACCGGCAATTCAGTCCGGATGGGATGAATCACTTTTCTGTTAAGCACCATTATTCTGTAATTTATGAAAGTTAATCATTTTGTATGTTCGGCTTTATTGTTTGCATTAAATAAACATAACCAGTTGAGAATTGGCCTATCTTAACATGCATCTCAGCACAGTCTTGCAAAGAAGTTTTTTTGACAAAGTACTATGTAGCATATATTATTTGCATAGGCATATATAGGAAAGATTCATATTATTAAAGAGGGCTTGAATGAGTAAAAATATAATCATCCTGTGCACGGTTTGTATTGTGACAGGAATGATGGCATCAGTGATCCAGGCGAGACCGGCTAAACGTCTGGATGAGAGAACCCAGATGTGCCGCATTCTTAACGAGGGAAAGCTTGACTGGGAGAGCGAACCCTGGGGCAGAGGTGGGCAGAAGTTCCAGGAGGTGTGCAAAAGCTGCCATTCTAGAAACAATGATAAAGGGGCTCCTTTTCTGCACGCAGAATCGAAAATGTCAAATGGGTGGAATCGGGTCTTTGCAAAACGACGAGCACAATGTGCTAAAGACGGGTCGTGGGGTGTCCTTTCAGAGGAGGATTTACAGTTTGTTAATGATTATCTCTTCAGGAATGCAGCCTGGACGTATGATCCCTACGATGCTGACTCCTGCGGCTGATAAGCAGTGATCTCCCGGTCGGGAGAGACGAAAAGTTTCTTAACGAAACACAACTCCAAGATGAGACAGGAACTTTATTTGATTTCTACTTCAATATGATCGGCTTCGTTATTGCGTAAGGTAAGTGTGCCGCCCATTACCCTGAGAGCTACGGGGTCGTTCAGAGGAGCACGCTGTTTAATGGTAATGTCCGTTCCCGGCACCAGTCCCATTTCTCTGATCCGGCGGCCAAGTTCACCACCGACCTTTACAGCGACAATGGTACCGCTTTGATTGATGGACATTTCTCGTAAGTTGATTTTCGCCATATAATTTATCCGGGGAGGTTAATTTTCATTGAGTGGAATACCTCTTATCGGTGTGCAGGAAAGTTGTCAATCTTTTTCCCATGTTTAACATGCATACTTTTTTATATATTTCAAGCTTGACAAACAGGTAAAGCGCAATACTATTGAAGAAAATGTCCTAAAATTCAAGAGTATGAAATACATTATGTCTTTTCAGGTATACAATCTGACTTCTCTGATACTATCCGGTCTGCCCAGAAGAACTGTGGCAAAGAGGGGAAGATTGTTCTGAGACGAGCAGGAACAACCTATATCCATATAGCCACGGTTCACTAGCGAGCCGTGGCTTTTTTTTTATACGATTCTGGAGAATGAAAATGTTCAGGGATAAATTGAAAAAGTACCGACCATATCAACCGATCGAACTGCCGGACAGGACCTGGCCCGGTAATACTATAACTAAAGCCCCAACCTGGTGCAGTGTTGATCTGCGTGACGGTAACCAGGCACTGATTCAGCCCATGAACCTTGAGGAAAAACTGGAACTTTTTCAGATGCTGGTCGATGTAGGTTTTAAAGAGATCGAAGTAGGTTTTCCGTCTGCATCCCAGACCGAATATGATTTCACCCGTTTGTTGGTTGAGCGGGGTATCATCCCTGATGATGTAGTAATACAGGCACTGACCCAGTCCCGTGAACACTTGATTAAAAAAACCTTCGAATCTTTTCAAGGTGCCAAAAATGCGGTTGTCCATCTGTATAATTCAACATCGACTCTGCAAAGAGAAGTTGTATTTCATATGAGCCGCCAGGAAATTATTGATCTCGGGGTTCGTGGAGCAAAGTTGATAGCTGAAGAGGCCGCAAAGACTGAGACCGAAATACGATACGAATATTCCCCGGAGAGCTTTACCGGAACGGAACTTGATTTTGCCTTGGAAATCTGTGAGGCAGTCCTGGACGAGTGGGATCCTTCGCCCTCTAAACCTGTTATTATCAACCTGCCTGCAACTGTAGAGATGTCTACCCCCAATGTTTATGCCGATCAGATAGAATGGTTCATCCGGAACATGAAAAACAGGGATTGTGCGCTTATCAGTTTGCATGCTCATAATGACCGCGGCTCTGCTGTGGCAGCTACGGAACTTGCACTTATGGCCGGGGCTGACAGAGTGGAGGGAACGCTCTTTGGCAATGGCGAACGGACAGGAAATGTTGACATTGTTACCCTGGCCTTAAACATGTTCACCCAGGGAGTTGACCCGGGACTCGATTTTTCTGATATCAACAGGGTGATTGATGTTTATGAAAGCTGTACAAGGCTTCCTGTGCATCCCCGTCATCCATACGCCGGTGAACTGGTATATACAGCTTTTTCAGGTTCGCACCAGGACGCGATTAATAAGGGGATGGCTTCATGTGAGAAAGAAAAGGATGAGGAAAAGGTATGGGCTGTCCCTTATCTGCCGATTGACCCCGAGGATGTGGGCCGTACGTATGAATCAATCATCCGGATAAACAGCCAGTCTGGCAAGGGTGGCATCGCCTATATCATGGACAGGGAGTTCGGTTTCAAACTTCCCAAGGAAATGCATCCCGAGTTCGGAGCTATCATCCAGCAAGTGTTAGACGAGCAAGGCGGCGAATTGATGTCTGATGCTGTTTATCATACCTTTGAAAAAGAGTACCTTATTACGGAACCATGCTATAAATTGAAGAGGTTTAATGTCGTCAAACGTCATATTGACGAAAAGGAGGATCTCTCGACAGCAGAGGTGGAAACAGTTATTGCGGTACATGGCAAAGAGGAGACGCTCCAGGCTGCAGGTAACGGCCCACTGGATGCATTTTGCGAGGCCTTGCGACAGGGGCTCGGCCTGACATTTACCCTGCAGGCCTATCATGAGCATGCCCTGACCAAAGGATCATCATCCAAGGCGGTGAGTTACATCATGATTACGGACTCTGATGAAAAAGAGTTCTGGGGTGCAGGAGTTGACACCGACATCATCGTGGCCTCAATCAAGGCTCTGCTCAGTGCAATGAACCGGGCCTGTTCTGCCAGACAGAATGGTTGAGTTAAATGGTATATCCCTGAAACAGGAGAATAACCTCCTGTTTCAGAGGAACATTGAGTGAACATGCCCCCCTCCTCGCCATCCCCGTTTACCTTTCGTAACATCAGGCTGTTTATTGCACTGCGCATTTTTTTTAACGCCCGGTTCTATTACCCTGTTTTTACAATTCTCTTTCTCGATTTTGGCTTGTCAATTGAACAGTTTGCCCTGCTCAATACCGTGTGGGCTGTTACCATCGTTCTGGCGGAAGTACCCTCCGGGGCTCTTGC
Organism: uncultured Desulfobulbaceae bacterium; assembly: GCA_947259225.1. Lineage (GTDB taxonomy): Bacteria > Desulfobacterota > Desulfobulbia > Desulfobulbales > Desulfobulbaceae > UBA10518. The sequence continues at coordinate 147,957 of CAMYLK010000003.1, read as the reverse complement.
GGACATAGTAGGCAGGAAACATCTGCTGGTTGCCACATCACTGCTGATGATAGTTGAGTTGATGATGATCAGTTTTGTTCCCCTGGGAAACATGGAGCTTGTTTTCTGGGTATTTTTGTGCAACCGTGTCCTGAGTGGACTGGCAGAGGCTATGGCAAGTGGGGCTGATGAAGCACTCGCGTACGATACCCTGGTTGAAAAGGGTCGCGCTGACGACTGGCCCCGGGTTCTCGATATCCAGATGCGGATGCAGTCAGCCGGTTTTGTTATTACCATGACTTTGGGAGCCCTGGTCTATGATCCTGATACGGTAAACCAGATTTTGCTCTGGTTGGGTTCAAGTGCTACGGTAACTCAGCAGGAGAGTATGCGCTATCCGTTATACCTGACATTAGTTCTGGGTTTGCTTGCCATGATTACAACCCTGTCTATGAAAGATCCTCAGGTTGGCGGCCCGAAACATTCCCGGGATTCTTCTCTTCTTGAAATAATAAGTAAGGCATGGAAGCTGACCTGGCAGGTAGGACACTGGATACTCATAACACCTTTTGCGCTTGTGGTTATTCTTTTTGGTATGACGTGTGATCACACCCTGCGGATGATAGTGACCATGAATAGCCAATATCTAAGGCTTATCAATTATCCGGAAGCGAGTTTTGGTCTTATCGGGTCCGGTATAGGGATGCTGGGGATCATAGTTCCCAAAGTTGCCCGTTCCATGACCGGAAGATATACACCTGTTCAAAACCTGATGATTTTGATACTGATTACCATGGCAGGTTTATGGGGGTTAGCCAGTTTTGTCCCTTATTATGGCCTGGTGCCGTTGGTCCTGGTTTTTGTTGGAATGATGTTGACTTCTTTTTTTACAAGTCATTATCTCAACCGGATAACCAGTTCTGAAAAGAGGGCTACCGTCTTGAGTTTTAAAGGTCTCAGTTTTAACCTGGCCTATGGCATGATAGGGCTCTTCTATGCCGGGCTCATGAAGTATTTGAGGGAGAAACAGCATATGGTCCATGCCGGAATACCTGAACAATTGGCAGAAAATCAAGCTTTTCAGGAATCCATTGCCTGGTTCCCCTGGTATACGTTCAGCATTCTTGTCGTGCTTGTAGTATTTTCCGGATGGTATATGCGCAAATCAAATATTCACAGGGAAAGCGGGTAAAAAAGATCATCCCTTAGAGATGACTCCTTCCATGCTGACGCAGTCTTTACAAAAGTTCTGGTTGGTTGATGGACTCTGGCATTTTGGACAATAATCGCGGCCGCAGCTTTTGCAGTTTTTTAAAGATTCTGTTTTTTTATCGCAGACCTGGCAGGTTTCTTTTTTCTGGCTCATGAAAATACCTCTTTAATTATTTGGTTAGCCATATTGTACCATACTGACCCGGAAGAAATCCAGTGTCAAAAATAGAGTTTTATGCCACACTTAGTTAATTTGAAGCAGGAGGAAATTTTTCATTGAAATGTATCATGTTGCTGTCGTCAGCACGAACAAAAAGAATTTCATGATATAGGCTGTGTTCAGGAAATGAGTCAATTCAAAAACATATTTTCCCGGGTGAATCGGCTTCTGAGTGTCCTGACCGACTGGCTTCTCATCCTGGTTGGTTGCCTGTTGGTTTTCAAGGCCATGATAGCTGTGGACGTAGCGGTTGCCCGCTATGTTATCGTAGGGCTGGGAGTACTGTTCATAGGATTTGGCCTCTGGTATCGGCACCGCAGGAAAAGGCGGCCTTGATAACAGAAGATAAACAAGGAGTAAGGATCACCAGGCCTGGTCGTTTATAATGTTTCCCTGAGTCGAGATAACAACCTGGCGGACCGGTACGTTTGACCCGGCATCATCCCTGGCTTTCTTAATGATCTGCAGCATGGCTGAACAGCAGGGTACTTCCATAATCAGAACAGTCAATGAATGGAGTTTTCTCTCCTGAAAGATTTCCGTGAAACGGTCCACATACATTTGGGCATCGTCAAATTTCGGGCAGCCCATCATAACGGTTCGCCCCTTGATGAAATCACGATGCATTTCAGCGTAGGAAACGGCCGTGCAGTCAGCTGCCACGAGAAGATCACTCCCTTCAAGGAATTGAGCGGCAGCAGGGATGAGCCTGATCTGTACCGGCCAGTGTGAGAGAGCTGAATCCGTCTGTGCTCCAGGAACATTTGCCGCCTGACAGGGTGATGCCTGAAGCGATTGAAGCTGAGCGGACGGGCACCCGCCAACAGGGACATTCTCTTTATTCTTTTTATCAGCAAGAAAAACCTCTACAGCTTCTTCATCGAACTCGTCCGCTTCACGCTCAATGATTGTAAGTGCCCCGGTAGGGCATGATTTAAGACAGGCACCGAGACCGTCGCAAAGCTTGTCCGCGACCAGACGGGCCTTGCCGTCCACGATGGCCAGGGACCCTTCTGCGCAGTCCGGCACACAATCGCCGCAACCCGTGCACAGTTCGTCATCAATTTCTATAATTTTCCTAATAGTCTTCATGTTATTTTCCTGTTTTCTATTGAACCAGCTTCATCAGGTTCTTTTTAGCCAACCTGCGCCCTGAATCAGTAAGAAAAGATTTATTGAGCACTGTTTCTAGTTTTTCTCCTGTTGGTGGACTTTCCCTGTAACTTTCATCAAGATTGACTATGAGGTCGGCATCGTAGAGAACTTTGAAATTAACTGTTTCCCCATCTCCCGGCGAATGATGGTGACCGATAATATCGCATACCTCATCGATGAGCTCTGCGTCGGCTTTCAAAGTGGTCAACAGTTCACGGGCTACCGGTGGTCCTTCAGAATGCTGGTACTTGACAGCAGAAGACTGAAATTTTCGCTCCGCCTCCTTGATACCGATATCATGCAGATATGCAGCAGCCATGATAACCGCCATGTTGCCCTTCTCCATCTTTGCTATCTCCTCGGCATATTGAGCGACATTTTCAGCATGCTTAATCCTTCGGTTATCCTGTCCAAAGTATTTGCGCATGGCAATGGCCAGTTTGTCTTTGAACAGGTCTCCTCTCTTTGCAAGGAGTTCCGGAGGCATTGAACCGAGGCATTGATCGGCATAGGGGCAATAGGAGGCGCAGCCAAAATCAATCTTGGGATTGAGCATACGGTGGCCGCACTTTCTGCATTTCTGCTGGCTGTCGTCCTTAAAAAATTCAACACTGTGGCCGCATTTGGGACATTTGGCTTCAAATACATCTTCACCGATCCAGTAGCGGCTGTCCTGTCCTGGGCATTGCATGGTGTTCCTCTATGTGTTGCGTATTAAAGAATATTAGCCAAACAACCCTTTTTTCAGTTCGTCGATTCCAAACCTTTCCATGAAACGGGCACTTCGGGTTTTAAACTTTGCATTCCTGATATAAAAGTTAAGACATTTTTCAACCAGCGCCACTGCATCCTCATCATTAAGATCTTCAGCGACAACATCACCAATCCTCGGTCTGCCAGCTCCATTACCGCCAAAAATCAATTTCCAGCCTTTGTTTTGTGAGATAAGCCCTACGTCCCTTATCCAGGATTCACAACAGCACATGCGGCAGCCGGATACACCAACTTTGACTTTATAAGGCAGTGGGCCATCAAGTTCCAGTTTTTCAATCTCACCACCCAAAGCCAGAGAATTGCCTGTTCCGTACTTGCACCATTCGCTGCCGGGACAGGCCTGAACATAATGTACCCGGTTACGGGTGTGTGGAAGCTTGTCCGGAATATTCAATTCTTTTCTCAGCGCCTCGAGCTGTTCCGTTGGCATTCCAAGGAAAGCCAACCGCTGCGCACCGGTTACCTTGGCCACAGGCACATCATACTTGCGGCATATGGCGGCTATATTTTCCATGTCGTCAGGAGTCAGCATTCCCATTTTCATTCCCGGCATTATGGCATATGTTTTGTGATGAAGGTTTTTTTTTAGGGTCATAGTTACGCCATGCTGGTTTTGTTTTTTCCCGAAAGGGGTGAGTGGCAGCCGGCCAAAAGAGCCGGCCACCACCAGAAGGTAAAGTTATTATGCTGCGAGGATTGTTGCCATGTCCTCCTCAGGTGTTTCGGCAACCGGTTTAATTGCAAAGTTATCAACCAGTACCTGCAGAACACCGGGAGTGATAAATGCCGGCAGGGATGGTCCGAGACGGATATCCTTGATGCCAAGATAGAGCAGGGTGAGCAGGATGGCTACTGCTTTCTGTTCATACCAGGAAAGTATCATGGACAGCGGCAGATCGTTCACCCCGCAATCAAACGCATCCGCCAGGGCCACGGCAATCTTGATAGCAGAGTAGGCGTCATTGCACTGTCCCACATCAAGAAGTCTTGGAATGCCGCCAATGTCTCCCAGGTCTTTGTCAAAGAACCGGAATTTACCGCAGGCAAGGGTCAGGACCATGCAGTCCGCGGGAACCTGCTCAACGAATTTAGTATAATAGTCCCGTCCCGGCTTTGCGCCGTCACAACCACCTACCAGGAAGAAGTGGCGAATAGCCTTGGATTTCACCCCTTCTATTACCTTGTCGGCAACTCCAAGAACCGTGTTTCTGCCGAAACCGACCATAACTGATCCCCTGTCGGTATCCTCAGGAAAACCTTCCATTGCCAGGGCCTTTTCAATAACCGCTGTATAATCTTTGCCCGTTATATGTGTACAGCCCGGCCAGCCGACCAGACCGTCGGTAAAGATACGGTCTTTATACGAATCCTTGGGCTTCTGGATACAGTTGGTTGTAAAGAGAACCGGTCCCGGGAAATTCGGGAATTCCTTGTGCTGGTTCTGCCATGCGGTTCCGAAGTGGCCATAAAAATGACTATATTTTTTCAGTTCAGGATACGCGTGAGCCGGCAGCATTTCGCCGTGTGTGTAGATATTGATACCTTTCCCTTCAGTCTGTTCAAGGAGCAACTGCAGATCTTTGAGATCATGACCGGTGATCAGGATGCATTTCCCCTTTCTGGCTCCAAGCGGTACGGATGTCGGCTGTGGGTGGCCGTACGTTCCGGTATTGCCGGCATCAAGAATTTCCATGGTCCGCAGGTTTATTTCTCCTGCCTTGAGAGCGACAGCTACGCAGTCATCAACAGAGAGTCCTCTGGCCATCAGGGCAACAAGCGCTTCGTAGACAAAACCGGCAATTGCATCATCCTTCTGGCCGAGAATCCAGGCATGATCTGCATAGGCGGCAATTCCCTTAAGTCCGTACAACAGGGTCTGCTTGAGGGAGCGAATGTTTTCGTCTTCGTCCAGCGACTGGATAAAATTCAGTGCCGCGCCCTGGGCATCCAACCCTTCTATCGTGTCAGATGGGGTAAAGGTTGAGGCAGCTTCTGTAAAGTCGGTCTTACCACCGGCAGCCGCTACTTTATCCTTCATTTCATTACGCAGTTGAACAGCCCGGTTAATCAGTTCCTGAAAACGAGTCGGGTCAAAATCAACATTGGTCAGGGTGGAAAAGACAGCCTCCAGGGTGAAGAGATCTGCTGCCTCGTCAACGATTCCCTGTTTCCGGCCCTCGGCAGCATAAAGAGCGAGACCCTGGACAGAATGAATCAACAGGTCCTGGAGGTTTGAAACCTCTTCGTTTTTTCCGCATACTCCTATTTTGGTGCATCCGCCATCCTTGGCAGTCTGTTCACATTGATTACAAAACATAATTTTACTCCCTTGTTTGATTTGTGTTTTTATGATCGCGTTAACAATTATTCCGTATTATGCTTTTATCATACCAGATTCATATCCATTTCCTTTGACCTAGGTCAAAATTGATTTTTTATTTATAAAAGATGGAAAATAACAAGGAAATTATTGCACAAAGCGTTCTGTTTGCAGGACTCTTAGAGGAACAACTTAACAAAGTGGCAGATATTGCTCTAGCCAAAACTTTTAAGCGCGGAGAGTCCATATTTTTTGAAGGGGACGAGGCAAATGGATTCTACATGGTTTTGGACGGACGGGTAAAAATATATAAAATGTCGTTTGAGGGAAAAGAGCAGATCCTGCATATTTTCGGTCCGGGAGAGCCCTTTGGTGAAGTTCCTGTTTTTCATGGTCAGCCATTTCCGGCAAATGCCTTAGCACTTGTAAAGTCAAGTCTCCTTTTTTTTCCACGCAAAGAATTTGTTGCCCTCGTCACGAGCAATCCCTCCCTTGCTATGAACATGCTCGCCATGCTGTCCCTGCGCCTTCGTCGTTTTGCGACGCAGATAGAAAATCTTTCCCTGAAAGAGGTCCCCGGCCGACTTGCCGCCCACCTTATCTACCTTGCGGAAGAGCAGGGGTCGTCATCACAAGTTACCTTGGACATTCCGAAGGGTCAGCTTGCCAGCCTGCTGGGTACTATACCGGAAACGCTTTCCAGGATTTTTGCCAAAATGACGGAGGAGGGACTCATCCGGGTAGATGGCCGGACAATTTATATTGATGATATAGACAGATTAAGGGAGAAAGAATAAAGGATTGTTATTTTTTCTTTCCTGACATGGCTACTTTAATTTTTCCGGAAACAACGTATTTACCTTGATCGGCAGTAATGACCGGTACTTGACGGCTTCGTTCAAAAGCATCATACCCCTCCCGCAGGTTTTTCCAGAATCCGATCCAGGGAGAGAATCGATATTTGTACATGTTTTCCTTGGTTAAGTGGAAGGGAAAGATGTGTACATCGATAGACAACTGGCCGTTCATAAAGGCTGCGTGCGCCAGCGTGTAAATTTCCTCCATGCGATAATCGTTCATGGCAAAACAACCTTTTGAAGAACAGTTGCCGTGAACCATGATGCTGCTCCCGCTGCGTTTCAGGAATTTATCATAGTCGTTCGGATAACCGATATTGAATGAGAGGTGGTAACTGCTCCGGGGATTCATCTGGCCGGGTGTGACCTTGTAGAACCCTTCCGGGCTCTGCCAGTCCCCTTCTTTCAGCTTAGGGCCCAGGTATCCTGAATAGCTGCAGATGGGATATGATTCGAACAAACGATATCGCCCGTTATCTTCTATCCATACCTCAAGTTCCCCCGGCAGTTTAAATATCCGTATAAATACATTTGATCCTGACTTCAGGCCCTTTGCTGACAATTCTGCGTTAACCTCGGGTTTCACCCGGTCCATGATGTTTAAAACCTTATCAGTCACTAGCGGAGTTTCCTGTGCGAGAGAAAAAGTCGGGGCAGCACAGAAGGCAAGGATAAGGAGAAATATCAGGAATCTGTGATAACTGTACATACTATATTGCGCTTCCTGCGGGGGCCGTCAAATTCACAGAAAAAAATATTCTGCCACTGTGAAAGACCAAGCTCCCGGTTAATGACCGGGATAGTTTCTGAAGGACCAACCAGACCAGCCTTGAGGTGGGAATCTCCGTTGCCGTCCTGTTTGTCATGTTCCCAGACACCTTGTGGAATAATCTGTCGCAGCAAATGTATCACATCGGTCTGGACCGACTCGTCCCAATTTTCCTGGATCATGATCGCTCCGGTTGCTCCCTGAGCATACACGGAAACAAGGCCGTTTTCAACATCGCTTGCCGCAACGATGGATTTGACTTCTCGAGTTATATCGACAAGTGTCTCACGGCTGTCCGTTTTTATTTCAATAATCTGACGCATAGTGACTGCTTGTCTCAGGCTGCCTGAGTTTTGGCATATGCTGAGGCGGCACATTCGTTTTTCCCTATATCAAGGGTGTTCTGTTCTTCCTCGTCAACCTGTTCCAGGTTGGCGTTGATGAGTCGTATCTTTGCATATTCTTCCGGTTGAGGACGCATGTGAGTCTGTATGAATTTAACAAATTCCTCAGGGGTATCAAGATCATAAATCGCCTGGTTACCCTCTATTGCTTCGCCAAGGGTACATGCAAAGATAAGGTTACGGTCAGCTTCATCCCAGTTAATATAGTGTCCGGGCAGCACTATATTGGATCTATCGATTTTTTTTATTTCGTTCATGGTGGCAAAGAGCATTTCAGCCCATTCAACGGCCTTGCCACCGAGGTCAGGCCGGCCGATGGACCTGATAAAAACCGTATCTCCGGTCACCATATACCTGTTATCAATAACAAAGGTGGTGCTGCCCGGGGTATGACCGGGCGTAAATAGCGCCTTCACCGAGGGGCCTGCGGATGAGAAATCGTATATCCCGCCGTTTTCCAGTTTCGTGTAGTTAATTTTGGAAGCTAGAAAGTCAGCCTCATTGGCTAGAAATTCGGCGCCAGTTTTTTCAGAGATAATCCGGCTTCCGGCTATATAGTCAGCCTGCAGGTGGGTTTCAAATGTTTTGACGATCCTGCATTTTTTTTCTTCTGCAAATGCGAGGTAGAAATCGATGTTGCGCGAAGGGTCAAAAAGCATCATTTCGTTATCATGAAGAAGGCCGTAACTGCACGAGGCCTTGCCCGGCCTGATGAACTGATAGAGTTCATAGTTTTCAGATGCGACTAATTTTGGGACAAGCAGGTTGCCCCAGGTGTTGATGCCGCCCCGCAGATAACCGACATCATCGAATCCGTTTTTGTGTACGATATCGGCAACATAGTTTGCAGAAGCTTCTTTGGCACAGACAATTCGTATCCTGCTTCCCTCTGGAAGTTTACCAATGCTTTCTTCCTCGAATTCCATGAAATCATAATAAGGAATATTGAACATCCGGAAAGGGTAAGGGGCTTCAACCCTAAATTTTTCAAATTCCTTACTGTTACGTACGTCTACAATCACAATATTTTCTTTTGCCGTCAGCCAGTTGTATAAATCATGAGCATCATATAGAAAAACAGCCATTGTGATAAACCCGCATCTTCCTGTTATTTCAACTAAAGATTATTATGAGTTGAATATTTTAAATAATTATATGAGTTCGGTAAGACAGTGTCCATCAAATAAAAGTGAAAACTGAGATGATTCATGAAAGAGTTGGAGGGACGCCGCCGAACTGGCATTTTATAAGGAGTGCAAAGGGAGTGTCAATGTTTGTTAATTTTATTCCATCTGACGATCATGCCAGTATACACAATGAGATTAAGGACAAGAATAAAGACTCCAAGCATGATCTGTATGTTCCGCGTCAAGCCTTCTGGATAAATTATGCCTATGAAATAATGTTCGATAAACCCGCCCTCATACCCTGCTTTTATTGCAATGGCCCGTAATTTATTTTCAAGTGGGGTTAGGGGGCATATCCAGCCAAAGAATTCAATGCAAACAGCCCATACAAGGGCTGGCAGGTGAATCCATAACCATTTTGTGCTGTAGAAAGAAAAAGTCCCTCCTAATATGACAAACACGATGAAAAGAAAGTGGATAAGAACGACCAGGTCCGCCAGGTAGCTATAGAGCATTACAACTGCTTTTCTTGCTTATTTTAACTGTAAATCTGAAAGGTATGGAACAGGTCTCAAGCAATTCATTATTATGTAAGGTTAAATGTGAAAAAAAGCCTCTGGTTACTCAAGAAGCATTGTGTGTGATAGCTTTACGGAAATTCATCGTTACCTGGAGACCAATTCTCCATTTTTGAATTTACCTTTATATTTTGAACCATCAGGCATGGTCAGAACACCCATACCGCTTATCTGCCCATTGAGGAATTGGCCTGAGTACTTTTTACCATCTCGGAATATCATCGTTCCCTCACCGTTTCCAACTCCGTCCATCCATGCTCCTTCATATACAGAACCGTCAGCATTTGTCATTGTCCCCTGACCGTTTTTCTGTCCATTCACAAAATCACCGGTATAAGTACTTCCATCAGGGTAGGTTTCTGTGCCGTATCCATTTCTTTCTCCATCGCTCCATGCTCCCGAATATTGGGTGCCGTCCTGGAAATCATATGTTCCTTGTCCGTACTGCACCCCATCCCTGAATTCCCCGATATATTTTTCATTATCAGGATATGTCATTGTTCCCTGGCCGTTCCTCCGGCCATCTTTCCATTGTCCGGTATATTGAGAACCGTCATTGAAAAAGTATGATCCCTGGCCATCCTGTACTCCTGCATTAAACTCACCCTCATATTTTTCACCACTGGAGAGAGTTAATATTCCCTGTCCGTTGGGAAAACCATTCTTGAATTCACCCACATATTCTTCACCGTTTGGAGAGGTAAGGGTTCCCTGTCCTTCCCTTTTCCCGAACATGAATTCCCCGATGTACTCCTTCCCGTCCGGGTATGTTTCGGTTCCTTGACCATGTCTTTCACCCGCACTGAATTCGCCAACGTAGACAGTGCCGGATTTGAACGTATAGGTTCCTTTCCCGTCCTTGGCTCCGAATTTGAATTCGCCGGTATATTTCTCACCATTTTCATAGATTTCCGTTCCTTTGCCAAAGGTGCATTTCCCTTTTATGCACTCACTTCCTAAAGTGTTAAAGGGTATTAACAGCAAACAAAAAAGGACAGGAAATAGTATTTTTATAGTATTCATTGGGGGCTCCGTTGACGAATAAATCAGAATTCTCACAATTCGTATTCCGTGTATTATAGCATTTCCATACTATTATGTATAAAGAGTAAAATATTTTTTTTAAAAAAGCGAAAAAAAGGGTTTAGACCCTGAAGATCTAAACCCTTATATTACCTGGTGCCCGGGGCGAGAATCGAACTCGCACGACCATACGATCGAGGGATTTTAAGTCCCTTGCGTCTACCAGTTCCGCCACCCGGGCAGGATTAGCGGCAATGTACACTCCGACCCTTTTTTTGTCAATTCCCAACAAAGTAATGATGTGCTGTTTCAGGATGTTAAAAGTGGCGTGGTCCATGCGTATAGTGCTATACTGATATAGCATATTGTTCACACAATCTCATTCACGCTAACGTAATATTTTATGCGTAACCTTATACTCATTGTCATATTTTTTGTCGTCATCGTACTGGGCGGCAGTTTTGGTTACATTGTCTTCGAAGACATGGGATTTTGGGAGAGTATGTATCTCACCTCAATGACCATTACAACGGTAGGCTATGGTGACATTGTACCGCTTCATCCCCAGGGAAAAGTTTTCACTGTTTTTCTTGTTTTTACTGGAGTAGGGCTTGTCTTGTACGCCTTTTCAAAGTTTGCGGAAGCAATGGTAGAAGGTGGTTTGCGAAATATTCTTGAGAGGAGAAAGATGAAGAAAAAGGTCGCTAATTTACGTGATCATTACATTGTCTGCGGGTATGGACGCATTGGAAAGGTCATTTGCCAGATCCTCAAGGATAACGGACGACCATTTGTGGTCATTGAAAATGACGAGGATGAAATAAAAAATATTGAAGCTGAAGGGTATTACGAACTTTTGGGAGAAGCATCTGATGACGACATGCTGCTTGCTGCTGGAATTAAAAATGCATTGGGATTAATAGCCGTAGTATCATCTGATGCTGACAACGTGTTTATTACCCTGACCGCCAGGGGGCTTAATCCGGCACTTTTTATAATGGCCCGTTCCAGCGGCACCCCTGGGGCAGACACCAAGCTGTTGCGAGCCGGTGCGTCAAAGGTTATTTCACCGTATTACATCGGAGCCCGGAGAATGGCGCAGCTCATTGTCAGGCCGACCGTCATAGATTTTATTGACCTGACAATGCATGCCGGTGAACTTGGGTTGCGCATGGAGGAGCTTCTTGTCACGGAAAAGGCCTCGTTTTCGGACAAGAAACTCATGGATTCCGGTATCAGGCAGAAACATGACATAATTGTCGTAGCCATTAAACGGGAAGGGGAGGAGATGCTTTTTAATCCCAGACCGGATACCACCATACTGGTTGGAGATATTCTCGTCGTTCTGGGGGGCCATAACCAGATCAGTGCCCTTGAAGGGGAGGTTTAATCAGCGCCATCATCTCCCGGACTGCCTGGTCCAGGCCGACAAAGACGGACCGTGTTATAATAGCATGCCCGATGCTCAATTCCTCTATGGTCTCAAGCGCGGCAATCCTGGATGTTGTCAGGTAGTCCAATCCATGACCGGCATTAACACGGAGCCCGGTATTAAACGCAATTTCTGCGGATTCTTCAATCATAGTGAATTCCCGGTCTCTATCTTCCTCTGATTCAGCATCACAGTATCTCCCGGTATGGAGTTCGACAAAGGTCGCGCCCACATCCTTGGCAGTTTTGATCTGTTTTGCATCAGGGTCAATAAACAGACTGACCGGGATGCCGGCCTTGTTCATTTTTTTTATGGTTTGCAGAACCTTTTTTTTGTTGGTGGTGACGTTCAAGCCCCCTTCGGTGGTCAATTCCTTTCGTTTCTCAGGAACAAGGGTAACCATGTCCGGTTTTACCTCAAGCGCAATATCAATAATTTCTTTTGATGTTGCCATCTCAAGGTTCAGCTTGGTTTTAACAGTCTGGCGAAGAAGGCGGACGTCCCTGTCCTGTATATGGCGCCGGTCTTCACGAAGATGAACAACTATTCCGGCAGCTCCGGCCAGTTCACATATACCTGCAGCAAGTACCGGGTCGGGTTCGGTTATACCTCTGGCCTCCCGGATTGTGGCCACGTGGTCAACATTTATGGCAAGCTGTACCATTTTTTCTCTCCCGGAATGATTTAATTTATTGAAGAGTTCTTTTTCTTTATCCCCCATTTGCTGGGCTTCATCTTCAGATTGTTCATGGTCATATCCAAGCAAGTGAAGTAAACCATGGATCAGGAGTTCTGTCAGCCGGTAGTTGAGGGATTTATTATCAATTTTCGCTTCCCGATCGGCAGTTTCAATTGAAATCAGTATGTCACCAAGTTCTTTCTGATTTGTGATTTCAGGGGTGCTGCCCCGATAATCTCCGGTGGGAAAAGAGAGGACGTTTGTCGGTCCTTTCCGCTTTCGGTATCGGTTGTTGTAGGACGCTATGTCGCGGTCATCCATGAATACAATACTGACATGATGATTCTCTATGAAGAGATTATCCATCAGCCGGGTAACCCTTGATCGAATGAGATCTGTATCAATAAGGTAAGGGCTGGTATCAGTTTGAAATAAGAGATTGAGAGCCATTGCTTACTTAGGTATCACGATCAGGATTTTTTTGAGACTGAACGTTTTCGTTTGCCGGGTTGCTCCTCGTAGGCCCTAATTATTTCCTGGACAAGAGGGTGACGGACCACATCCGATTTTGAGAAATGGCTGAAATGAATTCCTTTGATATCCTTGAGCAGGTGTTGTGCCTCAACCAGTCCAGATTGTGTTGATCCCGGCAGATCTATTTGCGTAATGTCTCCTGTAACAACTGCACGGGAATCAAAACCAATCCTGGTGAGGAACATTTTCATCTGTTCCCGGGTTGTATTCTGGGCCTCGTCGAGAATAACAAAGGCATTATTCAGAGTCCGGCCTCTCATGAAGGCCAAAGGCGCGATTTCTATGATTCCCCGTTCGATAAGTTCCTGGGATCTATCCTGCCCCAGCATATCGTTGAGAGCGTCAGTCAAAGGACGCAGGTAGGGATCGACTTTCTGGGCCATATCTCCTGGCAAAAATCCAAGTTTTTCTCCCGCCTCAACAGCAGGCCGGGTCAGGATGATGGAACGGACCCCGTCACTTGACAGGGCAGAAACAGCCATTGCTACCGCCAGGTATGTCTTGCCCGTTCCTGCAGGCCCTATACCGAAAACGATATCATTTTTACGAATAGCATCGATGTAATGTTTCTGGTTTACACTTTTGGGAGAAATCACCCGGTTTCTGGAGGTGATGTATACCTTGTCCAGAAAGATATTTTCCAGTTGTGCCTTGGGAGATGATTCAAGGATTTTAAGGCCGAAGGCTATATCCTGGGAATAAATAGGATATCCTTTTGTGATGAGTTCATAGAGCTGTTCAAAGAGAGAAGCAGCCAGGTCGACAGCATGGACTTTTCCGTTTATCTGGACAAGATGGCCACGGGCTTTTATTGTTACACCCGTGGCCTGCCCGACGGTTTGGAGATTTTTATTCAGGTCGCCAAATAGGACCTGTGCTGCAGCATTATCGGGAAAATCAAGTTCCCTGATAACATTATTCTGCAATATTGACGGTTTCAAATCAGGCCAACAACCTTATTTGGATTTAGACAGTTCCTGGTCAATAATTTGCTGAAGGGCCTGCGGGGTCCTGTCGCTGATACGCCTGCCGTTGATAAAGAGAGTCGGGGTCCCTGTAACCTGAGCAGCTCGGGCAATCGCCATATCTTTTTCCAACTGTTGTTTGACTGCCGGACTGATGCGGTCAGTGTTGAATTTTTGCATATCCAGGCCTATTGCCTGGGCTGCTGCAGTTATTTTCTCCGTACTCAGGTTGTTTGTGCCGAGACCAAAAATGGCGTCATGCATCTGCCAGAATTTCCCCTGCTGATGGGCAGCCAATGCTGCAAGGGCAGCCGGTTCAGCCATGTCGTGAATGCTGGTGAGCGGCAGGTTTTTGAAGACGATCTTTAGAGTTTGAGGATTTTTTTCGAGCAACTGCTCGAGCAGTGGCGGTATCTGGCCACAGTAAGGTCATTGAAAGTCTGAAAAAACAGCCAGGACGACCGGGGCATTTTCATCGCCCAGAAATGGAGAACCGGAAACATCAATTGGAGTGACAAAGCTGATGGCCAGGCTCGTAAAGGTGTTGTCCTTTTCGTTAACCAGGTAAAGGCGTGTTCCACGGGGTTCAATGTCAATTGCCGTCACTCCCTGATCGATCGGGATGGACCCGAGTTTTGTTCCGTTTGCAGAAAAAACATGAACCTTACTGTCGTTGCCAAGGATATATACCTTCTGGTTATCAAGGGTATGCACCACGTCTAATGGTTTAGCATCCAGTTTCCATGAGGTGATTTTGCTCGAGTCAACACCTGAAGAGGCTGATGCGTGCAATGTGGAGACAAAAACTTGAGCTGCAAAAAAATACAGAGTGCACAGGAGTAAAATTTTTTTCATTACCTGTTCCTTTTGTTGAGGGTAAAAAAGGTGTTTGTTATTCGAATGTAATCCCGATTATACAAAACAACTATACTTCTTCATTTGTTTTTTTCAAGCTATGGAAGTGAAATATTGGCTGGCACAGATTTTCAATAGTTAACAAGAGTTATCCAGGCGATACATCTACCAGTTATCAATTTACTCCTTCCTGGTTATTCGCTTGATTTCCGGCAGTAAATGCTGCAGCGATTTCATATTATCGAATACCATTATCAAGGTGAGTTTGTCATCCTCGAATGAAGGTGTATGCTTAAGTTGCATATGAGCCGGAAGGCGAAGTTGTGCAGTGAACTCCTTAAATTTTATTTCCGCCTCAGCAGTTCGCGGAGAACATTCTTTTTGGAGCCACCCAAGCAATGCTGCTGCCCGTTGAGGAATATTCGGATTGTCAGGATCATCAACCGCAATAAATTCATCTAACAGCGATTTCAGAGGTAGACCTGTTCGCATGATAAGTTCAGTGGAATATTCAACAAGTTTGAGTTGTTTTGAGCTTCCCAACCTGAGAGCTTGAATAAGCTGAGTAATAACGTTCTGGTCTGCTTCGTTCATCTTTGTCATTTTACGGGCTGTTTTGTGGAGTATCTCTCCTCTGTGCACAGCAAGCAGGGAGTTTTTGCCGAGAGAAAGAAGAGAAAGCAGGTCTTCGAGTACATATTTTACTGGCTTGTGGCCGAACCTGGAAAGCAGCGGGAGAGCATCTTCAATGTGACAGAATTGAAGGAGCCTATTGAAAAAATCAGCCTGTTGAATAAGGCTCATGGGTTTACCTGCAAATGATTCTTCAAGAAGAATGGTATAAACTGATAATTCAGGAGATTCTTGTGGAACTACCAGACAGAGAAGTTTTTCTTTTGAGGCAATGCTCTTGGCTGCCAGTATCCTTTTTTTTCCAGAGACAACTATATATTTATTATTAAGTAACTGGATGGCAGGTGGATGCAGAACACCATATTTTCTAACACTTTCAAGCAATTCGGTATCTGGAACGAGGTGCTCCATAGGGCCGAGAACGTAAGTATGGTCTGTAATATCTATTGATGCAATATCAATTTGAGCAAAATAAGGCTGGAAATGCACGTCGTGAGAGTCAGTGGTTGATTGCGCAGAGAGTGATAGAAGTGATAAAGGATATTAAGGCGCCACTTAGAGGTGGCGCCCCTAAAGATTACGGGTATGGGTATTACCCACCGTTTATCTTGTTCCTGAGAATGCCGGAGGGTTTAAAGGTGACTACCCGCCTGGCATCCAGTATAAGTTCATCCCCTGTCTGCGGATTTCTGCCACGACGTGATTTTTTGTCCTTGACATTAAATTTTCCGAAACCGCTGAGAAGCAGATCATTACCACTGATAAGGGCTTCTTTGGAAATTGCCAAAAAGGCTTCAACTGAATTGGTGGCCTGGGCCTTGGTCAGAGAAGGGTGAGACTTGTAGACCTGCTGAACAAGGTCGGCTTTTGTCAGGGTCATGGTGTATGGACCTCCATCTAATGATACTGGCTGGATTGTATCTTTTTGAGTATTATCCTATTCTTATGATATGGATTTCCAGCAACTTGTCAAATATTTAAGACGAAAGAAAGCGAAAAGCTTCAGTACCGGCATACTCTGCCACACCACCAAGCTCTTCCTCAATGCGCAACAGTTGATTATATTTGGCAACACGATCGCTCCTTGACGGAGCTCCTGTTTTAATTTGTCCTGTATTCAGTGCAACAGAAAGATCAGCAATGGTAACATCTTCGGTTTCACCTGAACGGTGAGAAATGACCGCGGTGTAACCGGCCCTGTGTGCCATCTCCACGGCATCAATCGTTTCGGTAACAGAACCGATCTGGTTCAGTTTGATAAGAATGGAATTGGCTATCCCTTCTGCAATACCTTTTTCCAGTATACTTGTATTGGTGACAAAAATATCATCGCCAACCAGTTGAATTTTCTGGCCCAGGCTCTTGGTAAGTTTCTTCCAGCCTTTCCAGTCGGATTCATCCAGGCCGTCTTCAATTGATATCAGCGGATATTTATCAACCCATGATTTGTAAAAACTAATCATTTCATCAGCTGATTTTTTGGGCTTCTTCTCAGCGCTGAGGATATATTTTTTATCTTTTGCGGAGTAAAATTCGCTTGCCGCGGCATCGATACCGATAAAAATATCTTTGCCCGGTTTGAAACCGGCCCTGGTTATTCCCTCAAGGATGGATTCCATGGCTTCTTCGTTGGAACGGAGGTTCGGGGCAAATCCACCCTCGTCTCCAACGGCTGTCTGCAGTCCCTTTTTCTTTAATACGTTTTTCAGGGAATGGAATGTCTCCACACCCATCCGGAGTGCTTCAGTAAAAGATGAGGCACCGGCAGGCAGGATCATAAATTCCTGAATATCCACATTGTTATCAGCATGAGCCCCGCCGTTGATTATATTCATCATTGGTACAGGAAGCACCTTGGCATTAACTCCCCCCAAATAGTTATGCAGAGGCATCTCAAGCTCCATGGCGGTAGCTTTAGCCACTGCCATGGACACACCGAGAATAGCATTGGCACCCAATTTCTTTTTATTGTCAGTACCGTCGAGCTGGAGCATGGCCTGGTCGAGTAGGACCTGCTGAGATGACTCGAGGCCAAGCAATCTCGGAGCAATTAATTCATTAACGTTTTTTACGGCCTGCTGGACACCTTTACCGCCATATCTCTTTCGTCTCTTGTCACGGAGTTCCAGGGCTTCACGCTTGCCGGTCGATGCTCCGGATGGTACTGCGGCCCGGCCAGCGGCCCCTGTCTCAAGAAATACTTCAACCTCAACGGTAGGATTACCACGGGAATCAATGATTTCCCTGGCTGCAATATCTAATATTTCACCCATTGGTATTCGTCCTGTACTCTAAAATTTTAATGCACAACTGTTGCAATTTTAAATATCGGCAGATACATGGCGACAACCAGCCCACCAATCATACCGCCGAGAAAGACCATCATAAACGGTTCGATCATAGCGGTCAGGTTTTCTACAGCCTGATCGACTTCTTCATCATAGAAGTCAGCTATTTTTTCAAGCATGTTGTCTAAGGCGCCTACTTGTTCGCCAACATTGATCATCTGGATAACCATGTTAGGAAAAACCCCCGTTTCCTCGAGGGGCTCGACTATGGCGCGACCTTCAGCGACTGCGTCTGAGACCCGGAAAACTGCACGTTCAATAACCGCATTTCCTGCAGTTTTCGCTACGACCTGGAGGGAATCAAGAATCGGAACACCGCTCTGCAACAGGGTGCCCAGCGTCCGGGTAAATTTAGCAACGGAAACCTTCCGGATCAAATCGCCTACAATAGGAGATTTGAGGAACATGGAATCCATTTTGTACCGGCCTTTTTCGGTACCATAGATCTTTTTTATTATGAATACTATAATTATGGCCAATATAACCAGATAGACGAAATACGACTTTAATCCATCGCTCATGTTGACAACTATTTGCGTGGGGGCTGGAAGTGAAGAACCAAAGCTATCGAACATTTCACTGAAAACCGGGACAACGAAGACCAGGATAACAACCAGAATAACCAGGGAGATTCCCAGACAGATGGCAGGATAGGTCATGGCGCCCTTGATTTTTTTCTGCAGGGCCATGGCCTTTTCCTTAAAAGCAGCCAGTCGGCCGAGTATGGTGTCAAGAATACCGCCAACCTCACCCGCCTCAATCATGTTGGCATACAAACTGTCAAATACTTTGGGATGCTTTCGCATGGCATCAGCCAGGGTGTTACCGGTCTCAACATCAGCCTGTACCTGGACAAGACATTTTTTAAATGTTGGATTTGCCTGCTGCTTTGCAAGAATCTCAAGACATTGCACAAGCGGGAGGCCGGCATCGATCATGGTTGACAACTGCCTGGTGAAAATAACCATATCTTTGCCCGTAACGTTGGGCTGGAATATTGCGATGTTCTCAAACAGGTCTTTTGGCGCTTCCTTAAATGAGTTGACATCAATGCGCATCCTTTTGAGCATTCCCCTGCCAGCGGTTTCATCCGGTGCGTCCAGTTTTCCTTTACGTTTTTCACCGTAGGAATTTATCCCTTTCCATACATATACCGGCATTGTTTAGTCTCCTGATAGGATTCCAGTATTCAAGGCTGCAATGTGTTGCAGATATTTTGTTGACAGTTTGTTAAAATACATATATAAAATCCACCTTCCGAGTGATGATTAAAGCGCAATGTATTTTATTGTAGGGAAGTTTTTTCCCTGATTCAAGTTAAAAGTGATATTTTTTCAGGAGGTTGGCATTATGCAAGCCATTGAAACAGCTAAATATACTGACGGTACATTTCAGCCGATTATAGAGAAATGTGAGGGCTGTGAGCGTATTATAGAGGTTGAAGGTACCAGATTCTGCAAAACGTACATAAGTCCTGAGGCGAAATGGCGGCATGATATGTGTAATTTCGCTACTCATGCCAAGCCGGAATTAAAGCTCGTCAAGGTACGGGTTAACCCCCTGAAGGCATCAAAGAGGGCATCACGAAGGAAATAAGCTGGTAGAGGTGTTATATATTACACAAGATAATTAACCCCTATAATTAAAAACCATTTATTTTCTTCCCACACCGGTATACTGAAATCCCAGTGATTTCATTTTTTCCGGATCGTAAACGTTCCGCAGGTCAATAAAAACAGGTCTTTTCAAGCTTGCCCGGATTTTTTCAAGATCAAGGGCCCGGTACTGATTCCACTCTGTCATCAGGATCACCGCGTCAGCATTTTCGCATGCATCATAGGCATTGAAAGCGAATTCGATTTCGTTTGGCAGATACTTTTTAGCCTCCTCCATGCCTTTGGGATCATGGGCTTTAATACGTGCCCCTTTTTCAAGGAGTGCGGGGAGGATAGTCAGTGCAGGTGCTTCGCGCATATCGTCAGTTTCCGGTTTGAAGGCAAGGCCGAGAACACCAAGAGTTTTCCCAGCTTCCGAGCCTCCCAGCATGTCTCTGATTTTTTTGATCATTCTTGCCTTCTGAGCAGCGTTGACTTCGACAGCTGCCTCAACAATGCGCAAAGATACACCGTGTTCCTGAACAATACGCAACAGGGCAAGAGTATCCTTGGGAAAACAGGATCCCCCATAGCCTGGTCCCGGATGGAGAAATTTACTCCCTATCCTGCCATCCATACCAATTGCTTTTGCCAGGGCGGAAACATCTGCGCCCACAGACTCGCAGACATTTGCAATTTCATTGATGAAGCTGATTTTTACTGCCAGGAAAGCATTCGCAGCATATTTCGTTAATTCAGCGGTTTCAATAGTTGTACTGACAATCGGAGTGTCAAGGAGGTAGAGAGGTTTATAAATATCGTGAAGCACTTCCTCGGCCCTTTCATTATCCACGCCAATAACAATCCTGTCTGGCCGCATAAAATCCTGGAGGGCAGCACCTTCCCTAAGAAATTCAGGATTTGATGCAACGTCAAAATCAGCGTCCGGGTTTTCCTGACGGATAATTCGTTCTACCTGCCTGGCTGTTCCAACCGGGACCGTACTTTTGTCGATAATCACGGTGTATCCTTTCAGAAAACCGGCTATTTCCCTGGAGGCTTCATAAATATATGTCAGATCAGCATAACCGTCACCTCTTCTGCTTGTCGGTGTTCCGACTGCAATAAATACTGCTTCAGCCTCGGGAACAGTTTCTGCGATATCGGTGGTGAAGCTGAGCCTCCCTTCGCTGATGTTTTTGTTTACCAGGGCTTCCAGCCCTGGCTCATAGATAGGAATCGCGCCTTCCTTTAATCTGTTAATTTTCTCCTCAATTTTATCAACACAAACAACATGATGCCCGAATTCAGCTAAACAGGTTCCGGTTACCAGGCCTACATACCCTGTACCGATCATGGTTATTTTCATTACGAATTCTCCATTATGTTCTCTTACCGAAAATTGCTGTACCAATCCTTACCAGGGTTGCCCCTTCTTCGATGGCAATGGTATAATCATTTGTCATCCCCATGGAAAGTACAATGGGAGAGTCTTCAGCAAAATATCCCTGCACCTGGCACTGATCAGCCAAATTTTTTAGAGCCCTGAAATAAGGTCTTGTTTTTTCCGGGTCAGGTGAGAAGGGCGGCATAATCATGAGGCCGCGTATATTCAAGTTATGTAACGTACCCAGTTTGCTCATAAACTGCTCAACATTTTGAGGATCCACCCCTGATTTCTGTTCTTCTCTGCCAATGTTAATCTGGACCAGGATGTCGAGGGATTTATCATAACCAGCCGCATGTCTATTGAGTGCCTGGGCAATTTTTAATCTGTCTACGGTTTCTATCATTTGAAAAAGCTGAACCGCGGTTTTTGCCTTGTTACTCTGTAAATGACCGGTGAAATGCCAGGATATAGAGTTGTCAAGGCGGCTTATTTTTTCACGCGCTTCCTGAATAAAATTTTCTCCGAAAAGCAGTTGGCCACATTTATACGCTTCCTCTATTTTGGATGTGTCCATACGCTTTGATACTGCAAGCAGCTTTATTTCTTCGGGGGCCCTGCCGCTTTTTCTTGCCGCATGGGCTATTTTTTTCCGAATCTTTTCAAGATTTTCACAAATCAATGTAAGTCCTTCCCCGATTTTAAAACAAAAAGGCTTTCCGCGTTTGCCGTGGTTTGTTGAGCTACTTCCCCAAGAGAAATATTTTTTAAATCAGCTAGTTTTTGTGCCGTAAAGATCAAATATTCAGGTTTGTTGGTTTTTCCACGATAAGGAACTGGGGCCAGGAAGGGACCGTCAGTTTCAAGTATGATCCGGTTAAGGGGAATATTTCTTGCAACATCTTGGAGTGTTTCACTTTTAGTAAAGGTAACGATACCTGGAATTGAAATGTAAAACCCCAGGTCAATGACCTTGAGAGCAAGTTCACTGTTTCCGGAAAAGCAGTGCATTACACCGCCGGAATGAAACGGTTTTTTTTTGTTCAGGATCTCTATCGTATCCTCGTGGGCATCTCGGTCATGAATAATAACAGGCAGGTGGAGCTCATCAGCAAGATCAAGTTGGCTGCGGAATTCTTTTAACTGGACATCTCTTGGGGCATATTTTTTTGCGTAATCAAGACCTATTTCTCCATACCCGACTATTTTATTTGCTTTGTCTTCCGTCAGAGTCACAAGTTTATCATATGTTTCAGTATTGATGTTGGCGACATTATGAGGGTGAATTCCCATTGTGGCGAAAACACCGCTGAAACGGCGGGCAATTTCAACAGCCCTGAATGAACTGGGAATGTCAATTCCTACAGTGATAATTCGTGTAACGCCAAAACGGGCAGCGGAAGCAACTGTTGCATCCAGGTCTTCATAGCCTCGCATATCAAGGTGACAATGGGTGTCGACAAGGCTGACTCCCTGGGGAATCTGTGGTGGATTTTTTCTTAAATCGTTCATAATGGAACCTCGGCAACTCTCATACCAGAATCAAGAGGCACCCGCAACTCACAAAATGCAGATTGTTTGGCATAGAGATGAATGGCGGTTGACAAAAAAAGCTTATTTTTTTACAACAGGTTAATGTTATACATTATGCACAATATGAAATGAATCAGCCAATACAGGATGCAATCAGAAAAAGGCGCAGTATTAGGGAATTCAAGGAAAAGAAGGTTTCCAGGGACCTGTTGTATAAAATAGTCGACGCCGGTATCTGGGCACCGTCTGGTTTAAATAACCAGCCCTGGCGTTTTGTCCTTGTTCTGGATGCTGAAACCAGAGATAAACTGGCCGGACAGACAACATACTCACATATCATATTAGCTGCTCCGTCCCTGATAGTTGTTCTGCTGGACAAGTCGGCCATGTATAATGAGGTTAAAGATTATCAGTCGGCAGGTGCCTGCATTCAGAACATGCTTCTCGCAACAGAGGAACTGGGGTTGGGAGCAGTCTGGTTAGGTCAGATTCTGCAAAACAAGAAGTCTGTTAACGCAATTTTTGACCTGAATGACAATTATGAACTGATGGCGGTTCTGGCCATTGGTTACCCCCTGCACAGAAACCAGAAATCTCAGCGGAAACCTTTCGCTGACTTTATTCTTCAAGAAATCAGAGGAGACCAGGAATGAAAGCAACTTTGAAAAAACTCTGCATGACCATCCTTTTATTGTTAACAGCCATGGTACCGTTAACCGGCTGTACCGGTAAATCCGCAGTGTCCCCTTCGGGTGCGGCAGAATTGCCTTCGGTATCAATGTTTGCCGGGGACCTTCAGGATATTGAATTGCCAACCGAGCTTGACTGGGACAGGGACAAGTCCATGACCATTAAAACGGAATCTTTCAACGGTGGAATATGGCAATATACAGGCAGGGTGGAAGCTCTCTCTCTTAAAGACTATATTATCGGTTCCATGCACAACAACAAATGGAAACTTGTTGGTGAGTCCACAGCAAGCGATATTCTTCTTGCCTTTGTAAAACCCAATAAAACCTGCATGATGGTCATTTCAGAGAGTAAAATGGGGAAAACCAGACTGACACTCTACGTAACAGTGGACCGGACTGCTGCCTCAAGTCTTAACCCATTTGGCGAAGCTGTCAGCGAATAGCAATAATCTGTCTGTTTTGGCACACATGCATCTGCTCCCGTCCTATGGGATAATTTCTTGGACAAGTTTGTCTGCATGGTCTGGGAGAGTGTCACGGAACGAGCATGGATAGCCTGCGAGGGAAAAAGATACTTTTTGGCGTGACGGGCAGCATTGCCGCTTTCAAGGCTGCGGGCTGGGTGCATTCTCTTGTCAAGGAAGAGGCGGGGGTGAGTGTTATCATGACCTGGGCTGCCACTCGTTTTGTTTCCGAACTTACATTCAGTGCTTTATCCGGAAATACTGTCTACACAGATATGTTTGCCGATGACCCTGAACAGGCAATGGCTCATATCACCCTTGCCCAGGAAGCTGATATAGTGCTGGTTGCACCTGCAACAGCTCATACCATTGCCCGGCTTGCGCTCGGCATGGCTGACGATCTGCTGTCCACGTCTGTTCTCGCTGCATCCGGTAAGCCGGTCGTTATCTGCCCGGCCATGAATTCCCGAATGTACGAACACAAGGCTACCCAGGATAACCTCTTAAGGCTCAAAGAGTTGGATTATATAATAGTTGAGCCGGATTCAGGAAGGCTTGCCTGCGGAGATGAAGGACCGGGACGTCTTCCGGATTGGGCTGGAGTAAGAGAAATCCTGCTGGAATGTATGAGCAGTCATGACCTTGAAGGGCAACATGTTCTTATTACAGCCGGTCCGACCCGTGAACCGCTGGATCCGGTACGTTACCTCAGTAACCGCTCTTCCGGTAAAATGGGATATGCCCTTGCAAGGACGGCGAAAAGACGGGGTGCTCAAGTAACGCTTATCAGCGGTCCGGTTTGCCTTGAACCTCCGGAGGGTGTGAAGGTTATCAGCGTGACCACAGCCGAGGAAATGTATAAGGAGGTCATGCAGAACCGGGATAACGCTTCTGTTATTATTAAGGCAGCTGCAGTAGCAGATTTCCGGCCCGATCAATACGAATTTCACAAGATCAAAAAGCAGGCGGCAGAGCTATCCGTAAATCTCGTTAAGAACGATGATATCCTAGCTGAACTTGGCCGGTCGCGCAAAGAAGGGCAGTTTATTGTCGGTTTTGCAGCAGAAAGCAGGGATCTCGAGGAAGAGGGTAAAAGAAAGCTACTGGCCAAGAATGCAGACCTTGTTGTTGTAAATGACATATCAAAAACAGAAAGTGGCTTTGACGTCGACACAAATCAGGTCACCATTATCTCCCAAGATGGCACCATACACCTGCCGCTCATGTCCAAGGAAAAGACTGCTGATCAAATATGGGATAATGTTCTCTTCCGACTGGAAATGGAATAACTGGTGAGCTGTCCAAAGTTTAAAAGGATATATGAGTATACGGCATCTCGGTTAGTTGCAGTTCCTTTTCATCTTTGATGCGCATAAATTATTTGCGAACCTGCAGCTATCGAAGAGTACGGATTTATCCCTGCATGGCGTACTCGTAAATCCCTATAATAGCAGCCCTGTCCGGTTGGCGAGGGTTATTTTCAACCGGCCTTGCGACGGTCAGGGCAATGTCAGCCATTTCGGGTATTTTTTCCTTGTCAATATCAAGTTTTAACAGGCTGGCTGGTATCTCCAGGTCGTAATTAAGTTGAAATAGTCCTTCGACAGTCAGCCCGGCAGCATCCCTGAGCGGCAGGTTAGAGACGTCGAACCCGAAAAAATGTGCCAGGGCAGCATGCTTTTTGAGGTTGCCGATCAGGTTGTACTCTGTAACAAATGGAAGAAGAACTGCGTTGGCCAGCCCATGGGGAATACCGAACATGCCGCCAAGCGGGTAGGCCATGGCATGGACCAGCCCCACTCCGGCCATGGCAAGGGCCTTGCCCCCCATCAGGCTTCCGAGAAGCATGTTGGAACGTGCTTCCAGGTTCCGTCCGTCTGAGAAGGCGGACCTGATATTTGAACAGATTAGATCAATTGCCTCCAGAGAATACATCTCTGATACAGGGTGTGCCTGGACTGATGTATATGCCTCCAGGGCATGGGTCAGGGCATCCAGACCGGTAGTGGCGGTCACATTTGGCGGCAGGCTGGTGGTGAGTGCCGGATCAAGAATCGCGGCATCCGGATAAAGAGGATCACCATTCATTCCTCCCTTGGACCCGGTTTCCTCGTTGATAAAAACCGCTGTAAAGGTTACTTCAGCCCCGGTACCTGCCGAGGTGGGAACCATTATTTTTGGAACACCCGGTTTCTGTATTTTGCCGAGTCCGAGATAATCGACCGCTTGTCCTCCGTTGGTCAGCAGAATGGCGATCGCCTTGGCAATGTCCATGGCCGAACCCCCGCCAACACCCACAACGCAGTCACAGCCATTTTCGCGGGCTATATCTGCTCCCTGGTCGGCAAGGCGGAGTCCGGGTTCAGGGTCAACATCCCTGTAAACTGTGTATGAGAATCCGGCCTCGTCCAGGGGGGTGGTTATTTTTATTCCAAGACCGGCATTCTGGAGCCCGGAGTCAATAACCACAAGCGGCTTGCTTCCGCTAAGTTGCTTGATAACCTGCGGAAGTTTTTGGATTGAATCCAGTCCAAAGTGAATTTCCGTAGGCTGGGTTATTGTAAACGGGTGCGACACATTCATCAGGCGTACTCCTTGGTAAAAAAGGTTGCCAATTGGAAAGAATTCGATCAACTATTATACAGTCAGATCTCTTAAACGGTGCTACTATAGCATTCTTTTACTACAAAGAAAACGTCAACCGATATTACACGAGTAAATCAGGAAAAATATTTTATGGACATCCCGCTCAGCAGGACTGAAAAAAAGAGAAGAATTAAACAGCTGGAAAAGCTGGTTGATGAAATGGGCCGCTTGCCGCCGATATTAATTGAATCACTTCCCTGTGATGAAGAAATATGTGACCTTCTCCGGCAGGCATCCTCCTTAAAGGGTGGTGCCAAAAAAAGGCAGATTAAATATGTAACAAAGCTGTTAAAGAGCAGTCCTGACAACATAGACAATCTGTACGCGTTCATGGCCCAGAAGCAGGGGGCGGCTTTGCAGGATAAAAGAGAGTTCCATGAAATTGAATATATCCGCGATTCCCTTCTCAACGAGGCACTTGAGCAGCGTAAACACGCCAAGGAAAATCACGAGGAACTTGAAGAAAACTGGTCAAGCCATGTAGTCCAGGAGGTGTCAAGTCAATTTCCGAGTGTAGATCAAATGCTTTTGAAACGTTTGGCCCAGCTTTTTGCCCGTACCAGGAACAGGAAACACAGCCGTGAGATTTTCAGAATTCTGCGTGCAGCCCAGGAAGATGAACGCTTTGCCAGGGCCAAGCAGGGTAGAGATCAGGAGAGCACATGAATTATCAGACAGGGCGGGCCGGTCGAATTTTCTATATTCGCCTTGATGACGGAGATGATCTGCATGAATCAGTCATAGAAGTTGTCATGAGAGAAAAGGTTCAATGCGCCTGGCTTCAGGTTTTTGGTGGCCTGAAAAGTGCCGGTGTAGTTATTGGCCCGAAAGAACCTGTCATGCCGCCTGAGCCGGTCTGGAAAACTATTGAAGATGCCCGTGAGATACTGGGCACAGGGAGTATTTTCTGGGATGATGAAAAACCACTTATTCACCTCCATGCTGCCTTGGGGCATCATGGAGAAACTCTGACCGGTTGCGTACGCAGGGACAGCAGGGTTTATCTTATAGCAGAAGTGATGTTAATAGAAGTGAAAGGCATAGAGGTAAGCCGCCCATGGTTTGACAAGGGTGGCTTTAACCGGCCGACTTTCGATTCAGAATAGTGAAACAACATGACCGGTTAGCCTTCCTCATGTAATTCTATTCAGCCGGATTTATCTTCACTATCTTATCGCCCGGCGCAAGGGCTTGTCCCACTTTTCCGGAGATAATGGATACGGTACCGTCCACTTCGCTGACTACCGGGGTCTGCATCTTCATGGCTTCAAGTATTGCAACCCGGTCACCTTTATTAACTTCCTGCCCCACCTTAACGGAAATTTCACAGACATTACTTTTGAAGGGAGCCCGTATGTCCCCGGAGATGGCAAGTTCGGTAATTTCATCCTTGGTTAAGGCGGCTGCGGCAGCTGTTCCTGCCTGGACTTCCGGTTCAAACACAAACAGCCGCTGATGGTGATCAACATTCAGGAAAATATTTTTTTCACCTTCTTCATTCATTTGGGACGGGCCAACTTCGACAATGTGTTCCTTGCCTGCGTGATCCTGGAATACCAGGCTTTCACCAAGGGCAAAACCTCCCTGACGTAGGAAGATCGATGGAGGAAGGACGTAAGACTTGCCGAATTTATCTTCGAATTTGAAAAATTCGACAGCATCGTTAGGATGCTGGAGATAGGTTACAAGCTGTTGTTCAGAGGGTTCGTACCCTACGCGCTCCTTGAGATTGTCTCGCTCCTGTTCGATATCCATGTCCTCGATATCTTCTACACCGCCTTCTTTCTCAAGAATATCTTTCCAGTCCGGACCAAAAACTTTTTCGTAAATCCAGTCAGCGGGCTGGTAGAAAGGAAATGGACCGTATTTGCCCAGAAGCAGGTTCTTAAGATCACCGGAAGGGTTGTCATAGCGTTCACCGTCGACTACGTTGCTGACCGCAGTGGTCCACAGAATCTGTGAACCTGGTGTAACGCTCCACCAGTTGCCGAGTTCTACCTGTACGTTTGGAAGTTCCTTGTGCAGTATATCGGGCATCTGTTTGAGAAAACCACCTTTGTCAGCCTGTTCAAGGCTGCTTCCCATGGCACCGCCTGGTAGTTTGTGGATCTGGACTGTGGGCATGAAACCTTTAATCTGGGATTCAAAGGGAGCGTAATGCGCCCGCTCGTCTTTGATGGCATCTGATGTTTCGATGACGGCTTCTTCGTTAATGCTGATGGCTTTTTTGTCGTAGTCTTTTAAGGTCTGGATAACGGTGAGCGATGGGGGAGGACCGTAAAAACCTGTAAATGCGTGGTCGGAAGCATCGACAATGGCAGCGCCATTCAGGACCGCTGCAGTAATCCGGCCGATATCATTACCGTCTGTATTGTGCCCGTGATAATGAATAATAAGATCAGGGCAAGCCTGCTTGATGGCGTCTACAAGCTCTCCTATTCTTTTGGGAGTACCTAGGCCTCCGTGGTTCTTGATGCAGAGAATGATTTCCTCTCCGGTCACGTTTAAGATTTCTTTTACCTTGGAGACATAAAACTCATTTGTATGTTCCGGGCCGGTGGAGAAGCATATGCTTGGTTCATTTATCTTTCCGGCCTTGGCAACCTCTTCAAAAACAGCTGTCATGTTCGGGATATGGTTCATGAAGTCGAAGGTACGCCATACGTCAACATACTTCGCAAATTCCCGGACAGTCAGCCGGATGACGTTTTGAGGATAGGGCCGGTAGCCGAAAAGGTTTACCCCCCGGCAAAGCGTCTGGAAAAGGGTGTTGGGCATCTTTTCCCGAAGCAGTTCCAGTTTGAGAAACGGATCAACCTGCTTGCGGAGGATGTCGACATGGATTGATGCCCCTCCAGTAATCTCCAGGGAAAAGTAACCTGCCGCTTCCCTGGCAGGCGCTGCCAGCAGATCAGTATGCAGCAGTATTCTGTTTTTATAATCAGACTGGGACATGTCCCTTGTGGTATTGGTAATATAGTAACCGTCAGCCTGTCTTAACGTGCGGAGCACCTCGGCTGTATCCATTGCAGTCGTAATTCGTGTCATCTCATATCCTCAAGGTTTTCAGTCGTTCTGAAAATTTTTTCGTCAAAATGATGTGTGGTGGTTTTGACCTTCCGGCACTAATAATCAGGCAGCATACGTATTCTTGCCCTTGTGGTGAATTTCGGCGATGAGCCGTGCAAGTTTATTTGCTTCGCTGCTGTGCTCTTCGTAATTGAAGAGATGTTCATGGGTATCAAGGTAGGAAGTATTAAATTCACCATCCTTAAAGTCAGGGTCATTCACCAGGTTCAGGTAAAAAGGAATTGTTGTCTTGGGGCCGGCGATAACAAAATTGGTCAGGCAGCGTTTCAACCGGTCGACAGTTTCGTTCCATGACCAACCGAAAACAGTAAGCTTGACGAGTAGTGAGTCGTACTCTTCCGGAATGGTGAATCCCTGGTAACAAAAACCATCCAGCCGGACACCATAACCACCGGGGGAGCGGTACACAGAAATTGTTTTGCCACCCTCTGGCATGAAGTTGTTTTTCGGATCTTCGGCGTTGATCCTCACCTCAATGGCATGACCGCGGAGCATTATATCTTTCTGGTCAAAGATAAGTTCCTTGCCAAGCGCCAGTTTGATCTGGGTGCGGACAATATCAATTCCTGCGATCATTTCGGTCACAGTATGTTCAACCTGAAGACGGGTGTTGATTTCCATAAAGTAATAGTTATTGTCACTGTCCAGGAGGAATTCAACCGTGCCGGCATTGGTGTAGTTAGAGGCATTGGCAGCCTTAACTGCGGTCTGGCAAATTTCATCAGCGAGTTCCTGAGAAAGGTGAAAAGCGGGAGCGATTTCCACCAGTTTCTGATTGCGACGCTGAATCGAACAGTCACGGGTGCCCAGATGAACTGTCTTGCCTGATTTGTCAGCGATGATCTGCACTTCAACATGCTTGGGATTGACTACCACCTTTTCAATATAAACGGAATCATCATTAAATGCGGCCAGGGCTTCCTTGCGGGCGACTAAATATTGTTCGTCCAGATCCTTGTCATTGTCAACCCTTCTTATACCCCTGCCACCACCTCCGGCTGTGGCCTTCAACATCAATGGGTACCCGTACTCCTCTGCAAAAGCCAAAGCCTCCTGTTTGCCTTCATCGCCCTGGGACAGATTTTTTGTTCCAGGAACCATAGGTATCCCGGCATCTGCCATTATCTGACGGGCCGTGACTTTGTTGCCCAGTTTTTTAATAACATCGGAAGAGGGACCGATGAAAATGATACCGGCATCCTCGCAGGCTTCTGCCAGCAGCGGATTTTCTGCCAGAAAGCCGTAACCGGGATGGATGGCAATTGCCCCGGAATGCTTGGCTGCATTAATAACCTTTTCAATGTTCAGGTAATCTGAACGCGGACCATCCCCTATCCATACTGCTTCATTTGCAATACGAATATGACGTGATTCATGATCAGGTGTTTCATAAATGGCAACAGCTTCGTAATTCAGCTCTTGGATTGCCCTGATTATTCTGAGGGCAATTTCTCCCCGATTGGCGACTAAAATTTTAATACTCAATGGCCTTACCTTCTACTCATTTGTTTAAAGTTCACAATACGATATGACTGCATTAATCTGCCGCGGAAAATTGGGGTCCCAGGAATAAACAAGTGTGAATTTGTTCTATTAAGCTTCCGGGCATTAAGATAGTATTCATACCATATATCAATGATATTAACAAGTCTTTGCTAAGGAAATCCGGAGAAGTTTAGCGGGAGGATAAATTATTCTGGGAATTTGGCAGGTCTTTATTTCGCAGAGGCAATGACGGAAGAAATAACAGAACTGAGTTGTTCAAGGAAATAAGGTTTGAAAACAACTCCAAAAAAAACATAAACACGGTATTCTGATATTATTGGCTCGTTCGAATAGACAACGGCCCAATAATAATTGTTTGTATTGAAACAAATGACTCTGAACGACGTTCTCCTGAACTGTAGGGGAAATTCTGCTTTACCTGCTTTTGAGACTCCTCAGATAGGTGAGCCAATCCTCAAAGCCGTTACCTGTCGTTGCGGAAAGTTCCATGATTTTCAAGCCTTGGTTCAATTTCAGTGCTTCCTCTTTTGCCTCGTCAATGGAGAAATCAAAATAGGGAAGAAGATCTGTCTTGGTGATAAGAAATTTCTGGGAAGTCGTAAAGGCTTTTGGATACTTGGCAGGTTTGTCTGATCCTTCCGGTACAGAGATCATAACGATACGTTCGTGTTCACCAAGGTCAAAAGTGGCAGGACAGACCAGGTTGCCGACATTTTCAATAAATATGATGTCAAATTTTTCAGATTCACTCTCATGCTGCAGTTGGTGCAATCCCTTGTGGACAAGTCTGGCATCCAGATGACAGGCTCCTCCGGTAGTGATCTGGACTGCCGGCGCACCTTGTGCTCTTATGCGAACCGCATCTCTCTCAGTTTCAATGTCACCTTCAATCACCGCGATTATTAACTCATCACGAAGCTTGCGGATGGTATGTTCAAGCAGGGTAGTTTTTCCGGAGCCGGGACTGCTGATCAGGTTGATTGCGATAGCACCCATTTGTTCGAAGTGATGTCTGTTCTCCTTGGCCTGCGCTATATTGGCAGCAAGCAGACTTTCATGTACATCAACAGTTTGTGAGGTTTTTTCTTTATCGGGCACTTGGCAACCGCATACATCACACATTATTCACTCCATTTCAACTTGGGTTAAAATCAAGTCGTCTCCGCCAGTCAGGGTAAAGTTTAATGAATCGCAATCAGGGCATTGGCCCTGTATTTTTTCATTTGAAGGATAAATCCCACCACATTCAATGCATGTTTTAACAGGATCAACTTCAGTTATCTCCAAAACAGCATTTTCGGTGAGTTCATTTTCCCTGGCAAGTACCTCAAAGCCAAATGAAAACGAGTCTGCAACAATACCTGAAAGTTTACCGATTTCAACCCGAACAATGATTATGTTTTGTGCTCCGTGACTTTCAGCTAGCTGGAGAATCTGGGAGAAAAGCCCTTGAGCAAGGGAAAATTCATGCACTTGCGATTTTATCTTTCCTGATCAGGTGTGTGTCGTAGTCGGCAAGCGAGCGGATAAGGATTTCCATAACGTCGCCGAGCCTGGGTTCAAGGGTTGCTGACAATCCAATTCTGGTGCTGAGATCCTCAGGCACTACCGTCAGCATTTCAGTTCTTTCAGGTGCACGGTCTCGCAGTTTACTGAGTTCCAGAATGTCCAGGAGTCCCACCTGGTGGGGAGACATTTTGTAATGAATGGTACCAGCCCTGACATCCTCGTCGGTAAAACAGTGAATTGATCCAGGTTCGCCCTTAATCGCAACGGTATCGATAACATACATGACGTCCTGCTGTTCCATAAAAGGGGCCATCATGATCCCGGCTGTACCACCATCGAGCACAGAAACATTGTCCGGGATAGTGTAGTTTTTTTCCAGATACTCGACAAAGTGCACCCCAAATCCCTCGTCGGAGAGCAGAAGGTTGCCAATACCGAGAATACCGATTTTTTTTTGATTTTCCATAAGTGTGACTGAGAAGAAAATGAGGAGCAGGCTTTGAGCCTGCTCCTCATGGAAGAATTATACTTTGTCAGGTGGAATGTATTTGGTGCCGGTAAAAATGGATGATATCAGGCCTTCCTTGGATTTGATATCGTTCCAGACAACAATATAGACATGCACCGAGGCAAAGATAATAAAATACCACATGAAGAGGTAATGAAGAAATCTTGCCTGCTGCTGTGGCCCGAGAAGGAGGAGACCCCATTTCTGCAGGGCGGCATGTTCAGGATAGAGCATGTACAAACCACCCAGGACCTGCAGAAGCGCAAGAATAAAGGTAATTATGTAGATGATGCCGGCCAGAACATTATGCCCAACCCGGGGCCTGTGCTTCTCTGTAAAGTAGAGGTAAAATTTTGCCGTATGGACCATGTTGCCAATATTTTTCGGGGTAACCGGCAGAAAATCCCAGAACCGTTCATACTTGTTCCCGAAAAACAGGAGGTAGATCCTGGTAAGAATGGCACCGGTAAATACAAAACCGGCAATAAAATGAATGTAGCGCATTGTTGCTACGGGAAAGCAGCTGTCACCTTCCAGATAGGTGTTGGTCCACGGAAAGTGGATATAGAATCCCGTGACAGCCAACGCCACTATGGATAAGGCAAAACTCCAGTGGAACAGCCGTAGCAGAATACTCCAGGCATATTTTTGATCGTAGCGCATGGTGTCCTCCTTTACATCAGTTAATGGAGGGGCTCCTACAGAGCCTTAACCTTTATCAGTTCGTTGCCTTCAGGGTCCAGCATGTGGACAGCGCAGGCAATACACGGATCAAAGGAATGGATTGTTCGCAGTACCTCCAGAGGTTTCTCCGGATCTGCAATCGGGTTGCCCACCAGGGATGCCTCATACGGTCCCGGTTTGTCTTTGTCGTCTCGGGGGCCGGCGTTCCAGGTAGACGGAACAACACACTGATAGTTTTTGATGACACCGTCCTGGATAACGATCCAGTGTGACAGTGTACCCCTGGGGGCTTCGTGGATACCGAATCCCTGGATCTCTCCTTTGGGAAAGGTCGGTTTGTTGAAAATTTCCAGGTCGCCTGTACCGATGTTGTCAACCAGCAGCTGCCAGTGTTTGAGTGCGAGGTCAGCCATCATGGCGCATCTGATGGCCCGGGCTCCATGACGTCCGATTGTGGAGTGCAGAGCTTCGGGGCCTACCTGGGCGCCGGCTATAGTGGAGATTTGCGATAGGGCATAATCCACATATTTTTTTGTCATCTCATGACCTTGGGCGTAACCGACCATGACCTGGGCCAGAGGTCCGACCTGCATGGGCTCACCCTGGAATCGCGGGGCTTTGAGCCAGGTGTACCTGCCGTCATCCTCAAATTCAGTATATTTGGGGACAGTGTCTTCTTCGTATGGATGCCTTGTCCAGTCGCCGTCATACCATGAGTGGGCAATGCTTTCGACTACGTTGTCCCTGAAATAGGGATCGTTGAAGCTGGAAATCGGTTTAACAGTGCTTAAATCACCGCCCATGATGGTTCCACCGGGCAGATCAAAAGTTTCCGCCTTGGTATCAAGTACCATGTCCGGTACCGCAAGGTAGTTTGTTACTCCCGCTCCATATGGAAGCCAGTCTTTGTATAAAGCAGCAATTGCAAGGGTATCGGGTACATAGACCTGATGGATAAAACCTTTTACCTCCTCGACAAGCTGTTTGACCCAATAGAGACGCTCAACGTTAAGGGTATTTTCATTATCAGGATTAATGGCCGCTGTTACACCACCGACTGACAGGTTCTGGATGTGCGGGTTTTTGCCGGAGATAATGGCAAGCGCCTGGTCTGCCTTCTGTTGATAATCAAGGGCTTCCAGGTAGTGGGAAACTGCCATCAGGTTTGCTTCCGGGGGCAGGATCATTGCTGAATGACCCCAGTAGGCATTGGCAAAGGGTCCGAGTTGGCCGCTGTCAACAATGGCCTGTACCTTCGCTTTGACAGCCTTGAAACGGTTGGCGCTATTGCCTGGCCAGTTGGAAATGCTTTCAGCCAGCTGGACCGTCTTGTTGATATCTGCTGAAAGTGCTGACACTACATCTACCCAGTCCAGAGCCGATAGGACATAAAAATGAACTATGTGATCGTGCAGTGCGTGGATGGATTGAACCAGGTTGCGGATATACTGGGCATTCATTGGTATTTCAAGGCCCAGGGCGTTCTCTACGCATCTGACCGAAGCCAGAGCATGTACGGTGGTGCAGACGCCGCAGATACGCTGAGTAAAAAGCCAGGCATCCCTGGGATCCCGTCCTTGTAAAATAACTTCAATTCCTCGCCACATCTGGCCCGATGACCAGGCTTTTACAATCTGGCCGTTATCTACCTCTGCATCTATTCTCAGGTGGCCTTCGATCCTTGTTACAGGATCAACCACAATTCGCTGTGCCATGAGTGTCCTCCCTCAGGTTATTCCTGGTCTTCAGGTGTACTGTCTTTGCCGCCGATAATCCGTTTGCCGATACCTACCGCGGCATGTATACCTACTGCGGCTGCAGTGACGCCAAGGATCTTTTTACCGGCAGAACCGGCTTCTTTTACAATACCATCACCGCCTGGAATGTTAACCCCGGGCAGTCGCTCATAAAATGGGCTCATGGTATCCCAGAATGCGGGCTCGGTACACCCGATACAACCATGCCCGACACTAACGGGCCAGGTTCCGACATCGTTGAAACGAACAGCAGGGCAGTTGGAAAAGGTTCCGGGACCCTTGCAGCCGACCTTGTAGAGGCAGTAGCCTTCCAGGTGGCCTTTATCGCCGAACTGTTGTGCAAAACGACCTTCATCAAAATGTGCACGGCGCTCACACTGATCATGTGTTTTTCGGCCGTAGGCAAAAAGCGGTCGACCCAACTGATCAGTTCTCGGCAGGCGCCCAAAGGTGAGGTAATGCAGGACCGTTCCCAGGAAGCAGATCGGGTTTGGCGGACAACCAGGGACATTTATTATCGGCGTTCCTTTGACCAGATCCTTCACTCCCACGGCTCCGGTTGGATTGGGATCGGCAGCCTGAATACCGCCAAATGACGCACAGGATCCGATCGCAATAATTGCAGCGGCCTTCGGGGCGACCTCGGCCAGGATATCCATGGCTGTTTTGCCAGCTATTTTGCAGTAAATACCGCCGTCCTTGGTGGGGATCCCCCCTTCAACAACGCAGATAAACTTACCCTGGTACTTGTTGATTGTGTCATGGAGGGATTTTTCTGCCTGGTGACCGGCCGCTGCCATGACAGTTTCGTGGTAGTCCAGTGAAATGATATCCAGGATAAGCCTGGCAATGTCCGGGTGTGAGCCCCTGAGGAGACTCTCTGTACAACCGGTGCACTCCTGGAAATGCAGCCAGACTACCGGAGGCCTCTGGTCCGAAGCTGCAGCTTCGACCATTTTGGGTACCATGGTTTCAGACAGCCCCATTGCCGCTGCCGCCATAGTACAACCTTTTATAAAGGTCCGGCGATTGACCTTTACATCTACTTCCTTGCCAAAATCATGACGTGACATGCTTCCCTCCTTTTTCCTGCAAAAGGATTTTGGGTTATCAGTCAATGCCCCTGCTTATATACAGAGCGCGTTAATTACAATTTGCTCCAGTAAAACTCTGGGCAAAAGTGAAAATCAAAATATCCTGGTTTTGGTGTTCGTCGATTATTCAGATATCATTCCTGATGTAAACAAGCATATAATGCCACTAAGTGGTAGATAATAGTTTAGTGTAAAATTGCAATAAAAACTTATTCCCCAAAATAGTCAGCTGTGCTCCGGATTCTTTCAGAAGCTCTTTTATAAGGCACTGCCTGCCAAAGCGATTGCTGAATCTCGCCAAAAACAACACAGGGTGAGCGAAGTACGAATATAAATGAAATAATCTCATGAAGTGAACTATGATTTAAGAACGTTCTGGAATTGTATGGACCAAGTGATTTAGCAGAAAACAGCACTTCGATCTCCAGTAATAAAAAATCTCAATAAAAGATGGTCTAAATGGATGAGAATTCCTTTTATTCTTACATTTTAATCCTATTGGCTAAAAGAGTGTAAGTCAATTTTTTTTTCCACACAGCCCCTTTTTTTTAGTATATGTAAAACAAGAGGTAACGCTGTGGTATGAATCAGCAGGTCTTCCGAGGTGTTTATTGAGATGAATTAGCAGATACGGGGGAGTGGTTCACCGCTGAGTGGGCCGATGATTCTGGTGCCGCCGACCGCGGTTTTCATGACAACCCGTCCGTTGCGACCCGGGGGTAGGGAAATAACGCTTCCAATGATCTCCCCGGATTGACCCTCAGGGTGCTGGCGCATGGTTGAGAGAAGGGTGCCTGCCACCTTTTGATCCGCTATGATTATGCACTTCCCTTCATTGGCCAGGTAGAGGGGGTCGAGGCCCAGCATCTCACAAGCGGTGTCTACACCAGGCCTGACAGGTATTTTTTCTTCATTGATCTCGATTTGAACATGGGATTTTTCAGCAATCTCAGAAAGAACGGTTGCCACCCCACCACGTGTCGGATCCCGAAAGCACCTGATACCATCCGGAACCTGCTCAAGGAGTGCCGCGACTAACCTGTGAAGGGGAGCCGAGTCACTTTGAATGGAACTCTTGATGGCAAGCCCCGACCGGGCAGCCATGATGGTCACACCATGATCACCCATGTATCCTGAAACTAGAACTACATCCCCGGGTTTAGCGTGCCCGGAGCCTAGTGACAGTGAATCCGGTACGATCCCGATTCCTGATGTGGTAATAAAAATTTTGTCAGCTTTACCTCTGGGCACGACTTTGGTGTCGCCGGTCACTACCGGAATGCCACTATCCTGTGATGCAATGCCAATGGAGTCGGCAACTCTCTCGAGATCTGCCAGCGTAAACCCCTCCTCAAGGATAATGGAAAGGCTCAAGCCGACTGGAGAAGCTCCCTGCATGGCGAGATCGTTTATAGTACCGTGGACCGCTAGTTTGCCGATATCACCTCCGGGGAAAAAAATGGGGTCGACCACATAGCTGTCCGTAGTAAAGGCAAGTCTGGCGCTTCCGGCTTGAATTATTGCGCTGTCTTCAAACTGAGCCAGAATGGGATTGTTCAGCCTGGGGAGGAAGATATTTTCTATAAGATCACGGCTGGCAACTCCTCCGCTACCGTGATCGAGAAGTACCCGTTTTTCGTTCATATATCCTCCTGAATCATCGAGCATTTAACAATTATTCATCATTACCATGCTTTTTCGTCACGGATTCAGGCTCACCGTAACCGATCACAGGGTTCATAATCATATGCTTTGTTAAAGATCACCGTATTTACTGAAGGCGGCACATGTGCCTTCACTGGAAACCATGCATGGGCCTACCGGATTTATTGGAGTGCAACGAGTATTGAATAGCGGACATTCCGGAGGGATGACCTTGCCGGTCAGGATTTCCCCGCAACGGCATCCTTTGGGTTCCGGAACAAATTCAGAGCTCAACCCGAAAAAACGGGCTGCATCGTGTTTTATGAATTCGGGCCGAAGTTTGAGTCCGCTGTTTGGTATTTCACCAAGTCCTCGCCAAATGGCATCACAGGGTTCAAAAGCCATTTCTATCATTTCTCTTGCCCGGGGGTTGCCTTCTTTGCTGACAACCCGGTTGTAACTGTTTTCAACCGTGGCTTTGTCGTCACGTATCTGGTTGGCGAGCATTAAAATAGAGCTGAGGATATCGAGGGGTTCAAACCCGGCAATGACGCAGGGAACATTGTATTTCTCAGGATAAGGCTCATAGGCCTTTTCTCCGATGATGGCACTGACATGACCCGGGCAGAGTAAACCGTCGAGCGCCAGTTCAGGATCTCCAAGAAGGGCATCAAGGGCAGGGGGCACGACTTTGTGAGAAACCAGGAGCATGAAGTTGTTTATTTCTCTTCTACGTGCTTCAACAATGGTTGCTGCAATGACAGGAATCGTAGTTTCAAAGCCGATGGCAGGAAATACAACCGGTTTGTCGGTTGACTGGGCAATTTTCAGTGCATCGGTCGGGGAATACACAATTTCTACTTTTGCACCTTCCGCTCTTGCTGTAGCCAGATTTTTTCCTTTGCTGCCGGGAACCCTGAGCAGGTCACCAAAAGTAGTTATGGTAATGTCCTGTGACTCAGCCAGTTCAATTATCTGGTCAATATCACCTGCACTGGTCACGCAGACCGGGCAACCCGGACCGGATATCAGCTTTACTTTCTCCGGCAGCAGGGTGCGGATACCATGTTTAAAAATGGCCATGGTGTGTGTTCCGCATACCTCCATTATCCGCATTGGTCTATCGACCTGTTTATGAATGCGTCGGGTGAGTTTTTCAGCAAGTTCGCCGTCGCGGAAACCTTCAGATATTTTCTCGGTCAACATGCTCAGCCATCTCTCTCATGAGTTTGAGGTTGGTCTCTGCTTCAGCAGCATCAAGGGTATGAATGGCATAACCGGCATGAACAATAATATAATCACCTACTTCCGGCCAGCGGTCAACAATATCAAGCCGGACATCTTTCCGCAATCCTCCCTCTTCCACTACTGCAACAGGAAAAGAGAGAGGATCTCCCTGTTCACCGTGTACTTCATTGACCCGCATGGGAATCGCCAGACACATGTGTACCTCCTATAACTGCTTGACCAAGGGCAAGCCCGCCGTCATTGGCCGGAACTTGTATGTTGGTAAAAAGCTTGAGATGGGTTTTGGAAAAGAAATCAAGGAAACCTTCAACAAGAATACGGTTCTGGGCACTGCCTCCGCTCATAACGATGGAATTAATTCCGGTCTGTTCACTGAGGTACAGTAGCATATTTCCAAAGCTTGACACAAGAAATTCATGCAAGAACAGCGCAAGCTCTCCCGAGGCCATACTATTTTTGTTAATCAATCTTTCAACAATATATTGGATGCAAAACCCTGAAGAAACTTCATGCAGTCCATCCCTGTTCTGAAAAAGTTTCAAATTGTTGAGTTCAGCAAATGAGTTGCTGTCTGTCAGAGAATTATGGCCGAGGGATTTCGCGGCCAGGGACTCCAGCTCCATGGCTGCCTGCCCCTCAAAGGTATTAAGGTGGCAGATTCCGAGAAGGGACGAGACCGCGTCAAAAAGTCGCCCGCAGCTTGAGGTCAGAGGGGCGTTTATATCTTTGGTCACCATATCCTGTATAAATTCCCTGTCATCAGCGCGGATACCTTCAAGGTTGGCTAAGGCCCTGTTATCTGTAATGCCTGATGCGTGCAGGGCGGCCAGTGCCATCCGCCACGGCTGCTTGGCTGCCATGTCTCCTCCTGGAAGGTGCAGAGGGAGGAGCCTTCCAAGCCGTTTATACTCATGCAATGTGCAGTGAAGGATTTCACCGCCCCATATGGTTTTATCAGGGCCGAATCCCGTGCCATCAAGGATGATGGCAAGTGTTTCATGCAAACCGTGTTCAGCCATAACAGAGGCTGCATGAGCCCAGTGATGCTGGATCCTGACTACAGGCAGGTCAAGTTCCAGGGCGAATCTGGTGCTCAGGTAGTCAGGATGCAGGTCGGCCGCAACATATTGCGGTTCAATTTCAAGGAGTGTTCTGAGCCGCTCGTAGGTCTGTTCAAAAAAATCGAGGTTGGAGATGTTATTCAGATTTCCGATATGCTGGCTCATAAACGCGTCGTTGTTCCTTGCAAGACAGAAACAGTTTTTTAATTCCGCTCCTACAGCCAGTATGGGGGGCAAGTCGGCTTTAAGCAGAACCGGGGCAGGTGCGTACCCCCTAGACCTGCGAAGTAACCTGGGCTGGTTGGCTATGATGCGGATAACAGAGTCATCCACCCTGGTATGAATATCCCTGTTGTGCATCAGAAAACCGTCACAAAAAGTTGACAGCCGTTTCATTGCTTCATCATTATCCTTGCATAAAGGTTCTCCAGCAGCATTGCCGCTTGTCATAACCAGACATTCGGGTGACTCGGGTTGCCTGAAAAGCAGATGGTGCAGGGGTGTGTAGGGCAGCATGACTCCCAGCTCATCAATTTGCGGGGCAAGGTTGTCAGCCAGGCCTGCTGCCGGCTTTTTTTTCAGGAGAACGATTGGGTAAGTATGAAATGTAATTTGTTTTTCATCTGCTGCATCAGTGAAGCACAGCTTCTTCACAATTTCTAGATCTCTTGCCATAACAGCAAGAGGCTTTAAGGGCCTCTTTTTACGCTGCCTGAGTATCGCAACACTATCAGCAGAAAAGGCGTTTACTGCCAGATGAAATCCCCCGAGACCCTTGATTCCGATAATCGCACCTTTTTTCAGGCTGCTTGCAGCCCTTGACAGCGGGTCTTCACAACGAATCCGGTTCCCTTCATTATCATACCAGTCAAGTTGAGGCCCGCATTTGCTGCAGGCATTGGGCTGGGCATGAAAACGCCTGTCGGCTGGATTCCTATATTCCGCGAGACATTCGGAGCACATTGTAAAACAATGCATGGTTGTGCGCGGACGATCATATGGCAGAGATTGGATTATGGTATAACGGGGACCGCAATTTGTGCAGTTGGTGAAAGGATACCGGTACCGTCGATCCGAGGTGTCAAAGATTTCCTGCAGACAGTCTTTACAGGTAGCCATGTCGGGTGAGACGTGGGTGGTGCTTTCCAAGCCTGATTCACTCTCAAGTATAGAAAAACCGGCGGTGGCTTCAGGGAGATTTGATTCCTGCTCTTCAAGGGAGACAATATGTGCCAGTGGCGGGGGGTCGTTTTGCAGCGAATGTATCAGGGAAGCGATACCCTTTTTGTCTCCGGCAACCCTGATGACAACGCCATGGCTGCTGTTGGTTATATATCCTTCAAGGCCATACCTGTCCGCGAGTCTGTATACAAAAGGACGGAATCCGACTCCCTGGACAATCCCGTTTACCCGAATTTCCGTTGCCTGTCTGCTCATGAGAAATGAGAGGTTGAGCGGTGTGTTTTCAGACGGTCTCCTCTTTTTTCAGCCGCCGGGCAAAAGTAGCCGCTTCCATTCCTGCGACACAGCCTTCTCCGACTGCCTTTGCCATCTGGTAGGGAGGACCGACAATATCACCGGCGGCATAAATACCGGGAATATTTGTTTCCTGTTTACGGCTGGTATTTATATATTTGAAATGCTCGGTATCCAGCTCAACGCCAATCAGCGTAGCAAGTTCCATAGCACCTTTGGAACCCAGTTCGATGAAGATGCCTTCAATGGGGACGGTCTCGCCGTTTTCCAGAAGAATGGAAGTGACCGCATTTTCTCCTTCAATGGCCTTGACCGAGTTTTCTAGCAAGACTTCAACACTGCTTTGTTCAAGTCTCTTTAACAGTTCCTGTGACACGTCCAGCTGCTTTGCCACCAGATAGACTTTGTCAGCATAGCCAAGCAGGGTCAGGGCACCGTCAACCGCTGCGCTTCTGTCTCCGACTACAGCCACAGTGGCACCTCTGTAAAAGTTGGCATCGCAGTCGACACAGTAGCTTACTCCGCGACCTGCAAGCTCTTTTTCACCGGGAACGGAAAGCTTTTTCTTGGAAACGCCCGTGGCGAAGATTATTGTCCTGGCCGTCACGTGATTTCCTGATTCGAGTTCAAGATGAAAGAGGTTGTCGGTCTGGGATATTTTCAGAACATCCTCTTCAGATGCCCGGGCACCGAACTTCAGTAATTGCCGGTGTCCGGTTGCCAGAAGATCCTTGCCCTCCTGAACTCCCTCTACACAGGCGTAGTTTTCTACATGCGCCCAGTAAAGAGCACTGTTTTCAATTCGTCCCAGGATGAGAACATCAGTTTTTTTCCTTGATGCATGAATTGCTGCCTGGATACCGGCCGGGCCGGCGCCTATTATGACGACATCGTAAACCTGGTTTGTCATCTTCGGTTCTCCTTTTGTCGATAAAATAGAAAATTCATAAATATTAAGCAATTATAATGAATGATCATGCAGAATGTTCATATGTTAAATCCTTTGCGATTTTTGTACACTATCTTCATAACAAGGTCGACAGAATTATTATTATCAGTTAGTATAATATCTTTATGCGAAAATTGACGAGAACACGTCGGCAAGCCGCCTGATATTCGATGTAATCTGAAAAATCTAATTCCGGGAAAACCCACGTTGAGTCACTAGAAAAGGAACAGCTGCTGTGAATATTTCTCTTGTTCATATGATGATGAATGCCGGCCTGATGGTCAAGGGGGTTATGATTACCCTGTTGATATTTTCTGTCGTCTCCTGGAGTATCATTATCATGAAATACCTCGTTTTCAAGAGGGTAAGGAAGAATTCCGACGATTTTCTTGATCATTTCTGGGAGAGCAGAACACTGAATGA
The DNA here is from genome assembly GCA_947259225.1 of uncultured Desulfobulbaceae bacterium. GTDB lineage: Bacteria > Desulfobacterota > Desulfobulbia > Desulfobulbales > Desulfobulbaceae > UBA10518. The sequence goes on along the minus strand of CAMYLK010000003.1, from coordinate 104,827 downwards.
GGCTTATAACTCGGCCAGGGAGTTCACGCACAGTCCTGAAGCGGCTGTTTTTGTATCCGGTTTTCATGAACTGAAAAAAATAAGTTCCGCCCGTGAACAGAGGGAAGGAGAGGGGGAAACTCTGGAGATGCAGCTCGCCACCCTTGATAATATGAAACGGGGGATGCGTAAAGCGCATATCATGGAGATTCAGCGTCTCGGCAGGTCTCTGCCCTTTTTGGCCACAACCGGCAGCGCCACACCTTTCATAGGACTCTTTGGTACTGTCTGGGGCATCATGACATCCTTTCATGATATTGGTCTGCGCGGTTCTGCTTCACTGGCTGTTGTGGCACCAGGTATATCCGAGGCTCTTGTCGCGACTGCAGCGGGTTTGGCTGTTGCCATTCCCGCGGTAATCTTTTATAATTTTTATTCAAGTAAGCTGGCTGAAGTTGAATCCGATATCGAGCATTTTTCAACCGACTTCCTCAATCTTATTGAGCGTGATTTTCTGACCCGTGCATAGGGTTTTTTTAAGGGAGCATAAACAATGGCAATGGGGCCTATGAATGGCGGCGGCCGAAGGGGGCTTGTAGCTGAGATCAATGTGACACCGCTTGTGGATGTCATGCTGGTGCTGCTTATCATATTCATGGTAACTGCACCGATGATGACCCAGGGGATAGAGGTTGATCTACCCCAAACAACTGACAAAGCGCTCCGGCAAAAGGATGAACCGCTTATGGTTACCCTCAACAAGGAAGGGCATATATTCCTCGGCAAGGTCAAGGTCAACGAATCACTTTTAAAACAGCAGTTGAGTTCCATGAGCGAGGAAGAGAAGAAACGGCCAATTTATCTCCAGGCCGACGCAAGAATCGATTATGGTGATGTTGTTTTTCTTATGGAGGTTATTAAAGATTCAGGGTTTGAGCACCTTGGGATGATTACAAAACCAGCCGAGAAAAAGAAGTAGGGGGTGTTGATACTGAACGGAGCGAGTTACAGCGATACGGAATTTTTCCTGCAGCAAAAGGAAGTTGAGAGGGCATGGAACAAGCCGGTAGCTTTGGCTTTGGCGTTTCACATCATCACCTTCGGTCTTTCTGCCACCCTGCCTGAAATACTTGACCGGAAACCGATTCTCGATGAGATAATAACGGTAAACCTCGTTTCGCTGCCTGAAATTAATGACCCGGCTCCGCAGCAGAAAACACCGGCACAGAGTGTAAAGGAAAAACCGGCAGAGGTGAAAAAGGTGGAACCTTCCAAGGCAAAGGTTCAGATACCACAGGAGCCGGAACCTGTTCCTGAAAAATTGCAGCCAATCAGACCTGTTTCCTTAAAACCGATCAAGAGAAAGGTTAAGAAGACCGACCCGAAAAAGCTTGCTGAGGAAAAGGCCAGAAACCGGCGAGCGAAAGACAGGCAGCAGGCCCTGGCAAGGGCAAAACGTGAAGAGGAGAAGGCACGACGGGCCGCCGAAGAGGCAAGAGCAGCCCTGGCGGACATGATACGTCAGAAGGGGGCAAAACCTGTAGCATCTTCCTCTGCAAGGAGATCTACGGGGGGCAAAAATCTGAGCTCGCTTGTTTTACAGCATTACGTCTCTGCTCTCTACGACCAGGTACAGAGGTACTGGGTTTTGCCGGAAATGCGGCAGTGGGATGCCCGGCTGGAGACGATTGTTTTTCTGAGCATCCGTAGGGATGGAACAGTTGCCAGAAAATTTATTAAAGAAAAATCGAAAGATCCTTTTTATGATCAGTTTGTAATGAAAACACTCGACAGCGCCCTCCCCCTGCCGCCATTACCCAAGAGTATCAAAGAACCCTTGGAAGTCGGCTTGCGTTTCAGGCCAGGGGAGTTGGGGGTAAATTGAACTTTTAGCCTTACAATTTGTTACATTAATACCATTTTGGATGAGGTCTGGATTAATACTCATGAATCAGAAACGAACACCCTCTAAAATACATTTTATCGTTTATACCATCCTGACAGTAGTACTTTGTGTCCTGTCATCTGCCCAGGCTGAACGGGTCTACCTCGATATAACCGCGCAGGATGTACGCAAGGTTGTTGTTGCAGTACCCTGGTTTGCAGGCGCGCAGGTATCCGGAGGTGATGCAGAAGAAGGAAAGGCCATGGCGGAACTTCTTTCCAGGGCACTGGAATTCCATGGTTTTATCCAGATTCTTGATCCGCAGCAGTACGGTGGCCGGAGTGACGCGGAATGGAGAACGCTCGGAGCTGATTATGTCGTCACCGGCAGTTATGAAAGGACAGATACAGGTATGCTGATTGAAGGCCGCCTCCTTGATGTGTCTGAAGACAGGATGATTACCGGACGGCGCTATCGAGGTTCAAACAGACAGCGTGATGATATGGTTCTCAGATTATGTGATGCACTGATTGAAGAGTTTACAGGAGTGAGCGGCATCAGTCGTTCGAAAATCGCTTTTGTCTCCGATGCGACCGGTAAAAAAGAGTTGTATGTTTCTGATGTTATGGGTCTGAAGAACAGGCAGATTACCCGTCATAATCATCTGGTGGTTTCTCCCCGTTTTACACCTGATGGAAATTATCTGGCTTATTCTTCATACCACAGTGGCAATCAGAACCTTTATATAACTGATTTGCGCCAAAATAAAACAACAAAGGCAATTTCAAGACGAAAAGGAATGAACCTGGCGCCTGCATGGTCTCCGGACGGCAAAAAGATGGTTGCTACTCTCAGTAAAGACGGCAGTCCTGATCTGTACTTGCTTGATCGTGAAGGTAAGATTCTCAAGCGTCTTACGGCACAGTCCGGGATCAACGTCTCTCCGTCGTGGTCTCCTGATGGAAAAAGTCTGGCATTTGTCTCTGATCGCAGCGGGTCACCTCATATATATATCATGAATATGAAGACTCGACGTGACAAGCGAATAACATTCGAGGGTAGTGAGAATACTGAACCGACCTGGTCTCCGGACGGAAAATTACTGGCATTCACCAGTCTCCGTGGAGGAGAGTACCATATCTATACAGTAGATCCTCAGGATTCTTCAACAACTCAACAGGTGACATCCAGTTGGGGTGAGTATGAATCACCCACCTGGTCACCTGACGGCAGACAGATAGCCTTTTCCCGCAGAAGAAACAGCACGCAGCAGATTTGTGCTGTCACGAAAGATGGAAAAAATCTACGCGTCCTGTTCAACCATAAGGGTAACCAGTCTTACCCTCAGTGGTCCATTGGGGATAAGTAATTTTTTTTTGAAAAATGAAATTGAATGATGAAATGTCATAAATTTTTTGATATCCGGTAAAGAGAATGAAAGTTCAGCAAGGGGAATGTGAATGAAACGAATACGAAATATGGCAGTTGCGGGTTGTGCGCTTTTATTGCTGAATCAATGTGCGACACAGGATGAAGTACGGGACCTGAACTATCAGATTCGCGCGGTCAACCAGAAAGTGGATGAAGTCCGCAGTTCGACTGTTGACCAGATGCAGAAGCGCCAGGCAAGTTCCGTCAGCCGGATTGATGCACTGCAGAATGATGTTATGCAGCTTCAGGCAAAGATGGATGAAAGTGAGCATCAGGGGCAACAGTCAGGTGAACAGTTTAAGGAAAGTATTGAAGGGATGAAAATAGCGATAGATCAGTCTCTTGCGACAAATGAACGACGTCTGAAGCAGCTCGAAGAGAAGCTTAATCGATTAGAAATCAACATAGAGAAAATGACCCAGACACGTGTCCGTGAAGCGGAAATACGGGCCCGTGAAGCGGCTCGAAGAGCTGAGGATGCCAGGAGAAAGACAGTCGTTGCCGCAGAGGCTGGTGGTGGGTTTATCCGATTAACTCCAGAAACCCGTAAAAAACAGGTTGATTCCAGCAAAAAGATTGAGGCAGCAGTGACTCAGCCTTCAATTGAAAGTCAAGCCGGTAGCCGGGTGATGACTACTCCGGCTCAGAGTGTTTCCGGCGGGGATCTTTTCAGCCAGGGTGTGGCTTTATACAATAGCAAAGAGTATTCCAAGGCCTATAAGACGTTTGAACAGTATCTTTCACAAAATCCACGGGGAGATCAGTCCGCGGGAACTTTATTCTATATGGGTGAAAGTCTTTATGCCCGTGGTGAATATGACCTGGCAATTCTGGACTACCAGAAGGTGATTTCCAATCATGCCAAACATAAGCGAACGCCAACCGCCCTTTTGAAACAGGGGATGTCATTTGAGAAACTTACTGACCATGAAACTGCAAAAATTATCTATAAGAAGCTCATCTCAGAATACCCAGATAGTGCTGAGGCGACAACAGCCGAACAACAATTAACACGTTTACAATAGCGTAAGCGTGAGTCGAATCCCGGATATTCGTGGCCAGGAAGAGGCTTGATACCCTGCTTGTTGAAAGCGGAATCGTTGAGAATATAAAAACAGCCAGGGCATTAATCGGAGTTGGCAGGATCCTGGTAAACGGCCAGCCAGGGACAAAGGCAGGCAGTCTGTATGATACAGACAGTGCATTGGACCTGAAGCCGAAAAAACTTTATGTCAGCCGTGGGGGAGAGAAACTTGCTGCCGGCCTGGATTATTTTGGATTAAACCCGCGGGGCTTGATCTGTGCTGATATTGGCTGCTCAACCGGGGGGTTCACCGACTGTTTGCTTCAATACGGGGCTGCCCGGATTTATAGCGTGGATGTCGGGTACGGGGTTCTTGATTGGCAGTTGAGAAATGATGAACGGGTTGTTGTTCTTGAAAGGACCAACGCCAGGTTTCTGACCAGAGATCACATCCCGGAGCCTGTTGAACTGGCAGTCATTGATGCTTCTTTCATATCACTTGAGCTGCTTATCGGACCGGTAAGTAAATTATTTGATGGTGATATACAAATTATTACCCTGGTCAAACCCCAGTTTGAATTGCCGAGGAAAAAGGTGGCCCGGGGTGGGGTAGTGAAGGACAGAGCATTACATGATGAAGCACTGGACATGGTCCGTGGGTATGTTGAACAAAGCGGCTTGTCGTGCAGAGGGGTTATGCAGTCCCCCATACTCGGCGCTAAGGGGAATATGGAATTTTTAATGTACCTCACCGCTAGGACAGGTATGTGAATAAAAACACTTAAAACAAGTGAGTAATACTAAGGAGAGCACAATGAAAGGATTTCAGTTCAAACAGGTATTGGCAGGTATAGTATTAGCCTCGGTAATATCTTTGATGAACGCTTTTGCCGGAATAGCCGCCGAATTTGTCAGTGTGAATAATGATGATGTGAATCTGCGGTCCGGTCCCGGAACCAAGTATAGTGTACTATATGAATTACCCGCCGGTTATCCCCTTAAGGTCGTTTCAAGAAAAGGAGAATGGCTCAAGGTCAGCGATTTCGAAAATGATCAGGGATGGATTTATACACCCCTGGTGTCACAAGCCCGGTATGTTATTGTCACGGTCAAAGAGGGCAATGTCAGGTCAGGTCCAGGTGTCAACACTGACAAGGTCGGGACTGTTTCCCGGGAAGTAATATTGAAGCAGGTGAAACGTGAAGGCGACTGGATTAAGGTGGCGCACCCTAAACTGAATGGCTGGGTTCACAGGAAACTTGTCTGGCCGTGATTCGCAGACTGTCTGCAGCCCAGGATATTTTTCACTTTTTGTTGAAAGAAAACAGGTAGCCGCACCACCATCCCAGCTTTATTCTGAAAAAGGAGGTGGTGTCTGTCTATTCCATAGAGAAAAAGATCACGGGTGATCGCGACATCCTGACGGCAATATTTATCAATAAGATCCAGCCGCCCTTCTTTGAACCACTGGAGCGCCAGCAGGCCGTTTCCGCTTTTTCTTACTCCAAGTGTATGTTCTGCAAGCCGCTCAAGGCTTAAACGGTAGCCGAGCTGGCTGGAGATTTCTTCAAGTATGTCAAGGGTCGGCAGGCTGCTGAGCCGGCGGGATGTGTAGGGAGAAAGAACACGGTTGTCAAACCGCTTGTTGTTAAACCCTATTACCATCTCAAGGCTGAACAGGCGGTCGATCAGTCTGTCGATTTCGTGTTCCTGGAAACTGAAAAACTTATCAGATTTCGCGTCATAAAGCACGGCCACACTCACACCCATTCGGTCTGCACGGTGCCACCCACCGACTTCATGAGCTGAACGCCTAGTTTCAACATCAAAAACACCATATTTTTCAGGTAAGGTAAATTTTACCTCGTTTTCCTCCAACAGCGTTTCTTTCAGATATGAATCATTTACTGTGGAGAGAACAGGAGGCGGTGCCTCATCCTTGGTTGAGCTGGACGAAAGAAGACCTTCAAGGAGACTTGCGCATGCGTGTTTGTCAATTGGCCGGTTTCCTGATCCACACTTAGGGGAGTGTACACATGAAGGGCATCCCAGGTCACAGGAACAGTCCCTGACCGCCTCCAGGGTATTTTTCATCAGCTGACCGATCAGGGAAAAACCTTTCCTGGTCAAGCCGATTCCGCCACTGTACCCGTCAAAGACAAAAACCGCCGGCTTCCCAACCTGCTCGTGAAAAGGGTGTGAAATACCGCCGATATCGTTCCGGTCACACAGTACAAGCAAAGGTATCAAGGCAATCATGGCGTGCTCCATTGCATGGATGCCTCCCATGAAGTGCATTCTTTTTTTCTCCATTTCCTTCTGCAGGGCTTCCGGTATAATCAGCCAGAATCCCTCGGTTTCAAATTCCTGGGGCGGCAGATCAAGTGGGAAATGGCCGATTACCTTCTGGCTGCCGATAAGGTACTTGCGGTATCCGGTAATTGTCTCCGTCACTCGGAGATAACCGAAGTTTACCTCGGCAGTACCGATGGTTTTAGTTTCAGAGGTGTGGAGTATTTCTGTCGTTTTGTGTGAAACCGATCTGGTGAAATAATGAGGATTTGAAGGTGTAACGAGTATTTCATGGCCGTCAAGATCAAATTTTTCAACCAGCCAGCTTTGTGCCATGTGGAGATATATTGCCCCTGAGTGGCATTCCTTGAGGGCACGATGGCCATCAATATCCCCGATAATTTCCCGGTTGTCCTTTCGCCTGATCTGGTACCTGATTCCGCCGCCGCGAAGATCAATGTCCCGTTGTGGATACTTTCGTGCAGAATACCATGTATTGCCATCAGCCGAGCAAAGCAGTTTTCCTTCCAGGGTGAGCTTGTCCAGTAATTTTCGATAAGTTTTTGTTGAAAAGAGCGGGTCATCGGTGCTCAGCGGGGCTTCTGCAGCAGCACAGGCAAGGTGCTGTCGTGTGATAGTATCGTTATCGGGATTTAAAACAATCGCTTCAACGTTACGGGAAAAGAAATCTTCTGGATGACGCATGAAATACTGGTCAAGTGCGTCTTCGTGACCAATAAGGACCACCAATGATTCCTGCTGACTGCGGCCCACCCTGCCTGCCCGCTGCCATGTCGCCATCATGGAGCCCGGATACCCTACAAGGATACAGATGTCCAGGTTGCCGATATCAATACCCAGTTCCAGGGCGGACGTTGAGATGACCCCAAGAAGAGTGCCGTCAGCCAGCTGCTGTTCTAATTTACGGCGGTCTTCGGGCAGAAATCCTGCCCTGTATGACGCGATTTTATCCTTCATGTCAGTAATACGTTTTCCGGTCCACATGGTAATCAGTTCGGTCATTTTTCTGGACTGGGTATAAACGATGGTTCTCAGGTTTCTCCGGACTGCGGCTTCAAGGAGCATGGTTGCAGCGTAAGGTGCTGATTCAAGGGGATTGAGCAACGCTATATTTCTTGGTGGTCTGGGTGTGCCGGAGCTGGTTATGACTTCAACAGGTTCGCTGATAATGTTGGTGCCCAGTTCATCCGGGTTGCCGACTGTTGCCGAGGAAAGGATAAAAACAGGATCAGAACCGTACAATCTGCAGATTCTTTTAAGCCTTCTGATAACCCAGGCCATGTGAGAACCGAATACGCCACGGTAGGTATGAACTTCATCGATAACGACATACGTCAGGTTGCTGAACAGGTTACCCCAGAGGTCATGATAGGGAAGCAGGGCCATGTGCAGCATGTCAGGGTTGGTGACTAGAATACCCGGGAGATGATCCCTGATTTTTTTCCGCCAGTATGATGAAGTATCACCGTCATATACTGCTGCTGCAGCTCTCCCCCGCATATCAAAATATTCAGGCAGATGTACTGCCAGGTTTTCAATATTTCTGACCTGGTCCTGCGCCAGGGCCTTAAGAGGGAACAGATAAAGTGCCCTGGCATGCGGATCGTTCATCAAGCTGTGGAAAACAGGAAGATTATAGATCAGGGACTTGCCGCTGGCGGTCGGTGTTGCGATCAGAACATTTTTTTTCTGGAGCACAAGGTCTATGGCCTGCGCCTGATGTGAATAGAGTTTGTCGATTCCGTTTTTTTTAAGTGCCTCATTGAACGTATGGAGCAAGTCTGGATCGGTTGCGGCAAAGATCGGCTCTGATGGTGGAAATGTTCGTTGGGCAACTACCTGGGGACCATACCGTTCCGAGTCCATCAGTGAAGAAAAGTATTCCTGTACGGTGCCGCGTTCGGAAATCATATTGCGGCCTGCTGTACTTTAAGGTTTATCATTGAGGTTAATTATTTTATATGATTAATAGCCTTAACGTTTAATTTAACAGCCTGAGTTATTCAATTACAACCGGAAGCCTGAAAAATGATTACGATAGCAACTCTTGGACCAGTTAATTCGCATTCCTGGCAGGCGGCAGTCCAATACGCGCCCAAGGCCAGGATAAAAACGTACCCGCATACCAGCGCCTTGATTAAAGCATTTTCAAGCGGTGATGTTGAACTGGCCATTGTTCCTATTTATAACACCAGGGAAGGGGAGAATAAAGAGTATTTCAGGCTTTTTGACAACATTAAGTCCGGTTACTGGATAGATAATATAGTTTTGCCGTCCTACCTGTCTCTCGGAGTCGCAGGCCAGAATGTCAGACGCACGGATTTGCGAATGCTGGTGGGCAAAGGGTCTGTTTTTCGGCAATGCGAAGAATACATCGGAGAAATATTCCCGGAGTTGTCCCTGCTGAACGTGCAGGATATTGATGTGGCCATCCGTGAAATAAATGAGCAGGGCTTGACTGATCGGGGAGTGATTGATACCGAAGCCATGTTGAAATCACACGGCCTGTACATCCTTGAACGGGAAGTGGCTGCCCATAACCGTACGAGATATGCTGTTTTGGGACCGGAACTTGCTGTTGAAACCGGCTATGATGCTACGGCTTTTATTACCAAGCCCCTTGATGACCGTGTTGGTATCCTGGTGGACATATTAAGCGAATTCTCACGACAGGGAATAAATATACAGGATATGCGTTCGGAAAGCGATATTAAGACCCAGAAACTCCAGATATACATCGAGGCTGAGGGGCATATTCATGATGCGGTTATTGCCAGGGCTATCGAACATGTGGAGAACAAAGTGATAGGCAGGCCTGATTCGATCAGGCTGTTGGGAAGTTTTCCCCGGATTGATATGCGGACCAAGTATATTAAGTCTTTCGGGTTTATAGGAACCGGAGACATGAGCCGCTGGTTTGCGGACCGGCTGGAAAATGAAGGGTACCGTGTCGTCATGACCGGCAGGACGACCGAGATGCGGCCTGAAGAGATGATAAAGCAGGTAGATGTTGTGGTCATATGTGTTCCCATCAGCGCTACCGCAGAAACCATACAGAAGTACGGACACCTTATTGAGCCAGAAAAAGCTCTGGTTCTCCTTGCCGGTGAATCTGAGAATACCCTGGACATTGCGCTCGAGGTGGCCAGCGAGGAAGTTGAGGTAATGCTGGTTCACAACCTCTGGGGACCTCAGGCGGCAACAATGAAGGACAAGAACGCAATTGTTGTCCGTACATCACGGAGCGGGAAGCTGTGTACCGAGTTCGAAACTTTTCTGTATAAGCATGGGGCGGAAATCTGCCAGGACTCAGCCGCCCGGCATGACCTGTTAATGGGGGTCGGCCAAAAGCTGCCCACGGTTATTTCCGTTGCCCTGGCAATGACTCTGTATAATCACGGTATAACAAGCGAAGATATAGACAGTCATTGCACACTGACGTCACTGTACCCGATTCTGGCCATGGCCAGGGTCCACTCACAGAACCCAAGGACATACGCGGAAATATTATCAACAAGCGGCGATAGCCGGCGTATTGTTCACGATTTTGCGAAGAACCTTGAACAGGTCATGAAAATGGCTGATGAAGCACGTATTTCCGATCTCTGCACTTTAATCGATACGAACAGTGAACATCTTACCAGTGAGTTCCTCAAGTCCCGAATGCTTCAGGCTAAGGCGGTTGACGGCCTGCTTGGAAAAATGATTTGACCCCGATGGTTGACCGGGAGTCTGCAAGTGGTTACTGTTGCTATTGACTCTCTGCTGATCAAGGAAATAATTGCCGGTCTCGCTGGAAAATTCCCCGATGACAGTTTGTCGGTTACATATGAATCAAAGGGCCATTGAGCCTTGCAAATCTGGCTGCTTTCTCGTGAATGTATAAATAACTTGGAGTTGTAGTTTTATGAAATTAAAATCTGTTTCAGTCTTTGATCTTCTTGAGGAGGAACATATTTGTCCTCACTGTGATGAGAAACTAACCCTGTGTCATGCCCCGCCGATACATATTGGAGATGGACTTGGATGGGGTTCTGAGTACCTTTTTATATGCCTCAACGATGAGTGCCGTCTTTTTGTCAGTGGCTGGAAAAATATTGAAAACAATTACGGTCATGTTGGCTCTTACAGGCATATGAAGCTTCCGGACAGTGACGAAAGTTATAATATGATGGTGGCTGGTAAACAGGCTTTTACAGGAAGTATAGTCGATCCGGAACAGATTAAAAATGAAAACAGTCGGTATCAGAAGGAAAGAGAGGCCGTTGCCAAGCTGGATACCTGTGTAGAGGAAATGAATCTGGAACCTGTCCTGTATCTTCTGTTTGATGATCATGTTTCGGTGCAGTTGAAGAAAAAGGCTTCGGAACTGCTTACGGTGATAAATGATGTATCATGTGTTGAACCTCTTCGTAATCATGACTTCAATGACTCACACCTTGAGCAGGATGTAAACATGGCAATCAAGGCAATACTGGATTCACATTTTTTGAAGGAATGTCCTTATTGTGCAGAATTGGTCAAGGCCCGGGCGAAAATCTGCAAACACTGTCAGATGGAGCTTGCCTGAGGACCGACTTTCTTCTTGCCAAATAGCCTGCTTGCGAGTATATAAGGGGCGCGCGTGGTGGGAGTAGCTCAGCTGGTGGTAGCACCTGGTTGTGGCCCAGGAGGTCGTGGGTTCAAGTCCCATCTCTCACCCCAGAGAAATGTAAAGGGATTCAGCCATCATGGTTGAATCCCTTTTTTTTGTAAGAGTGGAATATTACTGGATCATGAAATAATATTTCCCTACATACCGTCATAGGGTTGCAGGGTTAACTGTTCCTTTTCCTTTCTTGTCTTATTTTCCCATTTCGCATAGTACTCGAAATATTTTTCCCTGATATCGAGGATATTGTCTCTTGCCCATTGCCGAGACAACTCTGTGGTTTCAACTAATTTCGTTTTTCTCTGCCATTTCTGAAATTCGTCCGATAAAGTGTTAAACGCGCTGTCAGGATCATTTTTTATCGGGTGTAAAAATAAACGTTCCTCCCACACCCCATTTCCCTGAGTTACTCTCCCATAGTATGTCTTGCCAGCTTCAAGGTAAGCCCTCATGAAATTTGCAGCCTCGGAAACCACCATATATATTTTTTTTCCGGGATACGTTTCATGTGCTATTTTTGTGCCGTTCGATATGATCCCGATAAGCTCGGGACCGCCTGAGGTAACATCAAATATCGATGCATGGATTCCACTTCCAAAAAATGAGGATCGCATGAAAACTACCCTGGACTTGACGGGAGATACAGGTCCCAGAGTCTGGTTTTCAGCAACTCGCATCTCAGATGAAGCACAGCCGCCCAACACAATAGTATACAGTGTTATTATGCAGAAGAATCGTTTCATACTGTCTTTTTAATTTTATATATTGAGCACTGCAATGAAAAATATACTTCCTACGGGATTGAATAAAACATTTAATATAAAAATTTATAAATTCAAGTCAGCATATTATTCGAATAAAGCATACAATCAGTATTCATTTACAGGAATAACATCAGCATAGGCAAAACCGCTTCGTTCAACGATCTCACCGACACGGACAGGAATGGTATGGTTGAACATCGGGCCGCCTGTGACAATAGTATGAAATTCACCATTTTCTCCACACGGGTCATACCCGGCAGGAATTTCCTTCAGCAATTCTCTCGACCATTTTCGTCCGGCAAATGAAAGAGGAAGCTTGGCCAGGTCAACACTGCTGATATAAGCTTCTATGTTTTCTGATAACATTCTGTCCGCAAGATCACGAGTTGGGATTTTCCACAAGGGAAAAAGAGGGGTGATTGTTGTTCCCTGGAGCTGTTTTTCCCGATACTGGCGGATATCTTCCAGAAACAGGTCGCCAAAGGCAATGCAATTAATACTCTCTGCCTCACATTGTTTTACAAATTGAGCCATAACGTTATCGCACTCTTCGTCCGTGCATTTATCCGGCAGGGCAATGGTCCTGATCGGCAGCCCGGCTGCTTCTGATTGCCTGTCAAGCATCGCCATGCGCGTGGCATGCATGGAGGCACGTTCGTATTTTTCGTTAACAACAGAGAATAAACCAGTCAGTTCAATTTTTTGATTATTTTGAAGAATATGAAGAGTCCATGCACTGTCCTTGCCACTACTCCAGCTTAATAATGTCCTTTTTTTCATTTATTTAATTCAACATGTAAGTAATGAGTCCTGTCACGGGGTGTGGTTATAGAGAGTGTTTTCCTGAATAACAGGTATACGGTTAAATGTTTGTGCTTACTGTCAATCATCCAGTGTATCCAGTAACATTAAACGATAGTTAGCATTGCTTGCACAGGAAAATATTAATTACACAAACATTTCATCTGCATCTCGCTTACAGCTCATGGGTTCCTCCTAAAATCATTTTTTATAACTCAGTATTGGCTACAAGGCTAGGGTGATTCATAGATCCAATTATTAAAAGTGTTTATGATTGTTTTTCCCGACATGTGATGAGAGACCAGAAAAAATATAAAGATTTAAGACTATTATATGTGAATTTTACTCGAGGTTCACGGGTAGTAGATAGAAAGATTCTAGGAAGGTATAGTAATTTTGATAAACACTGAAAAAATATTGTAAGATACTTTTGGAGTTACTGGGGAACAGGATTGGCGTTGAATATTTTCACTGCCCCTTTTCTCGTTTCATAGGTATATTATTTTCGGTTAGAACAATGATGAAACTGTTACCACAGGTATTATGCTTAGTTTTTTTTATTTCAGGAACTTCTGCTTTAATATTTGAAACCATTTGGTTCAGGCTGGCAGGATTGTTTCTTGGCAATAGTATATGGTCCACTTCCATTGTTTTGTCCACTTTTATGGCAGGCCTTGCTATCGGTAATGGCCTAGCAGGCAGATTTAGTCATAAAGTAAGATGTCCTGTTCGATTTTATGCCTTTATCGAGATTGTTATTGCTTTTTCCGGGCTTACAGTAGTCCTGATATTTCCAAAACTATTTTCCATCTTTTTTCCTCTATTTTCTTTACTTGTAGATTTAGGAAACCCGTTCCTGATTAATGTATCACGTTCAATAATCTCCTTTACTGCCATGCTGTTACCCGCCGTTGCCATGGGGGCAACCTTACCACTTCTTGTAAAGGCTCTTTACCCAAGAATAACAAATTTCGGGAGAGTTCTCGGAGCTCTTTATGGATGGAATACGCTGGGAGCTATGACGGGTGTTTTGATAAATGAACTATGGATTGTTGAATGGGTTGGTATTAGTGGTGCAGGCATTTTTGCCGCGAGCTTAAACTTCCTGGCGGCAGCTTTGGTTATGATGACAGTTTCACGGGGCCCTGAACAGAACTATCCCGCGAGGATTTCAAGTAGTAAATTACGTTTTCCAGGCTTGAGAAGTATATTTAGGAGACCTTTAACAGCAAGCTTTTTAACAGGTTTTATCTTGCTTGCATTAGAAGTAATATGGTTTCGTTTACTGCTGATTTTTTATAACGGACATAGTTGGAATTTTTCCGTAATGCTGGCTGTAATTCTTGCCGGCATAAGCTTAGGAGGCCTCTTTGCATCAAAATGGTTTCATAGAGATACAAATGCTCACTATTATTTATTCCACCTCTTGCTACTCAATGGAGTCCTTGTAATTATCCTGTATGGAAACTTAGTTTCAATTCTCAGTTACTTTGACTACCTCGAAGATGATCTTTTCCTTTCAATTGTTGCTGTATATTTAATGTTCCCGGTTTCATTTATATCGGGAATTATATTTATTATGCTGGGCAAGAGCCTCCATTTGTACAAGATCCCTGAAGGTGCAACTGTTGGCTTTTTAACATCGGCCAACACCACCGGAGCAATGGCCGGAGCTCTTCTTGCAGGATTTTTTCTTATTCCCTATTTTGGGGTTGAATTAGCTTTTTTCATTCTTGCCATGTTTTACGGTATAACGGCTATGATAATTCAACCAATTAAGCAGCTACTTCCGCCACGAAATAATGATGTTTTCGTCTATATTACATTTCTGATTTTTATAATAGCAGCAGTATATTTTCCTTTTGGCCATATGCAGAATTTCTACCTCGATCTTTCTGCTGGTTCTTACCTGAAGTCAGGCGGTGAAAAAAGAGTCGCCTTTAAGGAAGGGATATCGGAGACAATCCAATACCTGCAGAAAGATATACTGGGCCAACCGCACTATCACAGACTGGTTACGAATAATTACTCAATGTCAGGAACAGGATTAAGTGCCAGAAGGTATATGAAACTATTTGTTTACCTGCCGGTAGCATTGATGAGAGAGCCAAAAAATGCTCTTCTTGTTTGTTTTGGTTGTGGCTCGACTGCTAAAGCCCTTACCGATACCAGTACACTTAAAAGTATTGATATTGTCGATACTTCCAGAGAAATACTTGAATTAAGTAATATAGTCTTTCCAGACCCGAAAGAAAATCCTCTCTATGATCCCCGGGTAAGGACACATATTGAGGATGGTCGTTTCTTCCTGAAGGCAACTGAGAAAAAATATGATATTATTACCGCAGAACCTCCTCCACCTAAGTTCAACGGTGTGGTTAATCTCTATTCTCAGGAATACTTTCAATTAATCTACGACCGTCTTACAGACGGGGGGATTACAACCTATTGGCTACCTGTCTACCAGCTAAGAGTTCCAGAAGCCAAAGCAATAATAGCAGGTTTTTGTAGTGTGTTTAATGATTGCAGCCTCTGGTCGGGAGCAGGTCTTGAATGGATGATTGTAGGCACGAAAAATCGTCAGGAACGTAGCCTTAATGATGAGTTTGCAAGACAATGGCATAATCCGAAGGTTGGAAATGAAATGAGGTCGCTTGGTTTTTTAACTCCGGACCAGTTCGGTTCATTGTTTATTGCAGATGGTTCGAGGTTACTGGATTGGATTGCTGATACCCTGCCACTCCAAGATAATTTCCCCCAGCGATTATCTGCAAAAAGTCCTGAATCGAATAAGCATGTGCAAGAGTATTTGAATTTCATGAACCCCGCAACATCAAGAGAAAATTTTATAAAAAGTGAGGGAGTTTCCCGAATATGGCCTGAAGCATACCGAAGAAATGCAGTAAATCATTTCTCTGACCGCTTGATAATTAATGGAATGCTTGATCCAATGTCAGGAAGGTATCCGCGTATAATTAATCTTCATATGAGTATTCATAATAAGAGATTAAATAATTACATTCCATGGGCTTTTAATAGTGATTCTGATGCTCAGAAGATCATAGGGTCTAGCCAGAAAAAAGAGGGAATGAATATAAATGAAGCAGCAGAAATGGCAAAGCATCTTGCAGGAATGGCTGCTCAAAATGGGCAATACGACAAGGCAGAGTATTATCTGGCACATGAAGCCAAGATAAGGAATACTCAAACCTGGGAAAATACTCTATTCAGGATGTATTTGTTGGTCTTGGACGGGGAGAAAGATGAAGCAGCGAAGGTGGGACAGGATTACCTTGGTAGTAATAGGGGAGATTCCAAACAGAATGCAGGTAAATTGTCTAAGATTTGGAAATGGTTGGATTCTTTGCCAGTTAAACAGGGAAATGAATCTTCGAGTCTTGATTAAATTAATCATAATGTTTTTCGTGGATTTGGTATATCTGCCGGGGATTGTTAAAACCCAATGCCTTGTTGGCGGGGGTAGTTTAGTTAAACTAACAGAGGTCAACTAAACTTGTACTGTTTACAACTGTTGATTTTTTTCAAGTGATTAGTATTACACGACAAAATGCTTGAAACATGAACATTCTTTCTCGACAGTTTATTAAAGAATATTTTGGATGATTACATTTCTGAATATCTCTTTGTCCATGCCGCTGCTCCAACTCAAAAAAGTTCTTTTTTTCATTCATTTATGCCAATCTGCTAATTTACTCCCATTGACGGAGGGTAGTTATAAAAATGTATTTTCGATCTGACAAAATAATAATACCCTTTCAACGTGAAATTTTTACCGCCTTTCAATGTCTGATAAGAGTGTTGTGTCGGAAAAACGAACTACAGGTGCCTCGATGTTCCAGTAACTGGATTTATAGGTTTTGTTTTGACAATATATCAGATGTTTAATAACTTTCTTAAGTTCCATGCAAAATATGTAAGTAATCAAATACAGGATCAAATATCAAAAATCCTTACCTTGGGGGAAGTATGCGTATTCTGTTAATAGCTGCATTGAGTTTTATCATGTTAACTCAGGCTTCTGGTAGTAAAGCCCTTGATCTGCCTTATCGTGAATTCTATCCTGAAGTAGAGGTTATTGAACTGGCTGATTTGAAATCCGGCTATGACAAGGGAGATTATCTTATTGTTGATGTGAGGGCTGCTGCCGAGTATGAGGCAATTCATGTGAAAGGGGCCGTTAATATACAGTATTCTAATTCGAATTTTCTTAATAAACTCCGTAACCTTGCTTCTGCAAATCCTGATAAAAAAATTGCAGTATACTGTAACGGCATTGTCTGCATCAAGTGCTATAAAGCAGCCGAAGATGCGATGTATGAACAAATTCCCCAGGTGTATGCCTTTGATGTCGGTATATTGGCGTGGGCCAAAGCGTACCCCGCTGACACTGTTTTAAACGGTAAGGAAATCGAGAATCCCGAGCAGCAGCTCATATCGGAAAGTTCATTTAATCAGTCATGCATTGACTTTGATACCTTTAAGAAAAAGGCAGAAGCTGGCAACGCTGTCGTAATAGATGCCAGGGACCCGATCCAGAGAAAGAATAAATTGCCGGGACTGGAAAAGACACTCAATATACCGATAGATAAGTTAGTGAATAATATTATCCGGAAAGGACATATGAAGGATAAGGAACTCTTAATCTTTGACCAGGTGGGAAAACAGGTCAACTGGCTGATGTACTATCTTGTTGCAAGTGACTATAATAATTTTTATTTTCTAGACGGTGGTGCAACAGCAGTATTGAAAAAGCAGGAGTACAGATAAGTTCTTTTGTGAATGTTATTTCAAGCCTGCGCTTTTATCACCCATGAGCTTCACTCTCATTTTTCTGCTTAAAAGTCGCGTGGCCATTGCAGCTAATATTCGGTATCGGGGACCACTGATAACAGTAGGGTTCTTTCGTTCACGAAGTGCTGTTAGAGCATCTTTAACGACCACCTCAGGGGGATAGCTCTTTCCTTCCGGTTCACTGTATTCCTTTTTGTCCAAAGCAACCTTGTGGAAGTTTGTCTCAGTTATTCCTGGCAGCAGGGCCATAACATATACTTCTTTATTCTTTATCCTTGTGTTCGTACCACAGTGCCTCGGTGAAGTTGGTCACAAAAGCTTTTGTTGCACTATAAACTGCCCCGCCCGGGTAAGGCAATAACGAGAGCACAGAAGATACATTAATAAGCGCATCTCCTGGTTTGCTGTTTTTAAGAAATACATGGGAAAGCTGTACCAGTGCTTTGAGGTTAACTTCGATAAGATGGTTGCTCTTGTCAATGGCAATAGTGGTAAAGCGGTCATAAATCCCATATCCGGCATTGTTGACCAGCAGGGAATATTGTGATTCCCTGATATCCTCGCAGACTATTTGCCGTTGTGCTTCATCTGCAAGGTCTGCCCGGAGATAACGGTGTTCGGAACCGATTTCACCAACCAGATCTTTGAGTTTGTCTTCATTACGTGCAACACAGGTTACTGTATACCCATCCTTGACCAGTTCCCGGGCAAATACAGAACCGATGCCACTGCTTGCGCCTGTTACAAGGGCAGTTGAAGTTTTCATGCTGGACCTTTTACTGTGTATGTTTTTCCGACAACAGGGAGCAGGGTTTTCGAAAGGAGTATACTGCAGAATGAATTCATTTGGAAAAAAGAAATTACACTTTACCGGTCAGCATCTATATCAATGATGGCATCCTTGAGTAATTCTCCGGACGGGAGTTTTCCGTCTGTTTCAACTGTATAAGAAATAACCACCGGCATCCCTTCAGCTTTTGCTGCACGGTCAATATCGGTATATTTTCGGCAATACTCTTTGAGTATTTTCCTGCCTGCCTCTTTTTCAAGGTGATCAAAACCGGCAAACTCGGGCAGATCAATACCCTCTTGAAAAATAACGGAAGTTTCAAGGCCGCCATCAGTCAGGAAGAAGTTGCCGTTAAGTTGCGGAAGGTTGTTTCTGTAACGTGGCATAAGGGATCAACTCCTAGATAGTGAGTTGTTTATGCTCGCCAGGGAGTGTATGTGTTCCCGGAATCTGTTTCTTCTTAATTGATAAAAGAAATTGGGGACCATGTCTGTAGGGTCATCCTCCCAGATAACATTAATGGTCCCCGCTTTTTAGGTTTAGAAGCAGAGCACCTGGCTGAGTTTCGCGACTTTTAAAACGCGGCAACAAGTGTATATCCTTTGGTCTGGTATCCGATCAGAGAAATCCATCCGTTGTCCACATGGGTAATTTCGGGCAGGATTGTGCCAGGATCAATGCCATACAGATTGGCAGCAAACAGGCAGATTTCCAGTTTAATGCCATCCTTGGCCATTGCCGATACAGTTTTCGCGATCTGACTAACCAGCACCCTTTTCTCTTCAGAAAACCCTTCTGTATCACTTGAAACAAGCTTTACGGCACTGCCAGCAATAACAACCACAAAATCAGGCTTGTCCGTTATTTTCCGTATGTTCTGGTCCTTGAAGGTCTGGTGTATGAGGTCAAGCTGAATTGCGGCACTCTTCGCTTTTTTTGCCCTGACATCAAAAACAACCTTGATATCATTAATTCCATCAAGCGCCTCATATCCACCTCCATGCGAGCTGGAAGCAACAAACAGGCAGATGAATAGAGTAAAAACCACTCCTCGGAGAATTTGTATTGTATTGCTGTTCATGATACTGCCCTCCGTGATTGTTAATGTTGAGTTTCATGAACAGAGACGATGAAGACATTTCAGGCTTTGTCCATGCTTTATGCCACTTGTATGGATAATAAGCAGCATTTTCCTGTACCTAAAATATTATCCCACTTTGTGGGATGTCAATACAGGAGGATATATAATATTGAACTATGAGTGAACAAAGCCGGATCTGCTGTGCTATTTAACTTCAGGGTGAAAAAAAGAAAGGGGGCCAGGAGCCCCCTTTGACATGGCAGTGGATAAGAAAAGTTACTTGTGGATATTTTTTGCGTTTTCTGCCGCCCAGTTAATATCCCTGCTCAAGTGACAGCTGAGGCAAACAAAATCCAATGTTACAAATCCCTTGGCATAGGATGATTTTTTCCCATCCTTTTCCTTGGTACCATACATATTGGCCTTGGGGTCGCTGTTGATTTTGAAAATATGGGTTCGTACGTCTCCGGCATACTTATTTGTTTTGATAGCAGATTTCGTTGCCCTGGGCATATGACAGGAAAAGCATGGTTGTCCGGACTTGCCGTGGATTGTCTCGGCATAGGATTTTGCAATGCCTTCGTGACATTCCGCACATTTAGGATCAGCAAGAATAGCCCTTTGATGAGGGTTGTGGCACTCCATACAACTCATGTCACTGTGTGGGCCGGCATAGAGTTCGTTGATTTGCTCATGATGGCGTATAAATCCCCCCTTTGCAGGAGGTTGCGGGCCTGTCCCTCCCCGCTGGTGGCATTTGCCGCAGGCTTCTGACGAAGACGCAACTTTAATATTCGTTTTTGACGGCTCCTGGATATGCTCAGATCCCGGACCATGACACTCTTCGCAGCCAATACCGTCTTCGGCCCAGGTGCCTATCATACCGGGGCGGCCATCCTGGTTGCCTTTTGGATTGTACGCTGTCATGTGGCATGGTCCGCATTTGTAGGGTTTCTTTTCTCCTTTATGATAAAAAGACCATGAACCGTCGTTGATATTGTACTGGGTTTTTGCCTCGGAGCCGTCTTTGGCGGTTGTAATGACATAGCCTTCCAGGTCAATAAACCTTGCTTTTTTGTTTGCCCCGCCAATGACATACGAAATATCGTCCCATGAATAGCCGGGGGGAAGGGGTAACTTGGAGTAGCGTGCTTTTGCAACTTTACGGAGCTTCCAGGGATGGCCCGAGGCCTGCCATTCATTGAACTGGTCCTGGTGGCACGCGAAACATTGCTCAGAGCCAACATAGGAGTTGGCCAACACCTGTGATGAAATGAGTGCAAGAGATAAGCCCATAAACATGACAATGACTTTTTTCATTAGTCACCTCCACAATTTTACGGCGATCATCCCCTCTGTGTCACCTTTTTCTGTTAATTTATTGTACTACCATGTGGCCGTATTGTCCAAAGATTAATTACAGTAATGAAATTTATTGTTAATAACTGTTAATTATTCGTATGTTACAGGCAGGCAAAAGCAATACCCGTTATGTTCTGCAGGATAAATCTAGTGTGAACGTGCTAAATTCTGAACTTTTCTGAATAAATATGCTTGAGCATATTAAATGCAAAAATATTGTAGAATGTGTGTACAAGGATGGGAAGATTTATGTTCTCTGAATAAATGTAAATGAAGCCCAAATAAAAACCTACCATTGTCGTTAAGAGAAAATATCCGAATGTAAGAAAATGCAGGACACCGAACACAACACTGGCAATGATGATACCAGAAAATCCCTGCAACAGTCCTCTGAAGAATATCTCTTCAGAAATGCCTGCCAAAGCTGAAACGTATATTATCTCAAGCTGGTTCAGTTCATGTAATGTGTCTTTAAGGACCGCAAGCTTGTTGATTATTTGGGGAAGGAAGAATTTTTCCTTTTTGATCAGGATAAAAACGACCGCTATGAGGACCGTGGAGCCGGTGATTGTAAAAACAGCTAAATGAAGGTCCAATCGTGCCGGGTAAGGAAAAAATCGGGAGGCTATTTTCAGGTTAAGGAGAAAAGTAACGCAAAGGATACCGACAGCATAAAGCGTTGTGTACTTGAGGACCCATTTTTTGGAAATGGAGTTATGGTTACTCATGTATAGAAATCCGGATTTCTGCTGAGCTGTTCAGAGACGGTTGAAACAGCTATTATCTTTAGGGCTATTTTAGTTTAAAAGGTTCTCGGATACCGGGCCAGTAAGGTTGATCAAAGGGGGTGTCCATGAGGCCCTGCATCTTGGTTCTGTCAAGCCAGTTGAGGACAAGGTTCATGAAATCAGATCCGTTCAGCGTCCCGAGGGCTCCGTTGGCACAGGCAACTTCATCAAACGCAGAGACGGTATCTTTACAGATTCCATGGCCGACAGCTGTAAAGGGAACAGCTTCTCCGGAGTGGATCAAAGGACCGTCACTGGGGGTGGAGTGATCTGAGGTCATAACAAGTATGATATCGTCATCTATCAGGGAATCTAGAACCTTCCCGAGCCCCTGGTCCAGCGATTCAAGAGCCTTGACCTTGTTGCGCGGGTCCTTGCTGTGGCCTGCTATGTCAGGTGCCTTGGTATGCACATGGACAAAATCGTAGAGTTTGGCTTTGTCGCACGCCAGTTTAAGACGTTCTGCCAATTCCCTGCCCGGGTCCGGTATGTCTGTAATACGGATTGTATCAAGCCCGAGGAATGATGCCATTCCAAGGTAAACAAGTCCGGATGAAATGGAAACTCCCCGCAGGCCCCAACGTTGAGAAAAACTTTGTACCTGCTGCCATTGGCCGGCGCGTTGTGTTACGAGTGCATTGATTTCCGGTGCGCCTCTTTCCCTTAGTTGTCTGTTAATCCGATGATTATTCAATTTTTCATAACAGTGCAGGAGATACGACTTCAGAGCTTTCGCCGTTGGTTCTGCCAATGGATCCGCATTGTTTAGAGGTTGCACCTCAATAAGTGGGTAGTTGATAATCAGGGGATCAGAATCTGTTATTGAAGGTGAAACAGCACCATCCATAACAAGCACTCCGTCAAGATGCTCGGTCTGGTGGTAACTGATAATAATGTTCTCGGACTTGAACGATCCGATTTCTTCTAACAGGATTGTAAGGTCTTCCTTGCCAGCGTCCGGCCTGTGCTGAAGAAGTGTCAGGGTGTTATTGTGCTCCCTGACCCAGGCTAAATGAGCCAAGAGAGCTACGCTGCCGGTCCCGGGATTGATTCCCGCACCGACCGTTTCAAGGTAACCGCGACCAGGAAACTCATTCTGGTTGTACCCGAACATGGAGAAATGGGCGTTCTCGCTAGGCAGAGCAAGGCCTGGTGCAATAGAATAAAAAATACCGTTGGAGCCAAGAGATGCCAGTCTATCCATATGTGGAGTCCTGGCTGCCTGGAGAGGGGTTTGCCTGTTTAGAGTATTTGAAGCCCTGTCTCCCAGACCGTCAAGCAGGATTAAAATACAGGATTTGCCCATTTCATAAATCTCCTGGATGATGCTGGAAGTATGAGGTATGCATGAAGGAATTTAATCACCTTTTCATGCATTATACATCATATGATAATAGATTTACATGTTACTGGTAATATTGTTGATAGATGAAACTGCAGCGGGACCAAAAATACAATCCATGTCATTCCATCTTGGGTTTTGCTAAATAATAAGGAGCTGGCATCCATCGTGTCAGGGGTAACAGAATCAATAAACAAGGTTTTCCACTCCATTTGGCTGTATCGGATTATCAGATGGATACTGGCAGGAATTTTCATCTGGGCCGGAACGGTAAAGCTTTTAGATCCTGATAATTTTGCCGTTATCATTGACGAGTTCAACATCCTGCCGACCAGGTATGTCTGGCCTGCCGCCTATGTCCTTCCTGTTTTTGAAATTATTGCCGGGTTGGGGCTGATTTTTGATCTGTGGGGATGTCTTCCGGTCATAACCGGTTTGATGGTTTTTTTTATGGCCGTTCTGGTCTACGGCATCAGGATGGGGATTGATGTCGACTGTGGCTGTTTCGGCATGTATGACCCTGACACCAGTCTTTATGGTAAGTTGAAACCCGCACTGTACCGTGATTTAATTATTATGATAGGGATAGTCTACCTCTATTATTTTCGCTGGAAAAGAAACAGGGATACAGAAAAAGCTGGAAAAAATGATATTTGTCTAAAGTAGGTAGTGGGATGATAATTACAGAATCATTTCTCTAGTTATCAAAAATATTCAAGTAAAGGTTACGATACATCTTCAGTTATAACCCCACCGGAACAGTTGTTGCTGCCTGTTGCAGCCTGCTTATATTTGACTTTAGATTTCTTGAAATTGTATAATATTAAATACTAAAAAAAGAATATTTAAGTTAAGGTCAACCAAACCTGTTGAGGGGGCAGGTATGGAAAAAATCTGGTCTTGAATGAGAGCCGAGTCGCCTTTAGTTATGGCAATTCGGCTTTTATTATTCTGATTAGCCTGAAAGCCTATTTTGAAATGAATCAGACAACATGCGAGTTGTGAACAATTACTTTTGATAGGCCCTTGTTTTAAAAATGTATAATCTTGGTGATGGGCTGTTGATTTGATCATCTCCCCTGTGAAAGCGAATTCTTTTCATCCAAGCAATTATATAACGTAGATTTGTTTTAATATCTTACGACTAGAAAGGAGGAATAGACAGATGAGATCATTTTATGCATGGTTGATGGTTGTTGTCGTTTTTTTTCTAATATCTCCAGTGCTATTGGCGGGCGATAAACTTGATTTCAATAACCCGGATGAAGTCCTCGCGGATATGAGGATTAAAGTGGATGCCTGCAGCAATGCCGGCAACAACTGTTCGGTTCCTTGCGGCTATGGTATGAAGACCTTGAAAAATTTTTTAAAAGCCAACCCCGGAGGCGACCCCAGCATTCTGAAACAGCGCTGGCAGCCATGTTATGAAGCGTACCGCGATGCAGGGCTTGAGAGCGTAGAGCCCGATACCGTTGCCGCAAGGCCGACACCTGGGGGTGCAGGTCAGGTTCCAAGATTTTCTGACCATGCAGCCGTGGTTGCCGCTGTCAAAGGATTGCGGGCTAAGTGCGGTGGTGATCCGGCTTGCGAGAAGGAGTGCGGCTACGCGTTGAAAGCACTTAAAAACTTTAATCATCCGCAACCACATTATGCCGGGCTCCGAAAAGGCAAGTGGGAAGCCTGCCGCAAGAAGGTCCCCGGCTTGGAAGTTTCGGAGATGAAGCCAAAAGAGTCACTTGATCCCAGTAAATTTGTCGTAGCCGGACTGCAGTTGGGGGGGGATATGAGTGAAGTCAGGGACCGGCTTTTTCTTCTCAAGGCATACGGTTATTTTAAGAAATCCAAAAAGGAGTATGCTGAAGTAGTTTTGTCTCGGGGCACTAGCTCGCCAGGTCCTGATATTATAAAAAACTACGAGGGAACCATCCGCGAAGATACGGTTTATATGTTCTTTGAGGCCACAGCTGATGGTAAGGTGTACAAGATCAATTTCGAACAAAAAGAAGCTCTGGATATTGACCAGGTCACATCATCCCTTATCGATCGTTACGGAAAACCTACAAAACACCATGGAAATTATTTAAGCTGGGGTTGCGACAGGGGACCGGAGGAGGGCATTTGTGTAAAAGCAAATCCCTCTGCAAATAGCTTGACTATTTGGGCATTTAACGAGGACACCAAGAAAGATGGCTACGCGACCTATGATAAAAATGTTCTCGAGACCAAAGGAGTAAAAAGCGGGGCAAAGTTCTAACGCTGCATTCTTGATGCGTTAACCATGTTAAAGCCACACCTGCTCAAGGGCAGAGTTGGAATACCACGGATCTTCGTAGAAAGCCGGGTTGCCATGATTGGTAAGGCAACTCGGCTTTTGTTATCAATAATGAAACAAGAGGGTGAAATGAAAACAAGAACGATTAAAATTGCTGTACTTTTTGCAATTTTGTTCCTGACAAATGGGGGTTTTATTTCGACTTTATCAGCTGCGGAACACTCGATGTCCGGTCAGGCGAGAATGACCGTTATTAAAAAGGAAGCACTACCTGTAGGTGATATTGAGGGGCATTTCCTCATGCTAAGTGAAGCACATGGAAGCAACACAAATACAGGAGAATGGTTTATTATGGATGGTGCCGAGGGAATCTCACGTACTCAGCCTGACTTGATAAAAGGAAACGGTTCCCAGAGCGGCTATTTTACGATGACAAAAGACGGTAACCAGACAATGGTCAAATACAAAGGTCATGTAAAAACTGTTGTTTCCCCTGATAAAAAACCTATCACAAGTTTTGAAAGGGTTTGGACGTACTATAAGTGCACTGGCATATACGAAGGGTTTCAGGGGCAAGGAACATACAATGGAAAATATATTTCTGAAACAGACTATATCGTGGAATTCAACGGAGTTATAAATAAACCATAATTGTAAAAATCTATTTGCTCCTCTCTCCGGCCTGTTTGATTCCGAGGCAATAGCGGTGTGGGCCTGGAGTTCCATGCGGTACAAAGGCGACCCGGTCGCCGGGTTTGATGACATGATCGAGGGGATACGTGAGGTGGTTACAGAAAACAGCTTCAATTTTATCCAGGGGCAGCTGCAGTTCCTGGGCGATAGACCTGGCCGTTTTGCCTTCCTGCGCAAGATGCATTTCTACTGCAACCGGCTGGCCCTGTTTTTTTCTTAAGGTGTGAAGCAGGCCGAACATACGGATGACGGCTGGATTATCAGTATTCATAAGGTATAGTTTCTCAATTAATCCTCTGCCAGCGGAAGTGTATTCACTTCCATATGATAAAGGTCAATGGCAAGATATTGGTTCCGTAAAGAATCACCTGTTTTTAATATAATCTTTACAATTTCAGCAACTTGCATGCTGGCAACCACTGCCGGTGTAAAAGAAGGGTTGCCCAGTGCGGTTTCAATCCCTTGAGGCGCTCTCTTCAGTGCATAGATTCGCTCAAGAGTTTTGTCACCGGGAAACTGGGTTGCCAGGTGACCGAACCAACCTGCAATTGCTCCGTGGACCAACGGTATTTTCAGGTGATCACACACACTGGCCAGGGTCAACCGGACAGGAACAGCGTCAAGGGCATCCGCCGCAACGTTCACACCCTGTAAAATCTCTGGTCCGTTTCCTTCCTTGAACGATTCAGCAATCGGTTGAATCGTTATGGCCGGATTGACTTCAGCAACCCGTCGTGCAGCGGCAACGACCTTTTTCTCTCCGAGCAGGTCCGGGGTGCTGAAGAGCTGCCGGTTAAGATTGTGTTCTTCAAATACATCCGGGTCAACAGCAACAATTTGGCCGACGCCAAGGCGGGCCAGTTCCTCTATGATGTATCCGCCAAGACCTCCGCAGCCCAGGACAGCCACCCTGCTTTGGAGGAGGGCAAGCTGCTGGTCGATGGAGATTAATTTCCTGTTTCTCTGGTAGCGGGCAGGGAGAATTCCATTTGAGAGGGCAATTGCTTCAACTTCAGACAGGCTGAGGGAAAAGTGATCAGCTGTTTCAGCCTGGGCCTTAAAAGGCAAAAGCCCGTCTAATAACTGATCGGCAAGAAATGATATGATTTCCTGCACATCAGCCTCCACCTACCAGCGGGAAAATGGAAAGTGTATCTCCTTCTGCAAGGACCTGGTCAATGGATGCGTTACGGCCATTGATGAAGATAATGCCAACTTCCGATTCGGGAATGTCCAGTTCAGACACGATATCCCTTACTTTCACTGTGTCGGAATACTCCCGGAGACCCTCCTTGAATCGATTAATCCGGAAGTTGGCAAAAAGCTTGACGGTTATACGCATAAGCGATGTATGTTATCGGGCTCGAGTATTTAAAAATTCCAGAATTCGTCTATTTCCTCATCAGTAAAGTCCCACACGACATTGTGCGGTGGCAGCTGTTCCCTGGCAAAAAATTCCGGCAGCCTGTCGTCCTTATTGGTAAAGCCGGCAGCCAGATTGAATTCATGTTCCGTGCGCAGGATGTTCTTGCCAAGTTCGGTAACATCGTCTGCAGTCAGGCTGATACCGAAACGGGCATTCAGCATGTCAATAATAGCAGTGAATGCCTCCGGGATATCCAGGGCCGGGAAGGCAACAAAAATGCACAGTCCTGCCGTGTCCAGGGCTGCGGTTGCAATTTGCAGGTTTCGGGAAAGTTCCACCTGGCCTTCTTTTTT
Organism: uncultured Desulfobulbaceae bacterium; assembly: GCA_947259225.1. Lineage (GTDB taxonomy): Bacteria > Desulfobacterota > Desulfobulbia > Desulfobulbales > Desulfobulbaceae > UBA10518. The sequence continues at coordinate 77,120 of CAMYLK010000003.1, read as the reverse complement.
CAGGGGATCAACATCACCACCGACCTTGAGGATGTTGGTGGCAACCGCATAGCCGGCAGTATGGTCGGCACCCATGGGAGTAGTGCAGTAGGTAATGCCAATACCTTTGACAGCCCGGGGATCATAGGCCGGGATGGCCTGGTTTTTGACGACCGGGACCCTGGTTACTCCAAAAGCCTTGCCGACAGCACCGGCTCCACTGCCCACGAGACGGCCCAGGGGGGTGCCCTGGCCGATTTCCTCTTTAATTATCCTGACAATGCCCGCTCCATCGCCAAAAGGCAGAAGTCCTCCTTCCATGGCAACTCCCATGGTAACGGAAGTTTCGATAGTATCGATGCCGATATCATCCATCAGGCTGTCAGCCTCGGCTATGTGATCAAGATTGTCGACGCAGCAGTCAGCACCCATGGCCCATATTGATTCGTATTCAAAACCCGAGGTTTTATATTTACCACCGGCATCATTATAGACCTGGGAGCATTGAATAACGCAACCGGCGTGACAGCCATGCCGCGTCTTTCCTCCCCGCTCTTCAATCAGATCATGCATGGTTTCACCGGAGATGCTGTCATGCCCCTCAAACTGGCCGGAGCTGAAGTTCCGGGTGGGGAGTGCGCCAGCCTCGTTGATGACGTTAACTAAAACTGCTGTTCCGTACGTTGGCAGACCCTGTCCGCTGACCGGATGCTCCATCAGGGCCTTGGCAAAGATTTTTACTGCCGCTTTAAAGCTTTCAGGATCGGCAATGGGTACGGTTGCCTCTTTGGGAGCGTTTATGGCAATACATTTCACTCCCTTTGATCCCATGACCGCACCGAGTCCGCCGCGTCCAGCGCTGCGGAGCTTGCCGTCGGGATCCTTCACGGAAATATTAGCAACCGGCATCATCATTTCCCCGGCGGGGCCTATGGTAATGACACCAGTCTTTTCGCCGAATTTTTCGACCATGGTGTCAACGATCGCAAAGTTACCTTTGCCTGCAAGCTGTGGTTCCTTATTTATTACAATACCTTCTGTAGTGAGATGCAGGCTGTAAAAGTTACCTTTTGCCGGCTGACCTTCAATAATTAAAGCCTTGACCCCAAGCTTTGCGAAAAGCTGGGAGGCTGTACCTCCAACATTGCTTTCTTTGATGGTGCCGGAGAGGGGACTTTTTCCGCCAACACTGAGGCGGCCTGAGTTGGCCGCAACGGTACCGCTTAACAGCCCGGGTGCAAAGACAAGCTTGTTTTCCGGTCCTAACGGGTGACAGGTCGGGACAACCTCTTGTGCGACGATTGTAGAGGTCAGGCCACGTCCTCCGAGTCCGGCCAAGTTTTCAGGCACATCCTCGATTTTGGATGTCAGGTCGGTCATGTTCACACGATAAATTTTATCTGCCATTGTTCTCTATCCCCCCTTTACTTATGGTTGTCGTAATCGTATTTCATGTGACGGAAAAACACTTTTGTGCACCCTGTTTATGGTTCTGTTTCTGATGCTATGCATCAGAATTAAGAGGTCGGAATATATAAATACAAGCATACAACATGATGTCTGCGCGAAACTGTATATATGAAAATAAAAGGTCGAACTAAAAGTTGAATACTTTATTATCTGCGACCAGTATATTCCCTGTCAAGAAAAATGGAGTTGAGCTAAAAATAGCCGGGAGAGGAAATCGGAAGGCTTTTATCCTCGTTCCTCGCCTCTCCTGCCGAAGTGACATATACGGCGGCCTTGTCAGGCAGGGGGCACTTGTTTTCGCATATCCCGCAGCCGATGCAGAGCTTGTCAACTATATAGGGCTGTTTGACCTCTACTGATTTCCCCATGTCGTTTATGACTGTCGCTTTGTTGAATTGAATGGCCTTGTTCGGGGTGGGGCAGTGCTCTTCACAGACAATACAGGCGATTCCCTTGGCGTATGGAAGACAACGGTTTTTGTCAAAAAACGCATGGCCGATTTTAAGGGTATGTTTTTCCGGTTGGAGCAGCTCTTTGATAGCTCCGGTGGGGCAGACCTGCCCACAGAGAGTACAGTTGAATTCGCAATAACCGATCCGAGCGATCAGGTTCGGTGAAAACATTCCTTCAATACCTGCTTCAAAGAAAGTTGGATGCAAAGCATTGCCGATACAGACCTTCATGCATTCTCCGCACCGGACGCATCGTCCGAGAAACTCTGACTCAGGAAGTGCACCGGGCGGCCTTATCAGAAAGGGGTCCTGTACTTTGGCGATGCTTCTGGCGCTCGTCAATAGAGAAAAAAGGGCACCACCTGCGATTGAACCAATCAGAGCGCGCCTTGAAAGTGAGATCGGAGCAGGAAGGGCAAGGGGCCTGGTAAACCGGAATGAAATGATTCTGCGTGGGCATTTATCAAGGCAGTCCATGCAGAGTGTACAGTCTTTCATGGCAATAAGACGGTCTTCTGCAATGGCCCCCATGCGGCAGACTGAGCGACAGGTCCTGCATTTTTTACAATCGTCACTGCCGCCATGCCCATGGAAGAGACCGACTCGTGCAGTCAGGCCCAGCATGGCACCAAGCGGGCAGAGGTTGCGGCAGAAAAAACGCCGTTGAATGAGATCAAGGAGAAAGACACCAAGCAAAATTATTCCTGACAGGAGTGCCATGGAAAAATATTTGTGATCCAGGGGCAGGATCGTGGCCCGCATAACAGCGTAAACAGGTTCAGTGACAGCATTGACGAAACCGGGAGCTTCTTTGTAGGTCCACGTGAAAAAAGATGTCAGAGCCTGGTCCATGGCTGGGTAAACAGAAATGGCAAGGCCCCGTACAAGGATGGAAAAAGGATCGAAATAACCAGCCAGTGGAAGGTTGAAGATTGCCCCGGTCAGGACCAGACAGAGTATCGCATAGGCCAGCCACGAATACAGGGTGTCAATATGTTTGACCCTGGGTTTTAATACGGGATGAAACAGGTCAATAAGGGCGCCCATGGGACATACCCAGCCGCAGAAAAATCTTCCCAGTATAAAGGTAAGCGCAAGAACAAGAAGGGCAGGAAGCATCAGGGCCACAATGGTTTTGACGGTCAGCATTACACTGGCTGCCAGAAGCGGATCAATCCGGAACAGGATATTGACAGCATATTCGAGCTGATCAGAACCGGTGTAGTCGGTTTTGATGAAAAGAAAGAAAAACAGCAGGAGAAAGATGGCCTGACTCAGCCGCCGCCAAATATAGAGGGGAATGTGGTGTGGTTTTTTCTCCATAATGGAGGGAAGAGACCTCCCTTGTAAAAAATCAGACGGTCGAGGAGAGGATTTGCATCCGCTTCAGGTGCATTTCACCAAGGCCCATCTTGTACGCAGCCACGGTAGAATCGATTTCATCTGGCTGCATATCAAAAAGGGTTGTCGCGTAGGCGTCTGCTGCAACCGCATCGGTGGACCCGATAAGAGTGTTCACAACTTTCACGTCATCAAGGTTTCCCCCCTGCGGACCATTGTCCAGCAGGATCCTGGTTGCATCAATAACCGTCAGTGTCGGCTGGATAACCGTGGCAAGGTCAGCCAGTTTCTGGCCCAGATCAAAATGCATCATCCCCCGGTTGCCGCCAATAACTCCCATGGAATTCTTCAACCCCAAAGTAAGTCCGCTTAGGCTGTGATGCTTGGCGATCGGGACGTTAATATAAATGTCGGCCTCCAGGGCATACCGGTAAATTTTCATAGTTGTGAGGGACTTGCCCCGCTTTATTTCCACCGGAACAAATTTTCTGTCATCAATATGTTCGTGGCTGATTTTCCTGTTCTTTAATGATCTAAGCGCATCCTCGATACCACTGTTTTTATAGCAACGACGCTTTTCATTGCAGGTTCGATCAAAGACCTTTACCTCTGAAGCACCTGCTTCAAGAGCCTGTTCCACAAGGGTCTTCACAATGATCGGGTTGGTATTGGCTGCGTATTCCTCCGCTCTGTCCCAGCCGATATTGGGTTTAACCACTACCCTGTCACCGGGACGGACAAATTTTTTCATGCCGCCAAGGGAAGAAAGAACCTGATCAACCAGCCCCACATAATCTGATCCTTTGTCGACAGCAAGGAGAGGGGAGGGCGGAGCGGCAAAGACCTCAGGAACTGTGAAACGGGGTATGGAAACACTCAGGCCTGCCGACCAGAGCAGCACATCTCTGATAAACTCGCGTCTGTTCATGATACCCTCTTCCTGTAAAAAATTGTCTTATCTGATGTAATATCCTGAAACTCTCCATTGGCCGTCTTTGTCAAGCATGGGCGTGACTGTTTCAACAGAGTTATGTTTTCTGTCAAAGGATGACTTGTACTGGATCACAACGTACTCACCGTCCGGGGCCCCGGGCAATTCAGTCATGTAACTTGCATTACTGATTTGTCTATTTATTACCTTGCCTAGTTGGGGTCGAATGGCACTTATCTGCTTGACCCATGTTTGTTTGGGTACCTGGCTTTTAAAAAAAGTGGATGAGATATCCCAGCTTTTTCCATACTGTGCGGTATCAATTAAGATGAGATAATTTTCAGCTGCCATAACAGCCGCAGCCTTTTTTTGTTCATCCGCAAATCCTGAAGAAGAAAAAAACAAAATAACAAAACTGATAGAAATGAGGGTGATGATTTTCTTGTACATTATTCTCTCCTGAATGTTGTATTTATCGGGTTTCTTTATTCACAAATGGTAGAAAATAAAAAATAATACAAATAATAAATACTAAAAATCTTCCTCTGCCGAGGTGATGTATTTCCTGGTTCTTATAAATACAGTGATTAACGTGAAGAGGAACAAAAGTAAGCCTATAGTTTCTATATACGTTATATGGTCCGGAAAGATTTTCCGGGCTATACCCATCAAAAAAAGAATAATCCCTAGCAGGATTACTCCAAGGCCCGCATTTGAAGCAAATTTTTCCTTGTCGGTTATTTCATGCATGTCGGTAGAAACACCCGCAACCAGCCAGAGTTTTTGTCTGAACTTGATCAGATATCCAATCAAGATCAGCAGGATACCGATTGTGATGAGTATGATGAATGGAATATCGTATTTCATTTTCTATTCCGTATAAACATTTGCTTTATAAGGATTATGACTGATCATTGTGTTTGGGCCTTTTAAAATAGAGAAACCATAACCAGCAGGCGCAAAGTTCCCAACCATCGTTTCCCATTTTTTCTAAAATGGGCTCTTCATTCCAGATAAAGGCAAATTTTCGGCAATAATCCCATCTGGTCATATATACACCTCTCGATCACGTTCAGTTTGTTTGCATCCTGAATGTTATTTTATCACTATGATCCGGTCATGATCCAATACTATTTTCTGGGTCGCGTAGCAAAACCGTAAAGAAAAAAGTTGTTCGCCTCTATCATGTTGCCAGACGTCATGCCCAGAGATTATTACTGGAGTACCTGGCCGCTTCAGGCTTTTCCTGTCTGGCGGAAATCATACCCGGTAGGAGCCTGAAAGATTCGTAGCTCAAATGTTGAGAGTGAGGCCAGGAGGTGGTCGAATATATCGGCCTGGATATTCTCGTAATTTGCCCAGACCTGGTCATTGCTGAACACGTAGATCTCAACAGGCAGACCATCTTCACCCGGCTTGAGGTGACGGACAAGAAAGGTCATGTTCTTGTGAATTTTCGGATTGTTTTTCAGGTATTCAATAATGTAGGCCCGGAAGATGCCTATATTGGTCTGCCTGCGGCCGTTAATAAGGATTGAGGTTTCAACCAGGTTTTCACAGTTATACTTTTCGATTTCCTTTTGCCTGTCTCTCACGTAATCACTAAGCAGAGCTATTCCGGCAAAGTTATCCAGTTCTTCATCACTAACAAATCTGATTGAATTCATGTCAATGTTGATGGCCCGCTTTATCCTGCGGCCGCCTGACTCAGACATACCACGCCAGTTTTTAAACGAATTTGCAATGAGCGCATAGGTGGGGATGGTGCTGATGGTTTTGTCCCAATTCTGCACCCTCACGCAGTGAATGGATATGTCGATAACATCTCCATCTGCCCCGTAAGACGGCATTTCTATCCAGTCGCCTATCCTGACCATGTCTGCACCCGTAAGTTGTACGGATGCGACAAAACCGAGAATGGAGTCCTTGAAAACCAGCATGGTGACGGCAGTCAAGCCGCCGAGTACGCTCAGGAGTCCCCAGGGTGAACGGTTTGTCAGGATAGCCAGGATGAAGATGGTACCTATGACATAGGTGACTATCTTGGCAGCATCAATGTATCCCCTGATAGGTGCACCTCCTTCCCTGCGGACAGCTTTGTATATGTCATTGATTGAGTTGAGGAGCGATATGGCACAACGGACCGTGACGATGACAAAGGCGGTTAAAATAACTCGCCGCAGGATAATGGCCGCGGAACTGTCAGTGTGGAGAAGAATGTCCTGGGCCAGGTAGAATGCAATGATCGGTACATACCAGGAGAGACTCAGAAAAAAACGGTTTTTGATGAGCGGGTCGTCCCACGTGTAACGGTTTTCCCTGATGAAGCGGATAACGGCATAGAGAAGGGTCTTTCGAACAAGCCAGGTAGCAAACAGGGTGAGCAATATGATACTGACCACTGTCACACCGTAGGTTGTGATCCTGGAAACAGCATCTGACATGCCGGCATCATGCAGCGTCTGGTAGACTATATTATCCATTCTGTGCAGTTTCCTTGATCCATTGTTCTATCTGGGCTAGCGTCGGTGGTTTCCCGCCACTCTTGATCTTCCCGTTGATCATAAGGGCAGGGGTCATGAGTACGCCAAGCCGGCCGATTTCATCAGGATCGTGGATCTGTTCGATGTCGGCTGCCAGGTTCATATGGCTTAGCACTTCAATGACCTGGGCCTGCAGATTGTCACAGCTTATGCAGCCGGTTCCGAAGATTCTGATAACCAGCCCGACCGTCTCCTGGCTATCGATGTTCATGTGTTTTCGGTATTCATTTCGAAGAGCCTTACGGTATTTATTCTCGGCACCGGTAGGGATGTAGTTTTTTTTACAGACCGCAGAGTAAAGGAATTCGACAGCCTGATCTTCCTGCATATTCTGCGCTGCCGCCTTGTTCAAAGCAATGTCCAGGCCAATAAGGCCAATGTTGGCATTCCCGATGCGTATTGTTCTGGTGGTTGCAGCTTCCATGAGTAAAATATGTTCGCCATTGACCGTCAAGAAGTCCGGTAAGTACCTACGGATAAATAAATTAACTTCTATGTTAGAGGATTTTATGGAAAAATGGAAGGTACCATTGGTATAGTGTTATACAATGAAAAAAGCACCAAAAGAAAAAACTACCCTGCCAACAGAACAGATTACTGACCTGTTGGGCCCTGATCTCCTGGAAAAACTGCCAGCAATACATCATAAATTGAAAGGAGAGGTGTATTTAAGCGGGGGAACTGTCCGGGACCTGCTCATGGACAGAATACCGGCAGATATCGATATTACCGTCAGCAGGGGTGCAAAGATATGGGCCTCGAAACTGGTCGATCTTACAGGCGGAACATACGTAGCGTTAGGGAGGGAAGAGGACGCTGCCAGGGTTGTATTGCAGGGAAGGGAGATTGATTTTACATCCTTCAGAGAGGGTGCGGAGACAATAGAGAGAGAATTGACCAAGCGTGATATCACGATCAACAGCATGGCCGTTTCCCTGAAGAACGTGTTGTGCCTGGATGATGTTTCGCTGCCGGACAAAGTGCAGGTAATAGATCCGGCAGGAGGAACAGCTGATATGGAACATGGGTGTATCCGGGTAACCTCACCCTATTCTTTTAAAAGTGATCCCCTGCGCATGTTAAGGGTTTTTCGTTTTGCTGCCACCCTTGGTTTTTCGGCAGAGAGCAAAACCCTGGGTCTTGTCATTCGTCAAAAGAAGTGGATTTCACGTTCAGCTCCTGAACGGGTGGCGTATGAGCTTGACCTGATCATGGGATCAGCCGGGGCGCATGGAGTGTTCCAGGACCTTGCGGAAACCGACCTGTTATTTGAGATCATTCCAGAATTGAAACCAGGGGTAGGAATGGAGCAGCCATCGAGTCACCACCTTGATGTCTTTGATCACAGTCTTGCAACTTTGCGGAGCATGGAACTGATCCAGGAAAACCCGGTTCGGTTTTTTCCTGAAAACTCTGAAGTAATGAAGGCGTACATTAAAAACGGGCGACACTCCTTCCAGTTGAAATGGGCCGCCCTTTTTCATGATCTGGGAAAACCGGCTACAATGGCCATCGATGAGGACAAGGGAGGGCGAATTACCTTTTACAGCCATGATCAGGCAGGTCTCAAGCAGGTTGGTAAAATAGCTCGCCGTCTGCACTGGCGCGGTGAAGATGCTAAAGCAGTGAGCGATCTGGTCGGAGTTCACATGTGGCCCTTTCATTTGATCAATGTGCAGCGCAATGGTCAACTCAGCCTGAAAGCCTGTCTGCGGATTATTCGAACAGTGGGTCCTGCTCTGCCGGGTCTGTTTCTCCTCAGCATGGCAGATGCGCTCGCAGGACTGGGCATAAAACGGCCGGATAAAATCGAGAAAGAGGTTGCAGCTCTTTTTGAACGGATCGAAAGAGTAAGAAAAGAGAATGTGGAACCGGTCAGGGCCCAGCCTCCCCTGCTGACTGGCAAGGACCTGATAGATGAATTGTACCTTGAGCCAGGTCCGATATTCAAGGAAATTCTTAGCCTGGTGGAGGAAGAACACATGGTAAACAATATATCCTCGCGGGAGGAAGCTCTGGGCCTGGTCAGGAAATACCTGGAAAGAATACGTTAAGAGGATGTAACTGCCCTTGTATGGGAAGTTGAAACAAAGAATATGCGTAAAGAAAAAGACTATTATTTTCAAAAGGCGAAGAAGGACAAGTACCCGGCCAGGTCTGTCTACAAGCTTGATGAGGTGCAGAAAAAATACCGAATTCTGAAATCCGGCCAGCGGGTACTGGATCTGGGTTGTCATCCTGGAAGCTGGAGTCTATATGCTGCGCAGGTCATCGGCAGCAAGGGCAATGTGGTGGGAGTTGACCTTCAAGAGACTGATTTGCCGTCGCAAAAAGGTCATGCTGAAATTCACTGGCTCTGTTATGATGTCTACTCTGATGATCTGATAGAAAACCTGAAAAAAGAGTGGCATGGTTTTCATGCTGTTCTCAGTGATATGGCTCCGCGGACAACCGGCAGTCAGTATGCAGATCACCAGCACTCCATGCGCCTGGTTAGAAGGGCAATGGAAATAGCCGGAGCGCTGCTGCATGAAAACGGAATATTTTACTGCAAGGCGTTCCAGGGAGAGGATTTTCCCGAGGTCATTCGTGAATGCAAACCGTTGTTTCAGACTGTAAAGGTTGTTAAGCCTGACAGTTCGAGAAAAGAAAGCCGGGAAGTTTTTATTTTCGGCCGTGGTTTCAAAAGAAAAAAGAAATAATGTAAGTTGATAAAATATGGAACTGGTAATCTGAAGGAGTTGAATTGTGTCTGGACATTCAAAATGGAGTACCATCAAGAGAAAAAAAGGGGCCGTAGATGCCAAGCGCGGAAAGATTTTCACCAAGCTTATCAAAGAAATTACAGTGGCTGCAAGAATGGGTGGTGGTGACCCCGATGCCAATCCACGTCTCCGTACAGCTATTCTCTCCGCCAAGTCAGAGAACATGCCCAAGGATAATATTGAGAGGGCAATAAAAAAAGGAACCGGTGGCCTTGAAGGTGCTAACTACGAGGAAATCCTCTATGAGGGATATGGGCCGGGAGGTGTTGCGGTACTTGTCGAGACCATGACTGACAATAAGAACAGAACCGTGGCTGACGTCAGGCATTACTTCAGCAAAAGCGGCGGCAACCTTGGCGAGTCGGGTTGTGTGGGCTGGATGTTTGACAAAAAGGGTGTCATTGTTGTCGACAAGGAGACTCTTTCGGAAGAAGAACTGATGGATATTGCCCTGGAAGCTGGGGCTGAGGATGTTGTTGAAGAGGACAGCACCTTCCAGATTGTTACAGCACCAGAGGATTTTAACGAGGTTATGGGAAACCTGGAAAAGAATGACCTCAAGTATGAGGAAGCGTCCGTCAGCATGGTGCCCCAGAATACGGTTGATGTCGCAGAGGAAAAGGTTGCCCGTTCACTGCTGAAGCTGCTGGAAAACCTTGAGGATCATGATGATGTGCAGAAAGTGCATGCCAACTTTGATATTCCAGATGAAATAATGGAGTCCATATCGTAGTGAGTAAAACCTCTCTGTTTAATCCGGTGAAACTGTGATCGGCAGGAGCAGAATACTTGGCATTGACCCCGGTTCACGAGCAACCGGGTATGGTATTATTGACCGGGCAGGTTCAAATCTGGGTTTCGTGACCTGCGGGACAATCCGGACCGAGAGTGGAGACCATATAGGCAACCGCCTGTTGCTCATCTACGATGGGCTTTGCAAAGTTATTCAGCATTATGCTCCGGAAGTCGCCGCTGTAGAAGATGTTTTTTTGTCACACAATCCACGGTCGGCCCTAAAGCTCGGGCACGCAAGGGGGGTGGCCGTCCTGGCGGCCATGAAAAGCGGCCTGAAAGTCCATGATTACTCACCAAGAGCTGTAAAGCAGGCTGTCGCCGGTTACGGTCAGGCAGACAAACACCAGGTCCAGCACATGGTAATGGCACTGCTGGAGTTATCGTCATCACCCAGTAATGACGCTGCCGATGCCCTTGCCGTTGCAATCTGTCATGCCAATCAGATGGCCTTCCAGGCAGCAGGATGACCTTAATGACTTCACATAAATAATGAACTCAACATAATTCTTATGATAGCATCACTTTCAGGCATACTCCTTGTAAAACAACCAGATCATGTAATCATTGATGTGAATGGAGTCGGATATGAGGCCTTGATTTCCGGCCGCACCTATGACAAGTTGCCCTCTAGCGGTGACGAGGTATTTTTGTATATTTATACAAACGTGCGGGAAGATGCTATTACCCTGTATGGTTTCAGCAAGGCAGAAGACAAGGAGCTTTTCCTTCTTTTAAATACCGTGTCCGGTGTGGGGCCGAAACTTGCTCTCGGTGTTCTTTCCGGGATATCGGCATCAGATCTGTGCGAAGCGCTGAGTTTGAAAAATCTTGGTCGTTTGACCGCCTTGCAGGGGGTTGGAAAAAAAACAGCCGAGAGATTGTGTGTTGAACTCGGGGATAAAGTCAGCCGGTTCTACACAGTATTAACCGGAGAAGAACAGCATGCCCCCGACGAGTCTATGGTGGCGGGTGATAATGTACAGGATGCCCTGTCCGCACTTGTGAATCTCGGGTACCCTCAGAACACTGCATGGCAAGCTCTGCGGAAAGTCCAGCAGCGCAAGTCAATAGGTGACATGAAGATAGAGGAACTGATTCGTGAGGCCTTGCAGGTTCTGGCTTGAAGGGATGAAAATATTAGCATAAAGGTATGGCGCACAACATGGCTGATGTGATGGATCAATACAGAGTGCAACGATGAACAAGCGCCCGATAATTCTACTGAGCGCAGAGCTGAACCGTAAATTATCATCATTTTAATTGAAGCCGGCAAATGAGAGTTAAAGCATATGGAATTTGAGGAAAACATATCCGGCAAGCGTCTGGTATCAGGGGGTGAGACCCATGAGGAATTGAGACCAGATATTGATCTGCGCCCGAAGAAACTCGATCAGTATATCGGACAGGAGCAGCTGAAAAGGAGCCTGGAGATATTTATCAAGGCCGCTCGCCAGCGAGGTGAGCCGCTTGACCACGCCCTTTTTCACGGATTCCCCGGCCTGGGAAAAACCACATTAGCATATATTATCGCCAATGAGATGGGAGCAGGCATTAAGGTGACCTCCGGCCCTGTAATCGAACGTGCCGGAGATCTGGCTGCCATACTCACCAGCTTGCAGGCCGGCGACGTCCTGTTTATAGATGAAATTCACCGCCTCAGTCACGTGGTTGAGGAAATTCTCTATCCGGCCATGGAAGATTACCAGCTTGATCTGGTCATCGGACAGGGACCCGGTGCAAGAAGTGTAAAAATGGACCTTCCACGTTTTACCCTGGTCGGCGCTACAACCAGGACCGGTCTCCTGACCCCGCCTCTTCGTGATCGTTTCGGAGTCATTCTCCGGCTTGATTTCTACAGTGCGGAAGAGTTGGTTACTATAATCAAGCGTTCGGCCAGATTGCTGAACGTAGGTATTGATGATAAGGGGGCGTTGGAACTTGGCCGACGTTCACGCGGAACGCCGCGAATCGCCAACCGATTGTTAAGGCGGGTTCGGGATTTTTCAGAAGTGGGTGGTCACAAGAAAATCACCCGTAAAGTTGCGGATGATGCCTTGAATATGCTCTCGGTAGATCGATACGGGCTTGATGAGATGGACCGGCGGATTCTGCTGTCACTCATTGATAAGTTCCAGGGAGGGCCGATCGGCCTTGATACTCTTGCCACAGTAGTTTGTGAAGAAAAGAACACCCTGGAAGATGTGTACGAACCATTTCTTATTCAGTCAGGTTTCCTGGTACGGACACCGCGTGGACGTATGGCTACGGTTGCAGCCTACGAACATTTTAATCGTCCCGTGCATCAGGCGATTGCTAAGCAACCGGGTCTTTTTGAATAGGCTGGGAGGCATTATGTCAGTCAAAAAAACAGTCAGGGATATTCTGGAAATGAAGCAGGAGAGCATGAGAATTACTATGCTTACTGCCTATGATGCCTCCATGGCGCGGCTGTTGGATAAGAGTGATATTGATATTCTCCTGGTGGGGGATTCGCTCGGCATGGTTGTCCTGGGGTATGAAAGTACCGTACCGGTAACCATGGAGGAAATGCTTCACCATGCCAGGGCGGTGAGCCGAGGAACTTCACAGGCTCTGGTAGTAGGGGACATGCCTTTCGGATCCTATCAGTCAGGATTGACCGCTGCAGTTGATAACGGTGTTCGTTTCATGAAAGAAGCAGGTTGTGATGCAGTTAAGATTGAAGGAGGGGAGGAAATGTGTGACGTTGTCCGTGCTCTGACCCGTGCCGGCGTGCCGGTGATGGGGCATGTAGGTTTGACACCGCAGACAGCCGGGCAGCTTGGCGGTTTCAAAGTCCAGGGACAGAATCTGGAATCAGCTCATAGGATGATTGCAGACGCCAGGGCACTTACCCAGGCAGGTGTGTTTTCATTGGTGTTGGAATGTGTCCCTGGGGAACTTGCTGCAATTGTCACCGATTCGGTCGGTGTCCCGACTATAGGCATAGGAGCTGGTCCGAGTTGTGACGGTCAGGTTCTGGTGATAAATGACCTGCTCGGTTTGTTTGACAAATTTACCCCCGGATTTGTGAAAAAGTATCTCGACCTTGCTCCGCATATCAAAGAGGCGGTTACCTTGTTCAGGGAGGAAGTGGAGAGCGGTGTTTTTCCGGCTGAAGAGCACACGTTTAAATCGAAAGTTGATTTGAGTTCCATGCGGGAAAATTAATAACGGCGCTGCAGGGGAACTGTTAACATGAAAACAATAAAAGCTTCCGATATTACCCAGGCGGTAAATGAGTTAGCTGTATCGGCGGCATATGATCTGGAACCTGATATCCTGGATGCTCTCATTGGTGCCCGGGACCGTGAGACCTCCCCTCTGGCAAAAAGCGTTCTGGATATACTGGTGATGAATGCCGATATAGCAAGTCGAGAGCAGATTCCTGCTTGCCAGGACACCGGGATTTGCACAGTGTTTGTTTCATTAGGTCAGGAAGTGAGAATAGAAGGTGGGCTGGTGGATGCAGTCCAGGAGGGAGTCCGGATAGGTTATGAGGAAGGATTTTTACGCAAATCAGTCTGTGATGTGATTACCCGCCAGAATACCGGGACCAATATCCCTGCTGTTGTCCATGTCGATGTTGAACCGGGTGACCAGTGCCGGATTCGTTTTCTGCCCAAGGGTTGCGGCAGCGAGAACATGAGCGGCCTTAAGATGCTGCCTCCGTCAGCAGGGATTCCAGGAGCAGTAGATTATATAGTCAATACAGTTGTCAAAGCAGGGCCCAATCCCTGCCCTCCCCTGGTGGTAGGTGCAGGGATCGGCGGTACCTTTGAGAAGGCGGCTCTCATGGCGAAGAAGTCTTTGCTGCGGCCAGTTGGAGAGCCCAGTGAACGGGGAGATGTGGCACAATTGGAGTTGGAAATACTCAAGCGGGTAAACAGGGAAGGAAGGGGGGTGCAAGGTCTTGGCGGTTGCAATACAGCCCTGGCTGTACATATAGACACCTATCCTACTCATATTGCGAGTTTGCCGGTTGCAGTCAATATCCAGTGTCATTCACACAGGCACAAGGAAGTCTTTCTTTAGCCTGAATACAGATGTAGGCCAGCAGCTTCCGAAGAAGCACATCCGGAGATAATCCTGACATGGACTGGGTTGAAGCATTGGGTTTTTTGGCCGCATTTCTCATGTTTTCCACATTTTACATGAGAAATATGATTCCGCTCCGGATTATCGGGATGTCAAGCAATGCAGCTTTTATAGTCTATGCGGCCATAGCACAGGTATGGCCGTTGTTCGTTCTGCATGTCGTTCTTTTGCCGATGAATTTTGTGCGCCTTCTCCAGATGATCAGGCTGATTAAACAGGTCAAGCATGCTTCAGAGAGTGATATGTCTCTTGATTTCCTTGTTCCGCATATGAAGAGCGAAGAATTTCACGAAGATGATGTTGTTTTCCGCCGGGGGGATGAAGCCGATAAATTTTATGTTCTAAAAAGAGGGACGATAAGGGTGGAAGAACTGGATGTAACTCTTCAACCAGGTGAAATTATCGGCGAGATGGGAGTCTTTTCCATTGAACAAAAAAGGCTGGCTACCCTCAGGTGCGAGTCGGATGTTGAATTACTCTCAATGACCGGCAAGGAGATTAAACAGTTGTATTACCAGAACCCCCGATTCGGATTTTATCTGATCCAGCTTCTGTTAAAGCGTTTCGAACGAAACAGGATGGCAGGGAAGACGCAACTCCCAAGTGACAGTCAGGTAGAGTAAATTAAATAGGTTTTATGTATGTCATTACTCAGAGCTCCATTGAACTTATCAGGTGACCTTGAGAAAGTAGTCCTCCCATTTGAGGACGGTGTTGTGGAAAGCCTGCGTGCAGGTGACCTGGTAAATCTATCGGGAACCATGTATACAGGCCGAGATCAAACCCACCGGAGGTTGTGCGCATTGCTGAAAGAGGGAAAGGACTTGCCTGTCGATCTTTCCGGTCAGCTTCTTTACTATGTCGGACCGAGCCCGGCCCGGCCCGGAAAAGTTATAGGTGCTGCCGGACCGACGACAAGCTACCGGATGGATGTGTATACACCTCAACTGCTTGAACAGGGACTTAAGGCAACTCTGGGAAAAGGTGCCCGCACAAATCCTGTTCGGCAGGCCATGCAGGAGCATGGTGCGATATATCTTGCAGCTTTTGGTGGGGCCGGAGCATTTTTGTCCCAGCGAATAAAAGCAGTTGAGCTTATTGCTTTTGAAGATGCCGGCCCAGAGGCTATGTTCAGGTTTGAGGTCGAAGATTTTCCGGCGGTTGTTATTAACGATGTCACCGGACGTGACTTTTACGAAGAGGTGGCAGCCGGTTCGGGAAAGCAAACCGGCTGATATTATTTATTTAATCATATAAGACCTGGCCCTCAGGATCAGATCAGGGTCATAAGGCTCAGCCGGTTCTTCACTATCCTGTCCTGGCGCATGAATTCGTCATTGGCCAGGACAGAGTCTCATTTTCGATCCGATCTCAACCAGGCCGGAAAATGGTCTGGCAGGGACAAACATTATCAGGGCGATGGTTGCACAATCTCGGTAGTTTTCTTTTCCATGGAAGGTTCCCCTTCCTCCATCTTATAGAAACGCAGTTCGCCTGTATAGACCGGTATCGCTATCTTGAGAAGCAGGGTATAGATCAGCGCACCCAAAGCCCAGACACCGATGGTGATCACTTTTTCGGTGAATGACGGTCCGTATTCATAGATCTCACCCAGGGTACCGGGGATAAAGCCAGGAATGACCAGGCCCATACCTTTTTCGATGTATACACCGGTGATGATCAGGACACAAGCCAGGTTCATTGTGAACAGATTTTCCCTTGTTTGAGGCCGCAGGAAGAGGAAGAAAGCTGTCACGTTAAAGGCCATGGCTGTCCACATCCAAGGCACCAGGTTGTTGTGGTGATGCAGCCCGAAGTAGAGATACTGCATGGGAGCCAGATGCACGCTGCCAGAATAAAATTCCTTGAAAAACTCGGCAGCAAGCAGGAACAGGTTGATACCCATGGCATAGGCAACCAGTTCAGCGATCTTGAAGAGCGCCTTGTTGTCGATTTCGATCTTGGAAACCTTCCTGATGATCTGAAAGATGATGATCATGAGAGCAGGACCTGAACAGAACGCTGATGCGAGGAAACGGGGTGCCAGGATCGAGGCATTCCAGAAGGGTCTGGCAGACAGACCATTATACAGAAATGCTGTCACAGTATGAATACTGACTGCCCAGGGAATGGAAAGGATGATCAGCGGGTAGATGATCTGCAGACTGTATTCCTTATTATGGGCCATTTTATATAGAGCATAGAAGGAGATGAACAGGTTGATGAACAGGTAACCGTTCAGCACGATGATATCCCAGGCCAAGAGAGACGAAGGAAAGTTCATCTTGCCGATAAAGGGCATGACGTGCCATAAACGATCGACCCGGCCCATATCAATGACAACGAAAAGGATACACATTGTTATTGCTGATACGGCCAGTAGTTCGCCAAAAAGAACAATTTCCTTGATGGGTTTGAAGTCGTAAATGTAGGCTGGTACAACTAACAGGACAGCAGCAGCAGCAACGCCTACAAGAAAAGTAAAGTTCGAGATATAAAAACCCCAGGAAACCTGGTCCCGCATTGCAGTTACGATCAGGCCGTCATTGAGCTGCTTGACGTAGAAATAACCGCCAAAACAAACCAGCAAACCGAGGAAACCAATCCAGGCATAATAGTATTTGTTGCCCTTGGTCACCTGTGATACACAAACAAAAAAGTTATTTATCAGTTGAGTCATATCCAGAGTCCTCCAGGGCAGTTATGTTGCAAAGAAATAGTAAAATTTCGGGGACGTGTTGAGGTCCTCTTTGAGTCGAAAAACACGCTTGTTCTCAATACAGTACCTGATCTCGCTTTCCGGGTCCAACAGGTTGCCGAATTTTCGGGCGCCGACCGGGCAAATCTCAACACAGGCAGGATATCTTCCCGGGTTGCCCCTCACCCGCTGGATACAATAGGTACATTTTTCCACGACACCCTGGTAGCGGGGCCTGTTGCCAAGATAGTGTGTCTCGGTGTTGATCTCATCATCCTGGATCCGCGGTTTGCCCCAGTTGAACCGGCGTGCACCGTATGGGCAGGCAGCCATGCAGAAACGGCAGCCAATACACCAGTTGTAATCAACCACGACGATGCCGTCCTTTTCTTTCCAGGTGGCCTTGGTGGGGCACACCTTGACGCAGGGAGGATTTTCACACTGCTGGCACTGAACCGGCATGTAGAAGTAGCCGTCTTCCGGCACCTTGTCCGGGTAATAATATTTATCAGCCTCTTCAAGGTTGCTGACGAATTTTTCACCCTGCTCGAACTGCAGTACACTGATGTAATGTATCTGCGGATCACGGGACTGGTTGTTTTCTCTTACGCATGCATATACACATCGTCGGCAGCCGATGCAGCGAGACAGGTCCAGCCCGTACCCGAACAGGACTCCAGGTTGCGCCCCTGATGTATCGATATCAAAATCCTTGTTATATTCATTCTTGTATTCCTTTTTGAGCCGTTCGAGGACCTTGGCAAGATCATCTGCATCCATTTCCTGGAAATGTTTCTGCAGAAAAGCCTCCCACACGGAAGCATCAGCCGTTCCGACCGGGAGCGCCAGCGCGGCAGTACCTGCTGCAGCCCCTTTGAGAAAGTTTCGACGTGTCAGTTTTTTCTTCTTCGTATTCATGGGGTACCCCTATTTTAAATCACCGATCGGGTTTCGTGGTATCTGGTCCTTTGTCAGTCGCCGGTTCTCGTATTGGTCTGGCCGCATGGGTGGCGGAAGAGGAGCCAGTGGATTGAACCTCGGTGTGTGAGGATTGTGGCAGTGAACACAGAGGCGGTAGAGTTTCTTCCCGTTCCATTCACCTGTCCGCTTGCCATGCACACCTGCTTTCCAATCCCTGAATATGGTGCCGTGGCATTGACCGCAGAGAAAATATGACTCCTCAAACGAAATGACAGCACCACTGGCGAGCCGTAGTTTGTCGCGATCATCCGGATTGTGGCAGTCCAGACACCACCGCTGGTCGCTTGCATGGTTGAAGGATTCGGCAATCTCTGTATGCTCTTCCAGTTCACGTCTGGTCGGGTCCGGGTCCATATCGCTATGGCAATCGGAGCAAGGAAAAATATCCTCTGAAAAAGGAGGAGGTGGAACAGTGAATTCCGGGATATTGTCGCTGCCATGGACAGTTGGTGGGCCAGCCCTGAGTGAAAGGGCCAGAAAAAGTCCAAGGAGCAGGCCAGCCTTATTCAAGCTTTTCATGAGCTGTTCTCCTGTTAGAGGTGAAGGCATTCAACTGCCCAGTTAGTTAGTGAGACCTTTGCGATAGACACGTTGGCCAAAATTCCAAATAAAGAGTGAGTAAAACAATCCCGCCGGATGTACTTTTTTCCTGGCAATAGAGATCGTCGAATTTGCAATAAATTGTTATGGTGTATTGTAGAGAAAGAACTATTATTAACTATCTTTGCCTTAGGCATACTATAAAGTGAGAATGAGTTCATGAAAAGCGTAATAACTCTTTACCTGCGTTTTACCGGTAGAGAGTATTCACCCCTGCAGAAGATCCTGTCCATGGTCCCGGGGTTTATAATATTTCTGGTCATCTCTCCTTTTCTCATCTTCCAGCTTTCCTTATATATCAGCGGATTTATCCCGGTGGTCTTCCCCAGGGGAATTGAACTTGGCATCATGGTCGTATCATTTCTCATAGCAATAGCTCTCATGACCTGGGCTCTTCTTGAATTATGGTTCAAAGGCAATGGTACACCTGCACCAATCACTCCTACACACAGGTTAGTGACAACGGGTCCATACAAATGGAGCAGAAATCCAATAGAACTTGGGACGAACATTTATTTTCTTTCTTTGGGGATTTTTTTTGACGCATTGATTACCGGTTTTTTTTGCATGTTTTTTGGCTTGGTTCTAGGTACGGCTTATATTAAATTAATTGAAGAAAAAGAAATGGTTGTACGATTTGGAGAAGCGTATAAAAAATATCTACAGAGTGTTCCTTTCATGGCATTACCCTTTTTATTCAAATTGAAAGCTGAGTCTCTAAATAAGGAGGATATTGTATAGTTAATGCGAAACAGGATAATGCAACAATGAGTGACGAGCCCAGGAAAAGAATTCTTGTTGTTGGCGCAACAGGATTTGTCGGCCCTGCACTTGTCGATGAGTTTGTTCGAGCTGGGTACCATGTCATCTGCGGTGTCAGAAATCTCGAAACCGCAGAAAAACAACTCGTTTGTCCCCATGTTGAATTCCTCAAAATTGATTTGAATGAGGATCTCAACCCTAATCTATGGCTCGATAGACTTAGGGAGCATAAAATTGAGGGTGTCGTAAATAATGTAGGCATTGCCAATGAGTTTGGCGACCAATCAATGGAAAATGTCAATGTCAACGCTCCTCTCGCTCTATTTGAGGCGGTCACTTTTTATTGTCAGGAAAACCTGGAGGCAAATCGACAGCCCCAGGATGTTTCTGTTATCCAGATATCCACAACCGGTGTTGATTGGCCTGACTGTGATGCATATCGGTATCCGAAATCCAAAAAACTCATAGACGAAACATTAATTGAAACGACAGGCCTGCATTTTATAATTGTTCGTCCAAATATTATTTATGAGCCCGGCCGTGGACATTTGCTCCTTGAGCAGATTGTCCGGTTCCCAGTACTCGGTTATATAGGCAATACAGCGATTCAGCCTATCCATTGTCGCGAACTCGCCATCGGAGTAGTCCGGTTAATGCAGAATCCATTCAAGGCATCCTGTTCAATTCTTCTTGCTACGGGTCCTGAAGCCCTGACCTGGAAAAATGTATTTCTCAAAGTTAGCGAGGCCCTGGGTATCAAACATAGTATTTTTTTCCGTGTGCCACTCATTATCGGTCAGTTTTTCACTAATCTTATTCAATATATGCCGCAGCGCCTTCTATCTCGTCTTGGTATCCTTTCCAAACTGGACAATGATACCATTGAGATGATGACCAAAGGCAGTACAGGCGACAATAGTGAATGGCTTGAGAAAACTTCCCTCCAGCCAATGTATCTATTTGATACCTATAAAAATTTTGCCCAATCATCTGACACCTACGCCAAATATGTCCAGTCTATACGCGACAGGAAGGGTGCATAGTTGAGATTCCTGTCAATTTCTCCTCTTGTTCAGCGAGTCATTTGTTACGGGTTTTGCTGTACCACTTATGTACAGACTAGACCCCGGTAAGTATTGAATTTAAAGTAATTTTATCAATGTAGTTTTCAGTCGCTTGGGTACTGACCTGAGTCTCAGGTTCAGCTTGTAATTTGGATTCAGATGCCTTGTTCTGCAGAGTAAATTGCAGAGTTTCAACTTTACCCGCGCTTACACTGTCAACTATTGTGTCCTCTGGGATTGTTACTGTTATGTTGAACTGTACAAACTCATTTAGTTTCTGATGTTTTTCAAAATCTATGGAGATATCCTTTTCTAGAACCCCCTGGCAAACAGAATTGTTTTCTTCAACAACTATCGGGTTGGATATTAAATTTGAAGATATAACTAGGTTTGTTTTGAATCGAATTGTACTTTGGTCACTTTTGGTGGCTATGATCTTATAGTTATTGCGATCACTTTTTTTCTGGAACAGATAGACACTTAAAGGTTTTGCTTTTTTCTGGTCTCTCAGACTGAACCAATCCTTCTTTAGAATTTCTTCAACATTACCAGCTAGAAGTTCTTTGCATCTTATTTGGCTGTTTGTTTTCTGAATATGCAAATCGTTCATATGTTGTCCTGAAACGATAAAGACAATGCCTGTCATGCCGACTGCCATGGAAGTAAAAATCATAATATAGTTTTTGGTCAGATCAATTGATTTTGACCAACCGTATCCTGGATCTATACTGAGGAAATAGATAAATATGATAACACCCAGGATAAGAAAAACAATACCAGTTGTGCTTAAAAACAAACCAATCCCATTGTTTTTAATATATGAGCCCATGAAAAAAATATTGGTCAGGATAACGGTCAGGAGAAGAATGTTTGGCAAATGTTTTTTCACAGCTCAGCGATAGACAATTTCATTCTGTTAATTTATTCGTTGTCAAAATGCTTGAATCAAAAAGGAGAAAAATGGTGTTTGTTCGTAACTTGTTGAACAGCCAAGATAATAAATGGATTGTGTTACTGCTCGTTCTATTTTTATTACCTATCTGACAACCCCAAAGTGAACCACATCGTAGCACGTCATTTCCCCACAATGTAGTACCTTTTTTCCTGTAACTCAAGTAAAAAATAAGCCGGACCTAAGGGCATCACACATTATGCATACTAATGGACGGGAAAATAGATGAGGAAAATGTCGTGAGATATGGATAAGGACTCAATGGAAAGAAATATTGAACTATTATATGTTCTGCAAAACAGGATTGCATACAGGAAACACTAATGCACATAGAGTATTTTGTTCACCTGCATTTTTTTTGACACCATTATTTTTGGTGGTCCAGCAAAGCCTGTCATGCCTGCCAGGGAATCTTGGGCAGGTCACGGTTAATCTGTACGACGGACATTTAGACCTTTGACGTCGGAAAGAACATATTTTTTTACTGTTCTCCGGTCAAGATCGATCTGTCTGGCAACGGCTTCATAGGTGCCAAGTTTTTTGTAGAGCACTTTACAATATCTGCTCATCAACTCATGGGCGGTTAAATTTCCCCTTTTGAGGGATGCCTCCAGTGCATCATATTCTCCTCCGGTCGAGTTCATCCTGTCACCTTCGTACTGCCGTTTGAGTAGAATTCGCCGGACGCATTGCTCAAGTTCACGAACGTTTCCGGGCCAGGGATAGTCAGGAGGCACCTGCTGGTTTATTATTTTTATAGTGGTCAGGACAAGTTCAGGTGATGTTTTGCCAATAATACGCCTCAACGTATGTGCGAGGAGTTCGTCCAGTTCATTCGGATCCTCCTGGATACGCTGGTACAAAGAGGGAACATGGATAATGTCCGAGCAGAGTCTGTAGTAAAAATCATCACGAAAACCGCCTTTTATCCGTAATTCATCTATTGACCGGTTTGTTGCGGCAATGACCCTTCCGTAAAAGCGCTTTTTCTGATGGCTTCCCACCGGCGAGAACTCTCTCTCCTGCAGAACATTCAGCAGTTTGATCTGGACCGGTATGGAGACCTCGCCTATTTCGTCAAGAAAAATGGCACCCGCAGGGCTGCAGAGGGTAAAGACGCCGTCATGGCTTTCGACGGCACCGGTGAAAGAACCTTTTTTATGGCCAAAAAGCTCTGATTCGAGCAGTTGTTCCGGAAATTGTGAAAGGTTGATGGGTACAAAAGCCCTGGTAAAGCTCTCCTGGAAACATCCTTTCTTGTCGACGAAGGGAATGTAACCCGAACGGCCTATGGCTGCTGAGGCAAGGCCTTTTCCAGTTCCCGTAGCGCCCAGCAGCATGGTTGAAAAATCTTCCATGCGGTTCCACAGATGCTGATCATAAAGCCCGATGTCGTGGGTGAAAATATTATTCCACAGGTTGCGGCGCAGGGTTTTCATGCATGTGCTGTTGCCAACTATCTTTTCAATAAAGTAAAAAGCCCGGCGCATCTGGAAAAAGAGGGAAAAATAGCGAACAGCATCATTGCGGCTCAACCCCGCTGAGATCATGTCAGCCAGAACTTTTTCCGAAAATTCTACTTTGCAGGGGACAGTGCCGGCCTGAACCTGGTCCTTGATGTGGTTATCAAAATCCGAACAGTACTTGTGAAAAATATGGAAAAGGACACCATGCTGAACAAGTCTACGATCTTCCCCCTGAAAATTTTCGATAGTTTGATCCCGGCCTTGAAATATTTTCCGCAGTCGTTTCTCAAAGACCATGATGATGTTCTCCAGAAGTTTTTCTTCTGTGAGAGATGGCAGGGTCCCCGTTATCCGCCTGTCCACTTCAGCCCTCTCGTCACTGAACGGGTTGGCGAAAATAGCGAGCCGGACGTCTTTCAGGAACGATTTGTCGGTTTCATTTAATTTCAACTTCTTCATGATCATTAATTGTACATATTGCATGCAAATAATGCCAGTTTCTTTTAATAGCTTCTATTTCTGATCATTAGATATTCTTAATTTTTTTCTGTATTTACAGTAAGTTGATTTGGCTTCGTCCATAATGGCACGGGTTTGGCTATGCATATAGAAACATGCGCGAAAATCGTCAAACACGAGCAAAGGAGGATAGTTATGAAATCAAAGCATAACAGAATGCCAGAAAGGCATCCGTTCCGTTTTTTGAAGGCTGTGCTTGTAGCGTCACTTTTTCTGGTGCTGAGCAGCAGCCATTCCCAGGCAGCAGGGCTTCTCGTAGCTGATGGTGGATTCGGCGGGGTTCTTGAAATCGTCGAGCACGATGTGAAAGTGACAATCAATAACGGCATAGCCGTCACCGAGGTGAGCCAGGTATTTCTCAATATGGAAAACAGGCAGGTTGAGGCGCTCTATACTTTTCCCGTTCCAAAGGGAGCATCTGTCTCTAATTTCAGCATGTGGATAAACGGAAAGGAGATGATCGGCGAGGTGGTGGAGAAAAAGAGGGCCAGGGAAATCTACAACAGTTACAAGCAGAGAAGAAGAGATCCCGGGCTCCTTGAACAGACGAACTACAAAACGTTTGAGATGAGGATTTTTCCCATTGGCCCCAAGGTGCGACAGAAAGTCCAGATCACCTACTACCAGGAACTCGAATTTGATCACGACTGGGCAACGTATGTCTATCCACTCGCCACTGCAACCAGGGGAAATATCGACAACAGGGTGCAGGGCCGTTTCAGCGTCTCGATGGATGTAAAATCTGCCATACCCATCACATCCATGAAGAGCCCGAGTCATGAAGAAGCTTTTCTCATGGTTCGTCATGCCGATACCTACCACGAAGCCAGCCTTGAAAACAGGAATGGTGACCTGGCCCGGGATGTTGTGCTCGCATATCAGGCAAGCAGGCCTGTGACCGGGCTCGATCTTCTCGCGTCAAACGTTGAAGGAGAAGACGGCTATTTTTCCCTGACCCTGACCGCCGGCAAGGAACTGGAAAAAATCCAGACCGGTGATGACTATGTTTTTATTCTCGATATCTCAGGCAGCATGGCGGATGACGGTAAGCTCAATACATCGGTCAACTCCCTGCAATCCTTTGTCAGTGCACTGGGCCAGGAGGACAGGTTCGAGATCATTGCCTTCAATAAACGTCCTTTTACCCTGTTCAACAAGCTGGTGAATGCCGGGGATGAGACAAAATCCCAGGCTGCATCGTTTCTGCAGTTACAGGAGGCTCGCGGCGGAACATTTCTGCAGTCTGCACTTGCCGCAGCATACAAGTACAAAACGGCCGACCGGGCCCTGAATACAGTGATCCTCAGCGATGGCATGACAGAACAGCAGGAAAGGCGTGTCCTGATGGAAATGATCCGCTCGCGGCCGGGTAATGTACGTGTTTTCTGCATAGGTGTGGGTAACGAGATAAACCGCTCACTCCTGCGGCAGATGGCTGAAGATGCCGGGGGGCTGGCCGCTTTCCTGTCCCGGGGCGATGATTTTGAGCGCCAGGCAAAGGCATTTCGCAGAAAGCTGATGCATCCCGTGGCGACCAACCTGCAGGTGAATTTTTCTGGAATTGATGTGTATGACGTTGAACCCAGCAAAATCCCTAACCTGTACCATGGAATGCCGGTCAGGATTTACGGCCGCTACAAGCAGAGTGGTACCACCAGTGTACAGGTTCAGTCAGAAGTGAACGGCCGGACAGTTTCAACGCCGGCCGAGTTGGTATTTCCTTCAAAGGATACTGATAATCCTGAGATTGAGCGCATGTGGGCCTGGCACAGGATGGAGCAGCTGAAGCGTGAACATGAAATGAACAGCAGGCCCGACCTGGTTGATGAGATCATTCGGCTGGGAGAGGGGTATTCAATCACAAGTGAATACACTTCCTTCCTGGTGCTTGAAAATGATGGCGAGTACAAGCGATGGAAAATCGAGCGCCTCAATGCATCCCGGATCAGAAGGGACCGTGAGGCCCAGGCCCGTGTCCGCGAGCAGCTTGAAACACTCCGCAAAAAGTCTATGGTTAATATAGGTCCGGCAGACGAAGGCAGTATCGCAAAAACCAAAACTGCTCCTGCACGGCCTATCCAGACCGCCCAGGCGCCTCCGGTGAATGAATGGCGCAAGCATGTCAGGACAGACCAGGCTGATAAACGCAGTTTTAACCTGCCAAGTCTTGGCGGTGGTGGTGCCATGGATCCTGTCAGTGCGCTTGTCGGTATTGCCCTGGCGGGTGGAGCGTTTGCCGGCAGAAGAAGAAAGAAATAACCTGAGGTACTAGGAGGATGAATAATGGGTTTGATATGTTCTGTCACACACAGGATAGAAGATGCGGAACGGAAATGGTGCCCCTTTTCCTGGACGAGAAACAGCAGCATTGAACGTTCTCAGGCAACGGGACCGCAGAATATGTCTAAAAGAAAAAAAGGGGATAGCAGAGGTGATACGGGTCACGGCCATTGTCTGGCATCAGGATGTATGGCCTGGATAGATGAAACAGATCATGTCCATGAAATTCCCATGGGAAAATGCGGGTTGATATCTGGATCCCTCGCGTAAAAAAGAATCCGGATGACCGGGGCACTTACTGTGAAATGTCCCCCGGTCATCCACCCGGTTTGAACGATGGGAAAAAAAACGATGAAGCTGGATACATTCAAGCATAGGTATAAACGGGGATTTCCCCTGATAACTCTTCTGATGGGGATGACTTTTGTTGCGGTCTTTTTCCTCCAGAAAATGACGCCCAACCTTCAGTATGACAGGGCAGCCATTGCCAGCGGCGAATTGTGGAGAATCATTACCTCGCACTGGGTCCACTGGTCATTTGATCATTTTCTCTGGTGCACTGTTACTTTTGTTGCACTCGGGTGTGTATGCGAACGGATTTCCAGAAAGGGGTATATCGTTACCCTGGCAGCTTCAATTTTCGTTATCCCGGCAGTGTTGTGGCTGGCAGATCCGGAAATGGTTCTGTACCGAGGTCTGTCCGGACTTGCTTCAGCTGTATTTATCTTTGGTGCGGCCATGGTGATGCGCACCTCCTATCTCAATAAAGACTGGCCGGTACTCTACCTGTCCGGTTTTGCCGGATTCGGCCTGATCGGGAAGATTCTTTTTGAATATATCAGTGGAGAAACCCTTTTTGTAAACAGTCAGGCACTGTTTACTCCAGCCCCTCTTGTCCATCTCGCCGGAGGGGTCGTCGGCCTGGCTGTGTATTTCAAGTTTAGAAATAAGGCGAGGGATCTCATGATGGGATAAGAACAAAACGCGGTAACGGACATTCACAGAATGCCAGGTAAATGTAAATCAAGGTGAGAAAATCAGACCTCACAAAGATAACAGGGAGTCAGGTATGGAAATACTACATCTATACGCAGCATGGACAGGGATATTCCTCGGATTTCTTGCCGGAATGGTTCTTGGCTTGTTTTTCCAGGATGAGAACTGGCTTGGAGGGTATTCGTCCTGGCGGCGAAGAATGGCCCGCCTGGGGCATATATCCTTTTTCGGCATTGCCTTTATCAACCTGGCCTGCGCAGTGAGCCTGTCTATGTTGAACATAACATTGGCAACACCAATTTCGACGTATCTGTTCATTACCGGTGCGGTAACAATGCCTCTTGTCTGCTTTCTCTCGGCATACCGCAAAAATTTCAGGCACCTGTTTTTTGTTCCGGTTGTGAGCCTGGTTGCCGGTACAATAATATTTTTTACACAAGGAGTACTATCATGAAAATCGGACTAGTCGCCATGAGTGGCATACGGGTTTGTGATGAGGAGTTACTGCAGATGGGTCTTACGCTGCCCGGGTTTGTTGAAAGAAGCAAAGTCATTGCCTCTCTTCCGAGTCTGGGTCTGTTGACCCTCGCCGGCATGACCCCTTCGTATCACGATGTGCATTACATCGAAATTGCAGATATCAGGGAAAAACGGTCAGCTCTTGAAACGCTCGGCAGTTTTGACCTGGTCGCAATCTCAAGTTACAGCGCCCAGATTAAAGAAGCATATCAGCTGGCGGAACGAATTCGCCGAATGGGAGTCACCGTTGTCATGGGAGGACTGCATGTTACCTGTATTCCGGAAGAAGCAAAAAGATATTGCGATGCAGTGGTGATCGGTGAAGGGGAACTGAGCTGGCCCCGGCTTGTCCGGGACGCCGAACAAGGAACATTACAACCGTATTACGGTAACACTGGACAGCAGTTTAATCTTGCAGAGGCTCCGATGCCAGCCTTCGAACTTCTGGATATTGACCAATATAACAGGCTCACTGTCCAGACGAGCCGGGGGTGTTCCCATCGATGCGAGTTCTGTGCAAGCTCTGTTCTGCTTACAGGTTTTTACAAGCAGAAGCCTTATCATAAGGTGCTTGCTGAAATAGACAGGATCAGGGAGATATGGGAACATCCGTTCATCGAGTTTGCCGACGACAATACCTTTGTGAACAGGGCGTACTGGAAAAAATTGCTGCCTGAGTTGAAAAAGAAAAAAATCCGCTGGTTCACAGAGACCGATATCTCAGTGGCACAGGATGAGGAACTTTTGACCCTTATGAGAGAAAGCGGCTGTGCTCAGGTATTGATAGGTCTGGAAAGCCCAGCTAAAGCAGCGCTGAATGGAGTGGAGATAAAACAGAACTGGAAGGCTGAACACCAGTATATGTACAAGGATGCCATCAGGACCATCCAGTCTCACGGTATCAGCGTCAACGGCTGTTTTATACTCGGGCTTGACAACCAGGATAAGGGTGTTTTTGACCAGGTTTTCGACTTCGTGGATGACTCTTCCTTGCACGAAGTCCAGGTAACAGTTCTGACTCCTTTTCCAGGCACCCCTTTGTATGAACGCCTGAAAAAGGAAAACAGGATTCTTGAAAAGGAAGCGTGGGAAAAATGCACCCTCTTTGATGTCAATTTTCTTCCCGGAAATATGACGGTTGAAGAACTGTCAAGCGGTTTCAAAGACCTGGTGCAAAGGCTGTACAGTGATGAGTTTGCCCGGCTGCGAAAGAAACGTTTCAAGGGAATGCTCAAACAGGCAGCAAGGACATCCATCCCTGCAGATAAGGTTGAAATGGCAGTAAATGCCTAGTCTTGCCGAGATTATTCACTGAGGATGGCAGGAGATAACTGCCTGGGACCCGTCAGCTATTCCTGTCATCCTGATACAGAAGTTGCTCAATAAAAAGGACTGGGGAAATCATAAAAACACTTCCTTGGTATAGATTGTTGCGATCTATCTTCAATTAAGGAAAATCTAAAATACTTGATGTTGCCAATGGTAACATTCATCCTGTTTGACTTTCGTTTCTTCCAAATTGTATAATTAAATTACAAGGGGAAATAAGTTCCAACTAAGCTAAATCCATCTCTAATGTGAGGCAGAGATCGGAAAACCACAGATTTTATAATTAGATAGCTGAATTGTCTTAGTACAAGGTGATCGTTTTTTCTGTTTTTGGGTGTTTGTATGACAAGAACAAGAAGATTAGTGCTTGATGTACTCAAACCGCATCACCCTAATGCCCTCGACTTTTCCACAACCCTGGCTGGCCTGGATGAGGATTACCGGGTAAAGCTTACTGTTGTCGAGGTGGACAAAGATACCGAGACAGTAATACTTGTCATCGAAGGTAGAGATATACACTACAATGCCATCATTGAAGTGATCAAGGAGATGGGGGCTACAGTGCACAGTATTGATGAGGTAGAAGTCGAGGGGATAACTCCGACTGCTTAGCCCTTCAAAAAACAGCCGGTCAAAGTTGTTGACTTCAGACTTTTCACTACCGTTGTATTCGGAACATGGAGATGGGAAAAAGCAGGCGCCTGTTTATACATGTAAAAAAATCGTGGACTATCGCCCGCCGTTATCTCGTCACCAATGGTTTTGATGGCGCTTTGACCATGCTCGGTTTAATGGCTGGTTTTCATATCAGCGGGGGTGTTGCTCTCCCGATGGCAATCAATGTCTGCCTTGGAGCTGCAGTTGCTCTGTTCATGAGCGGGATCAGCAGCGCCTACCTGAGTGAGGCAGCTGAGCGTAAAAAAGAACTAATAGAGTTGGAAGGAGCCCTGCTCACTAACCTGCAGGATAGCGATTACGGGCATGCAAGCCGTTATGTGCCGGTACTTGTGGCCTTGGTCAACGGTCTTTCACCCCTGCTGATCTCGCTTGTGATCATTGCCCCTTTGTGGTTTGCAAATTGGGGGTTCCAGCCGCCTTTCCTTTCTCCTTTTATTCTTGCGATGAGTATTGCCCTTGGGAGCATTTTTTTACTTGGCGTTTTTCTTTCAAGCGTCAGCGGGACATTCTGGTTATGGGCCGGATTGCGTACGCTTATGATTGCTGCGGTTACACTTGTTCTTATTCTTTTTATCGGTGGCCGGCTTAATATGTAATGTCACCCTTTATTAGATAGACCTGTCAAATTAACAGCTCAAAGGACTGGTTGCACCAAGGTGGTATCCTATGAAGCGATTTAAAAATATCCTTTGCGTGTTCGAAAGTGGGGAGGCATGCAAACCTGCCCTAGAAAGTGCCGTTGCGCTTGCGGAGATCAACCATGTCAGCCTGACTTTCGCTGATGTTGTCAAGCGTGTCGCTGCCGGTAACCCAGGTTTTCATGGGTAACACCGCAGAATCCATTCTCAACAACATTGACTGTTCCGTGCTGGCTGTCAAACCGCCGTGATTTATTACATCGGTAACATTGTCGGATGAGGGTTCTTGAGGTTGCCAATACAAACCTTAAACACAAAGCAATCCTTCTCAAGTTGAGGGTATCTGCTACAACTTACATTGCATATCTTGCAGCAGCAAAATCTTGCCAGGGTTCACAGATCATAAAGCCCTTAATGATTTCCAGGATACACCTCGCTTGACTAATAAGCCAAGGCAGATAACCGCGTATTCACAAAATGACATCAGGTATACATTTTATGTACACCTGGGATTTTCTCTCGAAGCCACCCGCAATTTCCGGTAATTCAAATATTATTATTAATAACAGCAAGTTGGTACGTTGTGGACCTGGCTGCTTAACCTGGCATGTTCTGTGCTAAATAAAAAGTGAATCAATTTTATATGAGCAATGAAAAACAGGTGGAGAAGATACCGACATGGAGACACAGGGCAACATCAACAGAAAAGAGACGCAGGGCGACCGGAACTTTGCTTCAATGGCAGCTGCCTATTCACTGGGTGTGTTCAATGACAATTTCTTCAAGCAGGCGGCAATGCTCCTGGCAATTAGTGCAGGGATTGCCGGTCTGCAGGGAACGGCAACTGTTGTTTTTGCCCTGCCGTTCATCCTGTTTTCTGCATACGCCGGCTGGCTGGCAGATCGTTTCCCGAAAAAAAATGTGGTGGTGAACGGCAAGGTACTTGAACTCATTGCAATGCTCATCGGGGCTATCGGGGTCTTGACTACCAACTGGGGCTGCATTCTGGCCATGATTTTCCTGATGGGCCTGCAGTCAGCTGTTTTCGGGCCGGCCCTGAACGGATCAATACCTGAACATTTTTCCAGAAAAGAGGTTACCCGCATCAACGGGATCCTGAAAATGATGACAACCACGGCCATCCTTATAGGTATAGCGTGCGCCGGCATTCTGCTCGATGTTCAATCCTCTGCAGTCGGCACCGCGAATCCGGGCCAGGTTCTTATTGCAGTAACAGTTGTCCTTGTTTCAGGAGCAGGACTTCTGGCCAGTTTCGGCATGAAAAAATACCGGGCCGCAGCTCCGGCAAAACCTTTTCCCTGGGCAGGTCCTTTTCAGTCTCTTGCCCACCTCTGGTCAACAAGAAAAGACACTCAGCTTTTATTTGCAGTTCTGAGCAATGCCTTTTTCTACTTTCTTGCAACTCTTGTTGTTCTAACCATAAACACCTACGGATTACTGCAGCTAGGCTTGTCGCAATCCGTTACCAGCCTGTTGAGCGTAGCACTTATGATAGGCGTGGGAGCCGGATCTGTTTGCGCCTCCAGAGTTGCCACCATTGACAACTGGAGGAAAATACTGATACCAGGAACTTTCGGCATGGGGTGCGGAATTATGGCAGTAGCGTATACCTCCTGCCTGCCTGTGGAATTCCGGCTTCTCTTCCTCTTTGTGTCACTTGCCCTGACAGGTTTTTGCGGAGGGGTTTTCCTGATTCCCATTACAAGCTTTATCCAGGTAAGGCCTTCGAAAAGAGACAAGGGGCAGATTGTTGCCGTAGCAGGTTTCTGCTCCTTCACTGGCATACTCCTTGCCGGTCAGTTTTATTCATTCCTGGACAACTTCATGCAGCCTGGCACCATGCTCTTCTGGACAGGGATCATAAGTTTCCTGGCTGCAGCATCGTATGGTCTGTTCCTGGACAGTGGAGGCAGGGCTTTCCGTGGTCTCATCTGCTGGATTATCCGGAATCTCCTGAAATTACGGTATACCATAGAGGTCAAGGGGCTGGACAGGATAGAGGCCGGCAAAGACGGCAGCGGGGTCCTCTTCCTGTCAAATCACCCCGCCCTGATTGATCCGGTCATCCTTGTCACGGCTCTGCATAAGAAATTTCAGCCAAGGCCGCTGGCAGATCATGATCATACTGATAAAAACTATATCCGTCCCTTACTGGACCTTGTTGACGCAATAAGGATTCCGAACCTGGCCAGGAACTGCAGATCTACCAGCAGCCGGATAACAGCTGTGATTGACACTGTCGCCGGCAGCCTGCGCCAGGGGGACAACATTCTGCTGTATCCGGCCGGTCGCCTGTACCGTTCCAGGTATGAAAAACTGGGGGCCAAGAGCGCTGTGCATACCATTTTTCAACAGAATCCGGAACAGAGAATCGTCCTTGTCAGGATCGAGGGATTGTGGGGAAGCAGTTTCAGCTGGGTTGATGGTCGCCCTCTGCCACTGAAGGAATGGAAAAAATATCTTTGTTATGCTGTAGCCAATGGCTTGTTTTTCGGACCCAGAAGAAAAGTTACGGTTAAGATAGAGGAGCCCGTTAATTTTCCACGAAAAGAAAGTCGGCTGGAGATTAACCGGACCCTCGAGAAATATTACAATGCTGTGTCCCATTCGAACACTCATGTCCCCTACTACTGGTGGCAGGGTAGCACACCTGTAGAGCGGCCTGAACCTGAAGGTTCTGCCATGGATCGAAGTACCTCGCATGTTCCCGAGTCTGTAAGGGAGACTATCCTGATACATCTTCGCGAGGTGACAGGTGTCCAGGAAATAGAGGAAAAGGACAAGCTTGCCCATGATATCGGGCTGGACAGCCTGACAATCATGGAGCTATCGGTCTGGCTGGAGCGAGAGTTCGGCATGCCGGTGGAAGACCTTGAGTCCATACAGACTGTGGCTGATATGATGTTGGCAGCCTGCGGACAGACAAGCGGAGCACAGGCCTGGAAAACGAAAAGAGTGCCTGGAAGCTGGTTTGCCGGGAACTCCAAAAAAATGCTGGAACTGCATGAAACGTCCACGGTGGCCCATGCTTTTCTTGACAAGGCAATGTCTTCACCTGGTAAGGCGGTAGTCGCTGATCAGATCAGCGGGGTCAGGACGTATCGACAACTTGTCATGGCAAACATCATCCTGAAGAATCAGTTCAGGTCAGTCAAGAGTGAAACCCTGGGAATTATGCTTCCTGCAGCAACAAGCGCTTCAATTTGCTATTTCGCAACACTGTTTGCCGGCAAAATCCCGGTTATGCTCAACTGGACTGTCGGTTCGGGCCAGATGCAGCACTGTATAAACACTGCAGGTGTGACCCATATCGTGACCGCCAGGGCCCTGATGGATAAGCTGAGGGAACAGGGAATTGATCTCTCTTCACTGGATGTTGAATGGATCTATCTCGAAAATATACGCGAAGAAATTTCACTTTTTGAAAAACTCAAAGCACTGGTAAAAAGTTATATCTCCTGGGCCTCATTGCGGAAGAGCAGGATAAGTGAGACAGCCGCCATTCTTTTTACCAGCGGATCGGAAGCACAGCCCAAAGCTGTCCCCCTGAGCCATGCAAACATCCTGTCAAACCTTAAAGATTTTAATTCCGTCCTCTCTTTCAGGGAGAGCGACAGGCTGCTTGGCATGCTGCCTCCATTTCACTCTCTCGGGCTGGCAGGCACAATTATCATGCCGCTGTGCCTGGGGTTGAAAACCACGTATCACGCAAATCCTACTGAGGGTGGAATCCTTGCCGGCCTGATAGAGCAATACAAGTCAACAATTCTTATCGGTACGCCCACTTTCGTAAACGGCATACTCCGTTCTTCATCACCACATCAACTGGACTCCTTGCGCCTCCTGTTTACCGGTGCAGAGAAGTGTCCTGGTTATGTGTACGATGAGGTTGGAAAAGTACTGCCGCAGGCTGTTTTGTGTGAGGGATATGGAATTACGGAATGCTCACCTGTTGTAAGCGTAAATACACCGGACAAACCTCAACCGGGTACGATCGGCCGTATTCTACCCAGCATGGAATATCTTATCGTGGACCCTGAAAAGGCTCAGCCTGTTGGCCTGGGCAAGCAGGGGCTACTCCTGGTACGGGGTGAAAATGTTTTTTCAGGATATCTGAACTGGGACAAGGAATCTCCGTTTGTTACATACGGTGGCAGGAACTGGTACAATACCGGAGACCTGGTACGGGAAGACAAAAGCAAAACACTCACATTCTGCGGCCGCATTAAGCGATTTATCAAGCTGGGCGGGGAAATGATTTCACTGCCGGCAATCGAATCGGTCCTGCAGCAAACTTTTCCCTTGAATACCGATGGTGCGCCCGCGCTGGCGGTGGAAGCGACTCCAAATGAAAACCACCCGGAAGTTGTTCTTTTTACGACCTTTAAGATTGAGAGAGAGGACGTGAATGCCTGTATCAGGAAGGCTGGTCTTTCTGCGCTCCATAACATCAGGCGCCTGGTTCAGGTCGACTCAATTCCTGTGCTGGGCACAGGGAAAATTGATTACCGGCAACTCAAGACAGCATTGGTATAAGTCATGTATCAGGTTCCCGGGTTACCCGTTGCAGGAAGAGGAGTAAATATTTTCGTTCTTCCTGTTATTTGTATCATCTTCATTGTTGGTCTCATCTCCATTGGACCCATTTCCCAGGACCCTGCATATCATCTTTTTGCAGACCATAGAACACTTTTCGGCCTGGTCAATTTCTGGAACGTTGCCTCGAATCTTCCGTTTGTCCTTGTCGGCCTCATTGGATTGTATCACTGTGCTGCTCTGCAGGATAACCCGTATCTGAGCGAAAACAGGATGGCCTGCGGCTTGTTTTTTGCCGGTGTCTTTCTTGCAGGCTTAAGTTCCGGTGCTTACCATTATCAGCCGGATAATATCTCTTTGTTCTGGGACCGTTTATCCATGGCTCTCTGTTTCATGGCTTTTCTGGATATTATCGTTGGTACTTTTATTGGAAGGAAACCGGCAAGGATTCTACTGGTTCCGTTGGTGATTTTCGGACTTTTTTCAGTGGCTTACTGGATAATAACGGAAAAACAGGGGGCAGGTGACCTGCGCCCGTATGCTATTGTTCAGTTTCTGCCGTTTCTTGTGGTCCCGGTTATCATCTTCAGTTCGACTTCCGAGCATATCAAAAGGTTTGATATTATGGTCATTGGGTTCCTGTATATTGTTGCCAAGCTTTTTGAATTTTGTGATACATCACTCTATCAGTTGATATCTGTCAGCGGTCACTCTCTCAAACATTTTGCAGCAGCCTTGAGCGCATATTGGGTTTTACGGATTATAACGAGATGCCGCCAGAACACTTCCGGTATTATTAACAAAGTCATATCAGGAGGATAATATGAAGAGTAATACAACTGTTGACACTGATTTTGGCGGAGATAAAAAAGTAGGGAGCTCTTTGCTGAGCAGCCCTGAAAACAAACTGAAACACTGGATTATTCCTAAAATGCCAGGTTGCATAGAGACATACCATCTCACAATGGCAACATTATTATGGGCAGTAATTAATGTCATAACGGCATTTTATGCCAGGAATAACCTTGGTTTATTGTGGATTGTTTCAGTCATGATTGTTCTGCAATATATTACCGACCTTCTTGATGGCGAACTTGGGAGGTACAGGAATACAGGCCTTGTCAAATGGGGGTTCTATATGGACCATTTTCTAGACTTTCTTTTTCTTTGCTCCCTGGTTTTCGTCGGTTACATGATATCTCCAGTCGGCCTTGAAATATGGTATTTTGCCCTGCTCGTTGTATTAGGTTCTTTTATGGTCAACTCATTTCTCTCTTTTGGAGCGACAAATGAATTTGAAATATACCATTATGGATTTGGCCCGACGGAAATGAGGGTAATTTTCATCCTCATCAATACCTTCATCATTTATTTTGGGACAAGGTATTTTGGAATTCTCCTCCCCCTGATGGTATGCATATGCCTGGCAGGACTTTGCATCAATACATACCAGATCCATAAAAAGCTGTGGGCCTATGATATGCATGTTAAAGTGCGAGATAGCTTGAAGTAGGAATTTCAACGGGTGTATGGTGACAGGAAAATTCTGTTTGTAAATACGTACTGCAATTTGATTCATTCTTAAGTCTATTGCAGGAAAAACATATGAGATTATGTAATTCAACACATCAGGTTAAACAATGAAACGAATCGCTCTTGCTGTCATTATGATCTTCAGTATGGCTATACAGAACATGTCATATGCAACAGAGTCCTCCCGGGTGGAAAGACCTGCACGCTGGGCAAAAGCCATTCGACTCGACGGAGTTCCTAACCTGCACAAGGTGTCAGGCAATTTGTATAGAAGCGCGCAGCCGTCTGAAAAAGGCATGGCTAATTTGAACGCCATGGGTATTGAAACAATTGTCAACCTTCGTTCATTTCACTCGGACCGGGACAGCATAGGGCTTACAGGATTAGCCTATGAACATATTTACATGAAGGCGTGGCACCCTGAAGAAAAGGAAATTATTCGCTTTCTTCAGATTGTCACCAACCCCAAACGTACGCCTGTACTCCTTCATTGCCAACATGGGGCAGACCGTACAGGGACAATGACCGCAGTTTATCGGGTAGTGGTCCAGGATTGGAGCAGGGAAGATGCCATACGGGAAATGATAGACGGGGGATACGGCTTTCACGGTATCTGGGATAATCTCATAAAATGGATAGGCGGACTTGATTTTGAAAAAATCAAAGCAGAGGCCGGGATATTGTAAAAAAAACTGCCACGCCGCAGAAATTAGTGAGCCTGATGTGACCGCCTGGTATTTTTTTGCCAATTCTTTTGAACGTACTTGAGTTTTCCTGGATGTTGATTGAACAAAAACATTTCCTGCACAGGTAAAACGTTTTTTTTATTTTTTCACTTTTTTTCATATTTACCCACTTTGCACCCCTTTTGGGGCGACAGCTATTTCCGCAAATATATCAGTTCGCTCATCTGCATTATTTTATCTTTTAATATCAGTAATTTGTATCTGGAAGCTCATCGGTGCTGGTCCATTCTTAGCTGTACCTTTTTTTCTTTATTTTTTTTCCTGTAGTGCACACTTGAAAGGTGGTACACAATATGTTGTGTTTTTGTCAGTTTGGTGGTGCGATGCAACATGTTGATATTGTGTGATTTTTTACTTGACTCTCTGGCTCCGTTATTATATTAATAATAATAGGTGGTGTAAAGTGGGTAAAAAGGGTTATAAAGGTGGTGTGGCAGCCCGGTGACAAGTGTGAAGAAAAAAGTATCAGAAATCCGATTCCGCAGCAGATCTGAGCATGCGCTTGATTCCAAGGGCCGGTTGAACATCCCGAGCCGGTTTCGTGAAGTGCTGCGTGATATCTATGATGAAACACTTATCGTCACGAATTGGCAGAAAAGTTTAAAGGCATATCCCCTGGGTGAATGGGAAAAAGTTGAGGAAAAACTTATAAGTGAAGCCCCGGGATTACCCGGATTTGGAGATTTTGTACGGTATGTCATCTCCGGAGTGACAGAATGCCAGCTCGACAAGCAGGGGCGTATCCTGCTGCCCGGTTCCTTAAGAGCGGAGTTTGGTATAGGCAAGGAGGTGGTCCTCAATGGCATGTTGGATCACTTTGAAATTTGGGATAAGGCGGCCTGGCTGGATGAGACCCGCAGGACACGTGATAAATTTCAGGATTTTGAACAGGGGCTCTCATCACTGGGTATCCTTTAGCGGTTCATGACATGAACAGCAGCCAGACGGATGTTCATGTACCGGTTCTTGAGGACGAGGTCATTGACTATTTGAAATTGAGAAGCGGCGGAACGTATGTTGACGCCACCTTGGGGCTGGGAGGGCATGCAGCAAGAATTCTTGATGAAACAGCACCTGATGGCAGGGTGATCGGTTTTGAGTGGGACGAGCAGGCAGCAGGTATAGCGCGTGAAAGGTTAAAAAAATTCGGCGACCGGATAATAATCATCCACAGGAGTTATGCAGAAATGGTTGAAGGGCTTAAGCAGGAATGCATCGATAAGATTGACGGGCTTCTGCTTGACCTGGGAGTTTCTTCCCTTCAGTTAGACAGGGGTGAGAGGGGCTTCAGCTTCCAGGTTGATGCTCCTCTCGACATGAGAATGGATACACGTTTGCGTGATACTGCAGCAGATCTCATCAAAAAGCTGTCAAAGGAAGAACTGGCAGATATTATCTACAACTATGGAGAGGAACGGCAGGCGAGACGTATAGCAGATCATATCATTCAGGCCCGACAGGAAAAACCGGTGGTGCATACTCGTCAACTTGCTGAAATTGTAGCATATGCCATTCCAAGAAAGTTTCATCCCAGGAAAAAACATGTTGCTACCAGAACATTTCAGGCGTTACGGGTTGCCGTCAACAGGGAGTTTGACAATCTGGTAAAAATACTTGCCGCTGCACCTTCCGTACTCGCGTCGGGAGCAAGAATGTGTGTCATAACTTTTCATTCCCTGGAAGACAGGATAGTGAAACAAGCATTTGCGGGGAACTCTGCATTGACGGTATTAACAAAACGACCGGTATTACCCGGGGAAATAGAGGTTTCCGGTAACCCCAGGGCGCGAAGTGCAAAACTCAGAGTCGCGGAAGCTGTATAGATGGCAGGAGAGCCGATCTGCTCTATTGATTACAGGCTCTTAAAGAGATAGAGAGAGTCAGGAGGTCAGTTTATGATTGCAGGAATAAGTTCCAGAATGCTTCGGTCTCATACATTGACAGTTGGATTGCGGCAGCAGGTTGTTGCGCATCGCAATTCGGCATTGTCAAAGCGAGTGGTCAGGCTGACGACCTTAGTTCTCTGTGTAAGCCTTCTGGCAGTTTTTTCCTTGAGCCAGTTTTTGCACTGGCAGATAACAGCCTCAGCTCACAGGCTCGATCAACTTCAGTCGGTACGTAATAACACTGGAAGTGAAAACATATCGTTGCTTGCTCAAAGAGCTCAGTTGGCATCCAAGGACTACGTAACGGAACAGGTAAGAACAAAGTTTCAACTTTTTGTTCCTGGAAAGGAACAGGTTAACAGACTTTAAAATATGTCTAGGGCTGCAAGGAAGAAAACACGGAACAGAAAACGAAAATTTGCCGTTACATTTATTGTAATTTTGTTGGCAGCGGCCGGAGCAGGACTGTATAGATTACCTCCTTCCCTCCTGGATATCGGCAGAAATATCCGGCTCGCTGCCGACAAATTTTCATCACATTCAGCGGACGTTTCGTCCGCTGAACCTGTTTTAAGAGGTACTGTTTTTGACCGGAATCTCAACGAGCTGGCAGTAAGCTACCAGCTCTTCTCGCTGTATATTCGTCCCGCTGAAATAACCGATCAGCAGGAAGCTGTCCGGACCCTCAGCCAGGTAACAGGTACTAAAGAATCAACTCTCAAAAACAGGCTGAAAAAGAGCTCAGGCCTCGTTAAGTTGGCTGAAAATCTTGATGAGGAACAGGTCGCTGAAGTTAATGATATGAACATGGCTGGAGTTTTCTGTAAAGAGCAGGAGGAGAGGTTTTACCCTGAACATGAGACTGCGGGTGATTTAATTGGATATACCGAAGAAGGTATCGGTCTTGCGGGTGTGGAAGCGGCTTTTGACACTGTTCTGCAGCATGGAGAGTTCAGGAGCGCTTCCCTGCAGGAAATTGATTTTCAGGGTCACAGCGTTCTGGGTACCTCAAAACTTGACCTTGTACTGACCATTGACCTGGAGACACAGAAAAAAGTAGAGGAACAGCTGCGTAACTACCTGAAAAAAGGGGGGGCGACAAAAGGCCTGGCAATAGTTATTAACGCAAAAACTGGTGCTATCATTGCCTGGGCCGGTCAGCCTTCTTTTAATCCGAATTATTTCTGGCAGGAACCAGAAAAAACGCAGGCCGGTATGTTCCGGGAGACTGTTGACAGCGAACTCTACAGGAGGCTCATGGTGAGGGGCGCCGCAGTTCTGAAAAGCGGTGAACAAGCGCAAAAGCTCCTTCCTGTAACAATAGCGGCACATGACTATAACCTGCAGAAAAATGAAATCATGCAGTTTGAGCAGCATATTAATCTGCATGATAGCTTAAGCTGCAGTCTTCCAGTTTGTGCCAAAACAAAATCGCAAAATAATGAAACTGATCAAAATGTTTCAGGTGCTGACGATGTAATCGCCCTGCAGTTAATTACGGCAGTTGCCAGTATGGTAAATGGCGGCTGGAAATTCACTCCATATATTCTCGATTCACTATACGAGACGTCTCTAGACAGATTTTATTCCAGGTCAAGAGAATTTGATACAAACAGGCGCAGGCGTAACCTGTCACCATCCATGGGAATTCTTTTAAGGAGGAACCTTCTCGAGACAAACCAGGCTGCAAGTAAAGATTTCTTCCTGTACACAGAATCGGTTTCCCGAATTGTCACCCAGGGAGCAATGAGCCGCTATATCATACAGGACATGATGATAGGGGCAATGCCGGCAAAATCTCCGGAGATGATTACGCTCATGGTGACGCAACAGGATCATCTCAATCCCAAGCCAAAGGGTGTGGAAAAGGGTGTAAAGAAATTGGCTGATCTTGGCAGGAAGATCATACCCTCAGTATATTCTCTCGCCAAACAACAGGTGCAAAGAGATTATCCGTCATCACGTGATTTTTCAAACTACAATCGGTTTCTCATAAGCCGCAGGATTGATTTTCAGGGCGACAACCCTGCGTCAGACCAAAAAGGGCCTGTTATGCCGCTCGTTACAGGATTGAGCCTGCGTAAAGGGCTGCAACGTATTAATCCCTACAATGTTCAGGTAAGAGTTGAAGGGAGCGGCCGCATAGTTACACAACAGCCCGAACCTGGAAAATCCCTGCACGGTGTTGGAGAGTGTGTTTTGGTCCTGGAGTCTGAAATTTAGACGGCCGGGAACATGAAAACCCTGAATGAACTCCTCTCTCCCGTTAAGGTGCTTTCCTGCTCCAACAGCTTTCCTGGGCCTGTCCGGAAGGTAACAAACCTGGTCAGTGATTCCAGAAAAGTCAGAGAAGGAAGCGTATTTATTGCTCTGAAGGGCAGCGAGCAGGATGGTCACGATTATATCAAAGATGCGTGTGGAAAGGGTTGCGTGGCAATCGTAGCAGAGAATGAGGTTAAGGTATCCGACAATATAACATTCATTCGTGTTGAGGATAGTCATCAGGCATATGGCCAGATGGCAGCAGAATTTTTTAACCACCCCGCTCTTGCCATGACGGTTATCGGGTTAACCGGTACAAACGGGAAAACGACAACTTCCTGGATAATTGAGGAAATGTTGAAGGCCGGAGGCAAGAGACCAGGTGTGATCGGAACAGTTAATTATCGATATCTGGGGTTGAAAGGGGGGACAATAGTTAAAGACGCGCCCCTGACGACGCCGGAACCGGTAATGCTGCAGCAGCTTCTTCGGGAAATGGTTGATAACGATGTAACAGACGTCATCATAGAGGTTTCTTCACACGCACTGGACCAGAAAAGACTGGCCGGTATGCTGTTTGATATTGGAGTGTTCACTAACCTGAGCCGTGACCATCTCGATTATCATCACACTATGGCCAATTATTTTACAGCAAAAAGCAAACTGTTTCTCGATTTTCTGAAGGATGACGGAGTGGCGGTTATTGTGGTTGATTCAGCCCAAAAAGGAAAAGATGATGCAACTCCGGTATGGGGCCGGAAGCTGGAAACGCTTCTTCAATCTGGGAAATTCGTTCAGTTTCAAGGCCACAGAAAAAAAAATACGCTCATTACGTGTGGTTTTGATCAAAAATGTACCGTAGCCGGAAATGAACCGCTCCAGGATATTAATGGTTTCGCCTCTAGGATGACAATCAATAAGAAGTCAGTGGACATAAAATCGCACCTTATTGGACGCCACAATGCGTTGAATATGTTGGCTGCCGCCGGCGTTGGACACGCGACAGGTATGAAGGTAGAAACAATCGGACAGGGACTGTGCAGAATTATAAATATACCGGGCAGGATGGAAAGGGTGAAACTCCCACCCTATGAATCCGTTGCTGGAGGACCACACATCTTTGTCGATTATGCCCATACTCCGGATGCGCTGGAAAATGCACTCGGGACCCTGCGGCAGGTAGCCACGGACCGTCTGATCTGTATATTTGGATGCGGCGGCGATCGTGACAGGGGAAAAAGGCCTCTGATGGGTGCAGTTGCCGCTCAGTTGGCAGATGCAGTACTCGTGACCTCTGATAATCCGCGCACAGAAGATCCGGCAGTGATCATCAAGGAAATTGAAAAAGGGCTCCGCAAGACCGGCATGAAAAGAACCGGGGTGAGCGAACTCCTGGCAAAAAAGACTTCAAATTCTGTTTACGCAAAGCTTGAGGATCGCAAACAGGCTATCCATACGATCTGTAGTTGTGCGAAGAAAGATGATGCTGTTCTTGTCGCAGGCAAGGGCCATGAGA
The DNA here is from genome assembly GCA_947259225.1 of uncultured Desulfobulbaceae bacterium. GTDB lineage: Bacteria > Desulfobacterota > Desulfobulbia > Desulfobulbales > Desulfobulbaceae > UBA10518. The sequence goes on along the minus strand of CAMYLK010000003.1, from coordinate 34,746 downwards.
CCTATCAGATAAGTTCGCAAGGCAAACGTTTTTTTGATGACCGGCTGGAGGTTAAAAACGGCCGAATGCGCTGGAATGAAGAGCGTATTATTTTTGCAACTTCTGGAAAGTTGGTCAGTCCGGGCCGGGAGAAGATTTATGGCAAGGTATCAACGGACAGCAGAACCATGGGGCCAGGTGATGTCTTTGTCGCCCTGCAGGGAGACAATTTTGACGGGCATGACTATGTTGAGGCGACTGTCAAGAAGGGTGCGGCCGCTGTCATTGTCAGCCGCCCGTTAGTCCGGACCGACAGGAAAGCTTCTGTCATTGCAGTTGATGATACCCTCACCACCCTGGGGGATCTGGCTCATTACCGCCGGAAATCATTTGCTCCGGATGTAAAGGTAATAGCAATTACCGGAAGTTCAGGGAAGACCACAGTCAAGGACATGACAGCGGTCATATTTGAAGAGGCTCTGGATGGTTCGCACGGCGATCAGGTATTGAAAACCGAGGGGAACCTGAACAACCTCATCGGGCTACCTTTATCTCTTCTTAAGCTCAAAGCCGGGCACCGGGTAGCTGTGATGGAAATGGGCATGAACCGGCCGGGTGAAATTGAACGACTAACCGGAATTGCCGATCCCGACATCGGTTGTATCACGAATGTCCAGGCGGCCCACCTGGAAGGACTTGGCAGCATCGAGGGAGTTGCTTTGGCCAAGGGAGAGCTTTTTAGAACCATGTCTGCCAGAAGTATCCGTGTAGTCAATTATGATGATCCATATATAAAAAAGCAGGGAGGAAAGTATGGAAATAATGTTATCGGCTTTGCCGTCACACCCATGGGAAGAAGACTTCACCCCGCAGTCAGGGCAACCCGAATCAAAAACCTGGGGGAGAACGGAATGCGTTTCACCCTCCATATCAATAACTGGCGGAAACGATTCACAACCTCCGCCACAGGAGCCCATAATGTCGCTAACTCAACCGCTGCAGCTGCAGTTGCCACCGCTGCTGGTATAAACCCTGAAATTATAGTTAGGGGGTTGAAACGATACATTTCCGGAGACAAGCGGCTGCAAATTTCAGAACTGCCAGGTGGTATAAACGTACTCAACGATTCATATAATGCTAACCCCTCCTCCATGGAAGCGGCCTTAAGAACTGTCAGTAACTTCGGTCGTGACTGCAGAAGGATAGCTGTTCTTGGAGACATGTTGGAGCTTGGTGAAAGTGCGGCTCAGGCCCACCGGCAGATTGGCCGCCTGGTTGCGGAACTGGATTTTGACTTCCTGGCGGTCGCGGGAGATTATGCCAGTGATGTTGCCCTTGCAGCACAAGAGAGGGGAATGAAAAAAAACAGGATCATGAGATGCCAAACAACAGAGGAGATAGAGCAAAGGATTTCCAGCCTGATAAGCAGCAGGAAAATCGGCAGGGGTGACTGGCTTCTCCTGAAAGGCTCTCGCGGTATGAGGATGGAAAGGGTTTTGCTGGCCCTGCAGAGGATTATGAAAACCGGCAGGAACTGACTGATATGTTATATAATCTTCTCTATTCACTGCATACCCATTTTAGCTGGTTGAACGTTTTTCGCTACATAACGTTCAGAACGATCGGCGGCACTGTTACGGCATTTCTTATTCTGTTTATCTTCGGTCCCTGGTTCATAAGGATGCTGCAGCGGAAGCAGATCGGCCAGGTTGTAAGGGACGACGGACCGGAAACCCACCTGTCTAAACAGGGGGTACCGACCATGGGCGGCATCCTGATCCTTGGTGCAATGACTATTGCAACCCTTCTCTGGGCAGATTTGACCAACGGTCTGGTCTGGGTTGTGTTGGGTGTGACACTTTTTTTCGGCTTGATAGGATCTGTTGACGATCTCCGAAAAATCAGAAAAAAAGACAGCAGGGGACTATCTGCCAGAAGCAAGTTGTTACTTCAGGTTCTTGGGGCATCTGCAGTCGGATTCTACCTGATCGTCCATCCCGAGTACGATGGCCGGTTAAGCCTGCCGTTTATTAAAGCATTTCAACCCGACCTGGGCTGGTGGTACATTCCTTTCGCAGTTCTGGTCATTGTAGGGGCATCCAATGCGGTGAACCTGACCGATGGTCTTGATGGGCTTGCAGCAGGTCCATTAGTCATAAGCGGATCAGTCTATATAATTTTTTCCTATGTTGCAGGTCATGCCATAGTTGCCAGCTACCTCCAGATTCCTTTTGTTCAGGGTGCCGGTGAAGTAGCAGTCATCTGCGGAACAATGGTTGGCGCCTGTATCGGTTTCCTGTGGTTTAATACATACCCGGCCCAGATCTTTATGGGTGATGTGGGTTCACTGGCCCTGGGCGGCACACTGGGAGCCGTCTCAATCATCATAAAACAGGAAATTCTGCTGGCAATCGTCGGCGGGGTGTTTGTCATGGAGGCACTTTCGGTGATCCTGCAGGTTGGTTACTTTAAGTTGTCGGGGGGAAAAAGAATATTTCTCATGGCACCTTTTCATCATCATTTTGAACAAAAAGGGTGGCTGGAGCCCAAGGTGGTTGTTCGCTTCTGGATTATATCGATCATACTTGGCCTGATGGCCCTGGCAACCCTAAAGCTGCGGTAGAATCATGCAACTCGAACCCGGTAAAAAAGCCATAGTTGTCGGCCTGGGTACTTCGGGTATGGCAGCTGTGAGGTTTCTGCAGGCACAGGGCATGAATGTTTTTGTGTCTGATTCCTGCTCTGAGGAAAAGCTGAAAGAAACGGATCTTGCAATGCTGGATGAGATGGGAGTCCTCTTTGAGACCGGTGGCCATTCGAGGGAGTTTTTTGACAAAGCTGATATTGTTGTCCCCAGCCCGGGTGTTCCTCTCAATTTACCTATACTTGAGTACATGAGAGAAAAGCAGGTGCCGGTTGTCGGAGAACTCGCCCTGGCTGCCGGCAGGATCCCCGTCCCGGTAATCGGCGTTACTGGAAGTAACGGTAAAACAACGGTCACTTCGCTGATTGGTCACATTTTGCAAAGCGCGGGACAAAGTGTTTTTGTCGGCGGGAATATCGGAACACCTGTCCTTGACTATCTTTCAGGTGAGAAAAATGCGGAGGTCGCAGTCCTGGAATTAAGCAGTTTTCAACTTGAGATTGGCGAAAGTTTCAGGCCGGACATTGCTCTGTTTCTGAACTTGTCTCCTGATCATCTCGACCGGCACGGATCCATGGAGAATTATGCAGCTGCAAAACGGCAGATATTTGCGCATCAGGAACCGGAAGACACAGCAGTGATCTGTGCAGATGATCCGTGGATTATGAACGAGCCGGTTGGCAATGCATCAACTATTCTCCGTTTTGGTTTCCATCCGGATGCAGAAGCACGTGTCACACAAAACGGAGTGGTAATCTCAGCAATCATCTCAGGTGAAAATATTGATGAACTGTATGACTTAACCGGAACATTCCTTTTTTCTAACGTTAACAAATTGAATGCTGCGGCGGCAATACTTGCAGCCAGATCTATTGGCTGCAATGCTGGAGCAGTCAGAAAAGGTCTGGCAGATTATATACTGCCGGATCACCGTATGACAGTAGTAAAGGATATTGACGGTGTCCGGTATATAGACGATTCCAAGGCCACCAATATCGGTGCTGTCAATGCGGCCCTGGCGAGTTGCGGGAACCGGGTTGTCCTTATTGGCGGTGGTCGTGACAAGGAAAGTGATTTCAATATGTTGGCTCCTGCTGTCCGTCAACACGTAAAACAGTTGATTCTTATTGGGGAAGCAGCTGACAGTCTTGACAAAGCGCTCGGCTCCATTGTCCCGACAAGCAGAGCTGGCAGCATGGAAGATGCCGTTTTTCAGGCAGCAAAAGTGTCACAGCCGGGTGATACCGTCCTGCTTTCGCCTGGTTGTGCCAGTTTTGATATGTTTACCGGCTACGCCCATCGGGGCGAGGTGTTTCGGCAGGCTGTGTCCGGCCTGCGTAAGATTAACGTGGAAAGAGTAGAGGTGAAGAGATGATTAAGAAATGTTGTGTTTGTAAAAAAGTGAAAAATGATGGGAAATGGGAGAGCGGTCTTTTAGTTTTGGCTGGTACCAGGATAAGTCATGCTTATTGCCCCAGCTGCTTTGCAAAAACCATGGCCCGAATTAAACGTAATCATCCTGCTGTTGTCAATAATGCACGTCTCAGAGAAAATGAACAGGTAATGTACGGGACATGATTAATGCGCCTGATTGTTACCGGGGGAGGAACCGGCGGCCACCTGTTTCCAGGGATTGCTCTGGCGACCGGGATGCAAAAAAGAGTAAAGCAGTGCAGGGTTCTCTTTATAGGTACCCCAAGGCAGTTGGATAAAGACACACTTGGGGGATACGATTTTGAACTTGATTCAATAGAGTGCATGGGTCTGAAAGGCATGGGTTTGAGAAACAGGCTGAAAAGTGTCATACAGCTGCCATTTGCAATACTGGAGGCTCGAAAGAAGCTGATAAGGTTCGACCCGGATATTGTTTTTGGTGTGGGCGGATATGTTACTGGACCTGTTCTTCTTGCAGCCAGGCTGGCAGGGAAACCGGTGTGCATACATGAGCAGAATTCTGTGCCCGGACTGGCAAATAAGATACTGTCAAAAATAGCACACCGGATTTTTATATCAATTCCATGCAGTTACCCTTTCCCAAAAAACAAAACTGTTATGACAGGTAATCCGGTACGCAGTGAAATCATAGAAGCATCAAGCTGTGAGACTGAAAAAAACAGCAGCAGAATGACAGTTTTGGTACTGGGCGGCAGTCAGGGGGCGCACAGGGTGAATGAACTTGTTCTCGATGCATTTGAGCTTATCACAGAACGTATCGGCGACAGGTTGAATTTAATTCATCAGACTGGCAAAAAAGACCTGAACGAGGTAAAGTCCCGCTATCGTAAATCCGGGATCAGTGCTGATGCCAGTGACTTTTATAGGGACATGGCCGGTATCTACAGGCAGGTGGATCTGGTCATCTCCCGATCCGGGGCAACAACCCTTGCCGAACTTTCAGTCATGGGATTGCCAGTATTACTGATTCCGTATCCCTATGCCGCAGATAATCACCAGCAGACAAACGCTTTGTATTATGAAAAGGGCGGCGCTGCAAAAATGTTATTGGAGAGCGAACTTACCGGTGAGAAACTGGCAGAAGAGGTATTGTCACTCTACCATAACCCTGAAGCATTACGGTCTATGTCCGACAATATGAAAAAAATGGGAAGGCCTGATGCAACCGCACGAATAATTGATGAATGCCTTGTCCTGGTACAGAAAGCGAACGGGCCGGTTCCAGTCTGAAACAGTAATATGTATAAAAAAACCAAACATATTCATTTTGTCGGAATCGGCGGGATCGGCATGAGCGGAATAGCCGAACTCTTGCTGAACCTGGGCTACCGGGTCAGCGGATCTGATACACGTACATCGGAAATTACCCGGCGACTTGAACAGTTTGGCGCAACTGTGAATAAGGGGCATAGCGGTCAGTGGGTTGAGGGAGCTGATGTTGTGGTCACATCATCAGCAATTAAGCAGTCTAATCCTGAAGTCCTGGCTGCAGTTGAGCATCATATTCCTGTAATACCAAGGGCCGAGATGCTGGCTGAACTGATGCGCCTGAAAAAATTCGGTATAGCAGTTGCCGGCAGCCATGGAAAAACAAGTACAACTTCCCTGGTCTCCTGGATGCTGCATCAGGCAGGTCTGGATCCCACTGTTGTTATCGGCGGTAAAGTTGATTCACTTGGCGGCAATGCCAAACTCGGTGAAGGAGAGTTTCTGGTGGCCGAGGCAGATGAAAGTGACGGTTCGTTTCTGAAATTGTCACCGGTGATCGAGGTTGTGACCAACATCGATCTTGAGCACCTTGACTACTACAGGGATCTTGACCATATTAAGGATGAATTTCTTCAATTCATGGACCGGATTCCCTTTTACGGGGCAGTTGTTCTTTGTCTTGACGATCCCAACATTGCTTCGCTGCTTCCTTTGATACATAAGAGAATGATTACATACGGTCTAACGGAGCAGGCTGATATTTACGCGACGGATATAGTGTCCGGGGGGCAAGTGAGTGAATTTACGGTGCGTCGGGGCGATGAAACCCTTGGCAGGGTGTCCCTGACCATTCCGGGGCGGCATACGATCTATAACAGTCTGGCAGCCATCTGCGTGGGGTTGGAGCTTGAGGTGGAATTTTCTATCATTGCCGGAGCTCTTTCAACCTTTGCAGGGGTCCAGCGGAGGCTTGACATGAAAGGAGAGTCTTCCGGTGTAGCTGTTATTGATGACTATGGACATCATCCCACAGAAATCAGGGCAACTCTTGACGCGGTCCGGGACGGCTGGCCTGATAAAAGGTTAATTGTTGCGTTTCAGCCGCATCGTTATTCAAGAACCAGGGCTTTGTTTGATGAATTCAAGACCGCATTTCACCGTGCCGATATTCTGGTGTTGACGGATATTTATGCGGCAAGTGAGATGCCCCTTGAAGGTGTGACCAGTGAAGCACTTGCCGAAGCGGTTAGAATGCATGGGCAGCGGGAAGTATATCATATACCTGAGGTGAGCACCCTGCCCGGAGAATTATTGAAAATGACGGGACCAGGGGACATTGTCCTGACACTGGGAGCCGGGAATATTGTGTGGGCCGGTGAAGAGTTGCTGAGGCTCCTCGAAAATGACACTGTGGAGAACTGATGCGCATGGAAAGCTCTGTAAAAGATTACGATATTATGACACAGGAACAACGCCAATTCCTGTCAGATTCATGGCCGGGCGTGATGAACTGGAACGTATCCATGGCCGAATACTGTACACTGAAGGCGGGAGGTGAGGCTGAGGCACTGGCTGTCGTGTCATCTCACCGGGAGTTGGAGAAATTGGTGGGCTGGCTCGGGGAACAGAAAATTGCCTGGAGAGTCATTGGCCGCGGGAGCAACATTCTGGTAACCAGCAGTGGGTTTCGCGGCGTATTGATCATTCTCGGCAATGAATTCAGTTCCGTTATCAGTCGTGAATGCAGCACAGAAGGAGTTATACTGGTTAATGCCGGAGCAGGATGTTCCGTTTCACGATTGGTAGGCTGGTGTACACAGCAAAGCCTGAGCGGCCTGGAATTCATGTCGGGAATACCTGGCAGTGTCGGCGGAGCACTCAGGATGAATGCAGGTGCATGGGGCAAAGAAATTGGGGAGTATGTGGAAAGTGTTTTCTTTGTAGATACCGAGGGTACATTTCATAATGTTCCAGGCAGTGAAATTGATTTTTCATATCGTCGCATGATTCCCAGGAACAAACATTTGAAAAATGGAATTATCACCGGCGCTGAATTTTCACTCCCTATCGGTCACCAGAGAGATATTTTTGAAAAATGCAGAGAAAACCAGGCCCTGCGCCGGGAAAAGCAACCACTGGGAGTGCCCTCTGCGGGATCGTTTTTCAGAAATCCGGAGGGTGATTCTGCTGGCCGTCTTATTGAAGCGGCCGGATTGAAGGGCATGAAAAAGGGCAATGCAATGGTTTCCCCCAAGCACGCTAATTTTATTGTAAATACCGGGGAGGCAACAGCTGATGATATTGTTGGACTTATGAATGAAATCCGACAGCGGGTATTCGAATTTTCCGGTATTATGCTCGAGCCTGAAGTACATGTACTCTAGATCAGCCGGAGTCAAAATGGATAAATGAAATGAGTAACCCGCACAGACCGCATAAAAAAGGTTACCTTTCCTCCCTTGGAGAGCGATTTTTTTCGGTTCTGCAAAGCTGTATAAAGCCTGAACATAAAATCAACAGGAATCGTAAGGCGGGTACAGTTGACAGATTTCAGCGCCCATTGAAATTAAAAAGGCTGTTTCGCACCGTAAAAATTTTTCTGGTGGCCTTGGTACTGATTGGTTGCGCAACCTGGTTTTCTCTTGAGGTGCTATCAGATTCGGATATTTTCAGAATTGCATCTGTCAAAGTACAGGGAAACAGAATGGTCAGTGATCAGCAGGTCCTGGAAAAGTCCGGTTTGGCACGCGGCAGAAGTATGCTGAACTTTGACGTACAGCAAATGGCTGAAAATATAAAGAGCCTCGACTGGGTGAACGAGGTAATGATAAAGCGACAATGGCCTTCTACAGTCAGGGTGACAGTCAGAGAACATTCGGCCCTTGCCCTCGTTAATCTTGCCGGTGAAGAAAAAAAGAAATTATATTATATTGATACCAATGGGCATGTTTTTGCTCCTGTTCAAAGTTCGACCGACCTTGATTTTCCTGTTCTGTCGGGCCGGAATCTTCCTGAACACCTGGAGCAAATGCGGGTTAAGAAGGAGTCCATAGCAGGCGGGGGGCTGGAATTTCTAAGGCTTGCCGCAAAAAATAACCAGATACTTCCCCTGCAGGCGGTGTCTGAAGTTCAGGTCAGCGATGAAAAGGGACTGATTGTTTATCTGGTGGATTATCCGTTCCCGATATATTTGGGAAACGAAAAGATACGGGAGCGCTATTACCTTCTCGTCCGTGTTCTCACTCAACTGTATCGTAACGATAAAATCAAGGAAGTAAAAGAAATCAGAATGGACTACGCAGAAAATAAAATCATGGTTGCACGTCTTGGCAGTTCATAAAGAGAACGAAGTATGGAAGAAATAGAAATCCAGGAACAGGGTGAACTTGTTGCAGGCCTTGACATAGGTACTACAAAGATATGTGCCGTCATAGGTGAGGTGTTTGATGATCATGTTGATGTCATCGGCGTGGGAACTGTCGCGTCGACAGGGATGAGGCAGGGAGTAGTTGTCAACATCGAATCGACTGTCAAGGGTATCAGGGACGCAATCTCTGCGGCAGAGGATATGGCCGGCTGCGATATTGAAACCGTGTATGTAGGAATTGCCGGTAATCATATTAAAGGATTCAACAGCCCGGGAATTATCGCGATAAACAATCAGGAAATAAAACAGAAGGATATTGACGCGGTCATCCAGGCAGCCCAGACAGTCAAGATTTCCGATAACCAGAAAATCATTCATGTCCTGCCCCAGGAATACATGGTTGATGACCACACCGGTATTCAGAATCCCCTGGGGATGACCGGCGTGCGGCTTGTCACCAATGTACATATAGTTACTGCTGACGTCACATCTCTGCATAACCTGCTGGTCAGTTGCAACCGTGCCGGGCAGCAGGTTGCTGAAATTGTCCTGGAGTCGGTGGCTTCATCGCAAACGGTTCTCAGCCGTGACGAAATGGAACTTGGAGTTGCGCTGGTCGATATCGGTGGCGGAACAACGGATCTGGCCATATTCTGCAATGGAACAATCAAGCACACCTGGGAACTTGCTCTGGGGGGCAACAGTTTAACAAGTGATCTCTCGGTGGGTCTGCGTACACCAATGCAGGAAGCGGAAAAACTCAAATATTTATACGGTTCGGCCATGTCATCCATGATCAAGGATAACTTTGTGGTTGAGGTGCCAACCGTAGGAGACCGGAAGCCAAGGAAAGTATCGCAGCGTGTACTGGTCGAAATTCTTGAAGCACGGATGGAAGAGATTCTGCAGATGGTAAACAAGGAGATCTATACATCAGGGTACCGGACCCGTTTGAATGCCGGGATAGTCATAACGGGAGGCTCAGCGCTTCTTGCAAACATGGTAGAGATGGGTGAACAGATTTTTGATATGCCCGTTCGGGTCGGATATCCCAAGGGTATTGGTGGGCGGCTGGAAGAGGTTGATTCGCCACGATGCACAACGGCAGTGGGGCTTCTTCTTTACGGTAGCCATGTAATGCGCGACGGGACCAGCAAACCGACAGGTGTTCGAAAGAAACTGATGGATTGGGTAAAAAATATCGTCTAGAAATCCATGAATTTTCTTTAGTCTGAAAGATGTTAATGGTATAGTTTGGCAAACCATGAAAATCCTAGGTCGTTAAGGGGGAATCATGCCGTTTAGAATGGCGGAAGAAGAGTCGGTTGCAGTCATCAAGGTTATCGGTGTCGGTGGCAGCGGAGGAAATGCAATCAATACCATGGTTGAAAAAAACCTGAAGGGTGTTGAGTTTATTGCGGCCAATACGGATATGCAGGCATTGGAAAAATCCAGTGCAGATATACGACTCCAGCTCGGGCCGGGAATCACCAGAGGAATGGGCGCCGGGGCAGATCCGGAAAAAGGCAGGGACGCAGCCCAGGAAAGCTATGAAGAGATCCGCAACGTTCTCAGCGGTGCCGACATGGTATTTATCACCGCAGGACTGGGTGGCGGTACGGGAACCGGCGCAGCCCCCATTATAGCCAAACAGAGCAAGGAAAGTGGTGCCTTGACCGTAGCGGTTGTTACCAAGCCTTTTTATTTCGAGGCCAAGGCCCGGATGCGTAATGCAGAAAATGGCTGGAATGAGCTGAAAAAATTCGCGGATACCATCATTACGGTTCCCAATGACAGACTACTCGGTTTAATGCAGAAAAATTCGACCTTGATCGATATGATGAAAAAGGTCGATGATGTGCTTCTCCAGGCGGTAAAAGGTATTACCGACCTGATTAACCTCCCGGGTCATATCAATGTTGATTTTGCCGATCTTAAAACTGTCATGCAGCAGGTCGGTCCCGCCATTATGGGTTCAGGGGCTTCCTCCGGTGAAAACCGTGCAGCTGAGGCTGCCAAAAGGGCAATTGATAATCAACTGCTTGAAGATATTGGCATTGACGGCGCTAAGGGTATTCTCATAAATATTTCAGCTACCCAGGAGAGCCTGACCATGGCAGAGTTCATGGAAGCCTCAGCCCTTATCCAGGAAAAGGCCCATGATGACGCAAACATTATCATAGGGGCCCTGTTTGATGAATCTCTGGACAAAGAACTGCGGGTGACAGTCATCGCCACCGGGATTTCCGGCATTGAAGAAACGGAAACCATTGAACATATTGATATTAAACGCAATAAGGTTCGTGATACCCAGGCAAAAGCGAGTCAGGCATTAAAGGAAAATCGTGAGGAATCCGCCTCGAATCGTACCGTAAGTCCGGCTCAGCCTAACCCTAAACCACGATCACCGTCCATGCCGAGCCCGGTTTTTGATGAACGGGAACCAGAACACTGGGATGAACCGGCATATATCAGGAAAAAGGCCAATTGATAGTTCCCTCCATTTTATTATGATGTGCTGATAACTCCTGCAATAACCTGAAGCATGTGTTCCGTGCCGTCACATGATGCTAAATAAACAGCAGCCTGCCTGCCGGGACAGGTAAACCCTTTGTCAATCTTTCTAAATCAGGAACAGGGAACAGTCAGAAAAAAATGGAAGGGCCGACTTCCTGTGGCGCTGCTTTATCCTAACACCTACCCCCTTGCCATCTCCAACCTTGGTTTTCAGCTGGTTTACAGCATCCTCAACGAACGAGATGAATTTGTATGTGAACGTTTTGTCTACCCGGTAGAAAATGAATCATTACGTTCCCTGGAATCAAACCGTCCATTGACGGATTTTCCTGTCCTGCTGACTTCTGTAAGTTTCGAAGAGGATTTTCCGCGACTGGTTGCCATGATATCCTCAACCGGTATCGATCCGTTCTCTTCGGCAAGGTCCACTGCAATAAAACCGCAGGTGCCGTTGGTGATAGCCGGAGGGGTAGCCGTTTTTATGAATCCTGAGCCCATTGCCCCTTTTGCCGACATCATGGTCATCGGTGAGGCAGAAGCGGTTCTTGAAGACATAATGGACAAGGTAAGAGTGGCATATGAGTCCGGATCGGATCGCCGGTATCTTCTCCAACAGCTTGCAGGATCACTGCAGGGGTGTTATGCGCCGTCCCTGTATTCGTTTGAATATCATGATTCCGGTGCCGTAAAGTCTGTCCAGGCATCAGGTGGAGCCCCATCCAGAGTACGTAAAGTTGTCGTCAGTGACATGCAGAAAGCGGCCCATTCAGAACTTTACTCTCCGGAAGCCGAACTCTCCATGCATATGACGGAATTGGGAAGAGGATGCAGCAGAGGATGCCGTTTCTGCGCGGCCGGATTTATTTACAGGCCCCCGCGGCTGTGGGATGTCGATAAAGTGATGAGGGGGTTGCGGGAAAGACCTGAAGAAATTAACCGGGTCGGGCTTTTGGGAATGGAAATGGCAAGTAGTACCGTTCTTGATGAAGTGGCCTCTTTCCTGGAAGAAGAGAACTGCTCGCTCTCTTTTTCCTCATTACGGGCAGACCGCATCAGTGACCGGCTCCTGTCCCTGCTTTCCAAGTCGGGCCTGAAAAGCGTTGCCATCGCTCCGGATGGATGTTCCGAACGTCTGCGTAAAGTTATAAACAAGGGTTTGACCGAGGCTGACCTGCTGAATGCGGCGATAAGGCTTGTCAGGGAAGGTATTGTTCATCTCAAGTTATACGTCATGATAGGCCTGCCAACAGAAACGGAAGATGACCTCCGGGAAATGGTCAGTTTTGTCCAGCGGCTGCACAATGAGATTTTACCCATTGGCAGAAAACGGGGCCGGGTTACGGAGGTCACTTTATCGGTAAACAGCTTCGTGCCAAAGCCCTGGACTCCATTTCAGTACATATCCTTTGGTGGATTGGATTATGAAACAGCATCAGGTTCCAGAGATGCAGGCAAGGCAGTTATGGTTCTGAAACAGAAAATAAAGTATCTTCGTAAGAACCTGTCCGGAGTGGCCAACCTGAGAATTAAAACGGACAATCCGGAGCGGGTCCTCACGCAGGCTGTATTTTCAAGAGGGGACAGGCGAATTGCCCCGGTTCTCTACGATATGGCTCGTCGAGGTTCTTCGCTGAAAAAAGCGTTGCAAAAATACAAGCTCACTGCGTGGGAATATGCTGTACGTCCACGTTATGAAGATGAAATATTCTGCTGGGATATACTTGATCATGGTATTAAAAAAGAGTACCTGTGGCAGGAGTATAAAAAAAGTATGAAAGGGAGAGCGACCAGCGTTTGTGACACATCCGGATGTCATCGCTGCGGAGTCTGTAATGAAGAAAAAACAGCCTGAGTTCCAGGTTCGACAGATAAGTACCAGACCCGGAGATGCAGACTCGGGTATCCAGCCTTTTCAGCTGGTTAAATATTTTTTCTATACCAGCCTTACTGTTATACTCATCGCGTCTTTTGCACTGTCGTGGGTAATATCCAACAATGCAAAAAAAGTCCTGCTTGACAGGAGTGAAGCCTATTCTGAACTCTTCGCGGAAAATCTTAACCGCCAGGTGTTCCTGCGCTTTGTCCTGCCAACCGTTATACAGTACGGCCGTATAGCCCTCAGCAATAAAGCTCAATTTGAGCGCCTTGACCTGAATGTCAGAAATGTTACCCGGGGAATGGGGATTGACTCGGTTACCATCTTTGATTCCAATGAAAATATTATTTCCTATTCGACCATCCCCGACCTGGTAGGGAAAATAGACAGGGGGGGGATTGAATACCAGAAAGCCCTGAAAGGGGAAAACACTTCCGTCCTTATCTCCAGCGGCTCTCTTTTCAACATTTTGCCAGGCACTCCGCCTGTCTATTGTAAGCTTAAGACGTATATCCCTTTCCGCGGAGAAGGCAAATCAGGGGAGCGAAGCGAAAATATCATGGGAGTCATTGAAGTCGTCAAGGACCTTTCAGGCGATATCAATGCAATCATAGAGCTTCAGGGGCGGATTATCATCCTGTCTCTTTTGATCATGGGTATTCTTTTCGGCGTCCTGTCATATATTGTTCTGCGGGCCGACAGGATTATTGAGGCCAGGGCGGATGAAAGGAGACTGCTTGAAGAAAAGCTGAATGAGGCTGAGCGGCTGGCAAACCTCGGCAAGATGGTTGCGGCTGTTTCCCATGAGATAAAAAATCCACTCGGTATTGTCAGGTCCACGGCAGAAATTCTTGGTAAAAGAATTTCCAGGGTTGCGCCCGGCAATGAGCATTTGTCCGGTATCATCGTTGAGGAAACAGCAAGGCTCGATAGTATTGTTCGTGAATTCCTCGATTTTGCCAGACCGAAAGATCCGAGGAAGGAATCTTTTAACCTGAATAGCCTGGCGGAAAGAGTAGCACGATTTGTGGGTCCGGAGCTGGAAAAAAAGTCTGTGGAACTTGAGCTGTCTCTTGATCCTGAACTTCCTGAAATTTTTTTGGACCCTGAGCAGATATATCAGGTCTTGCTGAACATGGTTATTAACTCGATTCAGGCCATGCCGGAGGGAGGCAGAATTATTCTGAGTACCCAGGTGGACCTTTCCGGGAAAAACATTGAGCTTGCTGTCACAGATAACGGCACAGGAATATCAGCAGATAAAATCGGCCAGATCTTCACTCCGTTTTTTACTGATAAAAACCGCGGATCCGGCTTGGGACTGGCCATTGCAAAAAATATTATCGAAAAGCATGAGGGCCGGATCGAGGTTGAGAGTACTGAGGAAGAAGGAAGCCGGTTTGCAATAATACTTCCCAGGCCTGGTTATTAGGTTCTGCCGTTTATGGATGAATTTCATGTCGGGTATTGCATCACCTCCCACGGATTCGGACATGCTGCCCGTTCTGTCGCGGTCATGGAGGCACTCTGCAAACTGGTCAACGTCCGGTTTACCCTCGCTACCATGGTTCCTGAGTGGTTTTTCCTGAATTCATTCTCCGGCTCTTCCACCCTTCATTCGATTCAGACAGATGTCGGACTTGTTCAGGTATCAGCACTGGAAGTTGATCTGCCCGCGACAATTCGAGAACTGTATGACTTTTATCCTCTCCACAAAGAACGCACTGAAAGTCTTTCCACCGCTTTTTCGGATTGCCAACTGGTGATAAGCGATATAGCCCCGATCGGAATTGCTGCCGCTCGGCTTGTTGGCATCCCTTCCGTTCTACTTGAAAATTTTACCTGGGATTGGATATATGAGAGTTACCTGCAAGTCTATCCGGAACTTAAGAATGTAATCAGTGATATTAGAGAAACGTACTCCAAGGCAGATATTCATATCCAGGCCAGCCCTGTGTGCAGCTCGAAAAAATGCGACCTGGTCACCAGTCCTGTCGCCAGAAAGATCCGAAACGAAAGGGATGTCGTACGTAAAAAACTGTCTGTGGATAAAGAGCAACGCCTTGTCCTTGTGAGTATGGGGGGTGGAGGTATGCAGAAGTTTCAGCCGTGCTGTCACAATAATTGCGGGGATACGGTATTTCTGATTCCGGGAATGAGTGGGACTGATGCAGGGCAGGAACACCTTCGATTTCTTCCTGAGGATTCCGGATTTTTCCATCCGGACCTGGTGGCCGCATCCGATGCCGTGATAGGCAAAGTCGGGTATTCAACCCTGGCGGAGATTTACCATGCCGGGGTTCCTTTTGGATATATTCGGCGGAACAATTTCAGGGAGTCAGAACCACTTGTTCAGTTCATCGAGGAGAATATGAACGGAGTTGAAATACGTGCGGAAGAATTTTTAAATGGAAACTGGGCCGCATTACTTCCCCGGCTTTTTTCAATGAAACATGCAGCAGGTAAAAGAGTTAACGGAGCAGATGAGTGTGCCGAACTGCTGGCTTCACTTCTCAATAATCTGTAGAAAATGTAGTTATGGCAACCCTTCGAATTGATAACCTTTCCTTTCACCGTCAGGGACCATACAGTTTTTCTGTTGATGGAGGTCAATGCTGCGGTCTCAGTGGACCATCCGGTTCCGGTAAAACACTACTGCTGCGGTCCCTCGCAGACCTGGATCCTCATGGTGGCAGAGTTGTCCTTGGCAATATTCTTTGCGAAGAGGTCCAGGCCCCTCAATGGCGGAAACTTGTCGGGATGCTGCCGGCAGAGAGTTGCTGGTGGTTTGACAGTGTTGAAGATCATTTCAGCGGAGAGAGAGGGCAAATTGATAAAATGCTCATAGATCTTGGTTTTGAAGCCGATGTCATGAGCTGGCAGGTCCGGCGGCTGTCCACCGGAGAAAAACAGCGTCTGTCTATTGTGAGGCTGCTTACAAACCATCCTCAGGCACTGTTACTGGATGAACCTACTGCCAACCTGGATAGTAATAATATTGACCGTGTGGAAAGCATGCTTCTGAAATACTGCAAAGAAAATGTAATTCCGCTTCTCTGGGTCAGTCACAATCAGGATCAGCTTGACCGAGTTGCAGATAACCACCTGTTGATGCATTCTGACCGGTTGATATTTAAAGAATAAGGCTGAACCGTGATTATTGAGCTTTCCATTCTCGATCTTGCTGTTGCCTCTTTTCTCGTTTTGGCAATCGGCTGTATAAGCTGGTATATGCGCCTTAAGCTTGAAAAACAGCTTTTTATTGCATCCCTGCGGACAACTCTGCAACTCCTGCTTATCGGTTACATTCTCCGCTTTGTCTTTGCATATGCAAACCTTGGTTATGTTTTTATCATTGCAATGTTCATGCTGCTGGTGGCCGGACGGGAGGTAACAGCACGTCAGCACCGGAGAGTACGGGGCTGGTCCGGATGGCTGCTTGGAACCGGAGCTCTTTTTGTTTCCTCATTGACAGTCACTTTATTTGCACTCATTGTTATTATCGGCAACAAACCATGGTATGCACCACAGTATGCCATACCTCTCCTTGGCATGCTGATTGGAAATACAATGAATGGTGTGGCATTGAGTATGGACAGGCTGACCGAGGGGTTGTGGCAGCAGCGCCAGGTAATTGAGCAAAGGCTGCTGCTGGGACAGAAAAGTGATGAGGCTGTCAGGGAAATCCGGCAGGCAGCCATGCGTTCCGGGATGATTCCGATTATTAATTCAATGGCTGCTGCCGGCATCGTCAGCCTGCCGGGGATGATGACTGGCCAGATATTGAGCGGGACCGAACCTGTGGTCGCTGTTAAATACCAGATACTCATCATGTTCCTGATAGCATCTGGGACAGGTTTTGGTATTGTTGCTGCAATGTGGATGGCCGGAAAGAAGCTCTTTGACGAACGCCACCGCCTTCGCCTGGATACCTTACGGTAGGTTTGCTTTTATCTCCGGTTTTCCCTGGAGAACAGTATTGACATTACCCACCATTCGGGGCAAACTGTTTTTTTGTGTCAAATAACGGGCTGCATTGGCCGGAATCAAGGGATTAAGAGACAATATGGTGCATGTCATAAAGAAAAAAAGGTTTTGGCTGGGAGTACTGCTGGCTGGTGTACTTGCCATTGTTGTATTTCTGCCTTTGATTCTTTCCTCAAATACTGTCCTTCAGATGGTTGTTTCCCGTGTCAACAGAACAGTTCCTGGACACCTCACTATAAACTCCTGGCTTGTTGACTGGCAGCAGGGTCTGGTATGTGAAGATATTGAATATAAGGATGACCGGAAGGGTATCCGCTTAGCAATACCCCGCCTGACAAGTACCCAGGGCCTCGCAGAGCTGGTCCTCGCTCCCAAAAATCTCGGACTTATTGGACTTGATTCGCCAGTTGTAGAATTATCCGATTCAATGTTTTCCGGTGAAGGAGTTCCGCTGAGTGACAAACAGGCTTCTTCACCTGAAAACTCTGCCACAGGATGGGACGAACTGGTACTGCAACTTCAGGTACGTGACGGTATGGTCAAAACCGTCCTTCAGGATTCGAAGACAGGGTTGGGGGTCAAAAATATTGTACTTCATTCCAATCTTGCTGACGGAGTAGTTGATTTTGACTTAAAATTTCAGGCCATGGGAGATCAGGGGATAGTTGAAGCTCAAGGTTCTCTCAACCTGCCGGCCCGAAGAAACAATCTGCTCGAAACGCTTATTATCAATGCAGACGTAACCATAAACGACTATCAGATCAGGGATTACTTGTCTTTCCTTGCACCCTATTCTCACTTCCCGACCGGCGAAGGAATTCTGAATACGGACTGTAAAGTCAAGGTCGTAGGGCTTGAGGAGATCGAATTCAGTGGGGAAGCAGGCTTGACTGATCTCAAGCTAGCCGGTGGTATTTTGGGGGAGGACACTCCGTCTTTCCAGAGAATTAACCTTTCCCTGGAAGGTGCTGAATGGTCCAGGCTTTACTGGACAGTCAAGCAAATGAACCTGGAGACAGATGGCGGAAGTTTATCCTTTTCCGGGGAACTGAAAAACAGCAAGATACAGTTAATAAGTAAGGGTACCCTTCATGTCCCGGTGCTGTTCGACCAGCTCCCTCACTTGTTTCATGTCCATGAAGCGACACTTATTGAATCGGGTTTTCTTGATTTCACCGCCGATTTTTCTTTGGACGGGCTACAGGGACAACTGGATATCAAGGCCCGGACAGAAAACATTGGCGGTCTGTTTGATGGGAATGCTTTTGTCTGGGATAATCCTTTGATAGCCATCCTGAATGGCGAAATGAACGGGCTTGACTTCAGGGTTCGAAGACTGCAGATTGACGCACCGTTTGCAAAGATCTACGGGCAGGGGAATTTAAATACTTTTGACATTGAAGCTTCCGCGGATTTGGGTACAACCCTGATTGAAATTGGAAAGCTGTTTCAGCACCCCTGGTCCGGTACAGGGGAACTGGCACTGGAAGCACATGCAAATGTCGGTGAGTCGGGTGAAGAAAACTATAATGTCGAGACTGACCTGAACATCAGTAATTTTTCCCTCAACAAGTCCGAAACCGTCATTATTCCACACCATCAGTTTTCCATTGTTGGCAGCGCACAGGCTCCCCTTTCCCTTCTCAAGAACAAAAAGGGAAGCTTTGACTTGCAGTTCGCTCTCTCCTCGTGGCTTGGAGAGGTCTTTCTGGCCCTGAACGGAGAACGAAAGGAAAAAGGCTCGGCATGGTCCCGGTACAGTACAGATACAAATTTCAACCTTGATTACCTCTCAAATTTTCTCCTGGTCCTCGACAGGATGCTCCCGGTAACAGAGATGAGCGGAGATCTTCAGGTCCAGGCGACAGGGTATATAGATCAATCAATCCTTGAGATCAATGAGCTCAACAGCAGAATTCATGATTTATCGTTTATGTGGAATAATATTGAGTTCCATGACAAGGACGTCAACCTGCAGATATTGCGTTCCGTTAATGACGAGGTGCCCTCACTTGCAATTCATGACCTGATTGTGACCGGCAACAGCGAGCAGTATTTCAATTCCGGGACAGGGTCAAATCTCCTTCAATTTCCGGATCGTAGCGTTTTTCTGCATAATGTTCTGCTGGATGCCGAGATGGGAGAAATGCGGCTTGATAAACTGAGAATTGAAGACTGGCTGGAACCATTGAAAAATATTAATGCTGATTTTTCTGTTAACGGAGACATGGCCAAACTGACACCGTTGCTGCTGAATGCAGGTTTACTTAAACAAAAGACAGAGCTTGCCGGGGCCGGACAAATGATTTTTCACGCTGCTGACAAGGGTGATACAGGCCAGGACATACAGGCAGATATTTTCCTGGATAATTTTTCTTTGTCTTTGCAGGACAAAATTTTGCTGACCCATGAAAAGGTTAACATAGCAACCCGGCTGACGGGTCAGATCACGCATGGTGATTTTGCCATAAATGAAATCATGCTCCATTCAGGACCTCTTGATGTTGAAGCCACCGGGGCGGTTACCTCAGCAGAACAAGAAAAAATTCTGGAACTTCAGGGGAAATTGACTCCGAAGATGGACAAGATAGGGACAATTATCGGCACAGTGTTTGATCTCCCGATTACTATGCGGGGTGAGAAGAGTGATTCTTTCCAGGTCAAATATTATTTTGGCGGTGACAAGGGACAAGGATTAAGGAGGTCCCTTTTTTCTACCAGCCTCTATGCGGATAAAATTGAATATAAAGGTATAGAACTCGGTGCGATAAAGATGCCTTTAACTTTTGATGAAAATAATCTGCACGTGGAGTTGTCCGGCCGGATGAATGATGGCGTGCTTAATCTGGTTACGGACAGTAACTTTAACCTGGAGCCGCCGGTTCTTCAGATCCCTCCAGCCAGCCCGGTAATGACCGGGGTTCAGCTCCGGAAAACGGTGGTTGATGGTCTGCTGCAGGACATTCATCCACTGTTCGGAATTGTAGCCGCTCCCAGCGGCATGATAGATGCTGTTGTGGATTCCCTTACGTGGCCGCTGAAAGCTGGAGGTGAACAGGAAGCCGATTTTGTTGCCATTATCAATACAAGCGAGGTGAATTTTGACAGCACCGGATTCATGCGTGGTATTTTGAACAGTTTCGGGCTGGACAAGGAAAAACTGACCTTGAAGGACAGCAGGATCTATTGTACCGGGAGGGATGGCAGGATTATCTGCTCCCCGGTCAGGATACTGGCAGGTGATTCGGAAATGGAATTGAGTGGTTCTGTCGGTATGGATAAATCCATGGATTATCTACTGCAGGTACCGGTGACTGAAAAGCTTGTGGGTAGGGAGGGGTACCGTATTCTGGAAGGGACTGTAGTAAGGGTTCCCATTAAGGGGACAGTCGGTAACCCGGCCTTTGATAAAAATATGCTCTCTTCTACCATCAGGGACTTGTTGCAACAGGCTGCTGCCAGGGCGATTGAAAAGAAGGCTGGTGAGATTATACCGGGGTTGTTAGAAGGGATCCTTGGTTCTCCCCAACAGCAGTAATTGTAAAATGGAATTCGTCCTCAGGTTGTGCAGTATTGGTTTGGGCGGCTTTATCGGGGCCATTCTCAGGTATCTCGTCAGCGGCTGGGTGCAGGACCGCTCTGGTTCGATCGCTTTTCCATTTGGCACATTGTCAGTGAACCTTATAGGTTGTTTTGTCATCGGATTGCTGACCTTCCTGGTTGAGACCAGGTCTTTTTTCGGCGTCGAAACGAGGACCTTTATCCTGATTGGACTCCTTGGTTCTTTCACTACTTTTTCAACCTTCGGCAATGAGACCCTGGTCCTCATTCGTGGAGGCCGCATGGACATGGCTGCACTCTATGCCGGCGTACATGTTATTGTCGGTGTGGCAATGGTCTGGCTGGGCAGGCTGGCAGCATCAGGGATCTGGAGATAAATATGGAATTACCTCAGGAAGGGTATCTACTTCGAATAATCATAGGTGAGAGCGATCGTCACGAGGGAAATCCACTCTATGAATGGATTGTTGTCAAGGCCAGGGAGTACGGCGTAGCAGGTGCAACTGTTGTCAGGGGAATGATGGGCTATGGGGCAAACAGCCGGATAAAAACAACCTCAATCCTGAGGCTATCGGAAGACCTTCCCGTTATCATCGAGTTGATTGATACCAAAGAGATGCTGGAACAATTCCTGGGGATTATTGATTCTGTCATCGGTGAAGGCCTTGTCACCTTTGAAAAAATGCACATTCGAATGTACAGAGGTGCCCATAAGGACAGTAGTTCATCTGAATAATCCCTGCCGGCACCCTGTCTATCCTGAAGATTTATTCCTGATCAGATTTTAATAACTTTATATAGTGGAGATTTTTCATGCGCAGCAAAATTGTTGTAATCGGAGGAGTGGCGGCTGGACCGAAAGCAGCTTGCCGATTGAAACGACTCAAACCCGAATGGGAGGTGACTGTCATAGATCAGGACAGTCTCATCTCCTATGGGGGATGCGGAATTCCCTACTATGTGTGTGGAGACGTCTCGGATGAAAAAGAGCTTCGTTCCACCAGTTTCCATATGGTCCGGGATGAGAAGTTTTTTGCTTCGGCCAAAGGGGTTACAGTCCTGACCAGGACGCGGGCTCTCGGTATTGACCGGCAGGAAAAAACAGTCCATGTAAGGAATCTTGAGACAGAAGAAGAAAACCGCATCCCCTATGACAAACTGCTGCTGGCAACAGGAGCCCAGCCGGTTGACCTTCCCATACGTGGGATAGATCTTGATGGAGTATTTTCCATCGCCAACCTGCACAAGGCAATTGAAATCAAGAAACGTATAGCCCGGGGTCAAGTTGGTAAAGCTGTTGTTGTCGGTGGCGGAGCGATAGGGATCGAAATGGCCGAAGCTTTTACTGACCTTTGGGGTGTGGAAACCACCCTGGTTGAATACATGCCGCAACTGCTGCCAAAAATTGTCGACTGGCAGTTTGCCGCCATGCTGAAAACACATCTGGAAGAGAAAAATGTCCGGGTGATAACCGGTGAAGCCGCCATTGAAATTATCGGTGAGGAGAGCGGTAAAGTCACGGGAGTCAAAACCGGCAGCAGAGAAATACCGGCTGATATTGTTATCATGGCTGTGGGCGTGCGGCCAAGGAGTGAACTGGCCCTGGAGGCAGGTTTACATGTTGCACCCTGGGGCGGCATCAGGGTCAATAACAGGCTGCAGACCTCAGATCCTGATATTTATGCAGCAGGAGACTGTATAGCTACCACCCACCTGGTTACGGGCAAGGAAACCTTTGCTCCGTTCGGGTCACTGGCAAATCGGGAAGGCAGGATCGCCGCCGATAATATAGCCGGAGATGTATCTCTTTTTCCCGGTGTTGTCGGCAGCTATATCATGAAAGCCTTTGACCGATGCATTGCTTCCACCGGAATCAGCTTTGAAACAGCTGTCGCTGAAGGGTTTGACGCGGATTATTCTCTCACTGCACCTGCG
Organism: uncultured Desulfobulbaceae bacterium; assembly: GCA_947259225.1. GTDB lineage: Bacteria > Desulfobacterota > Desulfobulbia > Desulfobulbales > Desulfobulbaceae > UBA10518. The sequence continues at coordinate 12,216 of CAMYLK010000003.1, read as the reverse complement.
GACAGGGCTCACTTTTTCCCTGGAGAGGCCATAGCTGTATACCAGCTCGTCTTTGACCGTTCAACCCGCAAAGTTTTGGGTCTGCAGGGATTCGGCATGATGAATGATTCCATTTCAGCCCGTATCGATACTGCCGCTGCACTTATCGCCAAGGGAGCGACAATTGAGGATTTCATGGCCGTTGAGATGGCCTACTCACCGCCATTTTCAGCAGCAATCGATTCAATCAACGCCGCCGCGTATGTCGCGGACAACTTATGTGCCGGTCTTTTGCGCAAGGTTGACATGGATCGTTTCCTGTCCTGGATGGATGACTTTGAAAGTGAGCCTGACTGGATGGCCCTTGATATCAGACACCCGCAGGAAGCCAAAGATTACGTTAAAAAATTTGGTCCAGACAGGTGGATGGCGATACCCTACAATGAAATGCGGGACAGGTATCAGGAAGTACCGGAAAACAGAACGATGATTATTCTCTGTGATGCGGGGACACGGTCATTCGAGGTCCAGGTCCTGCTCGACCACGTAGCGAGAAAGAACAGCATGGTTCTCAGTGGTGGATTCAATGTCATCCGTAGGATCGGGGTTGACTGGTTACCTTAACTCTGCAAGCAGGTCCGGCAGCCGGTTAAAATATCGCCCGACCTGGTTTGGATGGTGAGCATCCGATCCTGCCATGAGATGGATATTCAAGGCGACAGCCTTCCGCAGGATGCCTTTGCCCGGATACGGTTCGTTGCGGATAGGGAAGCCGGAGGTATTGATTTCCAGGGACATATTTTTTTGCTTCATCAGTTCCAGGATACGATCAATCAGTTCCAGGTGTGTTGCACTGAACCGCAGCCCCGGATAATGACGCAGGGCTGCGTCAAGGTGACAGAGGATGTGGCAGTCAAGATGAGTTATGCCCTGAATGAGTCCTGAAAAATATTCGGACAGGACTTTTTCAACCCCTATTTCGGCAAGCTTTGCAATGTTGCTCTGGCGGCGGCTCACCATGTTGAGATGGACTTTGCCGGTAAAATAATAATGGTAAGATAATCCGATATGATCCCATGGGTAACGGGTTATTTTTTCCTGCAACAGATCAATTGCCAGGGGATTGAACCCAATCTCAACACCGAGTTGTACATTTATCCGGTCAGCGTATTTCTCCTTGAGGCGCCATCCTTCTTCAAAATAGTACGCAAAATCAGCTTCTGTCAGCCAGGTCCGATCAGAATAAACAATATCTTCCTCCAGGTGTTCCCTGAAGATAATTGTTTTCAGCCCCTTGCCGAGCGCGGCTTGCACATATTCTTCCATTTCCCCGGTGGCATGATTGCACAGGCGGGTATGGATATGACTGTCCAGGCTCAAGTCTATTATTGTTTTTTGTTGATCTGGCAATGGCAACGCCATAAACTGAATGGTTCGGAGGAAAACGGTTCAGAGGAGATAAACAGATATATTGGCGGAGATGATCAGGCATTTCCCTTGGGAAAAAAATGCATGACTCCATCTATGTCTGATGTGTCACAGATATCGCCGATTTCCATGTCCAGATCAAAAATCCCATCAAGCTCCCCCATCTCAACAGACAATGCGGGACCCTCAGGGAGATGGTACACCAGGGTTTCAACTTTGCTTAAATCAATGGATCTGTAGTAATATTTTTTCATAATTAACAATATGTTATGCAGTAAAGCTGCTCGCTGCCAGCGGGTCGCCAGAGTATTTCCGTCTCACTTTGCTCTCTCGATTAATGAAGGAATTCAAAAGCCGCAAAGCAGAGACATTAATTTTATTTTGATAAAATGGCAAGAGCCAATGAGTGTCATTTCCTGAGATGGGATAAATAAGTCATTTTATGCCTCGAAAGGGTTTAGGTTTGACAGGGGAGTGTTTGATGATAATATATAAGGTTTATCTGGCTAAGATGAAATATGAACCTGAACAGGATGAGGATATACAATGACCGGAGAAAACATGACTGACGCGGAAAAGGAATTTTTAGGAAGTACCGATAAAAATCCTTCAAATATATTACCCAAAAAACTCACCTTAGACAGTTATCTGAAATTTGAGTGTCATCCGGGAGTCTCTTGTTTTACTGCCTGCTGTCATAATATCAAGATTATCCTGACCCCTTACGATATTCTTATGTTGAGTACACGTCTCGGTATCCCGGCCCACAAGTTCATTACCCAGTATACCCAGCCGACCTATCTGGAGAAAACAGATATGCCCGGTGTGCAGATCAAGTTAAAAGAGGACACTGGTGGTTGTCCCTTTGTCACCCCGGAAGGATGCACCGTTTACACAGATCGCCCTTCCGCCTGTCGGTATTATCCTGTCGGTATGGCTGATTTCCATGAGGGTGGCAAGGATGATGCTGATGAGGAAAAGTTTTTCTTTCTCGTCAAGGAGCCGCATTGCAAAGGGTTTGATGAGGACAAGGAATGGGTTATCGGTGAATGGCGGGAAGACCAGGGAGTAGATGTCCGGGACGAGATGAACAAAGAATGGCTACGGCTGATCATGCGCAGAAAATCTTTCGGTCATCAGGCATCGCTGAGCGAAGCCGCCAAGCGGATGTTTTTCATGGCTTCAACGGATCTGGATTCTTTCCGAAATTTTATCTTCAACTCCTCTTTTCTTGATACCTATGAAATAGATGAGAAGACCCTGCAGGAAATAAAGGAGGATGATCTGGCACTCATGCATTTTTCGTTTACTTACCTGGCCAACACCCTGTTTGGCGCCCAGGGCATGAAAATCAAAAAGGAGAAGCTGGACGAAAAGATCAGGGAAATTAAAGACCGCCAGGATGAATCATTGAAAAAAGCAGAACAGGATTATCTTGAACTGAAGGCAGAGCGGGAACGCATGCTTCAGGAGAAGAAATAGAAAAAGGTATTTTTTCGGAAATTCAGTATAAAATTCATGTTGACGGAGGCTGCTCAGGCAGTCTCCGTTTCTTTTTTCTGCCAGCGCCCCATCACAATTGAACCAAAGGCCGCAACAACACCTGTTGAGAAAACACTTAAGACAAGCGGTACGCCCTTAATCCTGAACATGTCAAAAATAAAGACCTTGCCGGCGCCTATGAGCGCGACAATAGTGGCGATGATGATGATTTCCCTGTTTCTTCCTTTTAGCGCGAGGTACATCAACAGGACGGCTCCGATATTTATGATAAGCGACTGACCACTCTGGAACTGGAAAGCGGTATCTCCAGAAAGTGCGCCTAGAATTTCATGCAGGGCAAACTGCGAAAAATAATACCCGCCAAGGAGTCCGGTTATCAGCAGGACAACGGCGCTGAAGTCGTTTTTGTCCAGTTTGGAAAAATAGAAGGAACGGCTCTGGTCCGGTGTGTGAGAGCGACTCCAGTTGTATTGCACTAAACTGAAAACACAAAGGCTTAAACCGGCGACACCTGTGGCCAATGGTACGGAAGTCGGTACCAGGAGTGCGGCGGATGAAATTCCAGCTACGCAGGCTGTAATTTGTAACGCATACGATGTCACCCGCACACCTTCATTTTTCAGGTGGGCAGAGAGTATTGCCAGGCCAAGGGCACTCGCTGACCAGATCGGAAGAACATAGCCAAGATTTTTGAGTACAACAGCTGAAGTCATAACGATAAGGCATGCACCGGCAAGAACGAAAACATTGGTCCCCGATGCTTTTTCCTTGTCGCGTAATGCCAGCCACCAGGCAAGAGCCAGGTGCAGGGTGGCTATACCAACCATGGTACCGTAAAACCACATTACTTTATCAAACCAGCTGCAGACAGCGACATGGCCGGCACCAAAAGCACCGACAGCAGAGATTGTGGGAAGAATACTTTCAAAAAAACCGAGCTGCAGGTCTTTTTTGAGGACATTCAGTACAACCGTTGCAAGGTAAACACCCCAGAATATGAACAGCATAGGGAAAAACCAAGTAGGATATATGGCTTCCGCCACCGGTTCCGCGCATATGGGCAGGGTATTCATTTTTGATGTCCACAACAGCCAGAAAGCTGCAGCGATAACAAGGGTAAACCAGCGCAGGTAGCGGCACATCTGCTGCTTAAAGGCGAATGACGCTGCAAGTATTGCGGACAACAACAACAGGCCCAGGACTGGATATATCGGATAAGGGAAGTCAATAGCCATAGCCACTACGGCCGTACCTGGAACTCCCAGGCAGATAAGGGTCGAAGCCCGGTAGCGGATACTCAAGGCAAAGACGGTCAGGCCTCCAATAAAAAGGATGGCGTATGCACCCATGGTTGAAAGAGATTCATAGTGGGCATGGGTCTCAAGAACTATGGAGAAAAGAAGCAGAATGCCGCAGCCAGGAAAGACGGGAGCAAGCCGGCTTTGCTTTCCATACAGACGCCAACCGTAAACGATGAGGATGGCTGCGTACGTCATACCGAGAACGGAACCGGCCTGGGTATTAATAATCTGGTTGTCAGTTATGGTTCGAAGTATCAGGGCAACGACAAGAAGGAAGCAGATTGTGGCAATCCTTGGCAGCAGGGCTTTTGTGTCTATGAATGTGGGAGAGGCTTGCTGGAGCTGGGGCTGAGCAGAAGTCACGGACGGTACCTGTCTCTGTTCAACGGTTTGCTGAAGAGGTTGTCCTTCTAGGGCAGACAGCCGTGCTGACAACTGCTCCACGTTTTTTTTGAGCATCTGAACCTGTTCGGCCAGCTGCTTGATACCCTGGACTTGACTTTCAGTGTGATTCCCCATTATTATTCTTTTTTCTCCAGCTATGTCTTTTTATATTATCTTTGAAACCGGGGTTAATAAAATCGGTCAGGCAATAAAAAATATATTTTTACTTGCACAATTGTTTCAAAACCTTTATTTTTTTCGGCTATCGTCACAGTAGATGCCACTTCGTAGTATATATGTATACCACGTTGTGTCCCATCGAATCAATTGATAATTTTCCTTGCGAGAAAAAATCACATTAATTCACATTATTATCTAGTTTTTGAGAGGTGAAGGTGAGCAGCTGTTGTAAATTTGACACCTTCGGTCCTTTCGTGGTGTTTATTATCTAAATTTTTCCTTGTAAGCGGGGAAAAGGGAGGCGTTTTATGAAGAATCATGTACTGAGGCCGCTATGGGTGGCAATTGCATTTGTCGCCCTCATACTGCTGGTCAGGTACGTCATTGTGCCCAAGGATTTTGGTGTGCAGGGGGAGAGTTTTACCTTTAACTATTACCGTGCCAGCAACGTTCAGGAATGGAAGGATTTTCCAGTCAGTTATCTGGGAAAAGATGTATGTGTTGAGTGCCACGAGGAAAAAGGGACTCTATTAGAATCCTCTCCGCACGCAATCATCCAGTGTGAAAACTGCCACGGTCCAGGCAAGGATCACCCTGAAACGGAGAACCCGGAGACAATGATCATTGACAGAAGCCGGCTTCAGTGTCTGAGGTGTCACGCAGATCTTCACTATACGGACACAAGCAGGGCTGAAATACCGGGTATCGATCCCAATGAACACAATGTAGATTCGGAGTGTGTGGAGTGTCACGATTCGCACAACCCTGATTTGGAGGATATGTAATGAGTTGTTCACGCAGAACATTACTGAAAAATACAGTAAAGGGTGCCATTGCCGCCAGTCTCCCGCTTTCCGCTTTCAAAGTTCTCAGCCCGGCAGAGGTCAAAGCGGCCATCGGGGACGACAAGGTTCGCTGGGGATTTTTGGTTGATACAACCAAATGCGTTGGCTGCGGTTTTTGTGTAAAGGCATGTAAAATAGAAAACGAAATACCCTACGATGCTCAGATCACCAGGACCTGGGTTGAGCGGTATGTCCTGACCAAGGACGGCAAGACCCATGCAGATTCACCGATGGGGGCCAGGGATGGGTTCACTGTATCAAGGATCCGCGAGGAAGAGGAAATCGATCCCATCGATATCTCCAAGGCATTTTTTGTGCCGAAACTCTGCAATCAGTGTGAGACGCCGGCCTGTGTTCAGGTATGCCCCGTTGGTGCAACCTATCAGACCAAGGACGGAGTGGTACTGGTCGACAGGAAGTGGTGTGTAGGTTGCGGGTACTGTGTCATGGCTTGCCCTTACGGTGTCCGCTTCTTTCATCCCAAGTACAAAGTGGCCGACAAATGTAACTTCTGCTACCACCGCATAACCAAAGGCATGGAGACAGCATGTGTTCAGGCCTGCCCTTTTGGTGCAAGGCAGATCGGCAACCTGAAGGACGAGAACGACCCGATCACCAAGGTCATCATGAACGAAAGAGTAGCTGTCCTTAAAGATGAATATGGAACCAAGCCCCAGGTTTTTTACATCGGCCTGGATCATACAGTGAAGTGAGGTGATAAAATGGTAGATCATGCAACAATAGCACATGGGGCTGAATGGACCATAAAGCACGGCTTTGTTTACCCCAACGAGTATATTTACTGGGGAATGACCATTGTCATGTACCCGTATATGACCGGTCTGGTTGCCGGTGCCTTTGTTCTTTCTTCACTGTACCACGTTTTCGGGCAGAAGGATCTGAAAGACATGGCCAAGTTTTCCCTTGTATTTTCACTGGCCCTGCTGCCGGTGGCAATGATGCCTCTTATCCTGCACCTGCAGCAGCCGCTGCGGGGGCCTGAGGTCCTGTTTACCCCGCATTTTACCTCGGCCATTGCCGCATTCGGTATTGTCTATACCACCTATTCAATGATCGTCCTCAGCGAGATATGGTTCGTGTACCGCAAATACTTTGTGGAGCAGACTATAGCCCTGAAAGGGAAAACAGGTTCGGGTGATGCCTTCATGCGCACCCTATATAATATTTTGACACTTGGAGCCTACGACATCAGTGAGGAAGCTGTTGCCAAGGATCACAAGGCTGTGACAATCCTTGCCGCTATCGGTATCCCGGTGGCCTGCTTCCTGCATGGTTATGCGGGTTTTATCTTTGGATCGGTCAAGGCCAACGCCCTGTGGATGTCACCGCTCATGCCGGTTATATTTATCATGTCGGCTGTTGTATCCGGTATCGCACTCTGTATGCTTACCTATATCATCATCATGGAGTGGAAAAAATTCAGGGCGGTCCTGAAGAAAGGTATGGGTGATGAAAGTGTTACGGTCATTGCCGGTGTGGAAATGGATGTCATGAAAAAGGCCAGCAAATACCTGCTTGGCTTCCTGATAGCTGCCATCACACTGGAACTGCTGGATATTATTTTTCGGGGTTACACACAAATGAAGTCGTGGGATATCCTGCGCGAAGTTATGTTCAAGGAAGACTTCACCAAGATCTTTATCCTGCAGTACGGTCTGGGTAACGTACTTCCGTTTATCATGCTGATGCTGCCGAAACTGACAATCAGGCGTCTCTTTGTTGCACTGTGCCTGATCCTGTTCGGTGTGTTTATGATGCGTTGGAACGTTGTTGTCGGTGGCCAGGCATTCTCGCTCTCCTTTGCCGGTTTCATGCATTATGACCTTCCGATGATTCCGCATAGCCTTGAAACCTATCGCGAAGGGTTGTTTGGCGCGTTAACCGTTGCCGCGACCCCTTTCATAATTTTCTGGATTATTAACAAGATAATTCCGTCACTGAAGGAAATATAACTGCTTTAAAGATAGTCAGTTATACCAATAAAAAACCCGGAAGCTGAATACAACTTCCGGGTTTTTTATTGAATGTCGACCCGATAGCCATCCTGTAAGGTTCTTGCAACTCTATATTTGTTCTTTCAAAAGTTCCTCACCAGCCAGGTAGATTCGTTCTCCCCGTTCATCCTCAAACACAAGGGTTGTAAATGTCCATTTGCCGGCTGATTTTTCAGCTACGGCGTAGACTTTGCCGCTTCCTTGCGGTCCGGAGACAGGAAAAGATATATCTGCCTCACCCCCTGACCCGCTGGTTTTAATAGTCCCCGTCATATACCAGCCATCTTTGACAGGACTGCCTATTGATGCAATTACCTGCGGGTTATTCTTTACCTCCTGCAGGGCTTGTTCGTATACGTCCGCTGTTTTCATCAGGAAAAACATGCCGTATATGAGTGCTGATATTGCAACAATCCAGAAAACACAGAGGGTTACGCACCCGGCAGGGACCGCCCATTTCCAGTTTCGTGACCACCAGCCTTTGTTTGCTGTATCCTGATGCATTGGTTTATGAGTATTGTTTCTGAGTATTACTGGTTATTAACTAAGTACTGGGATTGGCTGAAAGGTGGTCCTTAACCGTGTTTTTTTGCGATTTTATCAAACATCATTACCAGGCCCGCACCGAGTTCGAAGATTGATTCAATGCGCAGGTGGTTTTCCGCACCTGAATCAAAGTAGATGCTCAGGTCGGATTCCAGGTCATCTTCAGCTTTCAGATAACATATAAGTATGGGGATCCTGGGAAGAGGATGAATAATTATGGAAATGTCAGCCGGAAAAATATTCTCGGCTTTTTCACCGTTAAAAATGCTGATAATGTCTTCAAAAAGGTCTGTATTGCTGTCAGCGATATTCTTTAAGGTCTTGACACAGCGCTGCTCAAAAAGTGGTCCCATTGCGGTACCGTTTTTCAGCTCCCGGAATGGTACCCATGATCCTGTGACACTGCCGCCTTTGCTTTGCAGAATATAGCTGAGCAGGGGAATTGTCAGGCCGGCATGGGTGTGGCAGATGGAAGTGACGTTTCCACTGCGGTCGACAAAAAAATCTTTTCCCAGGCAGGTTATTGCAAGTTTTTCACCAACAATCCGGGCTCCCAGCCGGTCCCTTGAGTGAGGAAAGTCAACGGTGGAAATCATCTTTTTCAATGATTCCAGGTGTTGCGTCCTTTGCTCATCGTAGTGTTGCCTGACATTGACTTCTGTTTCGGTTTTTTTAGTGTCGGTTTGAATATAAGGGCAGTCGCCAAGTTTTTTTTCACCCTTTATAACAGCGGCGGAAAAGGCGAGGCATGATGGAAGATAGCACTCCCTGCAGTTTGTTTGCGGGAGCAGTTTGTATATCTCAAGTGGGTTGCTGATTCTGGCCATTTATTCAAGGATGTTTTTACTTTCTTTTTCTCATTATGTGAGCCGACAGGCCCTTCTCCATGTCTTCGTCAATGTGAAAATAATCAGATACTGCAGGAGCTAAGGGGATTGGGGGTAATGTCTATAATAGCGTGCAATCTGTTTACAGAACAATTTGAAAAAAAGCCGCAAAATGTCCTGGGTCTGTTTTCTTGAGTTCAGCCGTCTGGAGTTCGTTTGTTGAAGGTCTGTTTGACATGCTTTTTATTTCAGCAGGATGATTGCTGAAGTATAACTGGCTTGTCAAAATATTTTTATTATTGTCCCACACCTTGAAATGAATATGGGCCGGTCTGGGTTCATACATACCTGGTAATAAAGTTGTAAAGGAAAACGATCCATCCTGTGAGGTAATTGTTTTTCCCCAATATTGAAAATTCGGGTCTCTTTGCCCTGCGGACCTGTCACGGTGGTCCTTGTACAGTCCATTGGAATCTGTCTGCCAGATCTCAATGGTTATGCCTTTTTGGGGTTGACCACTGGTGTTGACTACAACTCCTGAAAGCTTTAGAATCTCTCCGGAATCACTTTGCGGTCGGCCGCCAACGTGAATCAGATCATTGTCTTCATCCTGCTGCCGGACAACGGGATAAAAAGGGCCTTCATAGTCAGCCGGAGTTTGAGTGAATCCCTCGCCAGCAAAGGCATCTGTTGAAAAAAGGATGAAAAAGAAAAGCCCGCAAACAGGTATTATGCCGGCACTAAAAACTTTCTGGATCGTTAATAAATAATCTCTCATGCTTAAGGCCTCCCAACCGGTAATATATAGAGGGGTACTTCATCCCTCGGCAGCTTCAGGACTTCGCTGACCTTTTCGTCACGAAAGGCCCCGATAGTTACTGTCCCCAAACCAAGGGCAGTAGCCTGAAGACATACGTTCTGTGCGGCATGCCCTGCATCCATGTGCACGTACTGGATGCCCCGCTGACCGTATTTCCAGGTGGTTTTTTCATAAATGGCGGTGAAAATAATATTTACCGCGCCACCTAGTATTGCATCCTGCCCGAGAGCGGCACCGGTTAAAGCCGAACGCAGATCTCCCTCTGTGGCAATGTGGAGTTCGTGCTCCCCGGGATCGTAAAGATACACGCCGGCAGTTAGCTTATCGACGTTTCCGGTAACTGCATAAACCTTGAGGGGATACAGTGCTCCTGCTGACGGGGCGGTGCGGAACCCATGGGAAGATGTTATCCCCTGTGCCGCCCACAGGAGTTGTGAAACTTCCTGCAATGAAAGCGGCTTATTGCTGAAATTCCTTATGGACCTGCGCCTGGCCAGGCTCTGTTCAAGAGAGACGTGACCATCGAGTTGCGGTTTTGGCAGCCTAACATTCATTTCCTGTGCCTCTGTCAGGGAAAGAGATAGCAATAATAATAACAGGCTGATCCAGACCATGCGGACGGATACGTTTATAAGCCATACACACCGGGGTGGGTGCGGATTCCTTGAACGGTATATTTCCGGGTGTTTCCTCAAACCCTCACGCTGTAAATTCCCGACTTTATTTGGGGTTCTTTCCCCTGGTTAAGTATACGCACGACCTATGAATATAATTCATCTTCCTTTTTCAGCTTTTCCATGCAGAACAGAACAGTTGCCAGGGTGGCAATGGGTATGAGCGGCACAAAGAAAGCAAGGGCGTACTCATGGTTGATAAGGGCGCTTACCGCAGAGAAGATGAGTGCGATAACAGTTAAGAGAACTATCGTGGAGACAGCTATGATGTCGTAATAGAAGTTGGGTTTGAAAGCAATAAAAAGAAGAATTGCGGCAGGTCCGATAAAGGTATTGAAAAATGTTACATTGTTCACAAGACCGAGAACAAATATAAAAATACAGAATGCTGAAATAACGAGTAAGGCATATAGTCTCAATAACTTGAATGGCATGGTTGGTTCTCTCCTTGAAAATATAATGTTTTTATTTCCCGCAATATCATGTGACAGGGAGAAATAAATCGTATTTTACCATTGTATGGCAATAATTCCAACACCTGCTTCCTTATTGTCTTGAAACTCGTGGACAGTGAAACAGGCTGGATAGTTTCCCTGTATTCTCTAATACAAACGTCCTAACATGTTAAATGGAAGCAGCCGCCTGTTCTTCTTGTTCCGCTGATCTTGTTATAGGTCATCACAGCTTCACCTGTTGGCTGGGCAACAAATTTGATCGACCGCTGCGCCATAAGGTCTTCCAGTTCTGTCGTTGGTCGCACAAGACCACTGGAACCGGTTCCGGCGATAATGACTTCTGGAGTCATGTCGATCAGGTTTTCAAGATCGGATATCTCAAGGCTATGTCCCTGATTGCGCCACCATGGGCTGAGAATGCTGTTATCAGGGAAAATTATAATATCCTTGCTGAAAGATCTACCATCAATGATCATACGGCCAAAGCTGTAAGATTCTATAACAGGCATCTTGATATCTCCGTTTTGTCGTATTGCGAATCTAAATGGTTGAAACGTTGTAACAAGATATTATAAAATAGTGGATAGGATTAATCATCAGCTTTTTTCAGCATTGATCCAAGGGTAATTAGCCGGGGGTAACGCAGGTTGTGAACAGGGGAGACGGAATGATTCATTTTTTCGGGCCGCTTATAGTAATGGGTGGCCTCCTGTATATTCTCCTCTGTCTCTATCTTTTTGTTATGCAGGGCAAGCTGATTTTCTACCCCAACATGGGGGGGAGGGAACTTCAGGCAAACCCCGGCGATATCGGCCTGGACTATGAATCGGTTTTTATCGTCACCAGTGACAACGTTCGTCTCCATGGCTGGTTCGTCCCGGCCGAAAACAAGAGAGGGACGCTCCTTTTTTTCCACGGCAATGCGGGCAATATTTCCCACCGTCTTGATTCATTGCGAATTTTCAACAACCTGGGCCTCTCGACCCTGGTTATCGATTACCGGGGGTATGGACAGAGCCAGGGCAAAATTTCCGAGCAAGGGACATACCTCGATGCCGAGGCTGCCTGGCTGTATCTTACAGAGCAGAAAGGAGTTAACCCGAAAGATATCATCATTTTCGGGAGATCACTGGGAGGGGCCATTGCCGCTGATCTCGCTGCCAGACACTCTCCTGCCGCCCTGATTATAGAGTCTGTCTTTACATCTGTGCAGGATATGGCGGCAAAACTCTACCCGATTTTTCCGGTACGCCTTCTTG